>DASRHP010000012.1:0-600000 GCA_035650475.1 Candidatus Binataceae bacterium
TTGGCCTGCCCCCCATTTTCCCGCCATTCATAAGTAGAGTCGGTCGGTTGTTTCGCCCTCCTGGGGCGTTTGTACTTCCCGTTCTTTTAGCGCTGCGAACTCGGCCGGCGTCAAGGCGCCGAGGCTCGAGTGCGGGCGGCGGTGGTTGTAGTCGAGCCGCCACGCCTCGATGGTCTCGCGCGCTTCCGCCAGGCTCAGGAACACGTGCTCGTTGAGGCACTCGTCGCGCAGCCGGCTGTTGAAGCTCTCGATGAAGGCGTTCTGCACCGGCTTGCCCGGTTCGATGTAGTGCCACTCGAGTCGTCCGGTGGCCCAGCGCAACACCGCGCCGCTGGTGAGCTCGGTCCCGTTATCGCTGACTACGACCTGCGGCAGGGCCCGCTCAGTCGCGAGTCGCTCCAGCTCGCGCACCACGCGCACCCCGCCGAGCGAGGTGTCGACCACCGTGGCCAGGCACTCGCGGCTGTAGTCGTCGACGATGCACAGGATGCGGAAGCGGCGGCCGTCGCTTAGCGTGTCGGACACGAAGTCGAGCGACCACCGGTAGTTGATCCTGATCGGCAGTGTCATCGGCGCCCTGGTTCCCAGTGCGCGCTTGCGCCCCCTGCGCCGACGCACCATCAAGCGCTCCTCGCGGTACAGCCGGTACAACTTCTTGTGGTTCATCGGGTGTCCCTCGCGCGCTAGCATCCACCCTAAGCGCCGATACCCGAACCGTCGTCGCTCCGCGGCGAGCTCGCGTAGTCGTTGTCTAAGTGCCGAGTCGTCCGGCCGCTTGCGCTGATAGCGCAGCGTCGAACGATCCAGCCCCGCCAGCCTGCACGCACGCCTCTGGCTCAGCCCGTGGCGCTCCATCATCCTCGCCACCGCCGCTCTCCGCGCGGCAGGCTTCAGGCGTTTTTTCCAAGCAGGTCCTTGAGCGCCGCGTTGTCGAGCAGCGACTCGGCAAGCAGCTTCTTCAGCCGGCGGTTCTCATCCTCCAACGCCTTGAGACGCTTCGCATCCGAGACGTCCATGCCGCCGTACTTCGCCTTCCACTTGTAGAAGGTCGCGCTTGAGATCCCGTGCCGCCGGCACACCTCCTCGGTCCTCGCGCCGGCCTCGTGCTCGCGCAGCACCCCGATGATCTGCTCCTCGCTGAAGCGGCTCCCTTTCATCGCCCGTCTCCTTTTCAGGCGACGGACTCTACCTCAAATCGGCGCAGTTTTCGGGGAGCACGCCACGGCCAACCTCGCGAGCCGGTGCTTCCCCGGAGCTGTACAGGTTGAAATCGACCATGGAACGGAGGCCACGCCCGCGCTGGTGTTTCCTGCAGCTGGGCGATCGATCAGACGCGCTCTCGCGCCCATAGTGGGACACCACGCCTTCCGCGAAAAATGGCGTGTTGACGAAGCGCAACACCGGATGCTTTTTGGCGACATCGCTGGGCCCGATGACGCGCTCCGCCTCACTTTCGACGGCTGGGTCGCAGCAGTTGGCCCTTCGACGCAAGTGCGTCGCCTACCGGAACGACAATTTTGCACGCTCGCCGGCATTCTGGCCGGCGCGGTGGCCGTGTCGGAAGCTTTCTTGTCGTTCGCGCAGGTCGCGGTTGACGCTTCGCGACGGGCGATTGCGCTTTCGTTGTGGCGGCCAGACCTCGATACGAAGGAATCGGAAGCATTGGGAATTCCGGTTGAATTCCTGCCGACGCAAATGTGGATTCTCGGCTTGGGCCACTTGGGGCAAGCCTACCTTTGGGCGCTCGCCACTCTTCCATACGCCCAGCTGCAATCCACAAACATCATCCTGAACGATTTTGACGCAATCGAGCCCGCCAACCTGGAAACAGGCATGCTTTTAAGGAAAGGAGACATCAGACAATTCAAGACTCGCGTCTGTTCGCGCTGGCTCGAATCGCTTGGATTCAACACGACGATTGTAGAGCGCAAATTCCGCCCGGATTTCCGCTGTCAAGCGGAGGAGCCCCAACTTGCCATCTGCGGTTTCGATTCCAATGAGGCTCGCCGCGCGCTGTGGACCGCAAACTTTGCGATGGTCGCCGACTGCGGCCTTGGAGCGCTCGCCAGCAACTTCGACACGCTCAACGTGCAAACGCTGCCGAGCGCCCGGTCGGCGAAGGAGTTATGGCCGGTCGACCGAAATGACGCCCTCAACGCCGAGCGCATCGCTAAGGAAAGCGGGATCTACGATGAGCTCAGCAGCGACGATGAGTGCGGGCGAGTGCTGCTTGCCGGCAAACCGGTTGCGGTCCCGTTCGTCGGCGCCGTCGCCGCAACCTATGTTGTCGCCGAAGTCCTCCGAGCCCTGCACGGCGGACCCGGCTACTCGCGCTTGAAACTTCGCCTCGCGACACCGCAGGAATCTTTACTTACCACGCCAGGAGCCTGGAGCGCCTCCGCCATTGGCGGCATCGCGTACTGCAACGCCCTTCGGCTCTGATCTCCCAGCAGAATCCGAACGGCAACGGCTGGGCACAATTGCGGCCGGACGGATTGCAAGATCGTCCGCGCGATGCTTCTTTTTGGGAACAAGTTGAGTGGGGGAGGTCAATGGAGTATGTCGGCAGGTATCAGGGTGCTCGATGTCCCGGCGTTGGAGTCGTGGCTCTGGGACGCGGCGTGCAAGATTCGCGGGCCGCTCGACGCGCCGAAGTTCAAGGACTACATCCTGCCCCTGATCTTCCTTAAGCGCCTGTCCGACGTTTTCGAGGACGAACTGCGCCACTACGCCCAGGAATTCGGGAGCGAAAAGGAAGCGCTCAAGCTTATCGATCGCGACCACAAGCTGGTTCGGTGCTACATTCCTGCCGACTACCGATGGCCGGAAGTTGCGCGCCGCACCGCGGGCCTCGGCGAATACCTCACGGATGCGGTCCGGGCGGTTGCGCGCGAAAATCCAGCCTTGGCCGGCGTGATCGACTCCGTTGATTTCAACGCCTCCACCGCCGGTCAACGGATCATCGATGACGGCCGCCTGGCGGCGCTGGTACAGGTCCTTTCACAGCATCGCCTCGGCCTGGACGACGTAGAGCCCGACATCCTCGGCCGGGCCTACGAGTACCTGATCCGGAAGTTTGCCGAAGGCCAGGGTCAGAGCGCGGGCGAGTTCTACACCCCGCGCGAAGTGGCCATCCTGATTGCGCGCCTGCTGGAACCCGAGCCGGGGATGACCGTTTACGACCCGTGCTGCGGCTCCGGCGGCCTGCTCATCAAGTCGCATCTGCGGCTGCTGGAAGCGCACGGCGTCCGCAAGAACGGGCGCCTCAAGCTTCCGCCCGAGGTTGCGCCGCTCCGGCTCTACGGTCAGGAAATCAACGCGGCGACGTTCGCGATGGCGAAGATGAACGCGGCGATTCATGACATGAGCGCGGAAATCGCAATCGGCGACACGATGACGCGGCCCGCTTTTACAAGCGAGGACGGGAGCCTTCGTCGGTTCGATCTTGTCGCTGCCAACCCAATGTGGAACCAGGATTTTTCCGCCGACACTTACGATAACGATCTTTACGGCAGGTTTGGATTTGGGAAGCCGCCCGCTTCGACTGCGGATTGGGGGTGGGTTCAGCACATGTTCGCGTCCCTAAACGACCGGGGCCGGATGGCGGTCGTGCTCGACACAGGCGCGGTCAGTCGCGGCAGCGGGAATCAGGGGTCGAACCGCGAGCGAGACATTCGCAAGGCGTTCATCGAGCGCGACCTTATCGAGGCTGTGACGCTTTTGCCGGAAAATCTCTTCTACAACACGCCTGCGCCGGGAATCGTGATGGTGATCAACCGGGCGAAGCGGCGCCCCGGCGAGATCGCTCTCATCAACGCTTCGAAGTTATTCAGCAAGGGCCGTCCCAAGAACGCGCTGACGGAGGAGCACGTTGGCGAGATCGCCGGTGTTTACCATTCGTGGACGGCCAAGGAGGGTCTCGCGGCGATAATTTCCAGGGACGAAGCCGCGCGCAACGACTACAACCTGTCGCCGAGCCGTTATGTCACCCTAAATGGCAAGGATGACGTGCTGCCACTGGAGGAGGCGATGGTGCTGTTGCGCGAAGCCGAAGAGGAGCGCGCTACCGCCGATCGGGAGTTGGAAGCCGTGTTGAAGGAGCTTGGGCTCGGAGGCCTGCGCAATGCCTGATGGCGAGCTCGTCTGCGCGCGTGAGTCTGGCGACGACCGGGAGTTACCGGGCGGCTGGCGGTTTGCTCGCTTAAGGGATGTTGCCATTGAGATGTTTGGGGGAGGTACGCCGTCCACGAAGAATCCTAAGTATTGGGGAGGGCAAATTCCTTGGACTACGAGCGCTGTGATCGCGGAATCTGACACCGTACTCTCCGGGTATCAACGCTCGATTTCAGAGATTGCATTAAGGGAATCCTCAACGAGGATCGCGCCAGCTGGTAGTCTTCTAATTGGAACTCGCGTTGGCGTGGGAAAATGCGTTGTGACGCCGTTCGCGGTTGCGATCAACCAGGACCTAACTGCGGTCGTCGTCAAAGCCGACGCTGCAATCGCTGATTACATAGCGTTCGCGCTCAAGCTGGATAGCATTCGACGCTGGATCGACGGTGCGAAGAGGGGCACGACGATCAAGGGGATACCGCGCGACGACATTGGTCGACTCGTTTTGCCGTTGCCGCCGCTGGAGGAGCAGCGGGCGATTGCGCGGGTATTGCGGACGATCCAGCGCGCCAAGGAGGCGACCGAAAAGGTCATCGCCGCCACCCGCGAACTCAAGAAATCGCTGCTGCGCCACCTTTTTACTTACGGTCCCGGGCCACTCGCGAGCATGAGCCAAGTCGAGTTGCAGGAAACACCCATGGGAGCGGCCCCGGCTCATTGGACGATTGGGAGGCTTGGCGATCCCGATGTGGCTGAAATCAGAACCGGCACCTCGGCTTTCCCAACAAAATATCCGACCGGTGCGGAACGACTTCTCTTCCTTAAGGTTTCAGATCTGAACGATTTAGCTAACTCGCGAGTAGTGACGCGAGCGGCTTCAGAGGCACGCTTGACCACAGACTCGCTCAGCAAGCTTAGCTACGTCCCCACCGGTTCCGTGGTGTTTCCAAAAAGAGGCGCCGCAATCGCGACCAACAAGAAGAGGCTGACCGGCCAACCATCTCTACTTGACCCGAACTTAATAGCTCTCTGTCCCGGCTCCAATGTCGTGCCTAAGTATCTGCTTGCTTGGCTGGAAAACTTTGACCTGCGTAGCATCACGGACGATGCCACCTTGCCCCAGATCAACAAAAAAGACCTGCAGGCATTAGCTTTCCCAATTCCAACTTCCAGCGAACAAGAACGTATCGTCGCATCGCTCGACGCCGTGGACGGGAAGTTGGACGCGGACAGGTGCCTCTCGTGGACGCTTTCTAGCCTGTTTCAAACGCTCCTGCGCGACCTGATGAGCGGTCGGCGACGCGTACGCGGCACGGAGAGAAGTGCGGAGACAACGGCAAGCGATGGCGATCGGAGCTGAAAAGAGCGCGGTGCAAAATCCGCTTATCCGCTATGCCGTGGAAGCGGGTTGGAAATACATATCGCCCGATGATGCGGTTCGGATGCGGCGCGGCGAAACGGGAATCGTCCTGCATGACGTTTTGATTCGCCAGCTTCAACGGCTCAATCCCGCCTTCGTGGATGTGACCCGCGCGGAGCAGATCGTCAAGGCGCTCGTGCGAATCCCGCCCAACGTTCATGGCAATCTGCAAGCCTGGGAGTATCTAAAGGGCCTCAAGACGGTTTTTGTCGAGGACGAAAAGCGTGAGCGCAATGTGCGTCTCCTCGATCCCGTCAGGGTCGAGGAAAACGAGTTTCATGTCACGGACGAGCTGACCTTTACCAATGGCACCTACGAGATTCGTGGAGACATCGTCTTCTTTGTTAACGGCGTGCCAGTGCTGGATATCGAGACCAAAGCCGCAAAGGAGAAGGAGGGGATCCAAAAAGCGCATGAACAGATAGGTCGATACCATCGGGAAGCGCCGGAGTTGATGGCTGTCGAGCAATTGTTCGGCGTCACGCATATTGTCGGATTCTCCTATGGCGCCACTTGGCGGCTCTCTCGCAAGGACCTTTACGACTGGCGCGACGAGGCGGCCGGCGACTTCGAGACCCTGGTAAAAGCGTTCGTGGCCCCGCGCCGAATCTTGCGCGTACTGACCGAGTTCATTCTCTTTACGCGCAGGGACGACCAGCTTTCGAAAGTCGTGCTGCGGCCGCATCAGATGCGGGCGGAAGAGCGGGTGATTCGGCGCGCGCTCGACCCGGAGCGCCGGCGCGGTCTCATCTGGCATACGCAGGGATCGGGCAAAACCTACACGATGATAACGGTCGCACGCCGTCTGATCGAAGATCCGGCGTTCGAGAATCCCACTGTCCTGATGCTGGTCGATCGCAACGAGCTTGAAGCTCAGCTCTTCGCCAATCTGCGCGAGGTCGGTTTCAGCAACGTCGAGGTGACACAGACCAAGCGGCATCTGGCTGAACTGCTGCGTTCGGATCAGCGCGGACTTATAGTCTCGACCATCCACAAGTTCGACGACATTCCCGCCCGCATCAACGAGCGCGCGAATATCTTTGTGCTAGTCGATGAGGCCCATCGCACGACCGGCGGCGACCTCGGGAACTACCTGATGGGCGCGCTGCCGAATGCCACTTATATCGGCTTGACCGGGACGCCGATCGACCAGACAGCACACGGGAAAGGGACGTTCAAGGTCTTCGGCACCGACGACCCCAAGGGTTACCTCGACAAGTACTCGATCCGCGAGTCGATCCAGGACGGCACGACGGTGCCGCTGCACTACCAGCTCGCGCCGAACGAGCTGCTGCCGGATCGCGAAACTTTGGAGCGGGAGTTCCTTAACCTGAGCGAGCTTGAGGGCGTCAGCGACGTGGAAGAACTGAACCGGGTTCTGGACCGGGCGGTAACCCTCAAGAACATGCTCAAGAACCGCGAGCGTGTCGAAGAGGTCGCGGGATTCATCGCACGCCATTTCCGCGAAACCGTGGAACCGATGGGTTACAAGGCGTTAGTCGTTGCGCCGGATCGCGAAGGATGCGCGATGTACAAGGCGGCGCTCGATAAGCATCTGCCGGCGGACTACTCTCAGGTCGTCATCAGCGTCGGCGCACATGACCGAGAGGAGCTGAAGCAGTTCAACCTCTCGGAGGATGCGGAAAAGCGAGTACGCGAAGCGTTTAACAAACCCGACGGCGTGCCCAAAATCCTGATCGTCACTGAGAAGCTGCTGACCGGCTTCGACGCGCCGATCCTATATTGCATGTACCTCGACAAACCGATGCGGGACCACGTGCTGTTGCAGGCGATCGCGCGCGTCAACCGCCCGTACGAAGACAATCAGGGACGGCGCAAGACGGCGGGATTCGTCCTCGACTTTGTCGGCATCTTTGACAAGCTCGAAAAGGCGCTTGCCTTCGATTCTGAGGACGTTGCCGGCGTAATCGAGGGCCTCGATGTTCTCAAGCGCCGCTTCGAGGAGTTGATGACGGAGGGCAGGCGGGACTACCTACCAATTGCGGCGGGCAAGGCTGGCGACAAGGCAGTCGAGGCGTTGCTGGAACATTTCCGCGATCGCGAACTGCGCCATGCCTTCTATTCGTACTACCGCGAACTGCAGGAGCTCTACGAAATCCTCTCGCCAGACCCATTTCTCCGAGACTACCTCACCGACTACGAGCGTCTGACTGACATCTACCGAATTCTGCGAAACGCCTACGAACCGGGCGTTCCTGTGGATCGGAGTTTCCTTCGCAAGACGGCTGCGCTGGTCCAGGAGCACACGAGGGGCGGCGGTATCGAATCTTTGGACAAACCCGTCGAACTGAACGCAGAAGCACTCGAAAAGATTGCCGGCGAGAATCGGTCCGATACCGTGAAGATCTTTAATCTCGTGAAAGCCATTCACGATTTGGTCGAGCAGGAGGGCGTCAGAGCGCCGCATCTAATCCCAATCGGAGAACGTGCGGCGCAGGTCGCGCTCAGTTTCGAGGAACGTCAGGCAACGACGCACGAAGCGCTGGACGCGCTTACGAGACTTGTAAGAGAGTGTGCCGAAGCGGAGCAGACGCGGGAGCGAAGCGATCTTCCGAGCGAAGCCTTCACCATTTTCTGGCTGCTCAAGCGCGATGGCGTGGCCGAGGCGGAAGAGGTGGCGCGAGCGGGTGCTGCAACCTTCGGGCGCTATCCGCACTGGCGCACAGCTCCCGAACAGGAGCGCGAGGTTCGGGCATCGCTTTACAAGGCGCTGATCAAAGCGAAGGTGGAAGACGTGACGGGTTTCGTCGAGCGCTTGCTCGCGATGCTGAGGCGGCGGGAATCATGACCGGTAACTGGCAACCCCTTGAGGAGGCTGTACCCGCGGACCTGTTCAAAGCCGAGGTCCACGCTTGGGCGCGGCGGCTCAAGGTCGAGCCGCAGGCGTTGCGGATTGTTCCGATGACGCGGAAATGGGCAAGCTGTTCATCCGCCGGCAGGGTCAGCTTCAACCGCGAACTGCTGCGTCAGCCCGCCCAGTTCCGCGCCGAAGTTGTCGTCCACGAGCTGCTCCACCTCAGGATACCGAACCACGGCCGCGTCTTTCGTGCCCTTCTCCGCGCCCATCTCGGATCCAAAGCTGTCTTAGCGTCATATACTCAAGGGCGCGAAGGGATCTCTAACCAGTCCACACCTGTGGAGAATCCCAAACCGAGCAACCGAGTTGAGCGATCCGCGATCCACAGGACGGGGCGACATTCGGCATGATTCGTTTCCGAATCGACGTCATTTTGAGTGCATTCAGAGCACTTGAATCGGCGTGCACTGGCCGCGATCCAAACCAGCATTATTTCTTCGTACCTGATCTATCGCTGAAACTCTCGCAGCTCGCGACGGAATGCCGTAACTCACACCTCACGTTCACAGCTACATTATTCGACAGACTCAGCAACATGTACCGCAATTCCCAGCCTTCCTCCGCAGAGGAGCTCAGCAGACATCTTCACGAATGCCTTCATCGCCTGCAAGATGAACTCGCCGAGCCGCGCTTTTATTGCGTAGCACCCTCGAAATTGGAATTTCTGAAAGAATATCCGTCGTTCTTTCCGATCGAGATTACGTCCGCATTCCCTGCAGCAAACAAAGAGCTGTCCGAGGCCACCCGCTGCTACGCGTTCGAGCGCAACACGTCTTGCGTATTTCATTTGATGCGAGCGCTAGAAATCGTAATGAAGGCGTTCGCCGAAAAGATAGGTGCTCCGTTTGAATCCAGAAACTGGGGCGAAATCATCGCTTTCATCGAGCCAAAGCTCGACCCTCGAAACACTGAGGATGCGGAGATTCTGGCCTATCTTCGAATCGTGAAAAACGCATGGCGCAACTCAACCATGCATGTCGAGCGTGATTACGACGAGGAACAGGCTTTTGACATCTTGCGTAATACTAGGAATTTCATGATCCATGTCGTGAGGCGCGGCAAGGTGCGGCCACAGCAGTGATCGGCCATGCCACGGAGCTCTCTCTGTGCTTAGACGCGACTCTTTTACACGGGTTCGGTGTCAGCCGACCGACATTCTCGGAGCCACCTCATGGCGGACTGATACGGCACTGATGCGCGCAACTCCGCCGCCTGGACATCGCTGCTTAACCGTCGAAAATATCTCGTCGGTTCATGGAACTTGCGAGCGATCGACAACGGCAACGCGTTTCGAGCTTGACTCTCACGCAGCAATGCTTCGACCTTCTCCGGTGTTAGCGCTATGTCTAAGTGAATAGCGTACTCGTCAGATGCGACGTTCCTAGCGATGCTATTTTCCTCAAGTACTGATGCAATCAAGAGATTGAACGTTGTGCCGCCCCAAGTAAGAAGCTTCCTATCCTTCCGAATCCATTTCTTCGGATCATAGCCTCGCCGTCTCGCAACTGCCCACATCAAGTTTCGCGAGGGGCCACCGAATCCGCCGCGAGCGGAAGGTAGCACCGCCAGAGGCTCTTTTTCACTACTAACACCGGTGACGTATACTCCGCTTCCCTCTCGTCCAACTACCCGCTGCATCTTCGTTCCCGCAAAGAACACCGCGCCCTCTTCGAGCGTGTCGCCCGCCAATGCGACTTCCTCGCCAGTCTTGACGTCCACCACGCGCGTGTTCCGGTCGGCCGCAATTACAGAATGAATACGGCGCGCATCACCTTCGTCCATCAGAGCGTCCGACGGTATTAATGTGCCGCGGATATTTCGCAAATGACCGACTGACAACATATCGCGTATGACGGCTTCATGATCCCCATTCCCGCAGAGCATCTCGATCTTTCTCGGGGTGAGTCTGATTCCGGATCTAGCTGCCATCCACGCCATGCTGAGAACCTGCTGGAATCTGACTGCGGCTCGATCATAGTCATGCCAATCGTCCAGTTCGCCATTCCGAGCACAGTCCAAAAGTGCCGCGTAGAGTTCGGCGGAGCCTGGTTCAGAATCCAGCCCGAGGACGTGACAGGTCTCCGAACGACGATTACCACGGCCAACTCTTTGCAGGAATGAGTTCACCGACGTGGGGACATCTGCAAGCAAGACCGCGTCTATATCGCCGATATCAATCCCTACCTCCAGAGTAGAGGTAGCGACACAGACGCCATATGCTTTGGCCTTCATGCTCGCTTCGACCGTCTCGCGTTGCGCCCGCGAGAGTATTCCGATGTGCAGAT
Source organism: Candidatus Binataceae bacterium (assembly GCA_035650475.1). Lineage (NCBI taxonomy): Bacteria > Candidatus Binatota > Binatia (SeqCode) > Binatales (SeqCode) > Binataceae (SeqCode) > Binataceae bacterium (SeqCode). The sequence goes on from DASRHP010000012.1 coordinate 10,697, forward strand.
ACAGCGGCCACCTACTGCCGGAGAGACGGTCATGAAGCGCCAGCGCGAGACTGTGCGTGCGATTTCGACTATTGCCGAAAATCAGTACCTTCCGAGTCCCTGTCTCGCTTAACCATCGGGCGATCGCGTCGGCTTCCCTTTGAGCGCGGGGACTCTTGTTGCTTCCATCGATTGTCAAACATTCGAATTGGATTTGCCGTGTCCCTTGAAACTCAAAAATTTTCGCTTCTCGTGCCAGCCAAGCGTCTCTGACCAACGACGCATGTCGCAACGTCGCGGTCATCGCGATCTGCTGGAAGCGATCACGCTCATCCGACGGTATGCGACTTCTTGCTCGAATTCGGCCTATTACGTGCCGTAACTGTTGACCACGGGCGGTGCCATGCAACAGGTGAGCTTCATCAATAACCACAGCGCGGATTCTGGCAAGCAGTTCTGGCCGCGTCAGCTGCAAAGAATCGAGCGCTTCTGGTGTTGCAACGAGAGCGAAACAGGACTCCACCTTACCGATCTCGTGTCGATCGCCCGTGTATCTTCGGATGACGTCAGGAGCACGCTCTGCGACATGCTCGCTCAGCCGCGCATAGATGTCGTTGACGAGCGCGCGCGTGGGCGCTACCCAGACCACCGACAGCGACGGACGACGAAACGATACGTGCCTCTGGTATAACCCGGCTATTGCGGCCTCCGTTTTACCCGAGGCGGTTGGCGCGCATAGCAGTGCGTCCCTCCCGCGGACTAACTCAGATATGATCGCCGACTGCATCGGCCAAGGGCGACGCCGCCTGAAGAACACAGGCATGGCATCTGGGATCAATTGGCTGATGTCAGAGCTCATCTTCCCACGGAAGCGCGCCTCTGGTCGCCTCCACGGCAGCCCTTCGTGTTACCTCCACTAACTCTGAGAGGTCACGCACCTTGCGCACCATCAGGATGCTTGGCACGAGACAGGCCAGCTTTACCCAGATTCTGAGCGATCTCTCCGCAGGCGGCTGCCTTTCAAACTCCTCGCGCAGCGTGACAGCGAGGACATTTCTGTTCCCAGCTTCAGAAAGCAGCTCAGAACGTTCGGGATAAAAGCTATAAAACTTCTCGAACAGAGCTAGCGCCCATCTCTCATACTCCGAAGGTTTTGGGGGTTGCAAATCAATTTTGTCATCTTCGCTGAACAGGAACGCACACGCCTCTCGCAGCGACATATTCGGATCTGAAAACGTGTCGCCTTGGGTCAGTCCGACCAGGAGGCCGAAGTGTGGGCCTTTCCGCCAAAAGTCCGGTAACGATAATCCATGGTCGTTGAGGACCGGCTGGGGATCATCGGGCCGCGGACGATGCGCACAGCGGGCCAATATGTCGAAAAAGTTGTTAGCGCGGTCCTGCCGACGAACGTTGTAGTTTCGTACGTGTTCAGCCTCATCGAGAATAAGCAGCAAACCACCATAGCCGAGAACCCTGCAGACTTCTGCAACGACCGACAGGTGCATACAGTAGATTTCGGCCGTCTCTCGGATTCGCGGCATCATCGGCACCAAGGCGGGCCTTAGACCCTGGTCGCGTGCTAACTTGCGAATTGCGCCGAGTGCTCCGCTGTCACCGGCTAGCCACGCGCACGCGTTGAGGTAATCCGGATCTTCTCCGTGGGGATAGTATTGAAGCACCTCAAACGCGCGGGAGAACCATGGTGATGCACGGAACAGCCGAAGATCCCGCACTCGCTCCCAATGCTCCCTCACTTCGCGGATGAATCCAAGGAATCCTTCCGCCCCGCGCCCACCGGCGCGTTGAGGAAGCTCGAGATTTGACATTAAGGCTTGATATACGAGGTGAGGCTTAGCCGGGTCCGCCGCTTTCGGGTCAAATTCTAAGTACGCGACCGCCCAACCCGAGTCGAGCGCGGTTAGCTTCGCAAGATGAAGGAAGTGAGACTTTCCTGCACCGTAGTAGCCAAATGCCGCTTTGCACAGGCCGTCGCTATTCGCCCTGGCGAGCCAACTCCGGATTGCCGAGGTAGTGGCTGCTCCCTCGATAGTCAGCTCTTCTAGAGCAGCTCCGTCCGGCGGTACCACACCGAGGTTCACCGCCTCAAACGCTCTCCGGAAGGGGATTCGAAGGCTTGGCGAGCTCGCCTGATGTGAAACCACCTTCGCGCGTTCGACGCCCCTTCGGATCAACTGATCTGTCGAAACGGTGATCGCTGCTCCGTTGAAGTCCACAACGGCTTGCCTACCGAGAACCGATGCGATGCGTCCGTAACCATATTCAGGATGCTCGACCGGGTCGCCTTCTGCGAAATCTTCCATCTGCTTCCTCGCAAGATGGCATCTCTATGCTGGTTGTTGTGCTTCGTCGTCGGTCTCTGGCAATTTGTGAGTTCGCACGAACTCCTGCATCTGTTGCACCGTCAACTCTCTTTCCAACTGTCGTTGGTCTGCTAGGAGGGCGCAACAATGGTACACAAAAAGGCGTGGCGGGACTTCCAGTAATGTTTCGACAACCTTCTCGGTGTGGATCAAGAGTTGCATGTTTGCCCTCTGTAGTTCCTCCCGCCAGCCAATACCGTCCGCTTTTGCGAAGATGTCCATCAAGCGTGAGCCCAATTGCATCAACATCTCGTCGGACTGCAGGCGCTCAAGAACAATCAGCGGCGTTTGGGGGCTGCCTGGTAAAAACGGGACCGAACCGATGCGATCGTTAAGAGCGGTATACGATCTGATGGTGTCGCTTCTGAAATCTGGGGTCGCTGCGTAGAGGAACATAACACCCCCGAATCCACCTTCAGCGTTCTCATTGATCATCGTTAGCATGTTCTCGATCGCCTGACGCTGCTTGACCGTGCCCCTCCTAAACGAGATGATGCGACCCCCTTCATCGAACGCGATTAAAAAACCGCGATATCCCATCCTTTGGCGCAGGAAGCCAATGACCGTCCTCATTCGCCTAAATGCGTTCTCATCTTTAGCCGGGTCGTGCAGTCCGTACGCGTCCTTCAACGCCTTGGACCTGATGGGTTGACCCCTAACCCAAGCGATCAACTCGCTATCCGCCACCGACGAGCTCCCACCACACTCCGCGGCGACCAGCCGCTTGCCGAGGGCACGAAGACCGGCGGCTGCTTGAGGATCAGGCGCGCCCAGCCATAACTCGTCAAACACACGCTCAACTTGCCGTCGAGCCTGTTCCGGAACGTGTGCGCCTTGTCCGATTCCCATTTCAGCCAGTTTTCGGCGTATCCAGTCTCGAAGGAGAATCTCGATCCCCTTGGGAGGATTCCCAGGTGTGGCGTCAACGTTTGGAACGGCGAAAGAGGACATCACGGCACTGAAGATGGCCAATGGAGAATTGAAAGGACACTCTTGTCCGATTGATACGATGGCCACGACGATATCATTATCGATCGCGCGGCGAGCCAGACTATTGATGAACTGAGTCTTCCCGCTTCCGTAATCCCCTTCCAAGAACTTGAAACAGCCGATACCGTCCGCCAGTTCGCCGTGAAAGTAATTTCGCTCAAGAGCGTCCAATATATCGTCTGTCCCAACGTTAATGAGATGCGAGTAAAAGCCGGGAGCTACTGGTGCGTTTAGTAATTGACTCCGAATGTTCTTCGCCTGCTGTGAAGTTGCTTCGACCATCGTTGGATACCCCCACTATTGGCTCCTGGTCTTTATGCGCATGTAAATGATTGGCCGCACTTGTGTGCCTTCCGGATTCACAGGGATGAAAAACGCTTTAGCCTGCGGGCCGTGTGCTTGCTTCAGTGTGGCTGGCACGAAATCGAATTCAAAACTTCCAGGACTGCCCTTGGACCTCCAATTCAACAGGTTGGCTATGAATGATGCGTCTGGTACGTCCACAAAAAACTGCCTTTGAGGCGATCGCCAGAACCTCTCTCCCTGTTGCGCTATCTTGAATAGTCGTGCCACATCCATGAGCAGCACATCCTCAGTCGACGAGAAGTGCCTCGCCATCTGCCACGCCAGTCTTAGCTTAGACTCGAATTCGTCAGCTTTTAGGATCAGTCGTTGAAGCGTCTGCTCGGCCGTAGCAAAGGCCTTCACGATGTAAGCGGGGTCTGCGGGGATTTTCGAAATAATGTTGTACTCTGGCGTCAGGCACCAACGCCATTCCCTCCCGTTCTTTGATGACCTAAGTATTAGCCTTCCAGCAAAGTAATGATTATCCTGGAAACCGGTCCGAACATTCGCCAACGAGCGAAGACTCTCTACGGCAATCTTGCGAATTGATTCCGGCTTGGCGAGCTCATCATACGTCCTGTCGAGCTCGGTCTTCACCGTCGCTATTTCTTCGCGCACGGCGTCAGGAAATTGAAAGCGGCTTGGCAGAACCAAGGACACATACTCTGCCATTCGTTCAATCCGAGCCGGCGGTAGATCTAATCCCGTCGCGCGAGTCTTTCCTTGGCCGAGGATTCTCGGCAACTTCGCAGCTAGCGACCCTTTTTCCGTCGAGAGCGCGGGGGTTTCTGATACGAATCGCTCGAACTGCGGGAACAGAGCCCCTCCTTCCCTCGCGATGGCAATTTTCTCCGTTCCTTCAGCTGTCATAAACTCTCACGGTCTTGAGTCCCAGACTTCAAAGAGGCCGTCCAACGGACGAAGAATTTCCGGGTATTCCTCGCAGATCATTACGAGTCTCCGGCATGGTCGAGACAGCGCCACATAAGCTCGATTTACGACGAAATTCAGGCTGGAACGCAAAACGGCCTCGAGGCCTAGGATGATGCACGCGTCGTATTCGAGGCCCTTTACACGTTCGACACTGGACGTGATCAGTTTTCGGCCCTCGACCATCGCCTTCCAAGGTTCCGCAAGCAGCACGCCTTGCTTGCGCAGCGCCTCTCTCAGCCGGTTCATTTCCTCAGCGTCCTCGTTAATCTGGATTAATGCGGATGACTCGACGGCTTGCGATGCCCCATATGCAGCCATCAGCTGCCGGATTCTGAGCGCGAACTCTCCACGCGGGCACACAATCAACCGCGGTAAAGCATCGCTGAAGCGGTCGGAGATCTCGAAGCCCGCTACTTCGCCAAAAGCGGCTTGATGAAACGCTTTTAGGAACAACCCGATCTCACGACTCTGCCGCATGTTCTTTGCAAACGGATAGAACGTCGCTCCCGACTTGTCGTGTAAGGCACACGCAACTTTCAGAGCGTCAGAAGCGGTCGTACCATGCACCGGAGAAACGATCTGACGGTAATCCGCTGCCACCGTCAATGCGCCTTCCGGGTGAACGAACGACGATATTAGGGACGCTTCGGCGACCGACAGATCCTGAGCTTCGTCAATGACCACATGTGTCCACCGTTCACCACCCATTATTCCCAGACAGGAAGGTACGCCACGGAATCGGGACCTTGGATCTTCTTGCTCCGGAAGAGCAAGGCGAAGAAGCCAACAGAGCCAGGGGATCTCCTCGGGCCCGTAAACGCGGTTGGTCCAGTCTCTCTCCATCGATTCGAACGTTTCCTCTTCGTGTGCTCTAGCGCCGGTCCCCTTCCGCATCCGGAGCTTTGCATCCGAACGCTTGGCGCAAAAGTACTTCGCTAGAGGTTCCATGGGATCGTAGGCCCAATAGAGCCATTGCGCGAAAACCACATCGAAGCGGTCTCGCAATCTTCCCTGCAGCGCCATCCGGGCGGGTTCATATTGTCGTTGAACCCTGGTGAATACTTCATCCATTCTGAGCTTCGAGAGGAGAGGCGCTTCGGCAGGACGGCTCACATTGGCGGTCTCCACCAAAGCCCGAGCCAACTCGTCGCCCAGCTTGCGCGCGTCATCCAGCCTCTTTGGAATCAAAGATACCCAATCTGCATTCTGCGCGGACTTCAGTCGCTCGGAAATCTGCGCCTCGTATTCCCGCCAGCATCCGCTGAGATCCTGCGCCGTTGCCAAGCCAAACACTGCCTGCCGACCCTTTTGTTCGAGCTGCTGCAGCTTTCGTGAGCGCGGCCGCGCACCATTTTTCTCTCGCCAGATGAACGCCAGATAATCGCTCGAAAAACCCGGTACAAACTCAACGACTGACTGAGGAATCTTCAAGTCAACCGACAACAATGCCTTCGTGTAGGCGATGAGATTACGGTTCGCCAAAAATATTTTTGTGAGTTCCGGCGAGTACCGGACTAGGTTCGAACCGGTTCGGAGATCCTGTTGATCGTACAGAAAACGTACTCTCTGGAGCGCTACGGTTGTTTTCCCGCTCCCCGGTGCTCCGGTCACAATCATTAGACCATTCATGCGGCTGATGAACGCCTGCACTTGGTCCCTGGTCATGTCGAGCTTGACGGCCTTAAGTCTCCGCCCAGCTCTTTCACCTTCCGGTGCGCCAAGCGCTCCGCCGGGTTCATAAAGCCCACTGATCGAGGGCGCGATTGACGTGAACTTCGCCCGGGCAAGAGGTGTCACGCTGAGCAGCGTATAACCAAGCTTCGGTACATCCTCCTCCTCTCCCAATTCCCCGGTGAGAGCGATTTGGAGCCCAGGATGGCTCCACGCCACAACGTCTATTCCGTCCAAAACCTCGTTACTCGTGGCGTTCGTGTTCGCATACCAGAGGCTCTGTACTGATCTAGACCCCCGCTTTCGATCCGCGACCTCTGCAACCGCCTCCACCATTGCTTGAAACCCCGTATTCGCGATCGCCCTCAGAGACTCCAGACGTCCACTCCTGTACGCAATACGGCGTCGCCAGAGCTCTTCTTCCTCAGCGACGGTCTTGATGCTCGGCGGTCGTTGACCGTTGACGGCTAAACCGCTCCGGGCAGCTGCCTGAACCCTCGCGCCGTTGCTTCGATCACGCTGCACTCGCTCTTCGAGTTTCACGTTTAACTCCCCCAAGGTGCGGTGGCGCTAAAGCGTTATGGCGTCTGACTAACCGCCACCAGTACGCGTTGATACGTCCCGCGGCGCTCTTACGCTACCTCCTATAAGCTCTCAGCCTCGATGCAATCGCTAGCCTCAAGGCTCGCCCCTTTCAAGTCCCAAACACCGCGCTGGGTCTCACACTGCTTACGCGGCGCGGCGGCGACGTTGCGCCCGAATTGGGCGGATGAGCACCTCGACAGGAATACCGAAACGTTGGTTGAGCCGTCGGATCATCTCAAGCGACAGACGCCGCTTACGGTGCATCACCTCGTAAACGCGGCTGCGACCGCCGATCACGCCGACAAGCGCGCGATGATCTAGTCCCTGCTGCTCGAGTCGGAACTTGATCGCCTCTATCGGATCAGGCGCGTCCATCGGGAAATGCTTCTCTTCGTACGCCTCTACCAGCGTCGCCAGCACATCCAGGCGATCCCCTTCCGGCGTCCCTTCCTTCGCGCCCCATAGCCGTTCGATCTCGCGCAGCGCCGCCTCGTGGTCGGCGTCATTGCGAATCGGCTTAATCTCCATACTGAACCCTCCTTGCGTCAATCCTGTCGCAGTCCGCGTGGGTCCCGATCCACTTGATGAACACGATCTGACGCACGTAATCGATCGCCGCAACCAACCGGTAATCGTTCCCTTTGACGTTGAACACCACGCGGTCAGCGCTCACGATGCTGGCGGTCGCGTAGCTCTGCTTCACTTCCACCGAGTTTCGCCATCGCGCCCGCTCGACTTCGTGAAACCAGGCGTCCAAGGCTGCCTTGACCGCCCTTTGCCCCTTCTGTTCCTTCAGCGATTCGACGAACCGCGTGAGCGTCCTCCGCGCAATCACCCGCACCGAAAGCACTCTAGCATCGTTCCCAATACGGGAACAAGCCCACCTGACCATCTCTCGACGACCATTTCCATCGCTTAAATCCACCGCGGCGCTGCGCGTGAGACGCGCGTAGAGGTTTTGCGCTGGCGGTCCGTTCGGCTCCTCCCCCTTGATCGTCCTCACGACATCTCCGCTTCACAGCCGTTAGTGGTCGCGTACGCTTCGATTGAACGGGTGAAGGGGTAGCTCATCCAATAGTCGACGTAAGACCCTCACATAGTGGCGCAGCGTGTGTCTTCGCTCCATCACTCCGGCGGCGCGTCATTGAAGGACACCAGCTTCTCGTCTTTGTCGTAGCAGAAGGTTACGGTGTGTTTGGCATTCCTGGTGCCGGCTTCCAGCGGAGTAAATAAGACTTCTGCCAGGCCGAGTGTAACTACGTCTACCGCGCCCTCGCCGGCGGCTATGACCCCCTTACCGACGCCACCCGGACCACGGGTGTAGAGCTTGTAAACGTCGCAGGATTGGTCGCCGTTCTTTACGTTGGCGGTCGGCGCGCCGATGGCCTCTACAACTTGAACTCTACTTTCTCCGACTGCGAATTGGGACGTATCCACGGGCGTAGGCCTGGTTGCTTCCATGACTGGTGAACAGCCGGGGGAAACCAGAGAAGCTATAACGGTCAGTGCTGCGAAGAGGCACCGCGTGTGCTTTCTTGCCATAGCTTGGATGCTTGATGGGTCGGCGGACGAGGGCGGGACTGGTTGCGAGCGCCTTACAGGGCCAAGGAGTCAGGATCAGGCAAATCCGTCGCCCGCGGTTCGGCGAAACGGAAACCGCCCCACTTGATTTCGGCCATTGACATAGCGTGATACCAGGCTGAAATCGCTTCACCAATTTCATGTTTTTGAGGATGGGTGCGCGAATCGAAGAATTTGTATGCGCCGCAGGCCCGCCATGTGTTGGCCGGTCCGACTAAGGAAACATCTCCCTGTCTCCACCCAGCGGCTTCCTTAAGAACCTCGGGATGGGCCAATTCAAGCAACTTCTCGACGCGAGCTCTCGCGCGGCGGGCCGCTTCGTAGGCGGCTTGATATTCTTCTCGTGGTGTCATGTCGTGGTTTAACTGGGGATTTGGGTCAGTCGGCGATCCTGGTGAGTGTTGCTCGGAAGCTGATGCCGGGTGCTTCAGCGGCCGTGCCCGTCATTTCTGCGGAATCGCCTTTGACGGTTCCTGCAAGGCTGATGTGCGCAGGATCCGCTCCGAAAACGGAAGCCAGACCCGGCATGTCGGTGTGCTTGTCCGTCGTCACCTGAGCGGTAACGCGGGTTCCGCTTTCAGCATAGGTGCCAATGTAAAAGTTGCGCGAATCACCGCCTCGGAGCTTGCTTCCCTGAAGCAAAACCACGCCGGCGCCGATGCCGAGTTGAGTGTGAAATTGGACCCTGTACAAACCATCTCTCATTGTCTTTCTCCCCATTCGAGAATTTGATTTCCGAACTTCGAATTGACATCCAGGACACGATCGTCAGACTGACCGTCCTTGCGCCTATCTTCCGAGATACCTCTTCCAGTCGACGGCCAGTTGGTCAGCCAACGCTCGCTCCGCTGCCTGGGCAGCCATGTGCTGCCCGTGGTACGGGGCGGATCGAAGCTCGCCGGGCTCGCCGTCCCCTTGATGAAGCAGATCGAAGGAGTCCACCTGGGCAGCGGTCACGCCCATGCTCCGGCAGAGCAAGGCTTCCACGAGTTCGTGAACAAACATGAGCATGCCGTAACGCGGATCCTCCTCGCCCACTTCGCGACTTATTCGGACTTCCAAGGTGTTGTCCGCCCACAGCCAGTCCCCCTCGGTGTCGTAGCGCTGCTCGCGCTGTGGCAGCACGTGCAGCCGTACAACGAGATCGTCTGGAATGGTCTGAAAGGAATCCGGTCTTTTCATGGTCAGCCCTTGGGCGCTCAACAAAGATCAGGAGCCTCAGTTATCGGCGCCGTCATCTTCGCCAAATATTGGTGCGCTTGGAGCCGAGGGGATCGTCGAGTTGATGAACGTCGGAGGCTCCCCGGGGGTGATAGCGGTGTAACCGCCGTTTAAGTTGCGGTTTATAAAGGTGGGCGGCTCGCCGGGCGTAATCTCGGTGTAGCCGCCGTTGTAAGTGGGGTTCACAAAAGTTGGAGGCTCCCCAGGTGTGATGATTGTGTAACCGCTTTCCTGACCCAGGTATTGGGCGCTAGCCAGCGTTGGCGCCGCCAGAACCGTGGCAGCGAGCAGCAGCAGCATCGTTTTCATGTTCGCCCCCATTTCTCGATTCACATCTTACGTGGTCGGCTGGGCGGCGCAATATGGAATCAACACTATTGTATGGCCAGATAACATTCATCTCGTAAGAGAATTTGCGGCCGGTAAGAGCATTTGATACGATTGCCTGCGAATGACCGTTTCACGAAAATCGAAAGCGGCGAAGGACGTCACAGCTACCGAACGCCCCGAAGCCATGAAGAAGGAGCGAATCCTGCCGTGGCTTGTGGACCTCTCGCGCGTCAATGCTGGTTCACTAGCCAAGGGCCGCCCCGGCGACCTGCCAAACCTGATTTACGAATTACGGCAGTGGCTCGATCTCGAACCCGACGAACCGCTCAACGCGGAAGTACGGGGCTTGGAGAAGGCCCCTGCTCGACTTCAGGCCATCATTGATAGAGTGGCTGCGTTGCTTGGCGCGGTTGCGGATCGGAAGTGTTTCCGGGCCGATTATTCGGGCGGCAACATCGTTCTCGATGCGGGGAAACTCGGCTCCGAGGGCGGAAGAGCTTTGAGCTATCGCGACGCGAATCTAGAGGACGCCGTTCTACGCGTGGCGCTGGACGACCTCTACGAGGATGTTGAGGCTGCTCTCAGAATCCAGCGGTGTGAGGAGCCCGAGTGCTTGAGGGTATTTTTGGCGAAACGGAAGAACCAGAAATATTGCGGCCATCGCTGCGCTAACAAGATGGCGAGCCGAGTTTACCGAAAGACGCATGGGAAGGAACGCGCTGAGCGTGAGCGGGCGCGGTATGAACGTCAGGTCAGAGGGCGCACTGCTCCAAATGTTAAGGTTGCGCGCCGGCCTCGCACGGAAACCGGATCGTAACTGGTTCATTCACGCGACGAACCAGCCCGAGCCAATCCGGGTGAATTGTATTTTGCGCGACTCACCGCCTAGCAGCTGGTCCGCGAAAGAACACAACGCAAATGCGGAGACTTTACTCAACCGTGGTGCGGCGCAGACATCTTAGTATGTCATTGGCATCTCAGCGCGCTCCCACTGGTAACCAGACGCCATCCCAAGACTTCCACTTGAGATCACGCCATCGTGAACGCACTGCTCGAAAGGATGATCCGGCAGCCCAATATAGCCGGTGTTCCTTCCGCCCTACCATAACCGCAACCGCCGGGTCGATCTCAAACTTTTCGTCTATGAACTGGCCGTAGCTGATGAAACTTATCTTCCGCAATTCCATCGCATCCTCTCCTTAGCGATTATCCCGGAAAGACTAGTGCACCACGGCTTCTGTTCACGCCGGCTGCGCTGTGAAACGCTCGCTCGGGCTTCGCAAGCTGCGCCGCTCGCGCCCATCCCGTAACCTCGCCTGACTCGGCCCGCGTCTCCGCTTCGCCGCCCCTCTCAGTGGTGGCGCTTGCTCCGTTAGCACGTCCGCGCCATCGGCTCTCACCGACCACTTCGTTTGTCACGTCCGTGCAGCGCTCCGCTGCGCGCATCTAGAAATCCGCGTGCGGCTCTCCAGTTCGGGGTGAGAGAGCCGCCTGAAAAATGGCGCGGGGACGAAAGCAGACAGCGCCCTGCCGCTTACGCGGAAGCGGGCGAAGCCAAAGGAGGACCAACGATGCGACGCAGGTTCAAATGCGATCCCAAGTGGATCACCGCCAGGTATCCGGCCAAATGCGCCAAGCCCGGCTGTGACGTGCCGATAACTCCGGGCGAACGCGCGTTCTACTACCCCGAAGATCGAACCCTATTCGGTTCCCGATGCGGCCACGGCGAGGACGCGGCGCGCGCCTTCGCCGCCGATCGGATCGACGAAGACGGCTACTGAGCGAGGAGGCATGGGACGATGGACGTTTACGCAATCGTGACGGAGAAGGTCATCAACCTGCTGGAAAGCGGCGTGGTGCCGTGGCGCCGGCCGTGGACCTCGACGGGATTGCCGCGCAATCTGATCACCAAGAAGCCGTATCTAGGCATCAACCACTTTTTGCTTTCGGCGTCGAAATTCGTATCGCCCTTCTGGCTGACGATGCGCCAGGCAAACCAGCTTGGCGGATCAATCCGGAAAGGCGAGGAGAGCACGATTGTGACTTTCTGGAAGGTCGACGACACCGAGCAGAGCAGCGAAGAGATCGACTCAGAGGAGAGCGAGCACAAAAACAACCGGCGATTTCTGCTCAGGTACTACCGGATCTTCAATCTGGAACAATGCGAAATGCCGTCCGCGATCCTTGAGAAGCTCCCGAAGATCGAGACGCATCACCACGAACCGATTACCGCGTGTGCGGAGATCATCGGCTGCATGCCGAACGCGCCGGAAATCGTGCATGCCGGGTCGAAGGCCTTTTACAGTCCGGTTACCGATCGCGTGACGCTGCCGCCGCTGGAGCTTTTCACTTCCGCCGAGGAATATTACGCGACCGCTTTTCATGAACTGATCCACAGCGTCGGCCACGAGACGCGGCTTGCGCGCGAATCGATCCTCGAAGTCGCGCCGTTTGGCTCGCCCGTCTATTCCACAGAAGAACTGGTCGCCGAAATGGGAGCAGCATATCTTTGCGCCGAATCGGGAATCTCGCCCGGCGTCATCGAGAATCAAGCGGCGTACGTCGCCGGGTGCCTCAAGAAGCTTCGCGATGATCGCCGGCTCGTCGTTCGCGCCGCCGCGCAAGCGCAGAAAGCGGCCGACTACATTTTGGGCAGGTTCCCGATCCCTGCCTGAAGTTTTCGGCGTCGCTCGGCTGAGGACCGAGCGACGCCGCCCAGTGCTCAGACGCTAAAAATGAGCGTCGCGCAATAAATCCGAGAATTGCGCACTTAACCGCCTTGCAACCATAAATCATTTTCGCCTTGACCCGTTGCGTTTTTCTGTTCATGGACGCCGGATGGTTCTAAAATGTGCCGCACCGTACGAAGTGAGTGACGGATTGTTAGGACGGTGCGTTCGACAGTTGCGATGCATCGCGCAATCGAAAGTTTGGCTCCTCATTTCCGCTCGCCAAGCGGGCGGAGTTGTTGTTCTTTGAACCTTCAATCGGTCGCTGGCGGTCCGCGGCGCGTCCGGGAGCAAGCGGCCGGCACTCGACGATCAATCGCAACCGACCCAGGGGTGTGATATGCGGCGCACGAAGAACGTCAGTGTACCGCGCAGGTCGGGTGTGGCGGGACTATATGCAGTCCCTTTGCTGTTGGAGGTGGCGGCGGATTCCGGCGATGCCGGGATACTCGACGGGCGGACCACGCAAGTTCTGGCTGGCCCCGTAGCGCAAGGAGCGCATGGGCCAGTCGTCAAACTGCCAATTTCGACGATCGTGCCGAGGCCAGATCAGTCCTCGCGTTCGGACCGCGAAGGATCCGCTGAGAACGGTAGCGTCCCGTTCGACATCGACGACATCATGACGGTCGATGAGATCGCGGCCGTGCTGCACGTGCCACGGCGCTGGATCATTCGCCGCGCGCGGAAGTTGCCGTTCGTCAGGCAAATGTCGCGAAAAAAGTACGCGTGCTCCCGCATTCGCCTGCGCCAATGGCTCGCGAGCCGACCCGGTTCGCCGAATGGCTTTTGAGCAAAAGCCGCGGCACCGTCGGTGTCGCGGATAGGAAGGCCAGCCGGACGGCACCACCAGTTTTGTGTCGCACGCCACCACAAGGTGCGGTTGGGCAAATAGTTTGCAAGACGGATTGATCCGCAAAGCGACGCAACACTAGCCTGATCTCGGAGCTACGAGATTGGGCGAGCGGACTACGCAGAAAAAGACGCGGGGACTTGGGCTCGTTTACCAGCCCAAGTACGTCGACCCTGAGACTGGCAAGCGCAAGACGGCTGCCACCTGGTGGATTCAGTTTTACGTGCGAGGCGTTCGCTACCGCGAATCATCCCGCTCGACCAACCGCGCCGACGCCGTCCGATTGCTGAAGCATCGCCTTTCGGAAGCTGCGGCCGGCAAGCCGGTCGGCATCGAGGTCGAGCGGACGACCTTCGAGGACCTGGTCCGAATCCTGCTGGACGATTATCGAGCGAACGAACGCCGGAGTCTTCGGCGAGTGATGGGCGGCGTCAAGCACCTCCGTGAATTCTTCGGCGAGTATCGCGCGATCGATATCACGGAGGATCGAATCAACGCGTACATCGTGCATCGCAAGGAGCAGGGTGCTGCGAACGCCACGATCAATCGCGAGCTCGCGGCGCTCAAACGCGCGTTCCGGTTGGCTGGCCGAAAGGCCGGAACGCCGCCGCGATTTCAGATGCTACGAGAGAACAACACGCGGAAGGGGTTCTTCGAAGCCGAGCAATTCCACGCCGTACTGAAACACCTGCCGGATGAGCTGAAGCCGGTCTTCCAGGTGGCATACATAACCGGCTGGCGCGTGCCGTCAGAGATTTTGACGCGGCGCTGGCAGCATGTGGATTTCGAGAGTAACTGGCTCCGCCTGGAACCGGGGGAGACGAAGAACGAGGAAGGCCGGATGTTCCCGCTGATTCCGGAGCTTCGGGAGATCCTGGCGGCACAAAGGGAGCGGACGCGGCAGCTGGAACTCGCGACTGGCCGCGTCATTCCGTGGGTATTCCATCGCGATGGCAAGCCGATCAAGGACTACTATACGGCCTGGGACAAGGCCTGTCGGCTTGCGGGCTATCCCGACCGCGTGGCGCACGATTTGCGACGGACAGCCGTCCGAAATCTCGAGCGCGCTGGAGTATCCCGCTCAGCTGCGATGAAGGTGACCGGCCATAAGACCGAATCGATCTATCGCCGATACGCGATCGTCGACGAAGCCATGTTGCGCGAGAGCGCGGAGAAGCTCGCGGCCTTTCATTCCTTTCAAGGGCAACGCGCTCTCAAGATAGTTCCGCTTCGTCGCGGCACGGAAGCGCCAGAAAAACCCTAAAAGCACCTGGTACTTGCGACGATCCAAATAGATCCGAGTTAAACAAAGCCACCACTCTCGGCCCCGACCGGTAGCTGTGATCTTCGCGCTGCTCGCGTCATTGGAGGTGAGATCTCCATCCGATTAACGGACGCTGTCTAAAACCTGGCGCGACAAACTTTTGTTGATCTCCCAGAACAAGCTGGCATCGCCCGCGGAGAGTGTGACTCTATGCGACAGCTCTTTGTATGGATGCACATAGTTTCGATAGTCGCGGAGAACCACGCTTACATCACGGGCCGCCATGGAGATCCATCTAAGCTCATGGGCCACGTCGATGTAGTCTGCTAGCGTCCAGTCTTTAAGCTGTAGGGTCTTCCCACTCTTACGGTCTTTCGGCGCGGCCTTTGCTTTAATGATCGCAGACTTGTCCACTTCGCGATTCACGCGTGCTAGCAACAGAGCTTCCAGCAGTCCACCCATCATCACAGTCGCTGCCAGCGGAGCATTCGCTTTAATACATACCACACACTCTTCCCACCGGCGGGCGAGAATCTGCTGCATTTGTGCATCAGCGATTAGCGACGCGAACGGAGGAGACGAATCCGAAGTCGTACCGCCTCGCTTCGGCCTCTGAGCAACCACCTCGGATCGGAGGTTAACGAGCAATTTAACGAGCGTTTTGGCCGCAGACAAGTACAGAGACCGAGTCGAATTGCGTGCGCTCCATGACAGTATTTCGCTGTAGGCGGTATCGACCTCAGACAGGTCGGCGTCGCTGAGCCTCTGATTCGCAACTGGCTTGTGGTTGTTGAACCAGGCGAGCGCAGTCGCCTTGATTTGATCCCGCTCTCCCTTCGCGCGGACTTGCCGCGACTTATCCTTGTTCAGGAATCTGCGGAGTCGTTCAGCTTCTTCAATCGCGGAATCGAGTGCGGCAGCGGCTTCGTTCATCGTGCCGAACATTCGAGCGATGACAGTCAACGGGACTTGCGGAAGGACTTTCTGACGCTGGAACGACTCGCCCTTCTCAGCGGCTTGCGGCCAACGGTTGTGGGCTTCGTTGTCGCACCCGAGGGCAGAGTCATCGCCACCAAGTTTTCTCCGACGGCGTTTATCCTGTAGCTTCCGCGCTCCGCCTTATCCACAAGCCCTACGGCATGCGCATTGACGAGAGTCTGGGAAGGCCTGTTTAAGCGGCGGCGGCCCACTCGCCTGCAAGCTTCCTGGAGATCCTCCGCAGTTATCGAATCCTTTCGCTCGCTCTCCGCCGCCTTAAATCGGTAGTAGTAGGCAACCGCCGCTGCGAATTGATTGTCGGTAGTCGGATTCTTCTCTGATATGAACGTCCGAATGTCACGTATACCCGTCGGATGAGGTTTGTCGGTGACATCTCGCTCCTCGTCGGACCGAGGGCTTGGAGCTTCCCGTCGCTCATCTGCTGTCGGAGCCGATAGACCTATTTTCTCCATCGACCAACGAATGATGCGTCGCTGATCATCTGGCTCAAACGGCTCCAGTGCGGAAACGATAGTACGGACGGCGTCAAGATCATCTGCTTTGTCGGCCATCTTGCTTGCCCTTCTCAGCCAGCTCCTGTGCAGGGCAGATCATGCCAACCGAGTTCGCCATGAGACAGACGTTGAAAGGTTGGACAAAACAGCCAAAGTACAGCCAAAGTGACGCCGCACCTCGCCGCATCTCGCGCTTGACATCCATCGCACTCCGAGCTAAATCGCCAGATATGACGCGGTGTTTTGAATGCCGGGGGCGGGATTCGAACCCGCACGGGAGTTGTCTCCCAGGGGATTTTAAGTCCCCTGCGTCTGCCCTTTCGCCACCCCGGCCCTGTTACTTTCGTCCGCGACTCAGCCTTTCATCCTTCGATTAGCGCGAATTTCCTTCCATCCGCTCGCACAGGCGCTTGGCGCAGATGCGCGATTGTGCATGGAGCGCGAAGCCTTCCGCAAGCCGTTGCGATAGCCTTGCCCACGCCGCCAACAGCGGGCCGCCGGTTGTCCTTGATTCGCCCCAAGCAGCGGACGTTAATGAAAGGATGGAGTCTGGCGGCCGTATTGCAAGGCCGATGGGAGCCGCCGCCTCGTCCGTACGCCTTGGCGCGCTGCTCGCGCTCCTTTGCGCCGGATGCGCGTTCGGCTCGGCGCCGCTTGAGGACACGCCCAAGATTGTCGCCACCCCCCAGCCGGGGCAGCTCAGCGTCAGCACGCAGCCCGGCGCGCCGATTGGCGACGTGGTTCCGGTTTACGTCTCGGTCGCCAATGGCAGTGACGTGCCGCGCGCGATCGTGCCCAGCCAGATCTTCGCCATCGACGACTCGGGCGCGCGCGTGGCGCCGTTGCCGGCGGGCGAGGCCGCACGCCAGGCTGGCGGCGCGGGCGAGCTTAAGGGCGCGCTCCTGAGCGGAGCGGTGAGTGGAGCCGCCGAGGGCGCGTTAGGTGCTGGATTGGGCGCGATCGTTGGCTCGGCGCTGGGCGGAGCAACCGGCACTGGAGCGATCATCGGCACCGCGATCGGCGCGGGCACCGGTGCGATCGACGGCGCCTCGAGCGGGGCCAGCAATGCCAACCAGCAGGCCAATCAACAGCTCTCCGCGCTCGCGCTGCAGGGCGGCGAGGCGCGGCACAATTTCACCGTCAGCGGCTACGTCTTCTTTCCCAAGGGCGCTTACCGCGAGATCGAATTTTTGCTGGTCAACCAGGAGACCGGCGACACCGAGATCGTCCGCCGCTCGTGGAAGTGAGACCCGCGCCCGCCGCCGCTTACTTCTTCTGCGCGGCGCGGGCGGCGAGTTCGTCGAGCGCCTCGTTGACGAAGTAGCGCTGGGAGGGATCACGATCGTCGAGCTCGCGCTTGCGCCCCGCCACCCATTCGGCAAGCGCGATCACCGCGGCTTCCTCGAGGTTGGGAATTGCGAGCGCGGCGGCGACTTCGCCAAGCGCCGCCCACAGCTCGTCGGGTAATTCGATTGCAATCGCCTTGCCCGCCATCGAAGCGCCTCTTCCTCCTCCCTGATATAGTCGCGCCGCGCGCGAGCGGTCAAAGGCGCGCCCGGCGGCGCGCCGCTCCCGTATGGTCTTCGGATGCGCGCGTCGTCACAATGGATCTCGCATGAACGCTCCGGGCAAACTCGCAGGCTCGCTGGTCGAGTACCTCGACCAGGGCGGGCTGCGCCCGGCGCTCGTCGTGCGCGAGCAGGGCGAGCGGCTGGTCGTGCGTGACGCTGGCGGGCGCGAGCGCGCGGTGGCGCGCGAGCTCGTCCTGATGCGCCATCCCGCGCCGCGCGCCGCCGCCGACGCCGCCGCGCAGCTCGCGGCGCTGGAGGAAGAGAAGGGCGCGCTGCGCGCCGAGCTCGACCTCCATCTGCTGTGGGAGGTCGTCCAGGAGCAGGGGCGCGCGCTCACCGCCGAGGAGCTGGCCGAGTTGTTCTTTGGCCGGCGCTCGAGCGCGGCGGCGGCGGTGATGCTCGAAGCGCTGCTCGCCGACCGGGTCTACTTCGTGCGCCGCCATCGCGAATTCCTCGCGCGCAGCGCCGAGCAGGTCGAGCGGCTGCGCCTCCAGGAGAGCCGGATCCGGCTGCGTAGCGAGGAAGGCCGGCGCAAGCGCGACCTGATGCGCGCGGTGATCGCCGAGCGCGCCCAGCTGCCGGCGGCCGAGGGTGCCGAACTCGCCGCCGAGCTTCAGCGCTACCTGCGCAACCCGTCCACTCGCAGCCAGGAGCTGAGCGAAATGCTCGCGCAGGCGGCGCCCGAGGTCGATCCGGCCGAGACCGCCTTCGAAATCCTCGAGCGCCTGGGTGCCGCGCCCGCGCTGCCCCGCTTCGCCGCCATCGCCGCCCTGCCGTCGGAGTTCAGCGAGGCGGCGCTGGCCGAAGCCGCCGCCGCGGCGCCGCCCATCCGTCCGCCGCTGGCCACGCCCGCGACCTTCACGATCGACGACGAGGAGACGGTGGAAGTAGACGACGCGCTGAGCTGCGAGGTTGGCCCCGACGGCTCGCTCGTCGTCGGAATCCATATCGCGCTGGTGGCGGACTTCGTCGCCCGCGGCGGCGCGATGGATCGCGAGGCGGCCGCGCGCGCGACCACTGTCTATCTGCCGGAGACCACGGTCAGGATGCTGCCCGACGAAATTTCATGCCGGCGGGCCAGCCTGATCGCCGGTGAGCGGCGGGCGGTGCTCAGCACGACCGCGCGGCTCGACGCGGGCGGCGCGATTTTGACGAGCGAGATACAGCCGGCGAGCATCACGATCGGCAGGCGGCTTACCTATGCGCAAGCGGATCGGATCCTGGCCGGTGCCGAGGAGACCGACAGCGACACGGCGGCGGCACTGAGGCGCCTGTACGCGGCGGCGCTGGAGCTGCGCGAGCGGCGCAAACGAGCGGGCGCCTTACTGGTGCATCGGCGCGAGCCCAAGGTGCGGGTGCGCGGGGAAGAGATCGAAATCGAGGTCCTCGACAGCAACTCGCCCAGCCGCGTCCTGGTCGCCGAGTTCATGGTCCTGAGCAACTTTATCGCGGCGCGCTACGCCGCGGAGAGGCATGTCCCGATCATCTATCGGGTGCAGCCGGCGGCGGGAGACGCCCTGCCGCTGCGCGCGCGGCTGTCGCTCTACCCCGAGTATCACGCGGGCGCAGGGCTGGAGTGCTACGCGCAGCTCAGCTCGCCGATCCGTCGCTACGCCGATCTTGTGCTCCAGCGTCAACTCGTCGCGGCGCTGGCCGGCGGCGGCGCGCCGCCCTACAGCGGCGAGGAAATGCTAGCGGTGCTGGCGAACACGGAGAATGCGGAGGCGGAGGCGAAGGAACTGGAGCGCCGCGCCCGCCGGTACTGGACGCTGCGCTATCTGGAACGTTATGCGCTGGGCCGCGAGCTTTGCGCAACCGTCACGCGCGACGGGGTGAGCGCCGAGCTCGACGACTTTGCCGTCCGCGGCGCGCTGCATGGCGCGCCGGCGGCGCCTAGTGGAGCCAAGCTGCGCGTGCGAATTGCCCGGGTCGACCCGCTGCGCGGCTGGCTGTCGTTCGACTGCGTCGGCGTCCGACCGGGGAGCGCCGCGGCTGACCAGCGCTGAGCGCCGCGCTGCCGGCCGGCCCGGGCCGGTGCCGGTTTAGCCCTTGAAGTTGTCCTGCTGCAGCCGCCAGCGGTCGATTGATTCGATATTGAAGCGCCAGTCGCTGCCCACCTTGAAGGCCGGCAGACCACCGCGCTTGAGCTGGCGGTAGACCGTCGAGGGATGGACCTTGAGATAGTCCGACAGCTCCTTCACCGTCATCACTCGACTGCTTTCCAGTTTAACGGCCATGGTGATCCTCCCCGAAAGCTCGCTATTTACTCCTTATACTCGCGGCGCTGTGGCGCCGGTTGGGGGGAAGCCCCAGCAAGCAGCGTGCCGTAAGCCACAGAAAAGGGAGCCCTGCCTAGCTAGGTGAAAGTGGGGGCAAACTGAACGATTAAAGCGTCAACTATTTGGCGGGCGGTAGGAAAGTGTCGGTCAAGCTTTCGACGTGGCGATGCAAAAATGACCAACCGTTGTTTCAATCATGCAATACTTACCTGCCCCGCTTCCACGCCCAACTTCTGTTCGCAAGACCCGGTTTCAGCCCTCCACCGCAATTTCCCTCAGAGAGAGCCTTGGCCTGCAACGACGGGCTTTCAGGCCTCTGCGGGACGGTCGAGGGCTGACCGCGACCGTCCTAGACGTGGTTCACCAACTCGCGTTCACATTCGGTGATAAACCCCTGAATTCCCGGCCCGTCGTTCTGTCGATGCAACAGGATCAGCCGATGCACGCCGGCATCGGCGAACGCTCGCGCCTCGTCGCGGGTGACCTTGGTCCGCGGAGTCACGCTGATTTCGAGGTCTTCGAAGCGGCGGCCGGCCGCCTTGCAGGCCGCCCTCAGCCCCGCGATACATTTCTTTGTCGTGTCGAGGTCGAGCGCAAAGCCGTACCATCCTTTGGCCAGGCGCGCCGCGCGCGAGAACGCCTGCGTGGTGTGTCCGCCGAAGACGACCTCGGGATGGGGCTTCTGGACCGGGCGCGGCATCGCGTTGACTCCGCCGAAGGAGACGAAGCGGCCGCGAAATTCGGGCTTCTCCATCGTCCATAGCGCGATCATCGCGCGCAGGAATTCCTCGCTGCGCGGCCCCTTGTGGTCGAACGGCGCGCCGATCGCGTCGAATTCGGGCTTGAGGTAGCCGATACCGATACCGAAGATCAGGCGCCCGGCCGAAAGTACATCGGTGGAGGCGAGCTCCTTGGCCAGCACCACTGGGTTGCGCTGGGGCAGGATGATGGTACCGGTGCCGAGGCGGATGGTCCGGGTGTGCGCGGCGACGAACGACAAGGCCACCAACGAATCGATGAACGGCGTGTCGGCGGGCACCGGTGAGGGCGGCGCCTGCGGGTCGGGCAGCACAATATGCTCGCCGGTCCACAGGCTCTCGAAGCCGGCCGCTTCGGCGGCGCGCGCAACCTCGGCGGCGACCTGCGGGTTGGCACATGGCCCGAAGTTGATTCCGAACAGCGCGATCTTCATGGCAGGCAGAACTAACACGAAATGGCAGGCAGAACTAACACGAAGCGGCGCGAGCGGAAAAGGGCGCTGGCGCGCGGTCGATTCCCCGCCGCGCGGCGGATTGCCGATGCTGGGCGCGACTAAGCATAATTGGCGGGACTCCGGCGGCGGCACAGCGCGCTGTCGGCCGGTCGGGGGAGATGCGGCGGCGATGAGATGTCCGCAGTGCGGATTCAGCGCGATGGCCGACGCGGCATTCTGTTCGCGATGCGGCGCGCGGTTGTACGAGCCCAAGCCGGCTGACCGGCGCGAGTACGCGCTGATGCGCGTGAAGCCGTCGTGGTGGCATTTCGCCGGCGCAATCGTGTTCGCCAGCGCGTTCATCGTCGCCGGCATCGCGATCAATTTGGCGCAGGTGAGCGACTGGCGCGTCGGCGCCGTGCTGATCGCGGCCGGCATCGCGCGCCTGGCGCTCGCCGGCCTCGAACGTCAGAGCATCTCGTGGAGCCTGACTTCGGAGCGGTTGATCGAGCGCACGGGGCTGTTCTCGAGCCGCCGGCGCGAGATGGAACTCGGCGACATCCGCTCGGTCGAGATCGATCGCCGCTTCTCGCAGCGCCTGCTGGGCGTCGGCAGCGTGACGGTGGCCTCGGCGGCCAGCGCGGACTTCACGATCCGTCTCGAAGATATTGCCGATCCCGATGGCGTGGCCGAGACGCTGCGCCGCGCGCGCGTCAAACGCCTCGCCTAACCGCACAAGGCGGCGCGTCACGCTTTGGCAGAAAAGTGAAAAGTGAATTGTCCAGGAGAATGCCGCGCGGCGAGCGGAAACCCCGACCGCCCGTCACCGCGGCAGTGGTGTGCAGCTAGTTTGCGCCAAGTTGGTGGCGAGCTTCGGCGATCTCCTCGCGCAGCTTTTTGATGTAAACCTGCTGTTCCTGGATCTGGCGCTGAAGCTCGTAGGGCGGGGCTGACCAGTCAGCGGCCTCGGCGGCATGCGCTTCGGCGGGGCTGGGCGCCGCCGGCGCGGGGGCGGGATTGCACTTGTCGAGCGGGGTGTCCTGTGCGCGGCATTGCTCGAGGGTTTCGCGCTCGGCCTGGAGCTCAGCAATTTCGCGCCGCTGGGCTTGGAGCTGCGCGATAAGCCGATCGTGTTCGGCGACCGCCTCTTTGTGATGCTTGTAGGCGAGGTAGCTGCCGACCGCGGTGACCCCGGCCGCGCCGCCGATCATCGCGGTCGTCGGGCCCCCGCCCGCAAGCCCGCCCGCCAGGGCGCCGACGACTCCGCCCGCGGCCGACGCCGCCACCGTGTCGAGCGCCCCCGGCACCCTGCGCATCGCGCATTCCACCGACGTGCCCTGGCGCAACTCAACCGCCTCGCCGATCACGGTGGTCACGGTGCCGACGTCATTTTCCTTCGTGTGGAGGCCGATCACCGCGTCCACTTTGTCGGGGTACTGCTGGAGGGCGAGCGCGCGCAGGCGCTCGGCGGCTTTAGAGTTGTCGGGATCGATCGCGGCGTCGGTGAACGGCTCGTTGAACTGGATGACGCCAAGTTCGTGGTAGCAGGCGCCCGGGAGACCTTGAGCGCTCACGTAGATGAATCGCTCGGGCGAACGCGTCTGCGCGGCGCCCTGCGCGGGCGGCGCCGGCTGGGCCGCGGCCTGCGCCGGTTCAGGCGCCTGCGAGCGCGCGGCGCATCCGAGCGCCATCGCCGCCACAACGATGAGAACCAACCGTACCGCTTGTTGCATACCGACTCTGCGCAGATTCACCCCGGGGGATGAGTCAAGCATGGCGAGCCGGCTAAGAAAAGCACGCTAGCCCCATACTTCGCGGGCAAGTTCGGCGACCAGCGTGAGCTTGCGCTCCTGCATGGCGGGCTCGACCGGATTCCCTTTGACGCCCGAGGCGAAGCCGCACTGCGGCGAGAGCGCGAGCTGCTCACGCGGGAAGAAGCGCGCGGCCTCCTCGATTCGCGCGCGCAGCGCGTCGGCGGATTCGAGCACGTTGCGCTTGGTCGAAACCAGGCCGAGCACAACGCGCTTGTCGCGCGGGACCTCGCGCAGCGGCTCGAAGGAGCCGGCGCGCGCGTCGTCGTATTCGAGCAGGAATTCGTGGAAATGAGTCGCGCGGCGGAAGAGCTCGCGCGCGATCGTGTCGTAGCCGCCACGGGCGAGCCAGCGGCCGTCGTTGTTGCCGCGGCACAGATGGAGCCCGAAGGTGACGCCGGGCGCGGCGGCGGCGAGCGAGTCCACAAGCTCGACGCCCTCGGTCAGCATTCGCGCCGGCGCGATGCCGCGCTCGGCGAGCAGCATGCGGCTGATGTCGGGATCGACCAGGTTGGTCAGCTCGGGGGCGTCGATCTGGATGTACTCGCATCCCAGCCGCGCCAATTCGGCGATCTCCTCGCGGACAATCGCGGCGGCGTCGGCGAACATTTCGAACGGGTCGCGGTAGGCGGCGGTCGATTCGGTCGGCGACCAGAACATGAAGAGAATCATCGGACTCGGCAGCGTCATCTTGAGCGGACGGCGGGCGCGGGCGCGCGCGTAGACGAACTCCTCGATCGCGAGCGGGCGGCGGCGGCGCAGCTTGCCGGTCACGGCCAGCCCCAGGCTCAGGCTGACCACGCGGCCGTCGTCCTCATGCCAGGGCTGGGTGACCGCCGCGCTGCGCGAGAGGCCCACGCAGGCGTCGAGCAGCGAGCCCAGAAAACTCAGCCGGCGCTGCTCGCCGTCGTTGATAACGTCGAGGCCGGCGGCCTCCTGGAGCGCGAGCGCTTCGTCCACCGCGCGGTCCTCGACGCGCTTGTACTGGGCGGCGGAAGTCTCGCCATTGCGTAGCGCGCGGCGCGCCTCGCGCAGATAGGCCGGGCGCAGCAGTGAGCCGATGGGCTGGGAGCGATAGATGCGTGGACTCATGGGCGATTCCTCCACGGCGCGGACGCGATGCGCCGCTGGGTCCGCGCCGGCTTTCCGGCTTATAGAACGGATCGGCCGTGCGCACCAGCGCACGGCAGGCGGATGCGCCACAGGCTCGCATCGAAAAGGGGGCAATCGAGCGCAAAAAAAAAGCGGCCCGCAGGGGCCGCCGGTCGCAATCCTGAATCCGGGCGGGGCGCAGCCGTCAGTGCTTGGTCTCGATCCGTTTGCCGTAGGTCACTTCACCCTTGTCCACACGCAGGCTGAAGCCGCATTCGGGGTTGGTGCATACCCAGGCTTTAAAAATTACCGAAGCGCCTTCCTGGCCGTAGTCTGAAAGTGGGATCAGAGTGCCATTGTTGCACTTCTGGCACTTCGGCAAGTCCATCACACCACACCTCCTGGCCGGCCAGCTCCCGGCCCATCCTCAAGCTATCCGACACAGGGTTCTAATTCAACTTCGCATACGCGGACCGTAGTCGGAGGCGGTTCTGGCGCGTGCGATGATGCGCTTGCAAGTCGCCGCGAGCCTCCCCGCCGACCCGGTGAGCGAACTGAGCTGGGCAGGGGCCGGGCAGCGCGGCGACGGTTTTGGTGGGCGAACCGCGTGGACGCGGCGCGGGCGTGGTAAAATTGTGCTATGGAGCCGCACGCGCCCGCCTTTATCATCCGCGAGGCCCGTCCCGCCGACCGTCGCCGCCTGCTGCGACTGGCGCGCGAGCTCGACTCGATCAATCTGCCGACCGACTCGGCCGAGCTGGCCGAGATGCTCGAGCGCTCGGCGCGCTCGTTTCGCGGCCGAATCGCCAATCGCGCGCGCGCCGTCTACATCTTCTGCGCCGAGGAACGCGCCACGCGCACGATCGCCGGCGCCTCGATGATCATCGCCAAACACGGTACGCCGCAGAGTCCGCACTACTATCTGGAGATCGATAGCGACGAGCGCTACTCGGCGCGCCTGCGCAAGATGTTCCGCCATACCTACCTGCGGCTGCGCCATTCGATGGACGGGCCGACCGAGCTGGGCGGGCTGATCGTGACGCGCGCGATGCGCCATCGGCCGGAGCGGATCGGCAAGCAGCTCTCGTGGGTGCGCTTCCTCTACATCGCGCGCCACCCGCGGCGCTTCGAGTCGCGGGTGCTGGCCGAGATGATGCCGCCGTCGCTGGGCGACCACGGCAACGTGTTCTGGGATCACTGGGGCCGACGGGTGACCGGGCTCTCGTTTCGCGAGGCCGACCGGTTATCGATTCACGACAAGGAGTTCATCCGCGCGCTGTTTCCCGACTCGCCGCTGTACACTTTCCTGCTGCCCGAGGAGGTGCGCGCGGCGATTGGCGCGGTCGGTCCCGAGACCCGCGGCGCGGTGCGCCTGCTCGAGCAGGCCGGGATGAAGTTCCTCAACCACATCGACCCGTTCGACGGCGGCCCGTACTACGGCGCGCCGACCGCGGAGCTGCTGCCGGTGCGCGAGCGCCGCGTCGTCAGGCTGCGCGTGGGTGAACCGGATCCGGCCCGGGCGCGTCTGTACCTGATCGCCCACGACGACGCGCGCCGCGGCTTCCGCGCGGTTCAGGCTATTGCCGCTCCGACCGCGGGCGAGGCGCTTGTGGTGCCGCGCGGCGTGATCGAGGCGTTGGCGCTCAAGGACGATGCGAGCGCCGACGCGGTGGCGCTTCCGGGCACGCCCGCCGGGGTTCGCGCGCCAGCCGATACCGATGAGCCCCCCGGGGGCGGCCACTTGCGCGCCGATGGCCGGCTGGAAGCGGCGAAAGCTGACGGCGAGTCCGGGACCGCCGCGAGCGCGACGGCCGAGGTTCCGCAGTCAGACGGCCACGCTCACATCGCGAGCAGCGCGCGGTAGAAGCGCACCGCGGCGTCGACCTCCGAGAGGAAATTGTATTCGTTGGGGGCGTGGATGACGCCGGTTGACGGCCCCGGCCCGATTACGACCGGCTCGAGTCCCGCGGCCGCGTAGATTCCCGCCTCCGTGCATCCCGACTTGACGCCCGCACGCAGCGGCAGCCCGGCAGTCGCCAGCGCGCCCATCGCAAGCTCGACCGTCTCGCTCGCGGCCGGCGCGCGGAAGCCCGGGTTGGCGCGCTTTTCGATAAGCTCGACCCGCAAGTCCGGATTGGCGCGCGCAAGCTCATCGACGAGCCACCCGAGGCCTTGGCGCACCGCGTCGAGGGTGAGCCCCGGCGGCGGACGGAGCTCGAATTCCAGCCGCAGCGCGCCGCGCTCAGAGCGAATCATCCCGGGATTGCTCGTCAGCGTCGGCGGCGCGTAGTCGGGCTCGACGCTGCCGGCGCGGTCGGCGAACGCGCCGAGCGCGGCGACGAAGTCCGCGATCGCCGCGAGCGCTTTGGTCGGGATGAACTCCGTGGCGGTTGAGGATTCGATCTCCGCCGCCTGCGTGGCGCTGGCCCCGGCCGCGGAAAGCTCGTCTTGCGCGGCGAGGGTGAGCTCGCATCGCGCGGGCACCACGTTGACCGCGCTGCCGCCGAAAATCGCGGCCACCCGGCGCCCGGGGCTGGCGGTGATCGACTTGAGCGCCGCCACGATCGCGTTGACACCCAGCGCCGGCGTGCTCGAATGCGCCGCCTTGCCCTCGACGACGATCCGGCGCAGGCGCGCCGGGGTTTCGCTTCGCGCGGGCGTAAAGCGCAGCTCCAGCTCGAACGCCATCAGGCCTTTGTGCGCGGTGATGACCTCCAGCCGCGAAGGCTCGCCGACGAAGGCGAGCGCGCCCGAAGGCAGAATCCCTGCCGTCGCCAGTTCCTTGGCGCCGACGAGGCCGTGCTCCTCGCCGAAGCTGCCGATCAGACAAACCTCGCGCCGCGGCTTGCCGGCGGCCTTAAGCGCGAAGACCTTGGCGGCGAAATCGAGCTTGGTATCGGCGGCGCCGAGGCCGTAGATGCGGTCGCCGTCGATATGCGCGCGAAAGGGATCGCCGGCGCAGGCAGTCCAAAGCTCCGGCGTGCCCGGCGGCACCGTGTCGAGATGGGTGTTGAGCAGGAGCGGGCGCAGCGAGGGATCGCGCCCGCGAACGATGGCTATCAAATTGACTTGCTCGGGCCCCTCATGTTCCGACGCGACGAGCCGCGCCGTGATACCCGCGGGCGCAAGCAGCTCGGCCGCGCACAGCTCGGCGATGCGGCGCGTGCCCTCGGTGGTCACGCTGCGGCACTCGATCAGGCGCCGGCACCACTCAAGCAGCGCCGCGTCCATCGTTGAGCGCCGGTTGCGCGGCGGCGGGCTTCGCCGCGTAATGAATCGCCACCGTGCCGAAGCCGATCCGCCGGTAGCCGACGTCACCGAGTCCGGCGTCGCGCATGATTGCGGCGAGACTATCGGCGTCGGGATGCGGGCGCAGCGACTGGCCGAGGTAGCGGTAGGCGAAGTAGTGGCCGCTGACGATGCCGCCGAGCAACGGCACCAGGCGCGCGATATAGAAGCGGAGCAGGGCGCGCAACGGGCCGCGCGGGGGCGTCAGGTCGAGACAGGCGAGCCGGCCGCGCGGTTTGAGCACACGGTTGAGCTCGCGGAAGGTGGCCGCGAGGTCGGTTACGTTGCGGAGCATGAAGCCGTTGACGACACAATCGAAAGTGTCGTCGTGAAAGGGCAGGCGGGTGGCGTCGCCGGCGACGAAGGCCGCGCGCGTGCCGGCGGCAGGGCGGGCCTTTGTCACGGCCGCGCCGAGCATGTCGGCGCAGAAGTCCGCGCCGACCACGTGGCGCGCGCCCTGGCGCAGCAGTTCGAGCGCGAGGTCGCCGGTGCCGGTGGCGACATCAAGGGCCAACGCTCCCTGCGGCGCGACCATCGTGACCGCCGCCCGGCGCCATCGCTGGTCCATCCCCAGCGTCATCAGACGATTGACGAGGTCGTAGCGCGGCACGATCCGCGCGAACATCGCGCGTACGAAGGCGGCCTTGCCGGGGCCGCCGGCGGCGGCCGCGGCGGCGGCCGCCGCGCTAGTGGCCGGCGCGGCCGGCGCGCCGGCGCGCGGACGGTGGTCGGCGGGATGCGGTGAAGCGGGGGGAGTTTGCACGTGCGCCGGAAGCGGGGTGGTGCGCGCGGCGCGCAGGCGCTGCACGCGCCACCCCGCGGCCTCCTGCCTTCGAAGGTAGGCAATCGCGCCGGCCGGCTCAACCGCGTCTCGCCGGCAGCCCGGCGCCGGACGAGGTCGTGGGCGTGCGAGCGCGGGCGCGCGGCCGTTTGCCGCGTGCCCGCGCCGGACCCTCGGGATAGCGGTGGGCGGGGTGGCGCGCGCCTGGGGCGTGCCGCTCCGCTCGCCGGCGTCGCTCAAGCCGTCAGCACCAGCTCGCGGCGCGCCGCGCAGCCGTCGATTTCCAGCTCCAGCCCAACCACCGGCGGCCGCGCATAATGCCATCGCAGGCCGCGCCGGCTGGCGCCGCCCAGCGCGGGCAGCAACGTCTGCGCCAGCAGCGGATACGCGTCGCGTACCGTATAGAGGTTGACCGTCGTGGCGTCGTCCCAATGGCGGTCGATCTCGTTGAGTGCGGACGCGAGAACCTCGAGGACGCATGCGGTCTTGCGCCGCATCCCGTCCGCCGAGACGTCGCCCGCCGCGACGATCTCGCGCTTGCCGCCCTGGCGCGAGGCGATCTCAGGCACTCCCGCGAGCACGAAGCCGGGCCTACCGGCGCCAACCGCGGGGGCCGTGTAGTAGAAGCCATAGATCGAGGGCTCCGCCACCGGATTTACTTCGAGCGCGACGTTGGTGCGCGCGACCGGGTTGGCGGCGTCCACATGCACGCCCCATGCGCTCAGCCGTTCGATGTAGCCGCGGTTGAATTCGTCGAAGCCAGCGGGAGTCAGCGGCGCAGGAATTCGCAGCTCGATTCCGCATACCGCGTTGAACGGCCGGCGCGCGTCGCGCAGATGGCGTTCCATCGCGGCGAAGCCGTCGGCCATGCGCGCCAGCGGCGCGAAGGTGGCGTGGATGAGGTCGAAGCCGGCGGCGGCGACCGCCGCCGCCGAGAACGGCGGGCCGTAGCCGCGCACGAAGCTGAAATTGCCTTTTGGGTTTTCGAGCAGCATGGGTCTCGCTCCTTTCGCGCGCGCCATTATTGCGCGCGCGAGCCGGAGAGGCGAAGCCGCGGTGCGCCCTGCGCCGCGCAAGCGCGCGGTGGAGGCGGCGAGGCGGTGGGGTTGGATGGCTTATGCGGCGGGGCTATGGGTCAGGCAAAGATCAGATTTGACAATCGCGCGCCATGCATGGTAGCCGTGCATCGTTCACATAATGCACAGTTGTTCGCGATGCGAACTTCGATGATCCGATGAAGATCGGCGGCTTCTACGAACATCAGCTTCCGCGCCCGTGGACGCGCGAGTCCGAGCATCGCCTGTTCAAGGACGCCCTCGAGCAGGTCGAGCTCGCCGACCGCCTCGGCTTCGATTACGTGTGGGCGACCGAGCATCACTTTCTCGAGGAGTACGCGCACTCTTCGGCGCCCGAGGTGTTTCTTGCCGCCTGCAGCCAGCGCACGCGCAATATCCGGCTCGGCCACGGCATCGTGCAGCTCCCGCCGCTCATCAACCACCCCGCGCGCGTGGCCGAACGGATCGCGACGCTCGATCTCGTGAGCGACGGGCGATGCGAGTTCGGCACCGGCGAGGGCGCCACCGACTGCGAGTTGGGCGGCTTCGGCATCGCGCAGGAAGAAAAGCGCGCGATGTGGCTGGAGGGGCTGCGGGTGGTAAGCCGGATGTTGGTCGAGGAACCGTTTGCGGGCCACCAGGGCAAATACCTGAGCGCGCCGGTGCGCAATGTCGTGCCCAAGCCGCTCCAGCGCCCGCATCCGCCGCTGTGGCTGGCGTGCTCGCGGCGCGAGACGATCCTGCTGGCGGCGCGGCTGGGCCTGGGCGCGCTGACCTTCTCGTTCGTCTCGCCGGTCGAGGCGCGCCAGTGGGTCAACGACTACTACACGACGCTGGAGAGAGAATGTGAGCCGGCGGGTTACGCGGTAAACCCGCAGATAGCGATTACCTGTCCATTTCTGTGCGATCGCGACGAGCAGCGGGTGCGCGAGATCGCCTCGGACAACCACGGCTTCTTTCTTTACGGGCTCGGCCACTACGCGTTTTTCGGCCGCCACGAGCCCGGCAAGACCAACTTGTGGGAGAGCTACCGGACCAAGCCCGAGAATTTCGCGCTGCCCGAGGGCAAGATCCAGGATTGCATCGGCACGCCCGACCTTATCCGCCAGCGACTGCGCGAGTTCGAGCAGGCGGGCGTCGACCAGGTCATTTTCCTTTCGCAGGCCGGGCGTATCCCGCACGACATGCTTTGTTCCTCGATGGAGCTGTTTGCAAAGGAAGTGCTGCCCGAGTTCAAGGAGCGCGACCTGTCGCGCGCGCGCCTCGAGGCCGAGCGGCGCGCGCGCCTCGCGGAGGCGGCGATGGCGCGTAAGCCGCCGGTCGTCGTGCCGGACTGGGGTCCGACGGTGATTCGCGCGGCCGGCCATCACTGAGCAGGGCCGCGCGGGCCCGCCGGATGTGATGATCAACGGGCGCGCGCCAGGCGTCGGCGAGACCACGGCGGGCGAAAACAGCAAGCTGGAGGATCGGCCAACCATGCGGCGAAAAACGCAATTCGGCTCGCTCGAACACTACGAGAAGGGCGGTGTCCAGGCGATCAACGACGATCCCCGCAACTACGTCTTTTCGAACATCTTCGAGGTGGCCGCGCACTCCGAGCCCTACGAGAAGGTCGCGGTCGCGCGCAACCTCAAATACGTCCTGGAGGCCGTGCGCGCCGAAGGGACGTCGCCGTGGTACACAGCGTCGCACGACGAATCGGCGCTGGTGATGGACGGCGAGGTCGAGATCCGACTAATCAAGCTCGACACCCCGGCGGTCGCGGAAGGGCACGAGGGGACGACGACGCTCGAAGGGACGCCCCAGGGACGCCGGATGGGACACGTCGTGGCGCGCCGCGGACACATGGCGCTCCTGCCCAAGGGCGCGGCGTACCAATTCCACGCGGCGCGGCCGGGCGTGATTCTGCTCCAGACCATCCAGGGCGATCTGACACTCGAGCGGTGGAAGGATATTTGCCAGAAGTGAGGCGGAGCAAGGGCACAAATTGATAATCGGCCAACTAGTCAGTTGCCAATCGGCGGAGGATTGAGCAATGGCTGAGATGCAACAGGCGGTCAACGATTTCGGCTATCGCAGTTTCAATCTGGGCGGTTTCAGGTTCGAGCGCGACGAGTATTTCGCGCATGTCACGTGGCCCGGCGGCAGCCATGCGATGCCGGTGGATGGGTTCCTGCGCGCGTTGATCCGCGATCTCGCCTGGAGCTTCTTTTACGGGACCGTCAATTTCGACCAGGTCTTCGGCACCACCAATCACTACGGCAGCGTCGATGTGTTTGCCGGGCTGTATAATCCGGGCTACCGCAAAAGTAACAAGCATCACGTCGAGAACTTCAACAGCGACCAGGCCAAAGCGGTCTTCGAGGCGATGCTCGACGACTGGACCAACGAGGGCTTCGATCCCTTCGCCGCCCCCGAGGAAACCGGCAGCGCGTTCGGTCCCAAGCGCGGCAGCAACCGCACTGCGATCTCGCGCAAACGCCTGACCGCGAAGCGGATGGTGGGGATGAAGGATGACATCCCGCTGCGGACCGACCAGAACGGCTTCCCCCCCAACCGCCAACTCGGCGATGTACCGCAGGACCAGCCGGAGATCCATGCCGAGCCCGGCTTCGAAAGCGAAGTCCACGCCTTCAATTTCTTCGGCTACGTCTCGCGCTCGGACGTGACGTGGAACCCGTCGGTGTGCTCGGCGGTCCAGGACAGCCTGATCTGCGCGACCACCGAGGAGTACATGCTGCCGGTGATCCACGGCAACGACCGGGTGGAGTGGTTCGTCCAGCTGAGCGACGAAATCCACTGGGACGTGACCGACCGCGACAGCGGCGAGCCGCGCGCGCGGGTGGTGATGAAAGCGGGCGACGTCGCCGCAATGCCGGCGGACATCCGCCACCAGGGCTACTCGCCCAAACGCTCGATCCTGCTGGTATGGGAAAACAACAATCCCGAGTTGCCCGAACTGTACGCAAAGAAAAAGCTGAAGCCGAATCCGGTGGATTTCTAGCCAGGATGCCCGGTGGTGCGTGAGCACAAGGACTCGCCCGACAGGGAGGAAGGCCAATGTCAACTCAGCGTGGAACGGCTCTCGTGGCACTGGTTCTGCTGCTGATGGCGGCCGCGCCGCCGGCGACCGACGCCGCCGATCCGCAGAGTCCGGTCCCGCCCGGAACCGTGATCAACATGTCCAACTGGCGGCAGTACACACAATATATGACGAACGGGATGCAGGCGCTGTTCGCGGGCACCTATCACTGGAAGTTTCCGAGCGACTTCGAGATAGTGATCGAGCCGACCAAGACCTACCCACTGGGTTCCAAGCAGTATATCGAGAATACCGAGAAGTACGCGAGTCAGGTGCGAATAGTCAATTTGCCCAACGGTGGCCATACCCTCGAAAACTACACCGCGGGCTGTCCTTTCCCGAATCCGCAGGAGCCGCAGAAGGGATGGAAGGTCCTGGTCAATGACTGGTTTGCCTATCAGCCGTACGAGCTGTGCGGACCGAGTATCGCACAGTGGTTTCAGGACCGCTTCGCCAACGTCAGCAACAACACCATCATCTTCGCCGAGCGCAGAATGGCGCACATCTCGGATCCCGGTCAGCCGATCTATGAGAATCGCGCGCCGAATGCCGACTTCATCCAATACGCGGAGGAGATAACGCCGGAGCAGGCCAAGTACACCGCGATTTTGTCGATCTGGCCCCGCGATTTGAGACAGAATATAGACACCTATCTGTTCGTCCCCGCGCTGCGCCGCACTCTGCGTCTGTCGACCAGCGCGCGTTGCAGCCCGGCCTTCGGCTCCGACTTTACCTATGACGATACGCGCCACGGCGCCTTCAACGGCAACATCACCCAGTTCGACGCCAAGTTCATCCGCGATCAGAAGATCCTGGAATCGGTCGAGTACAACGCCTTCGACGCGCAGGTTCCGACCAACACAAACAACTTCTATCAGGGCATCTGGTTCTCCAAACCGTCACTGGCCAAGTGGCAGGTGCGCAACAGCTACATGATCGACGTGCGCCGGATCCCGGGCCTCGCCGCCGGCTATTGCTACGGCAGCCGCATCCTGTACGTGGACAAGGACGTGATGCAAGCGATGTGGGCCGACCTGTACGATGCAAACATGAAGCTGTGGAAGATCGATTATGACCCGCAGGCAATTATTGATGTGCCCAACGTCGGCAGGATCTGGACCAATTACGGATGGGGCGACATCTTCGACGTGCAGAACGAGCACATGACGTTCGTCACCCTGCCGATGTACGCCAATGAACAGTGCCAGAACGTCAACGGCGCCGACATGACGAACATCAACCGGTACTTCAGTGTAAACGGCCTCTCGCAAATCATGCGCTAGGCCGGGGACGTGAGTGCGGCGGCGGCCAGACCGCCGCTGAGGAGCGGGCAATCGCGGTGCCGCCGGGCGCGTCACGCGCCCGGCGGCATCCGCCTTTCCAAGTTGCGGAGCGCACGATGCAGTTGCAGACCAGGTTGTTCATCGGGGGCGAGTTCGTTGACGCCGAAGCCGGCGGCACCATCGACGTGCTCAACCCGCATGACAACTCCAAAATCACCGCCGTGGCCGAGGCGCGCGAGGCCGATATCGACAAGGCGGTCACCGCGGCGACCGGGGCGTTTCCCGCGTGGCGCGACACCGCGGCGGCCGATCGCGGGCGGTTGTTGCTCAGGCTCGCGGACGCCATCGAGGCCCGCGCCGACGAGCTCGCGCACATCGAATCGATCGATACCGGCCATCCGATCCGCGACACGCGCGGACTCGACGTGCCGCGCACCGCGGCGACCTTCCGCTACTTCGGCGGGATGGCGGACAAGCTCCAGGGCCGCCTGGTGCCGGTGGAGAGCGGCTTTCTCAATTACGTCGAGCGCGAGCCGCTCGGCGTGGTCGGCCAGGTCGTGCCATGGAACTTTCCGATCATGTTCACCAGTTGGAAGATGGGGCCGGCGCTGGCGGCGGGCAACTGCGTGGTAATGAAGCCGGCCGAGCTGACGCCGCTGAGCTCGCTCAAGATCGCCGAGCTGATGCGCGAGGTCGGGTTTCCGCCGGGCGTGGCCAACGTCCTGCCCGGCTACGGCAACGTCGCCGGCCAGTATCTCGCCGAACATCCGGGAGTGCAGAAGATCGCGTTTACCGGCTCAACCGCGACCGGGCGCAGGATCGTGCAGGCGTCGTCGGGCAACCTCAAGCGCGTGCAGCTCGAACTCGGCGGCAAGGGCGCCAATATCGTGTTCGACGACGCCGATTTGGACGCCGCGCTCAACGGCAGCGCGTTCGCGATTTTTCACAACCAGGGCCAGGCCTGCATCGCAGGCTCGCGGCTGCTCGTGCACGAGCGCATCGCCGACGAGTTCCTCGAGCGCTTCCTCAAGCTGGCGGCCTCGATCCGGCTCGGCAATCCGCTCGATCCGAAGACCGAGATGGGACCGCTGACCTCGACGATGCATCGCGACCGCGTGCTCGGCTATTGCAAGGTTGCGCGCGAGGAGGGCGGCGAATTCCTGCTCGGCGGCAAGCCGCCCGCCGATCCCGAGCTCGCGCGCGGCTGCTACGTGCTGCCGACCGTGGTGCGCGCGCGCCCGCGCGATCGCGTCTGCCAGGAGGAAGTCTTCGGCCCGTTCGTCACGGTGACGACCTTCAGGGACGAAGACGAGGTGATGGCGATTGCCAACGGCACGGTTTACGGACTGGGCGGCGGGCTGTGGACGCGCGACCTCGCCCGCGCGCATCGCGTGGCCCGTAGGATGGTCAGCGGCATGGTGTGGATCAACTGCTACAAGCGGGCCAACCCGGGATCGCCCTTCGGCGGCGTGCGCAGTTCGGGCTACGGGCGCGACCTCGGGATCGAGTCGATCGAGGAGTACACCACGCCCAAGTCGGTGTGGGTCAACGTGGAGGCGAAGATTCCGCCCTATTATCCGCGCTGAGCGGCGCGGCCGGGGGCTAGTGGCGGCGCATCGCAAGCGTCGCGGAGACGTTGTGCACGGCTTCGAGCAGCACCGGAACAAACTCGCGCTTCATCTGCGCGACCGTCACGCGCGCGGCATGCCCGCTGGCGTTCATCGCTGCGATCACGCGTCCGCCGCCGTCGCGGATCGGCGCCGCCACCGAGCGCACGCCCAACTCCAGCTCCTGGTCGACCAGCGCCCAGCCGCGCTGTGCGACCTCCTTGAGGATTGCGCGCAGCTCGCGCGGGTCGGTCACCGTGCGCTCGGTCAGCCGCTCGAGCCTGGCAGTCGCGAAAAAGCGGTCGAGCTGTGCCGCCGGCAGATGCGCCAGCAGCACCCGGCCCATCGAGGTCGCAAACGCCGGCAGATGGGTGCCCACGCCGAGAGTGACGGTCATGATGCGCTCGGTCGGCACGCGCGCGACATAGACGATATCGGTGTCCTCGAGCACCGAGACCGAGCACGACTCGTGCAGCCTGGCGGTGACCTTCTCCATGTGCGGCTGGGCGACTTCCCACAGCGGCGTCGAGGCCAGGTAGGCGTAACCCAAATCGAGCACGCGCGCCGTGAGCGCGAAGTGCTTGCCGTCGAAGCTGGCGTATCCGAGCTCGGTGAGCGTGTGCAGAAAGCGGCGCGCGGTGGCGCGCGAAAGGCTCGCGCGTGCGGCGACCTCGCTCAGCGTCTGGCGCTGCGCCTCGCGCCCGAAGGTCCGAATCACGGCGAGCCCGCGAGCCAGCGATTGTACGAGAATCGCGTCGGGATTAGGGTTTGACATCTCGGCGAAGCCCGCGCTAATTGGGGCCAAGTTCACATTATGCACTTTTGTGCGTATAGCGAACAAGAACCGCGGCGAGCGATCGCCGGCCTCAAGCTCCCCGCCATGAGCGGCGTTTGACGATGGCCCTGATTACCAGCCTCAGCGAAGCGGTCCGCGAGTTCGTCCGCGACGGCGACACCGTCGCGCTGGAGGGCTTCACCCATCTCATCCCCAGCGCCGCCGGCCACGAGCTCATCCGGCAGGGGCGGCGCGATCTCACCCTGGTGCGGATGACGCCCGACCTGATCTACGACCAGCTCATCGGGATGGGCTGCGCGCGCAAGCTGGTGTTTTCGTGGGGCGGCAACCCGGGTGTCGGCTCGCTCCATCGCCTTCGCGACGCGGTCGAGCGCGGATGGCCGCGGCCGCTGGAGCTCGAAGAGCACAGCCACGCCGGGATGGCGGCGGCCTACGGCGCCGGCGCCGCCAATCTGCCCTTCGGCGTGCTGCGCGGCTACCTTGGCTCGGATCTGCCGAAGCACAACCCGCGCGTGAAATTCATCGACTGTCCGTTCACGGGCGAGCGGCTGGCGGCGGTGCCTGCGATCCGCCCCGACGTGACCGTGATCCACGCGCAGCAGGCCGATCGCAAGGGCAATGTTCTTATCCGCGGCATCGTCGGCGCGCAGAAGGAGGCGGTGCTCGCTGCGCGCCGTTCGATCGTGACGGTGGAGGAGATCGTCGCGGAACTGGCGGCGCCGCCCAACGCGGTAGTGCTGCCCGGATGGGTGGTCGGCGCCGTGTGCGTGGTGCGTGGGGGCGCCTTTCCCTCGTACGCGCTGGGTTACTATCCGCGCGACAACTCGTTTTACCAGCAGTGGGACGAAATCGCGCGCGAGCGCGAAACCTTCCGCGCCTGGATTGAGCGGCACGTGCTCGCGACCGCCGACTTCGCGGAGTTCCGCCGAAGCCTCGCCGCGCAGGCGGCGAGCGGCGGCAGGATCGCCAATGCCTGAAGCGCCCTACAGCGCCGACGAGATGATGACGGTCGCGGCGGCGCGCATGCTGCGCAACGGCGCCGTCTGCTTCGTCGGCATCGGCCTGCCCAGCGCGGCCGCCAACCTTGCCCGGCTCACCCACGCCCCCGACGTCGTGCTGGTTTACGAATCGGGCACAATCGGCGCCAAGCCCACGGTGCTGCCGCTCTCGATCGGCGACGGCGAGTTAGCGGAAACCGCCGACACGGTCGTCTCGATCGCCGAGATTTTCGCCTTCTGGCTCCAAGGCGGACGGATCGATGTCGGCTTCCTTGGCGCGGCCCAGATCGACCGCTTCGCCAATATCAACACCACCGTGATCGGCGACTACCGCCGGCCGACGGTGCGCCTGCCCGGTGCGGGGGGGGCCGCCGAAATCGCGTCGTCCGCGCACGAGGTGTTGATCATGCTGCGCCAGAGCAGGCGCGCCTTCGTCGAGAAGCTGGACTTCGTCACCTCGGCCGGCTACCTCGACGGCGGCCAAAGCCGCGAGCGCCTGGGGATGCCGGGGCGCGGCCCGACCGCGGTCATCACTGACCTCGGAATTCTGACGCCCGATCCGGAGACCCGGGAACTGACGCTCACGAGTCTTCATCCGGGAGTCAGCGCAGAGCAGGCGATCGCGGCGACCGGATGGCCGCTCAGGATCGGCGCGCAGCTTGCGCGCACCGAACCGCCCGCCGCGGCCGAGCTGGCCGCGCTGCGCGAACTCAACGAACGCACGCGGCGCGCCCACGCCGGAGGCGTCGCGTGATGCCGCGTTCTTGCCACGGGACGCCGCCCGCCCGGGTCGGATTCGGCGCGGGCAACCTCAAATCGCGGCCTGCGGAGAGCGAGCGGCTGGGCGCGAGGCGCGCGCTCGTTGAGTCCTACGCCGTGCTGCGGGAGAGCGGGATCAAGGAGGAATGGCTCGATCGCGCGGCCGCCCCGGGCGTGCAAAATGCCTGCTACAACCCACGGCCGGTGACCCGCGATGGCGTGCGCGCGCTGCTCGACGACGCCTTTGCGGGCCGCCCGCCGCGAAGCTGAGAGCAAACCGCGGCGGCGCCGCTGCGCGCGCGGCGTCGTGACAGAGCCTCGAAGAGGGAGCAGTCAGATGAGCGCAGGCGACAACGATCCGTCGAGGTCGGCGCAGATCCGCGCGCGGCTTAACCATCCGGTGATTGACGCCGACGGCCATTGCACCGAATTCGAGCCCGCTTTCCTCGACTATCTCAGAGACGTCGGCGGCGCCGGGGTGGTCGAGCGCTACAAGGCGATCCCGGACAGCGGCTTCCGCTACACCTGGCATCAGATGAGCCCGCAGCAGCGCCTCGAACATCGCGCGCTCGCCTTTCGCCCGCTGTGGTGGGCGCATCCGAAGAAGAACACCCTCGACAACGCGACCACGACGATTCCGCGGCTCCATTACGAACGGATGGACGAGTTTGGAATCGACTTCGCGATCATTTATCCGAGTATCGGCCTGCTCGCGCCGCACATTTCGGACCAGGAGATTCGGCTCACCGCCTGCCGCGCCTTCAACAAGTTCAACGCCGACATCTACGCCGATTTCTCCGACCGCCTGACGCCGGTCGCGGTGATCCCTGCCAATACGCCGCAGGAGGCGCTCGACGAGCTCGACTACGCAGTGGGCGAGCGCAAGATGAAGGCGGTCCAGCTTCCCGCTTTTATCAACCGCCCCATCCCGGCCCTCGCGCGCAAGGCGCCCGAGATGGCCGGCTTCCTGACCTGGGTCGATAACCTGTGCGTGGACAGCGCGTACGACTACGACCCGGTGTGGGCGAAATGCCAGGAGCTGCGCGTCGCCCCCACCTTCCACACCGTTACGGTCGGGGTCGGCAGCCGCGCGACGCTCTCCAATTTCATGTTCAACTTCGTCGGCCACTTCGCCGCTTCGGCCGAGGTCATCTGCAAGGCGCTGCTGATCGGCGGCGTCACCCGCCGCTTCCCCAGGCTCAACTTCGCCTTCCAGGAGGCGGGCGTCGCTTGGGCGGTGCACCTGTACGGCGGGCTGCACATGGCGTGGGCGACGCACAACGTCGGGATGATTCGCGATCTCGATCCGGCCAATCTCGATCGCGCGATGTTCGAGGACCTCTGCCGCAAGCTCGGCGGGCCGCTCTATGCCGAGCGAGTGCATCGGCTGTGGCAGGGCGACGCCTCCGATCTGCTGCTGGGCACGCCCGAGGACGACAAGGACCTCGACGAATGGGCGCCCGCCGGCATCCGCACCGCCGACGACCTCCGCGAACGCTTCGTCCCGCACTTCTACTTCGGATGCGAGGGCGAAGACCTGCTCAACGTGCTCGCTTTCCGCAATCCGTTCGGATGTCGCTTCAATGCGGTTTTCGGTTCCGACATCGGCCATTTCGACGTCCACGATCAACGCGAGGCGGCGGCCGAGGCCTACGAGCTGGTCGAAAAAGGGCTGATCAGCGCGGACGACTACCGCGAGCTGGTGTTTGCCAATCCGGTCAGGCTGCATGGCGGCGTCAACCCGGACTTTTTCAAGGGCACGCGGGTTGAGCGCGACGCCGCGCGGCTGCTCGCCGCTCCGCGCGCCGGCGAGGGCGCTCAGGCGGCCGCGGGCGGAGCACGCTGAGCGCGCATCCGCTCGTCGCGGGCGGAGGGTTGGAGAGCGAGTTATGAGCACGGCTGAAGCGCGGATGACAAAATCGGCGGCGATTCGCGCCCGGCTCAAGCATCCGATCATCGACTCCGACGGCCACATCGCCGAGTTCGAGCCGGCGTTTTTCGACTATCTCAAAGAGGCCGGCGGGGCGCGGCTGGTCGAGCGGTTCAAGGCGATGGACGGGCCGTACCGCTTCGGATGGTACACTCTCACCCCCGAGGAGCGCCTGCGCACGCGCAAGCCGCGGC
Organism: Candidatus Binataceae bacterium; assembly: GCA_035650475.1. NCBI lineage: Bacteria > Candidatus Binatota > Binatia (SeqCode) > Binatales (SeqCode) > Binataceae (SeqCode) > Binataceae bacterium (SeqCode). Next base: position 50,767 of record DASRHP010000012.1, read on the forward strand.
CCGGCTGGTGGCTGCATCCGACGCGCAACGCGCTCGACCGCGCCGCCTCCTCGATGCCTCGCCTGCTCCATCGGCGGCTCGACCAGATGGGGCTCGACTTCACGATCATCTATCCGAGCATAGGAATGTTCGCGCTCCACCTGGGCGACGAGGAGATGCGCCGCGCGGCCTGCCGCGCGTTCAACAGTCTCCAGGCCGACATCTTTCGCGAATACGCGGACCGGATGACGCCGGTCGCGACCGTCCCGATGCATACGCCGCAGGAGGCGATCGAAGAGCTCGAGCACGTGGTCAAGACGCTCCGGCTCAAGGCCGTGCTGATGCCGGCGTTCGTGCGCCGGCCGATCCCCGCGCTTGCCGAGGAACATCCGCAAGCGAGCCGCTGGGCCTTCTGGCTCGACACCTTCGGCATCGACAGCGCCTACGACTACGACCCGGTATGGGCGAAGTGCCTGGAGCTGAGAGTCGCGCCGAGCTTCCATTCGCCGACCGCCGGGATGGGGATGCGGGCGTCGCTGTCGAACTCGATGTACAATCACATCGGCCATTTCGCGGCTTCCAACGAGGCCGTGTGCAAGTCGCTGATTTTGGGCGGCGTCACGCGCCGCTTCCCGAACCTGCGCTTCGCGTTTCTCGAAGGCGGCGTGGGATGGGCCTGCACGCTGCTCGGCGAGCTGGTCGGCCACTGGGAGAAGCACAATCTCGAGGCGCTGGCGAACGTCGATCCGGCAAGCCTCGATCGCGAGGAAATCGGCCGCCTGCTGCGCGAGTACGGCGGCGATTATGGAAGCGAGCGGATCGAGCGATGGGAGCGCGAGCGTTCGCATCTGCTGTGGGGCGGGCCGGAGGAGCGTGCCAATCTCGACGAGTGGGCGCGTGCCGGCATCGTGCGCAAGGAGGACATTCGCGAGCTCTTCGTGCCGAAGTTCTACTTCGGATGCGAGGGCGACGACCGCATGACCGCGCTCGCCTTCGATACCAAAAAGAACGCCTTCGGCGCGCGGCTCAACGCGATCTACAGTTCCGACCTCGGCCACTGGGACCTGCCCAATATGTGCGACGCCGCCGCCGAGGCCTGGGAGCTGGTCGAGCGCGAACTGCTCAGCGAGGACGATTTTCGCGATTTCGTCTTCGCCAATGCCGTACGCGCGAAAACCGCGGTGAACCCCGATTTCTTCAAGGGCACGATCGTCGAGGGCGCAGTCAATTCCCTGCTCGCGAACGCTTGAGACATTTTTCGATCAAACCGCCGGCTCCTTCCGGGAAGGCGGCGGGGATTGGATCGCCTCGAGCGCCAATTCGGAGCGCAAAGGTTCTCATGAAAACCCTCACCCAAAGCAATCTCACCGCGGCGGCGCTTGCGCGCCTGCGCCACGCGCCGGATGCGCGGATGAAAGAGATAATGTCCGCGCTCATCCGCCACGCCCACGGTTTCGTGCGCGAAGTCGAATTGAACCCGCAGGAATGGAAGGCCGGGATCGACTTCCTGACCGCGGTTGGCCGTATCACCGACGACCGGCGCCAGGAATTCATCCTGCTCTCCGATACGCTCGGCATCAGCGCGATGGTCGATCTGGTCACGCACACGCGCGAGGCGGCGCGCGCCACCGACTCCAGCCTGCTCGGGCCGTTCTACCGTGAAGGCGCTCCGGAAAGGCCGCTGGGGGCGAGCATCGCGGGCGACACTCCTGGCGAGTCCATCATCGTGCGCGGCCGGGTGACCGATCCGCGCGGCCGCGCGCTTGCGGGCGCGACGGTTGACGTATGGCAGGCCGCCCCGAGCGGCAAGTACGACATCCAGGACCCCAGCCAGCCGGACATGAATCTGCGCGGCAGGTTCCGGACCGACGCGCAAGGCCGCTACGAATTCCGTTCGGTCAAGCCGCGGAGCTATCCAGTGCCCGACGACGGTCCGGTGGGCGTGCTGCTGCGCGCGCAGGGACGCCATCCGTACCGTCCGGCCCATATCCACTTCATCATCAGCGCCGACGGGTATCGACAACTGATTACCGCACTGTATATCGCCGGCGATTCCTACATTGATTCCGATGCGGTATTCGGAGCGAAGCAGTCGCTCACCGTCGGCTATCGCAAGAGCCGCGGGGCCGGCGCAAATGGTGCCGGGCCGGACGCGCTCGAATTTGATTTCGCGCTCGCGCCGGTTACAGGCGAGCCGCGCGCGCGTCCGCGCCGGGCCCGCGCAGGCGCCGCCCGCGCGCGCCGGAGGCCGGTCAGGCGGCGAATGAGAAGTGCCTAGGGCGCCTGGTCTCGGAGGAGAAATGATGGCGGAAGCTTTCATCTGCGACGGCGTGCGGACGCCGATCGGACGCTACGCGGGAGCGCTGTCCGGCGTGCGCACCGACGATCTTGCGGCGATTCCGATTCGGACCCTGATTGAGCGCAATCCCGCGATCGACTGGAAGCGCGTTGACGACGTGATCCTCGGCTGCGCCAACCAGGCCGGCGAAGACAATCGCAACGTCGCGCGGATGGCTGCACTGCTGGCCGGCTTGCCGGTGGAGGTCAGCGGCGCGACCGTCAACCGGCTGTGCGGCTCGGGGATGGAGGCGGTGGTCGCGGCGGCGCGCGCGATCCGGGTCGGCGAGGCCGACCTGATGATAGCCGGGGGCGTCGAGAGCATGTCGCGCGCGCCATTCGTTATGCCCAAGGCGGCGGCGGCTTTCGCGCGCACGGCCGAAATCTATGACACAACGATCGGATGGCGCTTCATCAATCCGGCGATGAAACAGCTTTACGGCGTGGATTCGATGCCGGAGACCTCGGACAACGTGGCCGCCGAGTTCGAGATCGCGCGCGCCGATCAGGACGCCTTCGCCTGGCGTAGCCAGATGCGGGCCAAGCGGGCACAGGCGGCGGGCCGCTTTGCCGAGGAGATCGTGCCGGTCAAGGTCGCGCAGCGGCGCGCGATGGTCACGGTGAGCGTGGACGAGCATCCGCGCTCCGATGCCACCCTCGAAGCGCTGGCCAGGCTGCCCGCGCTGTTCGGTCCGAAAAGCTCGGTGACGGCCGGCAACGCGTCGGGTGTCAACGACGGCGCGTGCGCGATGATTGTGGCTTCGGAAGCGGCGGTGAAGGAATACGGACTTACGCCGCGGGCACGCGTGGTGGCTGCGGCGACCGCCGGGGTGCCGCCGCGGATCATGGGTGTCGGGCCCGCTCCGGCCTCGCGCAAGGCGCTCGCGCGGGCCGGGCTCGAGCTGCGCGACATCGAAGTGATCGAGCTCAACGAGGCGTTCGCGGCGCAGTCGCTGGCCGTTCTGCGCCAGCTCGGCCTGGCCGACGACGCCGAGCACGTCAACCCCAACGGCGGTGCGATTGCGCTCGGCCATCCGCTGGGCATGAGCGGCGCGCGGCTGGTGCTGACCGCGGTCCATGAACTGGTAAACCGCAAGGCGCGCTATGCGCTGTGCACGATGTGCATCGGGGTGGGGCAGGGGATCGCCTCAATCATCGAGCGGGTCTGAGCGCCGGAAAGGAGCGGAAAATGGTGTCCGCATCGGAGCTCAAATTCTACTTTATGCATTTCATGCCCTAGGTCTATCTGCCGCAGGATTATCGGGATCACACCCAGGTACCCTGATGTGGGTCGGCTTTTCCAACGGGTATTACGATCCCGCCAAAGGGCGCGCGCGTCTAAAGGCCGCCCAGCGCTCCCGCCACCTTGTCGACGAATACCGAGTACAACGAATACTCGAAGGCGAACGCCGCCGTCGCAAGGATCAACACTGCCAGCCCGACGACCAGCAGCGCGCCCGTCCTTGCGCGCGGGATGTGTTCCAGTTGCCCGGGCAGCGCTTTGACGATGAGCGCGATGTCCTCGTACATCGGGCGGTAGGCGTCGCGGACCTCGGTAATCATTCGGCCGCGGATCTCGCCCGGGTTCGCAGCATTCTCGCCCGAGAAATTGAGGATCTCCTCGAACTGATTGAGCGCCTGCTCGGCGTCGTCGGCGACAATCTTGAGGTACTCCGACGGGATCTGGCGCAGGTCCTGCCCGGCCAGTTGATGGAATAACTCCAGCGTGCGCTCGAAGTAGGGCAGGCCGCCGCGGAAGCTCTGTGTGGAGCGCGGCGGATGCACAAGGTCTTTCGGCTTGAGCGCCGCCAGCCGCGCCAGCGCGCGGTCCAGCCGCCTGCGCGTCGCCCGCTCGGCGTCGACCACTTCGGAACTCGGACTGTTGCTTTCGGAGGTGTCGATCATGGCGGAGGCCTCGTCAGGGATAGGGGGGTGGTTTCTCGAGTCATCAGCAATGCACTTAAGATGCCAGCCCACTGCCCTGATTTGCTTAGGCGAGCGCTGATACGCCGGACGGCCGATTGCTCCCTTCGGAGCCAAACTCGCCTTTTCGCTCTTGGAATCGCGCCGCCAAATGCTACGGTTGGCGCGCAGGAGGCGACATTGGGCGATGAAGAGCATCAACCTTGACTACGGCCTGCGCTGCGCCGACGAGCCCGCCAAGAACCACAACCGCTGGCATCACGCGATCGCGCCCGCCCTCGAAGCCGAGCCGGGCGAGGAGGTCGAACTGGAAACCCGTGACGCCCTCGACGGCCAGGTCACGGCAGCCAGCAAGGCCGAGGATCTGCTGCGGCTCGATATGAATGTGGTCCATCCGCTGACCGGCCCGGTGTACGTCAAGGGCGCGCAGCCGGGCGATCTGCTCGAAGTCGAGATCGTCGAAGTCAGGCCCGCCGCCTTCGGCTTCACGGTGCAGATTCCGGGCTTCGGCTTCCTGCGCGACGAGTTTCCCGATCCTTACGTCGTCAAGTGGAAGATCGCCGAAGGATGGGCGACCTCCGACGACCTGCCCGGCGTACGTATCCCCGACGGCTCCTTCATGGGGACGATCGGCGTGGCGCCGTCCGAGGAGTTGCGCCGCGCGATGCTGCGGCGGGAGGAGGCGTTGCGCGAACGGGGCGGCTTCGTCCTGCCGCCGGAGCGCACGGGCGCGGTGCCCGCGCGCGAGCCGATAGCCTCGCAGGGGCTGCGCACGATCCCGCCGCGCGAGAACGGCGGCAATCTCGACATCAAGCAGCTCAGCGCGGGCGCGCGCCTCTTGCTGCCGGTGTTCGTGCCGGGTGCGTTGTTCTCGGTCGGCGACGCGCATTTCGCTCAGGGCGACGGCGAGGCCTGCGGCACGGCGATCGAGATGCGCGCCGCGATCATGGTCAAGTTCGCGCTGCGCCGGGGCGAGGCCGCGCGCCGCGGAATCCGCTTTCCGCGCTTCGAGCGCGACAGCTACTTCGGGCCGCCCGAGCTGGCGGCGCCGCGACGCTTCGTTGCCACCACCGGAATGTGCGTGCGCGACGGCGTCAACGAGTCGGAGAACGCGACGCTTGCCGCGCACGCCGCGCTGATGAACATGGTCGGGCTGCTGATGGAACGCGGATGGACGCGGCAACAGGCCTATGCGATTTGCAGCGTGGCGGCCGACCTGCGCCTGAGCGAGGTCGTTGACGTGCCGAACTTCGTGGTGTCGGCGCTCCTGCCGCTGGACATTTTCGAGGAATAGCGCGGCCCGCGCTTCAGCGGCTCGCAGCTCGGCGGGCGTCTGAACACGGTACCACTTTGAGATTCATCTCGGGCTTGCGAATCAGTCCCAGCCGCCGCAGAAGGTAGCGATAGCGCCAGCGCCGATGCCGCGCCAGCACGCGCGAGCGCGCCCTGAGGAACTTCTCGCCAAATCGCTGTTGGTCGCGCGCCACCGGCTCGACCACGTATGCCCGGAGCAACGGCTGCTCGCCTGTGCCCGCGGGGTATTCGCTGTGAAACCGGTAGCCCAGATGTCGTTCGGCAAATGCGCATACGCGCTTGATGTCGTCGAACCATACGTCGTCAAGCACGACGATTGCGCCTGGCTTCAACAGCGGATGGAGCAGCCACAGATCGCAGAAGACATTTGAGTAGTGATGGCCGCCGTCGACGAAGGCGAAATCGAAGGTTCTCCCAACCAGTTCCGACAGCGCGGCGATCGAGGTCTGCGCGCGGAACTCGATTGCGGGTTCCGCTCCCGCGCGCCGGATCGCCAGCAGCGCCGCGTTGCGGTAGCGGGCGCCCTGAAGGGGATCGATGACGACGTGGGGCCGGAAGTGGCGTTTTCCCTCGGCCAGCACGCTCAGGATCGCCAGCGTTGACATTCCCCACGCCATCCCGATTTCCAGCGTTGCTGCGGGCGCGGCCGCCGCGCCCGCGGCTTCAAGAAAGGCCGCGCGTTCGGGAGTCACGCTGTCGGGGAAAATTTCATAGCATCGGCCATCGTGGCCTTCGACATATCCCTGCGAGTAGGCTCGACGGATCTGCTCGCGCAGCGCGCCGGCAAGCGCGGGCCCCGGTGCGATCAACCCCGCTTGCGGGCGCGTGTCGCCGCTTGCCTCTACCGACAGGCCGTCCACAGGTTTCATCGCGGCTGCCATGATACATGCGCGACGGCATGCATTGCCAAGCGACGAACGCGGTCTCGATCGCCGCCGCGCCTGCGCTTTGGCGAAGCGCAACTCCACCTGCGGTTGGCGTTGCTTACGCACACGGAAGTTGTCGGCGATCGCCGCAGCCGTTGGCGGACGCGGTGATGCCGATGCACAATGAACAGGCCGCCGGCCATGGTTGAAAACTCGCCGCCGGCCGCGCGAAAGAGGGCCGCATCGTGGAATATCGTTCGCTGGGAAACTCCGGGCTCAAAGTTTCGGTCGTCGGTTTGGGATGCAACAACTTCGGCGCGCGCTGCGACGCCGAGCGCACCCGCGCCATCGTCCATCGCGCGCTCGACGAAGGCGTCACGTTTTTCGACACCGCCGACATGTACGGCAACCGCGGCGGCTCCGAGGAGCTGCTCGGAAGATCGCTGGGCAGCCGGCGCTCCGAGGTCGTCGTCGCGAGCAAGTTCGGCTGGGAGATGGGCGACGGACCGTACCTGCGCGGCGCCTCCCGCCGCTATGTGATGCGGGCGTGCGAGGCGAGCCTGCGCCGGCTCGGCACCGACTATATCGACCTCTACCAGCTCCACAAGTTCGACTCCGAGACGCCCCAGGAGGAGACGCTCGAAGCGCTCGCCGACCTCGTCCATGCGGGCAAGGTGCGCTACATCGGGTGCAGCAACTTCGCCGCCTGGCAGCTCGCCGAGGCGCTCGGGATCTCGCGCGAACGCGGACTGCCCGCCTACATCTCGGCGCAGAACGAGTACAGCCTGCTCGAGCGCCGTATCGAGAGCGAGCTAATCCCGGCCTGCCGTCACTTCAACGTGGGCATCCTGCCGTTCTTTCCCCTGGCGAGCGGCTTCCTGACTGGCAAGTACCGCCAGGGCGCCGAGCCGCCCAAGGGCACGCGGATGGCCTCGATGCAGGCGATCGCGACGCGCACGCTGACCGAGGGAAATTTCGCTATCCTCGCCCGGCTGGAGGAGTTCGTGCGCCGGTGCGGCCATACCCTGGTCGAGCTCGCGATGTCGTGGCTGGCGATGCAGCCGCAGGTCTCCAGCGTGATCGCCGGCGCCACCAGCCCCGAGCAGCTCAGCGAGAACGTCAGAGCGGTGCAGTGGAGACTGAGCGCCGAGGAGCTTGCCGAAGTGGACAAGCTCACCCGCCGCTAAGCGGAAGCCCCGGGCTTAGAGGCCGAAGCCGGTTCGGATCGCATCAGCCACCCGCTCGGGCGCCGCCGTCGCGTCCACCGTCAGCGCGTCGGCCGGCTCCTCCAGGATGGTGAACTGGCTGGCGAGCAGATGCGGGTCAAAGAAGTGGCCCGTGCGACGCGCAAGGCGCTCGGCAAGCTGTTCGCGTGACACTTTGAGAAAGACCAGCCTGACCCGCCTCGGATCGGCGACGATCTCATTGCGATAAGCCCGTTTGAGCGCCGAGCACGCGACGATCGCGTTGCGCCCTTCGGCAAGACATCGCTTGACCAGCGAATGCACGGCGCGCAGCCACGGGCGGCGATCCTCGTCGGTCAACGCGACGCCGGCGCGCATTTTTTCCTTGTTGCACGCGGGGTGGAGGTCGTCGGCGTCATGAAACTCCCATCCGAGCCGCGCGGCCAGGATGCGTCCGACCGTCGTTTTACCGGCGCCCGCAACTCCGGTGAGGATTATCACCATCGCCGTGATTCATAGCGCGCCGGCGCCGCGCGTGCAGCGAGGCGCTGCGCCGCGCTCAGTCGGCCTCGGCCAGCGCCTGCTTTGCGGTCTCCGCTCGGGTCGCTGCTCCCCGAGGCCTGAGCGCCAGTAATATCAGCAGGCCGATGAGCGTCGTTCCGATCGTGAACAGGATTCCCAGCCGGTAGCTCGAAGTGTAGTCGATAATCGCGCCGACGATCGGCGGCCCGGTGAGCTGGGTGAGCGCACTGCTGGTGTACAGCGTTCCCAGCACGGTTCCCATCCCGCCGATCCCGAATAGCTCAGCGACCACCGCCGGCGTCAGCGCGACGTACCCGCCGTAGGTCCCGCCCACCGCGAGCGCGAACAGCACCATCATCGAGTAGGTGCGCCCGGCGCCAAGCCAGATCAAGTACGACATTCCCAGCGCGAGCACCATCGCCTGGTACAAGCGGATAAGTCCGACCCGATCGGCGAGCGTGCCCAATCCGACGCGCCCGATCATGCTGGTCAGCCCGATGAAGCTGATGAGCGAGGCGGCAACCACTTCGCTCAGCCCCTGGTCGCGCGCGTACACCGGCAGAAAAACGAATGGAATCGCCGTTGCGACGTTGGTCAGCGCCGAACCGATATAGAGCACGATGAAGTTCGGCTCGCGGATGAAGCGCCTGATTTGCGGGCGCGCGATGTGCTGCGGGCCGGCGGGCGGCCGTTTCGACAGCGCCGCGCACACCATCAGCAGCACGGTCGTCGCGGCGCCCAGCACCGCGTACGAGTTGCGCCATCCGATATGCTCGATGAGCTCGCCCGACACCGGCGGAATCGCAAGCGTGCCGGCGCCGATGCCCGACACCGCCACGCCGAGCGCGGTGTTGCGGCGCCGGTAGAACCAGCCGGCGACCACCGCGAGCAGCGGCACGTAGCAGCATGACACGCCGATACCGACGCCGAGCCCGTAGCTGACATAGGCGTACCACAGCGCAGGGATTCGCGAGGTCAGGAACAACCCGGTGCCCATCACGATCGCGCCGGTGGCGACCACCGGACGCGGGCCGAAGCGGTCGGTCAGGTAGCCGGTCAGCGGCCCCAGCAAAAAGTACAGGCAGGAAGTGATCGCGAAGATCGCCGAGGTTGCCTCGCGCGTGGCGCCGAACTCCGCCGCCATCGGTTTGAAGAACGCGCCGAAGCTGTAGGCGACGCCGAACAGCGTGAAGCACGACAGGAAGCCGGCGGCGACCGTTACCCATGCGCGCGGCGAGTCGAGCTGATCAGACATGCGGCGTCACTATAGGCGATGCGGGATCGGCTTGCGAGAAAAGCCGCGCGCCGTCTTTCCAGGACGTCTGCTTATTGAGCGAATCGCGCATCCTTGCGCAGCAGCGACGCGCGGCAGTGACAAAAGCCGCCGCGGAAAAATCGAAGGGGGCGGGACCCTGGCGGGCCGCCCCCTTCGAAGTCAGGACGTTTGCGCCGCGCGCTCAGGCCGCTTGGGCGCTCGAGCTGGCGAGGGCCAGCGGCGCGGGCTCCGGCAGCGGCGCGGTCTTCCATTTCTTGAGCTCGGGCATCACGTACTCGGCGAAGCACTTCATGTTGCGTTCGGCCTCGTCGAACGGCATCCCGGCGTAGCTGAGGTTGGCCATGATGCCGTTCATGTCCACCACCTCGCGCATGTAGGCGAGCTTCTCGAGCACCTGCTCGGGCGTGCCGAACGGCATCAGGCTGGCGAAGCTCTTGGCCGCGCCCTCCATCCCGTGGCGCGCGATGTACTTGCCGATGCCGCTGTAGAACTCGTAACTCTTGTGCTGGCCGAACCGCTCCGAGGTCATCTCGTAATGCTTCATCGCCGTGTAGTAGTAGTCGGTGATGTACTTCATCCCGAGCTCCTCGGCGCGCCGGCGATCCTTGTCCACGAAGAAGAAGCCGCCGCACAGCGGACGCGGCGGTTCGGTGCCGCCGTTAACCTCGCGCCAGACGTTGTGGTAAACCTCGAAGTCCTTTTTCACCGCGTCCCACGGCTTCTGCGGGATGATCAGGATCCCGGCGCCCAGACGCGCCATGATCGGCATCGACTCCGGCGACACCGCCGCCGCGTAGGTGCGGCCGCGGAACGAGCGCGCGGGCAAGGGGCGGATTTCGCGCCGCGGCTGATTGGTGTGGCGCCCGCCCTCCATGTAGCCTTTCTCGAGCGCGTTGAGGATCAGCTCGGCGTACTCGACGAACAGCGCGCGCCCCTCGTTCTGGTCGAGGCGGAAGCCCTCGTACTCGATCCGCGCCAGGCCGCGGCCGAGGCCGAGGATGAAGCGGCCGTTGGAGAGATGGTCGAGCACCGAGATCTGTTCGGCGACCCGGATCGGATCGTGCCACGGCAGGACCACGACCATCGAGCCGAGCTTGGCGGTTTTGGTGCGCCCGGCCATGTAGGTCAGAAACTGCAGCACGTCCGGACACATCGTGTAGTCGTCGAAGTGATGCTCGACCGACCACACCGAGTCGAAGCCGAGCGGCTCGGCCATCTCGGCCATCCGCACCTCGTAATGGTAAACCTCGGCGTCGGAGCGGGCGTTGTTGGGATTTTGGAAGGCGACTCCGTAGCCTATATGCATGACATCCTCCTGCGCGATGACGCCGTTGTATGAGATTTGCGGCCGTCGCGCGCCGGGTATGGCCGGTCGTGCCATCTCGGGCCGCGGCGTCGATTCTCTTTTAGCCCAGCCCCGCCCCTCTTTCCAGCGCGGCGGGCGGCCCGTCAGGCGCGTGCGGCAGCGTCCGCCGCGAGGGGGAAACCGATGCTCGGCCTTAAGCTCGCCCTCGCCGTAATCATCGAGTTCGCCGTCTTCGCCGGCCTGCTGTTCGGTCCCGCGGGCACGCTTCGATGGTGGCGCGCGTGGCTGCTGCTGGGCGTGTTCTTCGGATGCGCCGCGGCGACGCTCGGCTGGGTTCTGCGCGACAGAACGGACCTGCTCAACGAGCGGCTGAGGCTGCCATTCCAAGCGGGGCAACCGCGGGCGGACAAAATCCTGATGCCGATTCTGCTTGTGGCGTTCGTCGGATGGCTCGTCTTCATCCCGCTCGATGTCTTTCGCTTTCGGTTACTCGGCCGGCCGGGCCCGCTCGTCTCATCGCTGGGGCTGGTGCTGGTGTTCGTCGGATGGTGGCTCGAGGCGCTCGCGATGCGGGAGAATCCGTTCGCGATCGCGGTCGTGCGCCATCAGCCCGAACGGCATCAGACGGTGATCGACAGCGGCATCTATGGCGTGGTGCGGCATCCGATGTACGCGGGCGCGATTCCGCTGTTCGTGGGGATGGCGCTGTGGCTGGAGTCGTACGCGGGCGTAGTCCTCGCCGCGGTGCCGAGCGCCGTGCTGGTGGTGCGGACGCTGATCGAGGAGCGCCTGCTGCGGCGCGAGCTGCAAGGCTACGCCGCCTACGCCGAACGCGTCCGCTACCGGCTGATCCCGCTGGTCTGGTGAGTGGACAACCGGTGCGGCCGCCGGCGTCGAGAGCCCATGCGCACCACCCCGCGCTCCGCAATGCATCGTCGCCCCGACTAGCCCCGGTTATTCAGGCTGATCGAGGGTTTATCGCGGCATCGCGGCCGGTGACGGGCAACTCCTTCGCGCATCCCCGCAACAAGCCCCAAGACCTTCATTCCAGTCAGGAATTCTTGGTGCCGAGGGCGGGACTTGAACCCGCATGTGGTTGCCCACGGAGGATTTTGAGTCCTCTGCGTCTGCCGTTTCGCCACCTCGGCACCGCGCGCGCCGCAGCCCGGCGCGCTGCGAGCGGCAGGGCCGATCTTGCCAGAGCCGGGCGCGCGCTCTCAAGCGATGATACAGGCGTTGCGACGACGGCGAACGGCCCTACGAGGGAGGTCAGCGGCGGCGCAGACGCTCGACCAGACGCGCGATCGCGCGCACGCTCTCGAAATGCTCGGGCAGCACCTGGTCGTCTGGAATCGCGACGTCGAAAGTGGCCTCACAGAAGGCCACTGTGCGCGCGATCGCGATCGAGTCGTACGCTTTGCGCCCGAGCAGCAAATCGTCGGCGCCGAGCTCGGCTACGTCCGACCCGTTGAAGATCTGCCCAACGAGGAAGCTGCGAATCGCGCTTTCCAGCGGGCCGCGCTTCATCGGGTTGCCTTCATTCGCGTCGCCGCCGACTCCATCAGCGCACTCCGATCGATCTTGCCGTTGCTGTTGAGCGGTAGGCGGGAGTGGAATTCAATCACCTCCGGGATCATGTACGAGGGCAGGAGCGCCGCGCAGTGCCGCTTGAGCGCCGCCTCGTCGGCCGCCGCGCCCGAGCGCAACGCGACCGCCGCCGCGAGCCGTTGCCTGCCGTCGCCGCCCGCAACCACGAGCGCGACGGCCTGCTCGACGGCATCGTGGCGGCCGAGCGCGGACTCGACCTCGCCCAGCTCGACGCGGTAGCCGCGCAGCTTGATCTGGTGGTCTCGGCGGCCGACAAACTCGAGCACACCGTCGGGGCCCCATCGCACAAGGTCGCCGGTGCGGCAAATCAGCGTCCGCCGGCCCGGCGCGACTTCGATGGTGCGCATTGATTCGGCGGTCTGCGCGGGCAGCTTCCAGTACCCGCGCATCAGCGACGGGCCGCCCAGCCACAGCTCGCCGGTCTGACCGTCGCCGACCGGCCGGCCTCTCTCGTCGAGCACCAGCGCAATTGATTCCGCGCAGGGCCGGCCGAGCGGCGGGCGTTCGTCGTCCGCGGGCGGCTTGCCGAACTCATGCCACGCGCAGATCTTGGTTTCGGTCCGCCCGTAGAGCGAGACGAAGCGCGCATGCGGCGCGCGGCGCATCAGCTCGCGCAGATGCTTGGCCGCGAAGACCTCGCCGGTGAAGATCACCAGGCGCAACGGCGAAAGGTCGCATCCGGCAAGCTCGCCCCGCGTGACCAGCATCGTGAGCAGGCTCGGCACCGCGTACCACACGGTCAGGCGCTGCGCGCTCCAGGTCCGCGCGATCGCCGCTGGAAAGGCCGCGGTACGCGGCGCGACCGGATAGACCGTCGCGCCCGCATGGACGGTCGAGAACTGCTCGAAGCTCGAGATGCCGAAGTGCAGCGGACTGCATCCGGGCACCCGGTCTTCGAGCGAGAGGGCGAAGGTGTCGCTGATCCATCGCACGTAGGCGAGCAGGCTGCGATGCGGGACCATCACGCCCTTGGGCGCGCCGGTCGAGCCCGACGTGTACAGGATCTGCGCGAGGTCTTCGGGATCCACGGCCTGGGCGGGGCGCGCGGCGGGCTCGGCGTCGAGCTCGCGCCACGCGATCGCGGGACGCCCGGCGAAGCGCTGGCGCCCGCCGCCGTCGCTCTCCGCGAACCACGCGGCACGAATCGGCGCATTATCGCCAAAAGCCGCTTCCAGCTCTTCCGCGCGCGCCGCCAGGGTGACCACTGCGGCGACCTCGCAGTCGCGCGCGACCGCCGCCGCGCGCGCGGGTGGTGCCGCGGGATCGATCGGAACGTACGCGGCGCCCGCCTTCATCGCGCCCCACAGCGCGACCACCGCCTCGGCCGAGCGCGGCAGCCACAGCGCGACGCGCTCGCCACGCCCGATCCCGTGGCGCATCAGCGAACGCGCGAAGCGATTGGCGCGGAGCTCGAGCTCGGCGAAGGTCATCAGCTCGTCGTCGCTCGCCAGCGCGAGGCGCGCGCCATGGCGCTCGGCGGTTTCGCTCAGGAGGTCGGGAACAACGTTCGGGATGCTCATCGATGCCATCAGGCGCGGGCACGGTGCGTTGCGCGCGCGCCGGCCAGCGCGGATTGCCGCTCGGCGCAGCTCTCGCTGTCGCGACGGCGCGCGGAGTGCGGATGGAGCGTCTCGACCCAGGACTGCATGCGGTCGAGAAGTTCGCATTCGCGCGCTACCGTTTCGGGGTGATGGATGCAGCCGGGCCAGATCTCGACTTCGATTCGGCCGCGCGCCTCCTCGCCGAGGTTGGCGAAAAGCAGCCGCTCGGCGGCGCGGAACTCCTCGTAGAGCGGATCCTGCTCGCCGTAGATGAACAGCGCCCGCGCGCGCGAGCGCACCAGCGCCGCAAAGTAGCGGGCAAAGTCGGGCGCGACCGCGGGTGTCGCACGGCGTGCCTCGCCGGCGCTCGCGCGCAGGCCGCGCAGCGCGGTCCAGCCGCGCCGTATCAGGCCATTTGCGGAGGCCGGCGCGTTTCTGGCCCGCCAGTCCTCGACGTGCGTCTCCAGGATCGGGGCGGCGATGTAGAGCAGGCCGGCGATCGCGTCGGCTTCGTCGGCGAAGGCGGCCAGCGCGCTGAGCGAATCGAAGCATCGCCCCCACAGCACGAAGGTGTGCTGGCCGCGCGTGTGCCGCAAATAGCGAATCGCGCCGACTATGTCCCCGCCGCACGGCGAGTCGCGGTCGGTTCGGACGGGCGCGCCCTCGCTTTCGCCGTAACCGTGGTAGTCGAAACGCAGGCAGGCGAAGCCGCGGGCGGCGAGGGTCCGTGCGGCTCGGACTTGTCCGCGCACGGGCATCCACCGCATCCGCCCCGGCATCACGACGCACATCCCGGCCAGCGGCGCCTCCGGCGCCGGTGGCGTAAAGATCGCGCGCAACAGGCCGTCTGCCGCGGGGACGAGCATCGGCTGTTCGGCGCGGGCGCGCGCGAGCTCTGCCGGCGTCTCAGTCCAGTCCATCTAGCCACTCCACGGTCCGCTCCGACAGCGCGTCGGAAACCCACGGCGGGTCCATCCCGTTCCAGGCGGGCTCGTCGGCGACAGTCGCCACAGTGACCTTGGCTCCGCGCTCGGCCAGTGCCGTGGCAAGCGCCGCGTTGTCGGGCGAAAGATGCGAGCGGCGCTGGACCTGGGCGAGCAGAGCGGGGCGGCGCCATCCTTCGAGCATCGCTGCGAGTTCGAGCGCGCGCGCGCTGCGATAGAAGGTTGGGAACAGGACCGGATGGACGCGCTCGCCGTAAAGGTAAAGCGGGCCGTCGCCTTCGAGCTGCGCCAGCATCTGGTCGACGGTGGCGGCCGGGCGCCGTCCGCAAGAAACCTCGCGAAACAGCGCGCGCCGCAACTGCGCGTGGAAGTAATCGATGCCGCGATGCACCGGCTCCCAGAGCGCGAGCCCTCGCGTGCCCTGGTCGCGGCGCAGCGCGGCCGCGGCTACCAGCGCGCCAAAGCCGACTCCGACCCATACGAGCTGTGCCGCGCCGGAGGCCTCGCGTGCATGGCGGGCGGCGGCGCCTGCGTCCTCGACGAGATCGTCGAACGTCACCTCCGCAAAGTTGCCGGTCGAATCACCGTGGCTGCGCGGATGGAACAGCACTGCGTCATGGCCGTGCGCCGCCGCCATCCGTGCTGTCAAAACCTCCATTCGCCATGCGACCACATGGTCGGGTCCGAAGCTGGAGCAGAAGATAACGACCGAGGAGGCGGATGCGCGACGCGCCGCGGGATGGAAGACGCGATAGAGCTGATGCGCGCCCGAAGCAAAAAATCCCGGCTGCTCGGTCAGACCTACGTTGCGCGCCGACACCACGAGTTCGGATGCGGCCCTCCGTTCCGTGAAGATGTCAAAAGTGTGTTCTGGCGCAATTAGGGAGTCAAATGCTTAATTTTGCAAAATGGAGCGACCTCCCTCAGGCACCGGTCAGCCGCGAGCCGGCGCAACAGCGGCGTCGCAACGCTCAGCGTTCAGCGCGGCAGGAACTCGTTGACCAGCCCGCCAATCAAGTCTTTCGACCCGATGCGGTCGAGCGTGTCGAGGTCCCATCCGCCCTCGCGATAGAGCGCGCGCATCGGTTCGGGCTCCGGATAGAGTCCGACCAGGTCGCCGCCGACCACGAAGGTTCGCCCGTTGACGCCGCTGGCCGCGTCCGTGCACAGCCATACCACCAGCGCCGCGACCTGCTCGGGCTTGTTCTGCAGCCCACTGCGATCGATCGCCGGCGCCGCGGTGGGCCCGACCGTCGCGCGCATCCGCTCGATCGCCTCGGCCGCGGTTTCGTCAAACAGCCGGGTCGCCGCGCGCGGCCGGATCGCGTTGCATCGCACGCCGTAGCGCCCAAGGTCGCGCGCCACCGTGCGCGTCAGCCCGACGATGCCCTCCTTGGCCGCCGAGTAGCTCGCCTGCCCGAAATGGCCGAGCCCCGACTCGGAGGCGGTGTTGATGATCACGCCGCTCTTCTGTTCGCGGAAGATCGGGCTGGCGAAGCGGATGGTGGTGAAATGGCCCTTCAGATGGACCGCCATCATCGAGTCCCAGTCGTCCTCGGTCATGTGGAAGATGATCTTCGGGCGCACCGCGCCGGCATTGTTGATCAGGATGTCGAGCCGGCCGAAGGCGTCGAGCGCGGTCTTGATGATGCGCTCCCCGCCCGCCATCGTGGTGACGCTGTCGGTATTGGCGACCGCTTCGCCGCCCGCCGCCCGGATCTCCGCCGCCACCTGGCCCGCGATTCCCTGGTCGGCGCCCTTGCCGAGCATGTCGGTGCCGAGGTCGTTGATGACAACCTTGGCGCCCTCGGCCGCGAGCAGCATCGCCTCGGCGCGGCCGATTCCGCGTCCGGCACCGGTTACGATCGCGACCTTGCCCTTGAGCCGTTGCTTTCCCTGCTGCATCGCCGTTGTTCCTCTCTGGTAACCTGACGCGGGCGCGCCGCCGGCGCGCGTGTCGCGGTCAGCGCTATTGAATAGCGCCGATCCGCAGGCCATGCGAGAGGTGCGCGAGCCGCGCACCGCCGCGGCTTACAACGCTTCCTCGGATGCCTCGCTGCGAGCGTGCGTGCGCGTGCCCATCAGATAGATTCCGCCCGCGATCGCTGAGGAAAGCAGCATCGCCGCGACCAGCCCGCCGATCACCGCGACCGCCAGCGGTTGCTGCACCTTCGCGCCGGCGCCGTAGCCCAGCGCCAGCGGAAGCAATCCCGCTGCCGTCGCCAGCGTCGTCATCATGATCGGGCGCAGCCGGATCACCGCGGCGTCGGTGAGCGCGCTCGCAGGCGCGAAGCCGGCGGCGACGCCGCGCTCGGCGCGGTCGAGCAGGAGAATACCGTTTTTGGCGGCGATGCCGGCGACCATGATCACGCCCATGAACGACGAGATATTGAGGGTGATTCCGCAAAGCGCAAGCGCGCCGAAGCTGCCGACCAGACATGCCAGGGCGGCAATCAGCGTGGCCAGCGCCGGCGCGATCCGGCCGAACTCCCATAACACGGTGAGCAGCACCAGGACCATGCCGCCCGCCATCACCAGCGCGAGCTGGCGAAAGGCCTGCTGCTGCTGCGCGTATAGCCCGCCCAGCTCCAGCGACACCCCCGCCGGGAGCACCATCCGCGCCATCCGTGCCTTGACCGCGTCGAGCGCGGTGCCGAGGTCGATCCCCTCCAGCCGCGCGGTGACGTGCACGACCGGGCGCAGGCGCTCGCGGTCGAGTTCGACCGCCTCGCCGCCCCATCGCATGTCCACCACCGCCGGCAGCGGCACGGTCGCTCCCACGGGCGTGCGCAGGAGAACCTCGGAGAGCGCGGAGAGGTCGCGATGGAAATCCGGGGGGTAGCGCACGCGCACGTCGACGAGCCGGTCGCCCACGCTTAGCCGGGTCGCGACCGTGCCTTCGACCACGGTGCGGAGCGTGGCGCGGAGGTCGTCGGCGCTCAGCCCGTAGCGCGCCGCCGCGGCCTGGTTAACCGTGATCAATTCCTCTGGGCTGCTCAGTACGATTCCGTCAAAAACGTCCACCACGCCGGGGATCGTGCGCAGCTGCGCGGCGACGCGGCGCGCAGTCGCCTCGATCGCTTCCTGATCGGCTCCGAAAACCTTGACCTCGATCGGCTCCGGCACGCCCGAAAGGTCGCCGATCAGATCCTGGAGCACCTGCGAGAATTCGATGTGCAGGCCGGGTACGGCGGCGAGGATGCGCTCGCGCACCGAGGCGATCACCTGGTTGATCGAACGCGAGCGACGCGGCCTCAGCCGCACGGAAAAATCGCCGCGGTTCGATTCGGTCAGGAAGAATCCCAGTTGCGTGCCGGTGCGCCGCGAAAAGGCCGCCACCTCGGGCGTCGTGTTGAGAATCCGCTCGATCCTTTCGAGCAGCGCCCCGGTATCGGCGAGTGTGCTCGGCGGCGGCGTGATGTAGTCGAGGATGAAGCCGCCCTCGTCGAGCGCGGGCAGATAGTCGGTGCCCGCCGCGCGGTAGAGGCCGAAGGCGGCGGCGAAGCAGCCGGCGGCGAGGGCCGGCGCGAGCGCCGGAAAGCGCATGACGGGCCGCATCCCGGCGAGGAAGGCGGCGCGCAGCGCGTCGAACGTGCCTCCCGGCGCGCGGCCCGGGCGCCGCCAGCGGCCGACGATCTGTTCCAGCGCGGGCGTGAAGAACAGCGCCAGCATCAGCGAAATCGCCAGGCCGCCGCCGAGCGTGATCGCCAGTGCGCGAAAGAACAGCCCGGTGATGCCGGAGACGAAGACCAGCGGCACGAAGACCGCGATCACGGTCAGCGTTGAGGCGACCAGCGGGCGGCTGAGCTCGGCAAGCGCGCTCTTGATCGCGGCCTCGACAGGTACGCCCGAGGAGTGGGCGCGATGGACCGCCTCGATCATCACAATCGCGTCGTCGATGAACAGTCCGACGCCGGCCGCGATCCCGCCCAGCGTCATCATGTTGAAGGTCAGTCCTCCGAGCGCCATCACCACCAGCGTGATCGCGATCGTGCATGGCACCACGATCGCCGCGACCACGGCGCTGAGCAGACTCATCGTGAAAGCGAAGACCACCGCCACCGACAGGATCAGTCCGAGCACGACCGCGTCGCGCACGCTGCGCACCGACTCGGCGACCAGCGCGGCCTGGTCGTAGGAAACCGAGAACGTCACGTCGGGATAGCGGCGGCGAAATTCGGCGAGGAGCGCGCGGGCGCGCGCGGCGATAAGCTCGGTGTCGCCGTCGGGCGTGCGCGAAACTCCGACCAGCACCGCGGGGCCGTGCTCGCTCGAGGTCCGGATGTAGTCCTCGGTGAGCCCGAGATTCACGGAGGCGATGTCGCGCACATAAACCGGATGGCCGTTGACGGTCGCGAGCGGTACGGCGAGCAACTGCTCGCGGCGATGGAGGTCGCCGCTAACGACCGTGAGCAGCATCCGATGCTCGTCGAGGATGCGGCCGGCGGAGGCGATCACGTTGGCCGCCTTCAGCCCCGCGACCACCTGCTCGGGCGTCAGCCCCTGCGCCAGCATCCGCGCCGGGTCGAGCCGCACCACGTACTCACGGTACTTCGCACCCACCATCTCGACCCGAAAGACGCCCGCGATGCGGCGCAGGCTCGGCACCAGATCATAAAAGGCCACGTCAGTCAGCTCGGCCAGGTTGCGCACGTGCGAGCTGAGGCTGAGGTCGAGGATCGGGAAGGTGCCGGTGGTGAGCAGGCGCGTATGCACGGTAGTCTCCGGCGGCAGGCGAGTGCGGGCTTCGGCGAGCGCCGCGCCGAGCAGGCCATAGGTCGCCACCGGATCGGTATTCTCGGCGAAGGTTACGTCGATTTCGGCGCTGCCGCGCGTGGTGGTCGAGCGCACCAGCGTGGTACCGGCGACGTTGTAGGCCGCTTCTTCCAGCGGGCGTGTCACCGCAACCAGCATCTGCTGCGGCGGCAGCTCGGCGCTGTCGGCGAGGATGATCGCGCGATGAAAGACGAACTCGGGGAAGACCGCGTTGGGAATCGAACGGGCAACGAGCACGCCGAGCGCGCTCAGCGCGAGCACCGCGAACAGCGCGACGATCATGCTGCGACGGCTCATCGAACCCCGCCTATTCGGACCGCCCCGCGGGCTGACTGTCGGGCGAAGCCTGCCGCCCGGCCGCTGCCAAAGGTGGAGCGACCGTCGCGCTGACGCGCAGTCCGTCGGAGAGCGCATAACCGCCTGAGGTAATTACAAGCTCACCCGGCTTGAGCCCGCGCGTGATCTGCACGCTGTCCCGGGTGTGGATGCCGACCGCGACCGCCGTGCGATGGGCGCGGCCATCGGGGCCGACGGCGAAGACGTAGTAGCCGCCGCGCGCGGCGTCCTGGAACAGCGCAGCGGTCGGGATGGCGAGGGCGGCGGGGGCGTACGCGGTCGTCACGTGTACTTCGACCGCCGCTCCGGCCTCGGCGATCCGGCTGTCGCCCGTGAAGGCGACGCGCGCGGGCGCGATCGTTCCGCCGGTTGCAAAGCTCGGCGAGAGGGCGATGATCCGCGCCGGGTAGCGCTTGCCCGGGCTGAGCGGGGAGCTAACCGTGGCCTCCATCCCGGGCTTGATCGCCCCAAGCTTGTTGATCGGGACCTGCGCCTCAACGTAGATGCTGGCGGGATCGACGAGGTCAACCAGCGGATCGAGGTTGTTGACCAGTTGGCCGGGGCTGACCAGACGCTGGGCGACCACGGCGTTCTCCGGAACGCGGACGGCGATACCGGCGCCGGCGGCGTAGCGTTTGACCGAACTCGCCAGCGCGGCGGCCTCCCTGGGATCGATTCGCCGCGCGACGTCCACGCCCGCCTGCGCGGCTTCTTCCTCGCGGCTGATGATGTGCGCGACGACCTCGCCGCGGCGCACCCGATCGCCGCTTTGCAATTCGAGTCCGAGTACGCGCCCGGCCGCCGGCGCGCGCAGCGTCAGATGGCGCAGCGCCGCAGTGGTGCCGAGCAGCGTCACTTCCTCGTGCAGCGGCATAATCGCGGCGCGCGCCGCGCTCACCGCGAGCACTGGACTGGGAGCGGTCTGAAGCTCCGCCTCGTCGTTCGGGACGGCGCGCCCGCGGCATCCGGTGGCCGCAAGCGTAACCACGAGCGCGGACGTCGCGAGTGCGCCGGATAACACGCGTGCCGCCACGACTCGCGGTTTTGGCGTCGGCGCTATCACGGCTGCTCGGCGCCGATCAGCAACGCCGCTTCAGCCGCGGCCTGGCGCGCGGCAAACTCCTGGTCGAAGCGCGCCAGGCGCAACTGCTCGGCGCGCTCGTAGGCGTCGAGCACTTCGAGCAATGTGACCTCGCCGCCGCCCAGAAAGCGCGCCCAGGTCAGCGCGAAGTTGTCGTCGGCGAGCGGCTGCGCGCGCGCCAGCAGTGCGAGCTGGTCGCGTGCCGCCTCGTAGCGCGGACGCGCGTCGGCGAGCCGCCGGCGCAGGTCGAACTCGACCTGGCGGACCTGTGCCTGGGCGGCGGCCACGCGCGCGCGGGCCTCGTCGATGTGCGCCGCGATGAGGCCGCCGTCGAAGATCGGCATCGAGACCAGCCCGTCGTACGAGGCGCCGCCGTTGCGGGCGAAGGTGTGCGGCGGATTGATCCCTTCCCATCCGGCGGTCAGGGCGAGCTTGAGCGTCGGGTAACGCTCGCGCATCGCGGCCTGCGCTGCCGCCTTCGCCGAGGCAACTTTTCGCTGCGCCGCTTCGAGGAGTGGGTTGCGCGAAAGATCGTCGTTCGGCCAGGGCGGAACGCCGCTGACTTGCGTGACGCTGATATCGGCGGCCCCGAGTTCGCCCACCAATGCGCCGAGTGCGGCCGCGGCGCGCGTCGTAGCCTGCCATGCGTTGGAAAGGTCGAGCGTGGCGGCATTACTCGCGGTGCGAATCTTCAGCACGTCGTTGGGGATCGCGCGCCCGCTTTGCCGGAGCGCCTCGATGACCTTTACGTAGCGCTCAAGCCGCGCGGCGTTGGAGGCCAGCTCGCGCTGGGCCTCCTGCGCGCGCAGCAGCCCGTAATACGCTACCGTCGTGTCGAACACGATCTGTGCGCGCGCCGCGCCGACGCCGTATTGGTCGGCCTCGCTCTGGTAGAGCGCGGCGCGGGTGGCGGCGAGCCTGCGGCCAAAGTCATACGCCGTGTAGTTCAACACCAGCATCGCGTCCGCAAGCCCGCTGTTGGTGATGGTTGAGCTGTAGCCGGGCGCCTGGAAGTACTCGGACTCAGCGGCGAGCGAGGGATAAAGCGGCGCGCGCGCTTCGCCCACCATCGCGGCGCTGAAATCGCTCTGCGCGGTGGCGGCCGCCACCGTTGGCGCGAAGGCAAGCGCCCGCTGCACCGCTTCCTTCAGCGTAAGCGGCGAGCCACCGGAAGCAGCCGCCGCCGGGCTCAGTGCGCCCGTAACCAGCGCGCAGGTGGCCAGCGCCAGCATCCTGATCATATTGCAAAACCTGCTCACGGCTCCCTCCGGACGGCGAACCGCTGCGGCGCCGTCGAGGTTGAGATGAACGAATACCGCGAAGACGGCGCGAGGCTCGCGCATACGAATTCCGATGGCTACGCGGCCAGATCTAACAGGCGGCGAAGGCCCGACCTAATTAACAAACGTTAATCTCAGAGCGCACGCGACCCCCACTGCCGGCTCGGAAGCTCGCGCCGGCGTCAGGAGCCTTGCCCGCTATGCGTCGGCGAGCGGAAGGCGGACTTCAACCTCGCATCCGCCGCCGCTGCGATTGAGGGCGCGGATTGCGCCCCCATGGATGCGCACGATTTCACGGCTCAGCGCCAGTCCGAGGCCGCTGCCTGTGCCGTTGGCGCCACGGCTGCGATAAAAAGGCTCAAAAACGTGGGGCAGATCGAGCGCGTCGATTCCGGGTCCGCTGTCGCGCACCGCAAGCAGCGCCATACCGCCGTCGCAAAAGACGCTGACCTCGATCGAGCCGCGCTCGGGCGTGAACTTGATGGCGTTGTCGAGCAGGTTGAGCACGACCCGGCGCAGATCGTCGGCGCTGCCGTGCACGACGGCCCGCTCAGGGGCGTCGAGCGCGAGCCTCTGATGCCTGGCCTGCGCCAGAGTCTGCGCCATCGTTGCGGCTTCGGTCGCGACCTCCCGCAGGTCAACCGCTGTGCGCGTCGCGCCCGGCTCGGCTTCGAGGCGCGCCAGCGCGAGCAGGTCCTGCGCGATCGAGCACAGGCGCTCGGTTTCACCGAGCGCCTGCTCCAGCGCGGCGCGGCTTTCCGCGGCGCTGCGCGGCTTCTGCAGCGCGACTTCCAGCCCGCTGCGCAGCACCGTAAGCGGCGTGCGCAGTTCGTGGGCGGCCTCGGAGACGAAGCGGGCCTGGGCGGCGGAGGCGCGCTCGAGCCGTTCGAGCAACTGGTTGATCTCTTCGCCAAGACGCGCGGCTTCGTCGCGTACAGGTCCGTACGAAAGCCGCCGGGCCAGGTCGCGCGGGCCGATTTGCCCCAAGGCGGCCGCGATCCGGTTCAGCGGCGCCAGCGCCCGCGCCGACATCCAGTAGCCTCCCAGCGCGCTCAACGCGAGGATGAGGGGGATGAGCAGAAGCGAGACGCGGCGCAGATGTGCGATAGCGCGGCGCACGGGCGCGGCGTCCACGCCGTCTTCCAGCCGCGCGGACTGGCCGCCGACGCGAAAGGCGACGATCGCGTATCGATAGCGGTGGCGGATGCCGTCGATGACGCGCTCGCCGCTGGCCGTATCGGAAAACGCTGCGGGAAGATCGGCGTTTGGCGCGCCGTAGTCGATCGCCACGCGATCGCCAACGATGAGCCGCACGCGGCGCCGCGGTCCGATATCCTTCTCCTGGCTGAGGCGGTCGAGGATTGCCGCGGCCTCACCGGCAGCCGGCGCACGCCTCAGAGTCGCAGCGCTGGTGTCCGCTTCCTCGAGCAGCGCGGCGTCGAGCGCCCCCCACATCTCGCGCGAGAACAGGAATATGACCAAGGCGCCCGCCGCGACCAGGATCGCCGCGGCAATCGCCGTCCAGTAGATCGTCAGGCGCAGGCGAATGCTCAACGTGCGCCTCGCTTCGATGCCGATGGCGGCGGCTCGGTCCGCAACAGATAGCCGACGCCGCGGACGGTTACGATCAGCGACGGCTCGCCGGCGAAATCGATCTTCTGGCGCAGGCGGTTGATGAATACCTCGACGATGTTGGAGAGCGCATTGTAGTCGGCGCCCCACACCATTTCGCCGATCATGTCGCGCGTGACGGGCACTCCGCCATGGCGCACGAGGCACTCCAGCACCATCAGCTCTTTCGGCGAGAGCTCGAGCGCGCGCCCGTTGCGCATCGCCTGGCGGCGCACCGTGTCGATCGTTACTCCCCCGGCGGCGAGCACCGGCTGGCTTGCGATCAGGCGCCGGCGCAGCAGCGCGCGCAGACGCGCCGTGAGCTCGCTGAAGGCGAACGGCTTGGTGAGATAATCGTCGCCGCCGCCGTCGAGCCCGGCCACTAGGTCGCCGGTGGCGTCGCGGGCGGTGAGGATCAGCACCGGGAGCGCGGCGCCGGCGGCGCGCAGCTCGCGCAGGAAGTCGAGGCCGTCCTGGCCGGGCAGCCGCAGGTCGAGCACCATCGCATCGTAGGCTCCCTGCGCGAGCGCGGCGCGCGCGGCCTCCGCGCTCGGCGCATGATCGACCACAAAGCCGGCCTCGCCAAGCCCGCGCTTGAGATTGGCCGCAAGCTTAGTTTCGTCCTCGACGACGAGGAGACGGGAAGCGGCTGACATCGCTGGCCCCTGCGGGTTGCAAGTCCCCTGACGAGTTTATAGCCGTGGGTGCGCGCGGTCGACCGCGGGTGCGCTTGGGCGCGGCGTGCGTCAGATCGCCAGTGAAAGCAGGCCCGCGGCGACGAGCGCTCCGGCCCAGACGGTGTCGAGGTTAATCCAGGCGCTGCGCAGAAAGGCCAGTCCGAGGCGGTCGTAAACCACGATCGCGATCGCGCCCATCACCGCGAGCATCGCGCCCGTATGCACAAGCACCACTGCGGCGCCCTGCGTAACGGACAGCGCTTGGATGCCCAGTGGCGAATGCATCAGCCGGCCATGCATGGCGCAACGCGTACCGGCGAGCGCGCCTGCGGCCTCCGGCATCCCCATCAGGATCGGAAACAGCATCAGCCCCGCGCCGTGAGCGGAGGCCATCAGGAACGACCACAGCGTCAGCTCGCGCCAATTGACCCGCATCGCGACCCATCGCGGATGCGCGCGCGGGCGCAGGTAGCGGAAGATCCCGAACAGGACAAGAATCGCCGCGCCGGTGATGCGCAGCGCGCCGGAAACTCCCGCCGAGCGTATCCATTCGACCGCAGCGACCACAACCGCGATCGAGATCAGATGGCCGAGCGCGATCGGCCCCAGCGCGGCGACGACCTTGGCGCGGCTGCGCTCCTGCATCCCGAGCGCGACCGCGAACAGCCACCCCATCGAGGGGTCGATGCCGTGGTAGGCGCCGAGCGCGGCGACCGCAAGCCACGGCCACGCTGCGCTCACGGGTAGCAGAACGAGTCAGAGGAGGAATCGCCGCCCTCCAGGCGGATCTGATGCGGCCGTTCACCCTCGAAGGGGATGAAGAAGTTGGGATCAACCGCTATCCCGCCGGCCGGATTGACGTCCACCTTGGCCACCCACCCGCGGATTCCCTCGGGGTAGAACTGCTCGTCGAGCGCCGAGTACAGCGAGTTGGTGACGTAAACGCGCCGGCCGTCGCGGCTGATCTCGAGCATCTGGGGGCCGCCGTTGATCTGACCGCCCTTAGGATGCGGCGCACGGGCGGCGATGCCGCCCAGGCGCACCGAGCCGGTCAGCCGCGGCTTCAGCGGATCGCTCACGTTGTACTGGCGCAGTTCGCCGGTTCCCCAGCACGAGGCGTAAAGGAACTTGTCATCGAGGCTGAGCGCGATCTCGGGCACCAGCGGCGGCACCGCCTTGAACTGCTTGAGCGGCGGCGGCAAGAGGCCGGGCTCGGCCGGCTCGGCGGGGATTTCGATTACCTTGCGCGCCTCCCACGTGCCGTTGCCGCGGCTGCGCTGCCACAGCCAGATCGCCGAGGAGAGGTCCTTGGTCGAGATGACCGTGCAGACGAAGCCGTAGGCCTTGGTCGGGTCGTGTGCCGGACGCAGTTCGAGCGCCATTTGATGCTCGGCGCCGAGGTCGATCTCCTGGACGTGGCGCCGCTTGCGCAGGTCCCACATGTGCAGGCGATGCCCATAGTCGCCCTTGACGATGCGCTCGAGGCTGAGCCCGTTCTCGAACATCTCAGGCGTGCCCCACTCGGAGGTGATCGCGACGTCGTAGCCGAGGTGCCACCAGAAGTCGTAGCCGAGGTACTGTGGGCCGCGATCGACCTCCCATTGACCGAGCACGTCGAAGCTCTCGTGATCGAGCAGGAAGATTCCGCCCGGGCCGCCGTCGCCGTGCCCGGTGCCCATCGCGCTGACGTAGATGGCGTCGGGGCCGCAATGGAAGGTGTGTGGGCGGCTGTAGTTGGCGCGCGTCGCGAGCTCCTCGGCCTCGATGACCTTGACCACCTTGGGCGCGCGCGGGTCGGGCTTGGTGTCGATCACATGGATGCGCGAGGAGCGCAGGCCGGGGACCAGCAGGTAGCGGCGCTCGACGTGGGGATGGGCCGCGTAGGGGCAGAGCGCGGCGCTGCATGCGTTCCATCCGAAATGATGGACTTCGTCGCCGACGCCGGGTAGCTCGACGCGCCCAACTACCTTGGCAAAGGTGGGCGAGCCGGGATCCAGGTCGAGCACGCAGATCGCGTCGTGCTTGCCGGCTCCGGGGTTAAGGTTAAACACCCCGACGTAGCCCAGGCGCTCGCGCGGACCCTGCATCGCCAACCGCGGCGACGGATAAAAGGTCTGGTCGGGTTTCCACAGCATGGTCTATGTCTCGCTTGCGGCGGATTGGAAGCTAGAACTTAGACGGCGGTTCGACTTGTTTCAAACAGTCGGGCCAAGCGCTAAGCGTGGCAAGTGGCAATCGCGTCTGCTTCAAGATGGCGGCGCTCATGCCGAGAGCCTTGCCAGTGCCGAGCGGACGGAGCTGGGTCAGGGGCGAATCGCGGCTGCGGCTTTCGCGCCAACCTATCCTGCTATCGAACCGCGGCCGGCGTGGCCAGCGGCAATTCCTTGCAATTCCACGCCCATCAGAGTTTGACTACGGGCATCAGCTGGAACCGGCGGCCGCGAGCGCGGCGGAGGATCACGTCATGGCTGTCTATGTCGACTCCGACTCGCATCTGATGGAGCCCGAGGTTGTCTGGCGCGAATACACGCCGGCCAAGTACCGTGAACTGGTGCCGCAGGTCGTCGAGCGCGACGGCATCGCCTACATGATGGTCGAAGGGCGGGTCTTCGACGAGCTGCCGATCGCGGCCGCGGGCGTGCCCAACGGCCTGAGCGATCTCGAAAAGACCGTACATACGAAGTGGAGTGAGATCCCGCGCGGCGCGATGGAACCGCAGGCGCGAATCAGCGTGCTCGACGAGGAGGGGCTCGACGCGTCGGTGCTCTATCCGACGATCGGGCTGCTGTACGCCGGGATTCGCCGCCCCGAGGTCGCGGCCGTCACCTGCGATGCCTATAATCGATGGGTTGCCGACTTTTGCCGCACGGCGCCCAGACGGCTGTTCGGGGTTGCGACAGTCCCGCTCCAGGATGTTGACGCGGCGGTGAGCGAGCTCGGACGCGCGGCGAAGCTCGGCCTGTGCGCGGCGACGATCCGCCCGACCCCGTACAATCACCGCCGGCTCTGCGACCCCGCCTACGACAAGTTCTGGGCGGCGGCGCAGGACCTCGGGATGCCGATTTCGGTGCACGGCAGCTTCGCGATCGACACGGTCGAGTCGGTCTGCTCCGACCGCTATCCGAACAAGGACCTCTTCTTCAGCCACATGATCTGCCATCCGCTGGAGCAGGAGATGGCCTCGATGGACATCCTCGCCGGCGGCGTGCTCGAGCGCTTCCCGCGACTCAAGGTGTCGTTTCTCGAAGCAGGCGCGGGCTGGATGCTCTACTGGCTGGACCGCCTCGACGGTCATTACGAGAAGCTTGGCCGCCTGGTGCCGTGGCTCAAGCACAAGCCCAGCGAGCTGTTCCGGCGCAACTGTTTCGTTGCCTACGATCCTGACGAGACGACGCTGGAGTACGTGGTCGCGGCCGGGCTCGGCGACAACATCCTGTGGGGCGCCGACTATCCACACTTCGATTGCCTGTTCCCCGGCGCGCTCAGGGAGTTGCACGAGAAGCTCGAAGGGCTGCCCTCCGAGGTCGGCGATCGTCTGTTGCACAGCAATCCGGCGCGGTTTTACAACGTGGATTTTGGCGCGTAGGCTGCATTCGGCGGGAACGCGACGTCTGCGGGCGACACGAAAACGCGGAGGTGAGCAGCGATGGATTCGATGCGCAACGTGGGAGCGCTGATCGGACGGCTGCTGTTGGCCTACATCTTCGTCGACTCGGGTATCGGCAAGTTGATGAATCCCGGGGGCACGATGAAGTACATGGAGGCCGGCGGGTTGCATCACGCGGTCCCGCTGCTGTTTGTGATCGCCGTGATCATCGAGCTAATCGGGGGCCTGATGGTGGCGGTCGGTTGGAAGACCGAGCTCGCCGCGTTCATCATTTTCCTGTTCTGCATCCCGGTGACGATCATCTTCCACGTCATCCCCGGCCAGACGCTGCAGTGGCACAAGAATCTGGCCTTCATGGGTGGGTTGCTGATGGTCGCGGTTTACGGCGGCGGCGAGATCAGCATCGACGGCGGGCGCAAGGCCGCCGGCGCCGTCGCTCCGCGCGCCGCGGCTTAGTCCCGGGCCGCCGAAGCGTCATCGGCGCGAAACCCGAAGTAATCAACTTCGGCGCAAGGGGCTGTGGGACGGTCCACGAGCTGATTCAGCTTCGCCGGCAAGTATGGCAGTACTCGCCCGGCATGGCCGGCGGGTGCCGATTGCAGGTGAGCGATCAATGCACGGGCGGGCGCAGCCTGACGCTGCGCCCGCCCACGCTGGGTTTCAAACGCTGATTGGAGACAGCTACTGGCGCGCCGCTTCGCCCAGCGCCTGCTTCACCATCGTCTGCAGCTCGCCGCTCTGGTAGAGCTCGCGCACGATGTCACAGCCGCCGATGAATTTGCCGTTGATATAGACCTGTGGAATCGTTGGCCAGTTGCTGTAGGTTTTGACCGCCTCGCGCACCTCCTGGTCGGCGAGCACGTCGACCGTAGTGTAAGGCACGCCCAACTCCTCGAAGACCTCGACCGTCGCGGCCGAGAAGCCGCACTGCGGAAAGTTGCGGTTGCCCTTCATGAAAATGACGATCTTGTCGCTTGCGACCGCCGCACGGATCCGCTCGATTGCGTCCGCCATGTTCACCTCCGATTCTCGTATTGGGCAGGGGTCAGCGCCTTGAGGGTGAGCGCGTGGATGCGCGCGCGCATCGCGTCGCCCAGCGCGGCATAGATCGCCTGATGGCGCTCGACCAGCCCCTTGCCTTCGAAACTCTCGCTAACCACTAACGCTTCGAAATGATCGCCGCTACCGGTGAAGTCGCGCACCTCGACGTGCGCGCCCGGCAGCCCGCGTTCGATCATCTCCTTGATTTCCCCGGCTTCCATCAACCCCCAATCCTAGCCCCTCAAGCCCGGCAAATTCCACCGCTCGGCCCGCTCTGCCACCTAAAACGTGATCACGATCTTGCCGAAATGGGCGGCGCTCTCGAGATAGCGATAGGCCTCGCGCGCCTGGGCGAAGGGGAAAGCCCGATCGACTACCGGGCGCATCGCGGCGGTCTCTATCGCGCGGTTCATCTCGTCAAACATCTCGCGCGAGCCCACGAAGATCCCCTGCAGCGTTACGGCCTTGCGCAGCACCGGCGTCGGATCGACCTGGCCTGCGCCGGTCAACACCCCGATAAGGCTGACGCGCCCGCCCTGGCGCACCGCGCCCAGCGAGCGCGCAAGCGTGCCTGCGCCGCCGACCTCGACCACGTGATCGACGCCCCGTCCGGCCGTGAGCTCGCGCACCCGTTTGTCCCATTCGGGAGTCGTACGGTAGTTGACGCCGTCGGAAGCGCCCAGTTCGAGCAGGCGCGCAAGCTTGTCCTCGCTGCTGGAGGTTGCGATGACGCGCGCGCCGGCCATCCGCGCGAACTGGAGTGCAAAGACCGACACCCCACCGCTGCCCAGCACCAGCACGGTGTCGCCGGACTTGAGCCTGCCCTCGCTGACCAGCGCGTTCCACGCCGTGACCGCCGCGCAGGGCAGGGTGGCTGCATCCTCGTACGTGAGATGGGCCGGGATTGCGACCAGTCCCGCCTGGTCGAGCGCGACGTATTCGGCGAGCATTCCGTCGAGCGCGCCGCCCAGCGCCGAGCGCGCATATTCTTCGCGCGGTCCGCCGGCGATCCAGCTCTGCATGAAGATCGCGGCCACCCGGTCGCCGACGGCGAAGCGGGTGACGCCGGGGCCGACTTCGACCACCTCGCCGGCGCCGTCGGAGAGCGGAATCAGCGGCAGCTTGAGCCCGCGCGCGTAAGTGCCGCGTACCACGGCGAGATCGCGATAGTTGAGCGAGCAGGCGCGTACGCGCACCAGCACTTGCCCATGGCCTGGCGCCGGGCGCGGGCGCTCAGCCGGCCGGAGCGCGTCGATACTTCCCGGGCGCTCGATTTCATACACCTTCATGCGTTGGCTCCGCTTTTTTGCCGGGTCGCGCGGTCGCTGCCGCCGCCGCGCCGTCAGCCGATTGCGCCACCGCGGCGCTCGCGTCGCCGGCCGGGACCACGTCGTCGAAGCGCGAGTAATCGATCGTCACGCCTTCGGAGGTTTGGTTGAGGATGTCAACGAAGCGCGCGTTCCAGACAATCTCCTCGGCATCCCAGATGTAGCGCGCATGAACGGTCTGCAGAAAGGATTCGTCGAGCCCCGTCAGCGAGGCGACGATTTGCGCACGTGCCGCGGCGAGCGATTCCACGGTCTCGCCGAAGAGCGGGCTTTGCTCCGTGATCGGATGGATTACCGTCCAGCTCAGCGAGAAGAGCGCGTTGCGGCCGCGCGCGAGCGCAAGGTCGTGAAAGCGGCGCATGCTCCCGCCCTCGGCGGTCATCTCCTGGCGCGCGAGTACCACGTGCACCTGCGCCTCGACGATCCGGTTGGCGCGCTCGTTGGCCATCCGGAACATCAGCGACGGTGTTCCGTCGCTGCGCGAGACGACCAGATTGCGGCTGAAGCGCACGCGGGCCGTCGGCCGCGAAAAACGTGCGAACACCAATCCGGTGACAATCGCCAGGCCCAGCAGCCCGCCCAGCGCCTCCAGACAGACAACCGCGTTGGCGAAGGTCGAAACCGGCGCCATCGTGCCGTACCCAATCGTCGCCATCGTCTGCACGCTGAAGAAGAAGGCGTCGGCGAACGAGCCCGGACGCATGTGCGCGACCCCGCCGTCGAGCAGGTAGCCAAGCGCGAAGGCGCCGTTGGTTAGGGCGAAGAGCGCGACGATCAGCAACAGGAGCGCCGGCCACGAGCAGGTGAGCAGGCGATGGTAGAGATCGCCGAGGAGCGCTGACGAACTGCCAACCGGCGTGCCCGACACTCGCGCGCCGTGCCGATCATAGAGCGTGCCGTATCGGAGCCGCTTGGCCATGGGTTCGTCCCGCGACGATTGGACCTTTCGGCTACGGATTACACCTGTTCAATCACGGTTGCGATGCCCTGACCGATCCCGATGCACATCGTGGCCAGCCCGAGCCGCGCGCCGCGCCGGCGCATTTCGTGGGTCAGCGTCGTTATCAGCCGCGCCCCCGAACATCCCAGCGGATGGCCCAGGGCGACCGCGCCGCCGTTGACGTTGAGCCGCTCCTCGTCGAATTTAAGTTCGCTGTTGCAGGCGAGCACCTGCGCCGCGAAGGCTTCGTTGATCTCGACAAGGTCGATGTCAGCGGGCTGGAGCGCGGCCCGCCCAAGCGCCTTATGGGTTGCCGGCACGGGACCCCATCCCATGATCTCGGGCCGCACGCCGGCGACTGCTGTCGCGCGGATTTTCGCCATTGGCCGCACCCTCAGCGCGCGCGCTCGCTCGGCGCTCATCAGCAGCACGGCGGCGGCGCCGTCGCTCACCTGCGACGAGTTGCCAGCGGTCACCTGGCCATCGGCCTTGAACGAGGGCTTAAGCGCGGCGAGCTTCTCGAGACTGGTGTCGGAGCGCGGCCCCTGGTCGGCGTCGACGACGCGTTCGGCGTCAAGCCGCATCGGCACGATCTCTTCTTTGAAGCGCTCGCGCGCGGCGAGGGCGCGCTGATGAGAGCGCAGGGAGTAGGCGTCGGCCTGCTCGCGCGTGATCCCGTACATTGCGGCCAACCGCTCCGCGGTCAGACCCATCACGAACATGTCTTGCGGAAACAGGTCGAGCAGCTTCATGTTGGGCAGGAGCCCCGAGCCCATCGGGACGTGGCTCATGTGCTCGACGCCCCCGGCGATCACGACCTCGGCGGTCTTGGCGATAATCTCGTAGGCCGCGAAATTGACCGCCTGGAGGCTCGAGCCGCACTGGCGATCTACAGTCGTGCCCGCGACCTCGACCGGCAGCCTGGCGAGCAGCGCGATCATGCGCCCCAGGTTGAGTCCCTGTTCGCCCGACTGGTTGGCGCAGCCCCAGACCACGTCCTCGATTTCGGTGGGGTCGAGCCCGGAGTTGCGCTCCAGGAGCCGACGCACGCAGGCGACGCCGAGGTCGTCGGCGCGGATGTCGCGGTAGTAGGCCTCCTTGCCGGCGCGCCCGATCGGGGTTCTGACGGCATCGACGATCACAACTTCGCGCATCGCGGGCGCCTCCGTAGTTGACAGCGGGCTTGCGGCCGGTCCATCACTCTATCATGCGCGTCGCGCAGGCGCGCATGGAGGGTAAACTATGGCCGCCGGCGACAGGCTCTCGGCAATCTCCGCCAGCCGCCAGTATGCGCCCTACATCGAGGCGGACTGGGGCTTCAAGAACGCCTGGTACCCCGCGCTCTTCAGCCACGAGCTGGCCGAGAACGGCCTCAAGGGCGTCACCATCGCGGGCCATCCGATTGTGCTGCGCCGTTCGGGGGGGCGCGTGTACGCGCTCCAGGACCGTTGCGCCCATCGCGGCGTGCGGCTCTCGCTGCGCCCGATGTGCCTGACCGCCGACACGCTGAGCTGTTGGTACCACGGCTTCACCTACCGGCTTGCCGATGGCGTGCTTAAGACGATCGTCGCCTCGCCTGACGATCCGCTGATCGGCAAGGTCCGCATCCGCACCTACGCGGTTGCCGAGCGCGCCGGGATCATTTTCGTTTTCGTCGGCGACGAGGATTTTGCTCCGCTGCCCGCGCTGGAGTGCGACCTGCCGATCCGGATCACCGACGATACGAACCCGGTCGCGCACATCCTCGACGATCACGCCTACGTCCGCGGGATCCATCGCACCGGCAACTCCAACTGGCGTCTGGCGACCGAGAATGGCTTCGACCCCGGCCATCTGCTCATCCATTGGGACAATCAGATCGTGGCCGCCACCGACCGCAAGCTCGGATTAGGCGTCGAGCCGATCGGCGAGGACGCAATCAGGATCATCGACGTCCCCGACGGCCCCAAGGGCATCATGAACATGTACAACACGCGCTCGTACAAGTTCATCATGGAGAACCCGGCGGTCAAGCTGCGCGCGCGCGGCAAAAAGTCGTACTACGCGCGCACCTCGACCTACCTGCCGGGCATCCTGCTGGTCGAGCACTGGCCGGCTCCGGGATGGGCGCAGTATGAGTGGTACGTGCCGATCGACGACAAGCGCCACGAGTACTGGGAGGTGCTGGTTGGCCGCTGCCGCAACGAAGACGAGCGGCGCGAGGCCGACTACCTCTACGACAATTTCTTCGAGCCGCTCGCGCTGCGCGACTTCAACGACAACGACCTCTTCGCACGCGAGGCGATGCAGGAGTTCTACGAGCGCGGCGACGGCTGGAACCGCGAGACGCTATGCGCCTTCGACGCCGCGGTTATCACCTGGCGCAAAGTCGCCGCGCGCTTCAACCGCGGCATCCAGGAACCGCCCGCGACCGCCGACGGCCACTGAGGCGGCGCGCCGAGCCTCGAACGCGCGATGACCAGCCACGATCCATCCGCGGCGCATGCGCATCGCGTAATCCTGCGCTTTGAGGACGGCCTCGAAAAAGCAATCGACGTGGGCGCGCGGGAGTTCGTGCTTGACGCCGCGCTGCGCCAGGGGGTCCCGCTGGTCCACCAGTGTCGCTCGGGTAGTTGTTCGACCTGCGTGGCGCGGCTCGAAAGCGGCGCCGTCGAGATGGTGCGCGACCGGGCGCTCGCGCTAATTGCCGCCGAGGTCGCCGAGGGCAAACGCCTGCTATGCAGCGCGCACGCGCTCGCCGATAGCGTCGTCGGCCTGCACTATCCGAGCACGCTCATCTACCAGGGCGAGCGGCGGAGCTTCGAGGCGCGCGTCAAGTCGGTCGAGTGGCCGGCGGACTCGGTTGCGCGGCTGACGGTCACACTGCCGCCGCGCTCGAGCTTTGCGTTTCGCGCCGGCCAGTACGTGAGGATAAAGGTGCCGGGCAGCGAGGAGTGGCGCTCGTACTCGATGTGCACGACGCCGCGCGAGTTGCCCGTTGCGGCATTCCTGGTGCGGATTTTGCCGGGCGGCGTGATGTCGGAATATCTGCGTGGGTGCGCGCGAGCGGGCGACAGACTGGAGATCGAAGGTCCCCTCGGCGCCTTCATCCTGCATCCGGGCAAAGGGACGCGCGTCTTCGTGGCCGGCGGCACCGGGCTTGCGCCGATCCTGGCGATGCTCGACGCGATCCGGCGCGGCGGCGGCCCGCGGCCGAAGATGATTCTGAGCTTCGGCTGCGCCAGCGACAAGACGTTCTTCTATCGCGACGAGATTGAATTGCGGCAGTGGTGGATGCCGGAGCTCAGCGTGCGTCTGAGCGCCGACCGCGTCGATGATCCGGCAAGCGGGCTTATCCAGGGGACGGCGGTGGACGCGCTCGGCCACCAGCCGCTCGGCGACCCGGAGGCGTCGGCGTACGTGTGTGGGCCGCCGCCGATGATCGAGGCGGCGCGCCGGCGGCTAACCGAGCTGGGCGTGCCTCCGGAGCGGATCTTCGCCGAGCGCTTCGTCGCCAGCGCAACGAATGCGCCGCCGGCGGCGCAGAATGCCGGCGCACGGTAGGGCGGTGCGGAGGTGAACGTAATCGGTCGAGCGGGAGCGCCGGGCGGTTACGCTTCAGCCGGCGGAGGACTACAATCGCGCAGGGGCGGTGACGCAAGCGGCGCGCATCGCGCGCCGCGGTCGTCGCGCCCAAGGCGTTGCAGATGGCCACGACGCATGCAGTCGTAATCGGCGGCAGCTTCTCGGGACTGTTTGCCGGGCGCATGCTCGCCGACTTCTTCGATCACGTCAGCGTGCTCGACCGCGACAGCTTTCCCGCCGGTGCCGAGGACCGCGCCGGCGTCCCGCAGGCCCGCCACGTTCACGGATTGCTGGTGCGCGGGCTCAACGAATACGAGCGCGCCTTCCCGGGCTTCGAGCGGATGGTGGTCGACAAGGGCGCGACGTTTCATGACCATACCTGGGACTTCGCAGTGCTACGGGCTGAGGGATGGCAACCGCGCTACCGCAGCGGGCTCAAGTTCCTGAGCGCGAGCCGCGAGCTCATCGAGTCGTGCGTGCGCGAGCTGTTCCGCCAACTGCCAAAGGTCGAGCTGCGCGAGCGCGCCCCGGTGACCGGACTCAAGGTGGTGCGCGACGGCGGACGTGCGCGATGCGTGGGTGTGCGTTTGCCCGCGCACGCCGGCGGGCCCGAGCGAATACTCGAGGCGGATCTGGTCGTCGATGCGAGCGGCGCGGTGTCGCGCGCGCCGATGTGGCTCGAAGCGGCGGGAGTGACTGCGCCGCGCGAGAGCGTGGTTGATCCGCTTGCCGGCTATTCGTCGCGTTGGTTCCAGGGGCCGCCGCCGGTCAAGTGGCCGAGCGACTGGTGGTGGGCGGCCGGCGCCTATATCCGCCGTCGCCCCGACGATCTGACTGAAGCCAATTTCCAGCTCAAGGAGCACGGCCGCTGGCATCTGACGCTCTCCGGCTTCAACCGCCGTTACCCGCCGACCCACGCGGATGAATTCATGGCGCTGCTCCGGCGGCTGCGCTCGCCGATCGTCGCCGAGATGGCGCGCCTGATGGAGCCAATCTCGCCGGTATACGCCAACCGCGCGATTCGCAACCGCTGGCGGCACTACGAGCGATGGAACGAGCGGCTGGACGGTTTCGTCGCGATCGGCGACGCATTCTGCCATTACAACCCGGTCTATGCGCAAGGGATGACGGCGCTGGCGCTGTCGGCCACGATGCTGCGCGTATGCCTTGAGAAATACCCGCCCGACGCGCCCCAGTTTGCGCGCGAGTTCTTTGCCGCGCAGGCTCGGATCCAGCACGATCCCTGGCTGCTCTCGGCCGGCGTCGACCTGCGCTTCCCGTTCACTCTTGGCGAGCGGCCGCTGTCGATGAAGCTGTTCAACCGCTATCTCGACGGCTTAGGGATAGCGGCGAAAGATCCTGCGGTGCGCCGGGTCCTGGTTGAAGTTGCGCAACTGACCCGCCCGCTGTCTGACCTTTACCAGCCCCTGGTTCTCGCACGCGTCGGGCTGGCCTTTGCGGCCAGGGCGGCACGCGCGCTTTTCAACGGCGCAGCGGATCGTGCGCCGGCCTCGATCCCGCCGATGCCGCCGCCGGACGAAGGGGAGCCGCTACGCGGCCGGCCGGCGCTCGCGCGATGAGCAGGCAGGGCAGGGGGCGCGATGGGATCTGAGACGCGGCAACTGGCGCTGACGGCCGAGCAGGAGCGATGGTACGCCGAGGCATCCGCGCGAATTGACGCCGAGCGGCTCAAACACCTGCTCCTCGCGCTTGTCGATATTCCAAGTCCCACCGGCGCCGAACGCGCGGCGAGCGAGTTCGTCGCGGCGTGGATGCGCGAGCATGTCGGCGGCGCGCGCGCCTTCTACCAGCCGATCGACGAGGCAACCGGCAACGCGGTGGCCGAGCTGCGCGGCAGCGGCGGTGGCGCCACGTTGATGCTCTACGCGCCGGTCGATACCAATCTCGAAGGCGATCCCGACAAGGATGTTCCGTGGGCCGGCCCCGTGCTGCGCCGCGACATGATCTCCAGGGCGGCGGCCGAGGGAGATTTCGTCTATGGGCTCGGCGCGGCGAATCCGAAGTCGATGGTCGCCACGCTGGCCGAGATTGCGGCGGCGCTTTCCGATGCCATGATTCCGATCCGCGGCGACCTGATTGTGGCGTTTGCCGGCGGCGGGATGCCGGTCGACGTCGCCGCGCGGCGCCATTGGGGGATGAGCAGCGGGCTCTATCATCTGCTCTCGCGCGGTGTCGCGCCCGACTTTGCGATCATTATGAAGCCGGTGTGGCGCGTGTTCGCCGAGGAGCCCGGGATGTGCTGGTTCAAGGTGAGCGTGCGCGGCACGCTCGGCTACGCGGGGACGCCCCGCGGCGCGCCCGGGTTCCAGGGTTCAATCGTGCCCGCGGCGCGCGTGATCGAGGAGCTCGAGGCGTGGATTGCGCAATACACCGCGCGCAACAGTTCGGCCGCGATCAAGGCCGAAGGCCAGATCGCGGCGGTGCGCGCGGGCTGGCCCGAGCGGCCGGCGTTTCCCTCGGCCACGACGGAAATCTATCTCGACCTCAGATGCAATCCGCACACGACGCCGGCCGCGGTGCGCGCGCAGTTTGCCGAGGCGATGACCGAGATCGCGGCGCACCATCCGGAGGTCGCGGTGGAATGGGAGATGATAGGCGCGGTCGCCGGCGGCGCAACCGATCCGGAGAACTGGATCATCCAGTCGTGCCGGCGCGGATGGGAGCGCGTCGCCGGGCGTCCGCACGGCGACCCGCCGCCGCTTGGCGGTCAGACCGATGGCGCGTTGATTCGCCGGATGGGGATTCCGTGTGCACGGATCGGATTTCCAGCCCCGCCGCGCGATTGCCCGCCGGAGTTCCGCCAGGGGCTGGGCGGGATGGGCGTCGTCGCGGTGCCCGATCTGGTCCGCACCGCGCGCGCGATCATGTACGCGGTGATCGATACGCTGACCCGCCCCCGCGCCGAACTGGGCTTGTAGCGGTCCGCTCTCTCCGAGCGGCGCGGGCTTCGGTCCATCAAGCTGATAAAGGTGCCACCTGATGCCCGCCCGCTTCCCTGAAAGGAAGGCGAAAAGCGTCCTTTCTTTAGATGATACCGCGGCGGCGGAGGTCGGCGATGTGTGCGAGGTCGTAGCCGGCGACCTCGCGCAGGACGCGTTCGGTGTGCTCGCCCAGCGCAGGCGAGCGCGTGTCGGGCTCGGCATTGGAGCCCGCGTTCCTGAGCGGTGAGCCCGGCACAATCAAACCGTCGAACGCGGGATGATCGGCACGCAGGATCATCCGGCGTGCTTCGAGATGCGGATTGCGCGCGACCTCGGCAACGTTGGCGATCGGCGCGCACGGCACGCCCGCCTCGTTGAGCCGGCCCAGCCAATGATCGCGCGGCTGCGAGGCGAAATGGCGCTGGAGAATCGGTTCGAGCCGTGCGTGGTTCGCCGTGCGATCGGCGTTGAGTTTGAAACGCGGGTCGCTCTTCAGCTCCGGCATCCCGATCGCCTCGCAGAAGCGCTGCCATAACGATTCGTTTCCGGCCCCGGCGACGAAGTAGCCGTCGGCGGCGCGGAACTGCTGGAACGGCGTGATCGACGGATGGCGCGAGCCCAGCGGCCCGGGCACCTCGCCGGTCGCCGAGTAGCGCGCGAGCGCGTCTTCGAGCAGCGCGACCTGGCAGTCGAGCATCGCGACGTCCAGATGGCGCCCCACGCCGGTTCGCTCGCGCAGCCGCAGCGCGGCGAGGATCGCGATCACGCCGTAGAGCGCCGCCGCGAGGTCGCCGATCGACACCCCGCAGCGCGTCGGGTCGCCGCCCGCCGGTCCCGTGATGCTCATCGTGCCGCCCAGCGCCTGGGCCACGATGTCGTACGCCGGCGCCGACGCCATCGGCCCACTCTGTCCGAAGCCCGAGATGGAGCACAGGATGATCCGCGGGTTAGACTCGGCCAGCCGCGCGTAGCTGAGCCCGAAACGCTCCATCGTGCCCGGCGCGAAATTCTCCAGTACCACGTCGGCATGGCGCACGAGGTCAAGCGCGACCGCCGCGCCGTCGGGTTCGCGCAGATCGATCGTAACGCTGAGCTTGCCGCGGTTGACGCTGTAGAAGTAGCCGGAGTCCTCGGAGTTGGGGATGCGCGGCGCGTAGCCGCGCGAGTCGTCCCCACGCCCGGGCAATTCAATCTTGATCACCTCGGCGCCGAGGTCGGCGAGGTTCATGCCGCAGAACGGTCCGGCAAGCACGCGGCTCAAATCGAGCACGCGCACGCCGGCGAGCGGTTTCTCATCGATCATGGGCGGCGCTTCGGGCGGGTTTCAGATATCAAGTGTTACTTCAGACCTCATGCTAGCGCCGGCGGCCGCGCGCCGCCTGCATCTGCGCGCGCATTGCCTCGGCCGGCGTCATGATCAGCCGCGGCTCTTCGCGTTCCTTCTCGCGCTCCTCGGCAAATGCCGCTCCGAGTTGCGCGCGCACGAGGGCCTGAAAGAACGCGACACGCCGCAGGTCGGCCCCGTCGCGCAGCCGTGCGGCCGCCGCCGCGGCCCATCCCGCGGCCTCGGGGCGTCCGCTGCGCGCGAGGTAGTAGGCGGTATCTTCGAGGTGACGCCGCACGCGATAGGCGCGTTCGCCTGTGAGCAGCTCGTCGACCGCGCGCTCGATGACCGTATTGATTCGCTCTTCCTGCTGCACGCGGTTGAGTACCAGGACGCTTTCGCGGATCGACCTGATCTCGTCGATGTAAGATTTGATCTCGTCGGCCGCGAATTTCCAGCCGGCGAGTTCGGGCTCCTTAAGCAGCTCCGGTGACGGCTCGCGCGTCAGCGCCGAGGCCATCTCGGCGTATATTGGATGGTCGATTTCAGCCGGCGGCGGCGCGGCGACCAGCTCGGCGCGCAGGGCAAGAAAGCTTCCGACCTGCTTGCGCTTGTCCTCGGGCGTCCGGCGATAGGCTTCGCACAGAACGAAGTCGCCGAGCCGCCCGTCGCCCTCCACCATTCGCACTCCGGTGCGCCGTTCG
Organism: Candidatus Binataceae bacterium; assembly: GCA_035650475.1. Taxonomy (NCBI): domain Bacteria; phylum Candidatus Binatota; class Binatia (SeqCode); order Binatales (SeqCode); family Binataceae (SeqCode); species Binataceae bacterium (SeqCode). The sequence goes on from DASRHP010000012.1 coordinate 90,778, forward strand.
AACTCGGCGCGTTCGTCGCGCAGCTCACGCCGCCCTCGTTGGCTAAGCCGGACGTTGATAAGCCCTTCGGTTTCGGAGACCAGGCCCCACAGGCATGCGATTTCGCCGCGCCGGTTCTTGAGCAGCCAGACGACGCGGGCGCCGTCGGCATCGATCGGCGAGAACAGCGCGCTGAGCCCCGGCTCGCCCGCCGCGGCCATCGCTGACCGAGCGGTGGGAGCTGACGCCGGCTCGGCCGCCGCTGCGACGCCGCGCTGGCGCAGACGAAACAGGGCGCGGCGGACCTCGCGGCGCAGCACGCCGGTGGCCCCGCGCTCCATCGCGGCGAGCATTGCCGCCGCTTCCGCGCTCGCGATGCCGCCCAGCGCGCGGGCCACCGCGCCGTCGCTGACGCCGGGCCTGCCGCGCAGCTCGCGCAGGCGCGCGAGCGCCTCCTCCGGCGCCGCCGCGGGGTCGAACCCGAGCTCGCGCAACCTGGCGTCCTCGCGTTCTGTTTCCTTAGGTTCCATCCGGATCGGCTTGCGATCGTGCGAGCCTATGCGGCGCCTTCGCGCACTGTCAAGTCGCGCGATGGCGCGCAGACATTCCACCTGCCGCCGCGGCGGCGATCAAAGCCGTGGCGAATCGCCGAACGGGCGGGCTAAACTCGGCCGGTACGCTTACGATGCGCAACCTGGAGGCCAAGTTCAGACTTGCCGACCTCGAGGCCGCACGCGCCGCCGCGCTCGCCCTCGGCTACGTCGCCGTTGCGAGCTTGACCCAGCGCGATACGTTCTTTCCCGTCGCACAGGGCAAGCTCAAGCTGCGCGAACAGCCGCCCGATGCGTGGCTCATTCAATACGCGCGCGGCGGAGACGGCGCGTTGATGCTCAGCCGCTATGAGATGGTTCCGGTGGCAGAGGCCACGCGCACGCGCGAGATACTCGCCCGCGCGCTCGGCATCCTCGCCGAAGTCCGCAAGCATCGCACGCTGCTTATGCGCCGCAACGTGCGCTTCCATCTCGACCGCGTCGAGGGCCTGGGCACCTTCGGCGAGATCGAGGCCGTGCTGGGCCAACGCGCGGACGCCGGAGCCGCGCGCGCCGAGGTGGACGAGCTGTTGCGGGCGCTTGGCGTCGGGGCGCGGGCGCTGATCGACGTTTCCTATTTCGAACTAATGGCGCGGCATTGAGCGTGCGCGGCTACCCCGAGGCCGCGCCGTGCATGCGGCGCAGCATCTCCTCGGTGAAGCGCAGAGTGAGCCCCCAGATGATCTGGCCGCCGTATGAGATCGCCGGATGCTCGGTGATAACGCCGCCGCCGCGATCGAAACGGTAGGTCTTGCGGTAGCGCGGGTCGCTCAGCGCGCTCATCGGCACGTCGAAGACCGCGGCGACCTCCTTGGGATTGGCGCGCAAGCTGTCGGCGTGCGGGATAACGCCGACGAACGGGGTCACGTGGATTTCGCTCACGCGCGCGACCGCGCCCTGAAAACCGCCGAGGACCTGCACGCTCGCCGGCTCGATTCCGACCTCCTCGTGCGCTTCGCGCAGGGCCGTATAGAGCAAGCTCGGGTCGGCCGGATCGACGCGGCCGCCGGGGAAGGCGACCTGTCCGCGATGGCTTTCAACGTGGTCGGAGCGCCGGATGAAGAGCAGATGAAGATTGCCGGCCCGTTCGAAGAGCGGCATCAGCACCGCCGCCGCGCGGCGGTTGCCGCCACGATGAGTGGCGATCCGGTCGGCCGGCTCGAGCGCCGCGCGCAACCGCTCGAGCCGGTGATGATTGATTCCGTTGCCTGCGCTCATGTAGGAGTCCTGACTCTTGCCGGCGTGCGCTCCGGCGCGCTGCGTCCCCGCTGGCGCGGGGTCGCCGATGGCGCGTAGGCTTGGGAGACGGCTGCGGGCAAGTCCGCGATTGAAACGGTCACGATGCGCTACCTGATCGGAAGATATCATGAAATCGCGCTCAAGGGGCGAAACCAGTGGCGCTTCGTCGATCAGCTCAAGCAGAACCTGCGCGCCGCCTTTGCCGACCTGCCGCTGGGCGCGATGCGCGGCGAGGGACCGCGGCTTATCGTCGAGTTGCCCGACGCCGTTGACGAGCGACTTGCCGCCGCGCGCGCCGCGCTGGTCTTCGGCCTGCAGAATTTTTCGATCTGCCGCGCGCTGCCACGCGAGCTCGAGGCGCTCAAGCGCGAGGCGATCGAGATTGCGCGCCGCCATCCCGACGCAGTCTCCTTTCGCATCAGCGCGACCCGCGCCGACAAGCGCTTTGCGTTCAACTCGATGGAAATCGACCGCGAAGTCGGGGCCGCGGTTGGGGGTGCGACCGGACTTAAAGTTAACCTTGAGAATCCCGCGCTGACCATCGCGATCGAGATTCTTCCTGACGCGGCCTACGTCTCGGCGGGCAAGCTGGCGGGCGCGGGCGGCCTGCCGGTGGGAGTCACTGGCCGCGGCGTCGCATTGCTCTCGGGCGGAATCGACTCGCCGGTGGCCGCGTATCGGATGATGCGCCGGGGGCTCAGACTCGACTTCGTCCACTTCCACAGCCATCCCCTGGTATCGGCCGCCAGCCGCGAAAAAGCCGCCGAGTTGGCCGAGCATCTCACCCACTACCAGGCGCATAGCGCGCTGATGTTGGTCGCCTTCGCCGACGTGCAGCGCGAAATCGTCGCGCGCGCGCCGCGTCCGCTGCGCGTTGTGCTCTATCGCCGCTTCATGGTGCGGATCGCGGGCGCGCTTGCGCGCCGCGTCGGTGCAACCGTGCTGGTGACCGGCGAAAGCCTCGGTCAGGTCGCCTCGCAGACGCTCGAAAACATGGCCGTGATCGAGGCGGCCGCGCCGATGCCGATACTGCGCCCGCTGGTCGGGATGGACAAGAATGAGATCGTCGAGCAGGCGCGCCGGCTCGGCACCTTTGAAACCTCGATCCAGCCCGACCAGGACTGCTGCTCGCTGTTCGTCCCACCCCATCCCGAGACGCATGCCAATCCGGACCAGGTGGCGGCCGCCGAGCGCGCGTTCGACGTCGAGGCGATGGTGGCCGAGGCGGCGCGCACGGCCGAAGTGGTGCGATTCAAATTCCCGCCCGCGACCGTCGCCTAGCCGAGCAGACGCAGCCAGACCACGTCGAGGACAAGCGTCACCAGCGTCACCGGCAGGCCGACTCGCAGGTAATCGACGAAGCTTATCGTGATTCCTTCGCGGCGCGCCTGCTCGACCACGATCAGGTTGGCGATCGATCCGAGCAACGTGAGATTGCCCGCGAGCGTGCTCGCGCTGGCGAGTATCAGGCCGGCTGCGCCGCCGTGATCGAGCTGCGCGTAGATCGGGCGGAATAGCATTACCGCCGGCACGTTGCTCACCAGATTGGAGAGAATCGCGACCAGCGCCGCGAGCGCACCAGGCTGATGCAGCCGCCCCGGACCGGCCATGCGCAGGAGGTCGTTCTGCACGCCGGTCGTCTCGGCGCCGGCGACCACAACGAACAATCCGGCGAACATCACGAGCAACGTCCAGTCCACCAGCCCGTAAACCGACTCGGGCGGCGTGCGCCGCGTGAACAGGAGCGCCGCGCCGCCCGCCATCGCGACCAGCCATGTCGAATAGCCGAGCGCGAAACCCGCGAGCACGGCCACGGCAACGAGCGCCGATTTGATCAGCGCCCAGTGCCGCGTCTGCGCCGGGCGGGGCGGAGTGAGTGCGGCGGAACGCCGGATGCGCCGCAGGGGGCAGCGGTAGAGCCATGCGATGACCGCGTAGTCGACGATCAGCCCGACGATCGCGACCGGCGCCAGACGCGCGGCGAAGGCCGCATAGCCGAGATGGGCGAAGCCGGCGACGATCATGTTTTGCGGATTGCCGGTGAGCGTGGCGACGCTGCCGATGTTGCTTGCGGTGGCGAGCGCGAGCAGCAGCGGCGCGGCGTCCATCTCGAGCAGGCGGCTCAGTTCGATAAGCGGCGGCGCCAGCGCCAGGCACACGACGTCGTTGATGAAGAAGGCGGCGAGCAGGCCGGAGATGAGCACGGTCATCGCGAGCAGGCCGAAGCCCGAACGCGCGCGTGCCAGAAGCCATCGCGCAGCCAGTTCGAACGCCCCCGACAGGCGCAGATTGGCGACGACGATCATCATCCCGAACAGCAGCAGGAGGGTCGGAAAGTCGATCGCGTCGAACGCCGCCCGTTTGCCCAGCGTGCCGCTCAGCACCATCGCAAGCGCGCCCACCAGCGCCGCCCCGGTGCGGTCGAGCTTAAGCCCCGGGAAGTTGCCCACCGCGAGGACGAAGTAGGTGAAGGCGAAGATCGCTAGCGCGAGGGCGACGTTGAGTTCCACCGCGGGCATGATCGGGGGCGGCTGTCCGCCGGTCAAGGCCGTCGTAGCGAGCGGCCGCGCGCGTTTGTCCGGCCGCAGCCGTTTGCGCGCCGCCGAGTTGGGCGGCGTGACGCAGGGCCGTTCACACAGCATCGCGTGCGGCGCTATAGTCGGGAGCGGCTCGCTTTTGTGGGGGAGATACCGGCGGCGCCGAGGGCGGCACGACGTCTCTCAGCGTGCAGCAACGTACCGGGCGCGCCGAGTCCGCCGTGGAGAAGACGGCCATGATTTTTCGCGAACTGAACAACTTCAAGTGCAAGACCTATCTGCTCGCCTCGGAGAGCACGTCGCGCGCCGTGATTATCGACCCGCTCAAGGACCGTATCGAACGCTACCTCGGCGTGCTCGCCTATCACGGCCTCAAGCTCGACCTGATAATCGACACTCACACCCATGCCGACCATCGCAGCGGCGCGCACGAACTCGGCGAGCTCACCGACACCCCAGTCGCGATGCATCGGCGCGCCCCGGCGCCACACGTCAGGATGCACGTTGAGGACGGCCAGCGGCTGATCGTCGGCGATTTCGAGCTCCGCGTGCTCCACACGCCGGGGCATACACCCGACTCGGTCAGCATCTACGACGGCGAGCGCGTATTCACGGGCGATTGCCTGCTCATCCATGGCACCGGGCGCGCCGACTTCGCCGGCGGCGACCCGGGCCAGGAGTACGATTCGATCACGCGCAAGCTGTTTGCGCTGCCCGACTCGACCATCGTGTGCCCGGCGCACGACTATCGCGGACACACCCGTTCCACGATCGCCGAGGAGAAGGCGAGCAATCCGCGCGTGGCCGGCCGCTCGCGCGAGGCTTATATACAGCTGATGAACAATCTCGGTCTGCCCCTGCCCGAGGGGATCCAGGAAGCGCTGCAACCGAACCAGAGCGAGATCGAGGCCGCGGCAATGCGCTTTCCGACCCTCGCCCAGCTCAACTCGGTGCGCCAGCTCACGCCGGCCGAGGTCGCCACGCGGATCGCGGCTCCGGGCGCTCCGCTTCTGCTCGACGTGCGCGAGCCCGAGGAGTTCCACGGGGAGCTCGGCCATATCCCCGGGGCGCGCCTGATTCCGTTGCGCGAGTTGCCCGAGCGTGCGCCGGCCGAGCTTGCGGATTTCAAGGATAGGGACATCGTGGTGATCTGCCGCGCGGGCGTGCGCAGCACGACGGCGGCGGCGATTCTGGCCGGCCTCGGTTTCGAACATGTCTTCAATCTCAGGGGCGGGATGCTCGACTGGGACGACGCGCACCTGCCAGCCGAGCGCTGAACGGCGCGGGCGCCGGGAGGCATTGCGATGGAGGCGCGATTCAAGGTTGCCGAACTCGACCACGTCGTGCTGCGCTGCCGCGACCAGGCGCGTGCGCTCGACTTCTACACCCGCGTCCTCGGGCTTGCCGAGGAGCGCCGCCTCGAGCAGATCGGCCTTATCCAGTTGCGCGCCGGCACAAGCATGCTCGACCTCGTGCCTGCCGCCGCCCGTGACGAGGAGGGCCGCAACGTCGATCACTTCTGTCTCGGCGTCGAGACCGACGACCTTGCCGAGACCGCGCGCTACTTGCGCGCGCAGGGCGTCGAGGTGATGCAGGACGAGCCGCAGACGCGCTATGGTGCGCGCGGATTCGGGCTGTCGATCTACGTGCGTGACTTCGAGGGCAACGTCGTCGAACTCAAGCAGATGCCGCGGGCGAGTGCGCGGCGCTGAGCCGCCGCCGCGCACGATCCCGGAAGCGGACCAGCGGATGAGTGATCGGCAGGGGCGGGGCGGAGGCGGGCGCGCGGCGCTTGCATCGATCGTGTTGCTGGCCGGGCTGGCGCTTGTCGGATGCGGCCAGTCGCCGAAAAATCTGGCCGCGACCTATCTGGCCGACCTCCAGCAATTCAACTATCCGGCCTGCTACGCGATGCTCACGGCGGAGGACCGCAGCGCGCGCACGCTCAAGCAGTTCCTCGCCGAGATTCCGATGGCGCCCAACGTTGACCCGGTATGGTTTCGCGCCGTCCTGTTCAGCATGCGCTACGAGGTCGGCGACGCGCAGGTGACCGGCGAGCGCGCGGTGGTGCCGGTCAGGGTCGTGATGCCGGACTTGGCGCTGTGGGAGCGCACGATCGACGCGACGGTGGGGCCCGACGAGTCGGCCAACGCGGCCGCCGACCGCTCGCTCCAGAGCGGCGATTACCCCAGGCTCCGGTTCTCCGACGCGGTAGTGATGGTCAAGCAGCAGCATCGATGGCGCGTGCTCGCCGACTTCGCGCGCCGCGACCAGATCATGGACCGCCATCGCGAGGCGGTTGGCATCTATCACAGCCACGACTATGCGAAGGCCGAGGCCGCCTGGGACGCAATCCTCGCGCAACTTTCGGGGGACCCTTTTACCGGCAGCCGTGGGATGGAGTTCCTCTTTCGGCGCGAGCTGAAAGCGATCCGGAACATCCAGGCGCAGCTCCCCGCCGCTCGCGCATACATCCCCAAGCTCGTGCTGAGCGACGTCGCGGTCAAGGAATCGGAGGCGCGGGTGCCCGCGATCTTTGGCAAAATAACCAACGCCGGCGACCGTGGTATCGATGACGTGCGGCTGACCGTGACCTGGTACGCCGGACGCAATAGCCAGCGCAAGGCGCTTTTCCAGGAAAGCCATAACGTGGTCGTTACGCCGATCGAGTTCACCGGCTACTCCGTGCCGGTGCTGCCGCTGGTGCCTGGCGAGACGCGCAGTTTCGGCTTCGAACTGGCCGCGCCGCCCGCGCTTCAGCAGCAGTCCGAACCGAACCTGGTTGTTGGCTCGATCGTCTTTTCGCAGTCGAGCGCGCCACTGCCGAAGCTTGCGCTGCCCACTCCGACGCCCGGCGCCTCGGCGTCGCCGCCGGGTTCGCCCTCCGCGTCGCCCACCGCTCATCAGACGCCATCGGCTCCTCCGGCGTCCGCGCCGCACCGGAGCGCGCGCAATAGGCGCAATTTGCGGCACAGAGGCAAGTGACACTCCGGCTCACGCTCGCGGTGCCGACCCACAATCGGGCCGCTACCCTCGGCGACACGTTAAGGAGCCTGGCCGCGCAGCGGCTGCCCGAGGGCGTGACGGCCGAGTGCGTGGTGGTGGACAACAATTCAACCGATCACACAGCGGCGGTGGTCGAGGAAAGCGCGGCGCATGCGCCGTTTGCGATGCGCCGCGTGTTTGAGCCGCGCACCGGGTCGAGCTTCGCCCGCAACCGCGCGCTGGACGAGGCGCGCGGTGGCTTCATCCTGTTCATTGACGACGACGCCGTGGCCGAGCCTGATTGGGCGCGCGAGATGCTGGCCGAGATGGAGCGGCGCGGACTGGATGCGGCGTGTGGGATGGTGCTGCCGCGATGGGAGGTGGCGCCGCCGCCTTGGTTGGGGCCCTCGTTGTACGTGCGCTTCGCCGTGCACGATGAGCGGGCGCTTGCGTCTGCGCCGCCCGCCGCGGCCGAGGCGCTGCACAATTACTTCAGCGCCAATGCGGGCTTCCGCCGCTCGTGCTTCGAGCGTTTCGGCCGCTTCCGCGAGGATCTCGGCGTGGTCGGCGGCAATCCGCTCTCGGGCGAGGACACCGAGCTGTTCGCGCGGATCATCGCGCGGGGCGGGGCGATGGGCTTCGTGCCTGGCGCGCGCGTTTTCCACCTGGTGCCGGCGGCGCGGATGAACCGCCGCTACCTGGTGCGCAAGGCATTCGCCTTCGGCGTCGGCACCGCGCTTGCGCGCGGGCGCTCGCATAACCGGCTCGACAAGCTCGCGCGCAACGCGTGGCGGATGGCGGCGGCCGGGGCGCGCGGCGACCGCGAACGGGTCATTTACCACCAGCTCGAATGCGCGAATTTCGTCGGTTACTGGTGGGGCCGCCTCGCGCGCCTGCGCGCTACTTCAGGTAGTCCAGCATCCCGAGCTTGAGCATCCGCGCCAGGTACGGGATCAGGTCGCGCATCGCGGCCAGCTCGGCGAGGCTCACCCATCGCCCCTCGATGTGTTCGTCCGGGCGCAATTTAAGCGCGCGCCGCTCGCCCGCCGGCCGGCACGCATAAAGCGCCTGAACGTAGGGGTCGGGCGGCAGCTTGTGCAACCCCAGCATCCGCTCGATCTCGACCTCCAGCCCGGTTTCCTCGGCGACTTCGCGCATCAGGCATTGCTCGAACTCCTCGCCCAGCGCGAGATGGCCTCCGGGAAGGTCCCAGTGGCCGGGCCGGTAGGGCATCCGCGCCGCACGCCTGAGGACCACGATTCGCCGGTGCTCGGCGATCACCGCGTGAACTCCGATCCAAAACTGCGCCTCTGCCATCCGCGGTTGCCTCGATGCTGCGCTTCACAGTAACCGCGGCGTTGTCTGCGCGCCAGTGGATTTGTCAGCGCCGCATCGGGCGCAGTACGATTTTCCCCGACGGCGGAATCGGCGGCCGAGGGAGGAGACATGGACAAGGCGGAGTTCTGGCGCGAGGCGCGCCGCGACCTGGCGGGACCGCTTGCCGGGGTGCGCGTGCTGGAGGCGACCACCAGTTGGGCCGGCCCGATGTGCGCCTGCCTGCTCGCCGATCTCGGCGCCGACGTGATCAAGGTCGAGGAGCCGAAGGGCGAGGTCACCCGCCGCCTGCCGCCGTTCGTCACGGGCCGGATCAGCTATCTCCACGCGACCGTCAACCGCAACAAGCGCAGCCTCACGCTCGACCTGCGCCGTCCCGAAGGGCGCGAGATCTTCCTCAAGCTGGCCGCGCGCGCGGACGCCGTGGTTGAAAACTTCCGCCCGGGCACGCTGGCGCGCTGGGGCGTGGGCTACGCCGACGTGCGCCGCGTGAAGCCGGATATCGTGTACGTCTCGATAAGCGGCTTCGGCCAGTGGGGCCCCGGGCACGACCGGCCGGGCTACGATCCCATCGTCGAGGCCGAATCCGGTTTCATGGCGCGCAACGGCGAACCGGACGGGGAGCCGATGCGCTGCGCGACCTACATCGGCGACGACGTCGCCGGCCTGCACGGCGCGCTCGCCGCGCTGGCCGCGCTGCGCCATCGCGACGCGACCGGCGAAGGACAGCACGTGGATATCGCGCTGATGGACACGCTGCTGTTCCAGTCCAACGGGATGCTGACGCTGGGCGCGATGGGCCTGGAGCCGCCGCGGATGGGCAACGAGTCGCATTACGCGGCGCCGGTCGGGGTGTACCGATGCCGCGACGGCGCGGTGTTCTTCGCCGTGCTGCTCGACGCGCATTGGCGCAAGCTCGCGCGGGTGATGGGCCGCGGAGACGCGGCCGCTGATCCGGACTATGCGACGCAGGCCGACCGGGTCAGACATCGCGGCCGGGTCAACGCGATGGTTTCCGAGTGGATGGCGGGGCGGACCGTGGCCGAGGCGGTCGGAATCTGCGCGCGCGAGGGGATTCCAGCGGGACCCGTGCGCACCTACGGGGAGGCGGCGCGCGACTCGCACGTGATCGCGCGCGAGATGCTGCGCCCAGTCGCGCAGGAGAACGGCCGGCCGGTGCCGCTCACCGCGCCTCCGGCCAAATTCTCGCGTACTCCGCTTGCGATCCGCGCTGCCGCTCCCGCGCTCGGCGCGCATACCGACGAAGTTCTGGCCGAATTGGGGATCGACGAAGCCGAGCGCCGCCGCTTGCGCGAGTCGAAAATAATCTGAGCCGCACGAGGGGAGAGCGGTCAGAGCATCCGGCGTTCCCTCGCCTGGCGCCGCTCAGTGCAGGTTGTAGAAGCGTTTGGCACCGCCGGCGAGCACCGCGGCCAGCGCATCCGGCGGCAGGCCCATCTTCTTGATCATCTTGGCCGCGCCCCAGAAGCCGTCGAGATGGGGATAATCGGTCGCCCACAGGATGGTATCCGCGCCGAGATAGTCGGCGAGCAGCTTGAGGCTGCCCTCGACCGGCTCGAACGAGGTGAAGCACTGGCGGCGGTAGATCTCGCTCGGCCGCATGGTCAGCCCGGTGTCGTTCATGCCGAGATCGTCGAAATGGCGATCCATCCGGTCCAGCCATCCCGCCATCCATCCGCCGCCCGCTTCGAGGAAGGCCACTCGCAGGCGCGGAAATTTGTCGCATACGCCGCACATGATGAAGCTGGTCGACGCCGCCATCATCTCGAACGTATGGGCCACCACGTGGCGCACCGCGCCGCCGCGCTTGAAGCGATCCATCGCCAGCGTCTCCTGGGCGCTCTCGGAGCCGCCGTGAACGCCGATCGCAAAGTCGAGCTCCTGCGCCTCCTCCCATAGCGGATAGTAAGCCGGGTCGTGCAGCGTGCGCCCGTTGTAGGGGTTGGGACGCACGAAGCCCGTGCGGAAACCCAGTTCCTTGCGCGCGAAGCGCACCTCGTCGACGATCTGCTCGATCGACGACTGCATCGGCAGCATCGCCGCGCCGAACAGCCGCTGGGGGTACGGCTTGCAGTAGTCGGCGAGCCATCGGTTGTACGCCCGGCACGACGCCGCGGCGAGGTCGGGGTCGCGCATCCCGCCGAGAAACAGCCCGAGGCTCGGGTAGAGAAAGGCCGCGTCGATACCCTCGCGATCCATGTCGGGGATGCGCGCATGAGGGTCGAAGCCGCCCTTGCGCCCTTCGAGGTAGGGGATGCGCTTGGAAACGCTGCCGTCGCGCGAGCCGATCGAGCCCAGCCCGCCGAGCGTAGCCGGCCCCGTCTTGCTGAAGCGCAGGCCGAAAGTGAAATGCTCGTCAACGCGGAAGGACTCGTTGCCCTCGGCGTCGATCAGCAGCTTGGGGCAGCTCTCGCGAAAGCGCGGGTCGATGTACCTCTCCCACAGATCGGGCGGCTCGAGAATGTGGCCGTCCGCATCGATGACGTTGTACTCCATGACATACACCTCGTGCGGATCGTTGCAATCGCGTTCGATGCCAGTGATCTAGCAAAATGCGGCGCACGCCGCACTCGCGGTCAGTCGCCCCAGACCTCGCGCGCGACTTCGACCACCAGCCTCAGCTTCGCCTCCTGGGTCGCCAGGCTGATCCTGTTACCGGGTGCGGTGCTCGCGAAGCCGCATTGCGGGCTCAACGAGAGCTGGTCGAGGTCGAGGTACTTTGCGGCCTCGTCGATCCGGCGCTTGAGTCCGTCTTTGGTCTCCATCTCGTCGAACTTGGTCGAAACCAGCCCGAGCACGACGGTCTTGTGCCGAGGCACGAAGCGCAATGGCTCGAAGGTGCCCGCGCGCGGCGTGTCGTACTCCAGAAAATAGGAATCGACGTTGATTCGATTGAACAGTACGTCGGCGACCAGGTCATAGCCGCCCGAAGCGCTCCAGTAACTTTGGTTGTTGCCGCGGCAGATGTGCATCGCGAGATGCAACCCGGGCGGCCGTCCGCCAAAGGCCCGGTTCATGATTTCCGGGTAGGTTTCGAGCAGCAGCTTGCGCCCGTCCTCGCCGCGCTCCCTGAGATACTCCCAGCTCGTGGTGTCGCTGAGCGAGGCGAGCGTGGTCTCGTCGATCTGCACGTAACGGCATCCGGCGTCGGCCAGCGCGCGCAGCTCCTTGTGGAAGGCGTCGACGATGTCTTCCCAGAACAGATCGAGGTCGGGATAGGCGGTGCGGCTGATGTGCGCGCGGCCCGCGCGCAGGTGAAGGATGGTGGGCGAGGGGATCGTGATTTTGGGCGTGCGCGTGGTGAGCGAGCGGATGTAGTCGAAGTCGCCGACATGGATCGGCCCCCGCCAGCGCAGACGCGAGCGGACCTCCGGGATGATCAGCGGCAGCCGGTTGCCCGCGCGATCGACGAACGACCATTCCTGGCCCGAGGTGTCGTAGCGGGCGGCAAGATCGCCCAGCGCGCTATAAAAGGCGGTGTAGAATACCGCGCGGCGATACTCGCCGTCGGTTATCGACTGAAGGCCGACGCTCTCCTGGAACTTGACGACGGCGCCGATTGCCTCGTCCTCGATCGCGCGCAGTCGGGCGGCCGTGATCTTGCCGGCCTCGTGGTCTGCGCGCGCGTTGAGCAGCTCGGCGGGGCGCAGGAAGCTCCCCACGTGATCGGCACGAAACGGCGGATTATGCGGCGCTGCGCAAGCCATGCGACTACCTCCCTGCAATCGACCGGGTGCGCCGACGCGTCATCGCCCGGCATCCGTATCCTAGGACCGCCGGCCGCCGGTTGAAAAGCCGCTGAGCCCGTCAAAGGCGAGTTTTCTTCCCGTTCTCATGAGCCCGTCGCGCGCGATACGCTATCGGTAATGGCGCGGCTGTTCGTCGGGACCTCTGGATGGAACTACTACGGCTGGCGCGGGAGCTTCTACCCGGAGGACCTCCCGTCGCGCCAGTGGCTGAGCTATTACGCACGCCGTTTCAACAGCGTCGAGCTCAACTACTCATTCTATCGTCTGCCGCGCCGCGCCACGTACGAGAACTGGCTCAAGCAGGTGCCTCCCGGCTTCGAGCTGGCGGTCAAGGTATGGCGCGCAATCAGCCAGGCGCATCTCGACGGCATCGACGAGCGCTGGCGGGCCTTCGTCGAGCCGGCGCTTGCGTTGGATGACCGGCTTGGGCCGTTCCTGCTCCAGCTTCCGCCGTCGTACGCCGCCACTCCCGAGCGCCTCGATCGCCTCGCGCACTTTCTAAAGCTGGCCGCGCGCACGCGGCAGGCGCGGATCGCGGTCGAATTCCGCCACTCTTCGTGCTTCGCGGACGAGGTGCTGGAGCTGTTGCGCCAGCACGACGCCGCGCTCGTGATCGCACACTCCAGCCGCTACCCCTCGCCCGCGCCCGCCGCGACCACGCGCTTCGTCTATTTCCGCTTTCACGGCCCGCGCGAGTTGTTCGCGTCGTCGTACTCGGACGCGGAGCTTCGCCGATGGGCCGCGATCGCGCGGAAGTACCTGGAGGAGGGGCGCGACGTGTACGCCTACTTCAACAACGACGTCGGCGGCTACGCGCTGAGCAACGCGCAGACGCTGATGAAGCAGGTCGGATGGGATCAGGGGGTTGCACGCGCCCGGCGCGTAGCGCCTCGGACATCGCGCAGGTCGCGCACGCCGGACCGTTCGCGCGCACCCCGTACCGGTCGGACGACAGCCCGATAACCGCGGCCCGGTTTGGCGGCTCGCCTGTCCATTTCGAACCTCGGCTCCGGCGCGCGCTGGTCGGCGCGCCACGTTCCATGTCATCCTAGTCGACACCGTGAGCCGCCACGCCCGCCCGCAATGACCCCGCCGCCACACAACTTGCCTCGCAGCGCACCGGCGCACCCGGCGTGCCGCGCGCGCCGACAGGCGCCGGGAGGCGTGCGTGGCTGAAGGCGTCGTCGGAATTGCCGCGCCGTCCGCCCCGGCCCATCCGGAATTCTACGCTCCCGGCGCGAGCAAGTGGCTGGTCGTCTCCTCGGTGATGCTCGGCACGTTCCTGTCCGTGATGGACGTGAGCGTGGTCAACGTCGCGATGCCGCACATGATGGGCAGCTTCGGCGAGGACCTCATCACGATCACCTGGGTCTCCACCGCCTACAGTATCGCCGAGATCATCATGGTCACGATGTCCGCCTGGTGGGCCACCGTGCTCGGCCGCAAGCGCCTGTTTTTGGCCTCGATGATGCTGTTCACAACGGGCTCCGTGCTCGCCGGGACCTCGCGCACGTTCGGGCAGATCCTGTTCTACCGCGTACTCCAGGGAATCGGCGGCGGCAGCCTGATTCCCTGTTCGCAGGCGATCGCGCGCGAGACCTTTCCGCCTGCCGAGCAGGGGATGGCGATGGCGATCTTCGCGATGGGGGTGACGCTGGCGCCGGCGATCGGGCCAGTGCTCGGCGGATGGCTGGTGGACAACTACGGCTGGCAATGGGTCTTCTACATCAACATTCCGTTCTGCATCGCCGGTGTGATCATGGTAAGCGCCTTCGTCCACGACCCGCCCTATCTCAAGCGCGGCTTCGAGAGCATCGACTGGTTCGGCATCATCCTGCTGACCGCCGGGCTCACCGCGCTTCAGATTGTGCTCGAGCGCGGCGAGCGGGTGGATTGGTTCGCCTCCGACTGGATCGTGGTGGGCAGCGCGATTGCGGCAATTTCGTTGGTGACGCTGGTCATCTGGGAGCTGCGATCGGCCGAGCCGATTATCAACTTGCGCCTGTTCCGCAACCGCGCGCTCAGGGTCGGTTCGACGCTGGGTGCGCTGGTCAGCTTTGTGCTGTTCGGTTCGACCTTTCTGCTGCCGCAGCTCACCCAGGACCTGCTCGACTATCCGGCGTTCCAGGCCGGGCTGGTGCTCCTGCCGCGCGTGCTGATCATGCTGGTGGTGATGCCGATCGCGGGGCGGCTGTATAACTACGTGAGCCCGCGGGTGTTGGTGGGTGCGGGGCTCTGCCTGCTCATCCTGGCGCAGTGGCAGCTCGCGCACTTTTTACTTGGAATCGGGTTTTGGAGCTTCGCCGGCCCGCTGTGCATCCTTGGCGCCGGGCTGGGCATCATGATGGTCAATTTGAGCACGGTGACGCTGTCCGCGATGCCGCGCGCCAACATGACTGCCGCCTCGGGGCTGTACACGCTCTCGCGGCGGGTCACCGGCAACATCGCCTACGCGGTGCTGGCGACAATCGTCGATCGCCGCACCCAGTTCCATCGCGCCAGCCTGGTCGAGAACGTGAGCGCGCTCAGCGGCGCCTATCACAGGGCGGGCACGGGCTTCGTCACGCTCCTCTTCAATCACGGCGCCAACTCAGTGGCGGCGCACCATCGCGCGCTGGCGATGATGAACGGGATCCTCAACCGGCAGGCCACGATGATGGCCTACAATGACGCCAACTATCTGAGCGTCGTGCTGGCCTTCCTCACACTGCCGCTGGTGCTGCTGCTGCCGCGCAGTGGCCTGGCCGAGACGCAGGCAGCCTCCGAGCTGGAGTGATTCGCCATCCCTTGCGGATGGGGGTTGTCGGAACCGCCCGCGCGGCTGCGATTGCAACCGAGGGCTGAAAGGGAACTGTCCGTGGACGAAGACTATCGGCCTCCGGCGGGTCGGGGGTTGGGTCTGCGCCCGCACTGGCTTAATCGCAACCTCGCCTGCCTGTTCGCCGGGCGCGCGTTGCGCAGTGCCTCGCAAGCCTACCTGGTCATTATCGTCCCGCTCTATCTGGCTGCGTTGGGCTACAACGCGGAGCACCTGGGCGCGATGTTCGCCGTCGTTGGCGGCGCGAGCGCGCTGCTCTCCGCGCTGACCGGGTTCTTGTCGGACCGCTTCGGCCGCAAGACGCTGGTAATTCTGCTCTCGCTGATGACCGCGGCGGGTGGCGTAATCTTCGCCCTCTCAGCCAACTTCATCGTCCTGACGGCGGCGGCAGCGGCGGGCACGATCGGCCGCGGCGGGGGCGCGGGCAGCGCCGGCGCCTTCGGTCCCTATTATCCGGCCGAACAGGCGCTTATCGCGGAGCAGGCTGAGGACTACCTGCGCACCACCGTCTTCGGCGCGTTGTCGTTCCTGGCTGTGCTCGGCGGCGCGGTGGGCTCGCTGATCGCATGGGCGCCGCGCCTGATGCACACCATCCTTGGCCTGCCCGTGATCGACGGCTACCGTGCACTGTTCGTGTTCACCGGACTTATCGGGCTGGCGATGGCGGCGGTGGTGATGCCCGTGCGCGAGACGCATCGCCCCGCCGCGGCGCGGATCCGCGGCGCTAGCCGAAGCGCTTCCGCAAGGGCGCGTAACCCGGGTCCGCACACCAACGGTGAGGCGCGAACCATCCAAGATGTGGCCGGCGCGGATGGCGGGCGCCTGATCCTCGGACTGTCGCCACGCTCCTGGCGGCTGGTCGCGCGCTTCATGGTGACGGCGGCGACCAACGGGCTGGCGGTGGGGATGCTCGGCCCGCTGCTGGTCTATTGGTTCCACCGGCGCTACGGAGTGGACGCTGCGGATATCGGCAAGCTGTACTTCATGCTCAACCTGCTGGCGGCGGCGCCCTACCTGCTCGCGGGTCGGATGGCGGCGCTGTTCGGCTCGGTCAGGGCGGTGGTGGTATGCCGGGGGATCGCGTCGCTCCTGCTCGGCGTGCTGGTGCTGATGCCGAGCTTCTGGCTGGCGGGGCTGCTGTACGGGGCGCGCATGATCTTCAACACACTGTCGATCCCGGTGCGCCAGTCATTCCTGATGGGCGTGATACCGCCCGCAGAGCGTTCGAGCGCCGCGGGAATGGCGAGTTTTCCAGCTCAGCTAGGGGCGTCGATAAGCCCGTATGTCGCGGGCTACCTGATGGAACAGGCGGCGCTCGAATTGCCGCTCGTGCTGGCTGCGCTGCTCCAGGGGCTCAACGCGGCGCTCTACTATGTGTTTTTCCGCGAGGTGCGGCCGCCGGAGGAACTCGGCGACGAAGAGCGGCCTTTCTAGAGTTTGTCGCCGATTCCATGCTGTGAAAGCAGCGCCGGCCACACCGTCGCAAACTGTCTCGGTGTGGCCGGAGCGATCGAGATCGAATTTAGGGCTCCGCAGACTTCGTTTTCGCAGGCTCTCCCGTGCTGGTCTCTGTGCGCCAGGCGCAGGAGCCTATGCCGCCCAGCGCGGCCAGTCCTTGTCCTCGTTCGTGTCGCAGCGATGGCCGCTGAGCTTGAGGCACGAGTCCGCCATCAATTGCCCCAGCGTGGCCGGGCGCCCGTCGCGCCCGGGTTCGAGCAGGTAACCGAACAGCGAGCCTACAGAGGCTATCGCCGCCAAGCCAAGGAGCAGCATCGGTACTGAAGTAAGCATCTTCTCTCCTCCCATCTCGCAGGGCCACCTGAACCCTGCACAAAAGCCGCTGTCTTTTGGGGCGGACTACGCCGCCTCGCGAGTCGTCGTGTGTTGCTCGTGCCGCACGCCCGCATCGCACCGCGAAGGAATCGCGCTTGGCCGCGCCACGGGGCATCTCACCGTGCGCACCGCGTCGCTTCGGAACGCATGCGCCGGCGGCAGTCCGAACATGCCCATCGGATCGACATGCTCAGGTGCGACCAACGAGGAAAGCATCGCGACGGCCGCTCCGATTACCGTCAGTCCCAGCGTCAGCATGGCAACCATCCTCTCTCGCGCTGTCTGACCCCTTGGCCGAACCGGCTCGCTACGCGACCTTCCTGAAAGCCGCCTCTTCCTCGTCGGCGTAGCGCGTGCCGCCGGGCGCCTTAGGGTAGGGAAGCACCGGCGCCGTACGCCACACGTACCAGTCCACTACGGCCAGCGCGACCGTAACTGCGAAACCAAGCGCCAAGGTCATCAACGATGGAACGAACATCCCCTGATCCTCCCTGCTCCGAAGTCTCCTGCTCATCGGCTGCGGGCTTCGGGTAAAAGAATGGCAACAACATCGGACTAAGAACGCTCCACAAATGGATGCGTGAAACGCTAACGTTCGGCCCATCCTTTGAGCATCGACCGTGCCATCGCCGCCGCGTCACTACCGTCGACGGAAAACCCAAGGATTGCAGAGCCTTCTTCGGGTTCCCGTAGCATCATGAAACCTGGGGCGGCTTTGCGCTCTTTGCGAAACGCGAATGAGTCGCGAATCGCCGAAATCCGCGAATGATAGTCTCAATCGCGCGATCGGCGGGTGCAGGGCGTGCTTCGCGGACGCACGCACGTCGCGTAGGGCGATGCGGCGACGGTCAGCCGACTGGACGCGTGGGTCGGTGCGAGTAATTCTTGAACCCCATCAGCGTTCGCTGCGGCAACACGCGTGTGTATGGGCCGAGGGCGGGAGCGGCATCCGGGCCGGTGGCTGAAAGCGATCATCAAGACGAGCTTATTGAGGGCACCCTTGAGCAGGTGCTCTTCGTCAACGAGCAGAGCGGCTACGCGGTGGCCGTGCTCGAGCGCAGCGACGACGAGCTGCGCCGGCGCGTCAACGTGGTTGGCAACCTGGCTGGGCTCGACGTGGGCACCGGATTGCGCCTGCGCGGCCGCTTCGAACGCCATCCGAAGTATGGCGAGCAATTCCGGGTCGAAGACTACGATACGATTCGCCCGGCCTCGGTCGCTGCGCTTGAGCGCTACCTCGCCGCTGAGATAAAGGGCGTCGGGCCCGCGCTCGCGCGCCGCATCGCCGAGCGCTTCGGCGACACGCTCCCGGCCGTGCTCGACGACGCCCCCGAGCGCCTGCGCGAGGTGCGCGGGTTGGGCGCGGTGGTGGCGGAGCGAATTGCGGCGGCGTGGCGCGACTCCTCGGGGCTGCGCGAGTTGGTTGTCTTCCTGCGCGGCAATGGCATCCCGGCCGCCCACGCGCGCCGCATCCACAAGCTCTACGGCCGCGACTCGCTTGAAATCGTGCGGCGCGACCCCTATGTGCTGGCGCGCACCGTGGCCGGGATCGGTTTTCGCACCGCTGACGCCGTGGCCGAAAAGCTCGGCATCCCGAAGAATTCGATCCAACGCGCGCGCGCGGCGATCGTCTTTTTGCTCGAGCGGATGGCCGACGAGGGGCACGTCTTTGCCCCCTTCGGCTACCTCGAACATCAGTTCCGCGACGGCCTCGAGATGGACCCGGCGCTCGCCGCCGACGCGCTTGCCGACCTTGTCTCCGATGGCGAAGTCGCCTGCGAGGAAGTAGGCGGCGAAGGCGAGCGCGCGGTTTACCTGCGCCGTTTGTACGACGCCGAGGTCAACGTTGCACGCCTGCTGCGCCGGCTGACCCAGGGGCGCGCGATGGGCCGCCAGGTGGTCGAACGCGCGCTGGAGGCCGGCGTGCGCGGCGGCGGAATCGAGCTCTCGGCCGAGCAGCGCGCGGCGCTGCGCACGGCACTGATGAGCAAGGTTACGGTGATAACCGGCGGCCCGGGCACCGGCAAGACGACCATTCTGCGCTCGCTGCTCGCGGCACTGGCACACGCCGGGGTCAAACCCACGCTGGCTGCGCCGACCGGGCGCGCAGCGCGCCGTTTGGCCGAGGCCTGCGGCCGTGAAGCCAAGACCATCCATCGCCTGCTCGAGTATTCGCCCGAGACCGGCGGCTTCATCCGCGGAGAAGCCTTTCCGCTGCGCACCAGCTACGTGGTGATCGACGAGGCCTCGATGATGGACCTCGAGCTCGCGTCAAGCCTGCTCGCGGCGCTGCCCGCCGGAAGCTCGCTGCTGCTGGTCGGCGACCGCGACCAGTTGCCGTCGGTCGGCCCGGGCAGCGTGCTCAAGGACATAATCGCCTCGGGGCTCGTGCCGGTGGTCGAGCTGCGCCAGATCTACCGTCAGGCGCGTCAGAGCCTCATCGTGGCCAATGCCCATCGCCTCAACCGCGGCGAGATGCCCGAGACCGCCAACGACGCGGCGGGCGATTTTTTCTTCTTCGAGCGCAGCGCGCCCGAGGATATCGTCGCCACGATCAAGCAGCTCGTACAGCATCGCCTGCTCGGCGAGCGCTTCGCGCTGCGCGACCCGCGCGAAATCCAGGTGCTGACCCCGATGAATCGCGGGCCGCTCGGCGCCCACGCGCTCAACCTGGAACTCCAGGCGCTGCTCAACCCGGCAGGGCGCGAACTGCGCGCAGGCGAGCGCGCGCTGCGCGTCGGCGACCGCGTGATCCAGCTGCGCAACGACTACGACAAGCTCGTCTTCAACGGCGAGATCGGACGCATCGTGTCGATCGATCCCGAGCGCGGCAGCGCCGGCGTCGCCTTCGAGGACAGCCGCGCCGAGTACAACCTCGCCGAACTCGACGAACTCGGCCTTGCCTATGCTATTTCGGTGCACAAGAGCCAGGGCAGCCAGTACCCCGCCGTCGTCATCCCGCTCCATCCGAGCCACTACCTGATGCTGCGGCGCAACCTGCTGTACACGGCGATCACGCGCGCCGAGCGCGTCTGCGTACTGGTCGGTACGCGCAACGCCCTGATGCAGGCGGTGCGCAATGCGGACGAGCGCCGCCGCTTCAGCCGCCTCGCCGAGCGCCTGCGTATCGATTAGCTCCGGCCCGGTCCGCTCGGCGGCGATGGCGCGGGAACCGCGTCCGCGCGAAGGGCGTTGACAGAGCCGAGGACGTGCCGGCCTGGGATGGCGCTGATACCTCGGCTATCGGCTGTTGACGCTGGGCAGCACAAGGAACACAGTCACTCAGTCCTGTACGCGAAGGGTGGCGAGCGTTTTTCGAGGGCGAGCATCCGATGAGGACTTTGCCGACGCGTATTGCCGCTTTAGCCGCGTATACTGCCCTGGCCGCCTGCGTCGCATTGCTTCAGGGATGCGCCGCCAACGCGCCGCAGTACGCAGAGGAACCGCCGTCATCCGCGCCGGTTTCCACCGGGCAGGCGGTGCCGCAGAGCGCCGCGACCGGCGGCGACCAGGGCGGCGCCCTGCATCCGGTCGAGGCGACCAGCCCCGGCGTACCCAGAGAGGACGCCGGCGTGACCGGTGTCTGGCAGGGGCAGCTGTGGGCCAACTGCAACGTGATCATGATGATGGACGAGACGCGATGCGGTGCGGTCAACGCCATCACGCTCACCCTGTTTCAGAAGGACACCGAGGTCAGCGGGTTCTACAAGTGCGCCTTCGGCAACATGAACTGCCTCAACATGAACGAAACCGGAAAAATCGCCAGGGGTAGCGTGAACGCGAAGATGCTCTCGATTCGCGTGATGATGCCCGACGGCTCGGATTGCATGTACAGCGGCCGTCCTGTCGGCGACGCGATGCAGGGCTCGTACACCTGCATGCAGGGCGGCGGCTTGATCGAGCAGGGGCTATGGAAGGCGCGCCGCAGCTATTGAGCGGGGCGGCGGCGGACGCCGCGGCGCGGGCCTAACTCGCGCAGGGCGCCGAGAATTGACTCGGCCTCGGCCCGGATCTTAGCGAAGTCGCCGCCGCGTTCGGCCACGATGCGCGCGACCTCGGCCGTCGCGCGCGCGTAGTCGTTCCTGAACCTGCGATTGATTTGCTTCCAGGGGATGCCGCTAAGCGCGCGGATCGTCTCATTGCGGGCGTTCAGAAATCCGCGCGCAAGCAGCACGGCGATTCCCGGGTAGCCCAGATACCCCTGCCAGTACGACGCGTTGTCGTTGGAGCTGACCTCGCGCCCGTCGGCCGACACCTCGACGCGATAGGTCTTGCTGCGATCGGACGACACGACCTCGGCCCCGCCGCCGCCCGCCTCGCGCACGCGGCCGTCGCCGAGCGCTCCGAGCGCCTCGTACACCTTGATCAGCGGCGGCATCTTCCACGCCGCTCCTGGCGCAGCGGTGCTCTTTGCGGATGGAGCCTTGCGCGAAGCCATTTTGATCAGCTCGCGGCGCGCGCGCGGCTTGACGCTGGCGCGCGCGCCTCACTAGCATCGTGGGCGGACGGAGGGCCCACGATGCTCAAGATGTTCGACTACAAGCCCTGACCCTGGGCGCGCAAGACGCGCATCGCCCTTTTGGAAAAAGGGCTCCAATGGGAAACCACCTGGCTCGATCTGCCCGCGGGCGAGCATAAGAAACCCGAGTATCTCGCAATCAACCCGGTCGGCAAGGTGCCGGCCTTGATTGATGAGGGGGTTATCGTCCACGACTCGACCATCGTCGGTGAGTATCTCGAAGACAAGTATCCCAGGCCGCCGCTGCTGCCGCACGACCCCGCGATGCGCGCGCGGGCGCGTGCTTTCGAAGATTATTCGGACGCCTACATGGCACCGTCGCTGTACAAGATCGTCTGGCAGATGCGCAAACCCGAGCCCGAGCGCGACCGCGCGAAGATCGCTGAGGGCGAGCAGGAGATGCTCAAGCATTTTGTCTGGCTCGACCGCGAGCTTGGTGGGCGGCAGTACTTCGCCGGGGGAATGCTCAGCCTCGCCGACATCTCGTTCGTGCCGCACTTGCACGCCTACGAACGGGCCGGCTACGCCATTGGCGCCGAGTTTCCGAACCTGCGCGCGTGGTGGGAGCGGATGAAGGCGCGGCCGAGCTTCACGGCGAGCTGGCCGCTGGATTAGGTGCGCCGCTCACTTGCGGCCGTATCTGTCCAGATGCAGTGACGGCACCACCTTTTCCCATTCCGGGTCGAGCGACAGGGTAGGGAAGCCAGAGCCGAGCTGGATCAGCACGCCGTGCGATGAGCGCGGCGAGATGAACGCCTCATAGGAGACGGGCGAGTGCGTCTTCTCGTCAACAATCCGCACGCCTGCGGCCTTGAGCTCTGCGATGCGCTCGCGCGCGTCGGGTACCTTGAAGGTCATGTGATGGAAGCCTTCGCCGCGCTGCTCGAGGAAGCGGTGCAGAAAGGAGTCTGCGCGCAGCGGTTCGAGCAGCTCGATCACCGTTCCGCCGAGGTCGAACTCGGCGTACCTGAAGCCGGCCTCCTCGTTGGAATGTTCGTACATGCAGGTTGCGCCGAGCGCGCCTTCGTAAAACTTGCGTGCCTCGGCGATGCTTCTGACCGCCAATGCGATGTGGTCGAGCGTTCCGATCGGTCCCTTGGCCATGCTTTGCGTCCGTCCTGCGGGTGATGAGTCCTCTAAGCGGCGCTGCGCGGCAGGGTGTGCGTTCAGCCCATCAGGCCGCGCGTGGTGCCGCCGTCGATGGTGACGTTGGCGCCGTGGATGAAGCCGCGACCACCTCGTTGATCGCCGCGGCCCGCGTCAGATCGGCCGGCACGGCGACCACCCTGGCGCCTGCGCGCCGGCGCGCCTTGGCCGCGGTCTGTTTTAGCGCCGCCGCGCCGCGCGCGCAGACCACGACCGCCGCGCCTTCGCCGCTCAGCGCAAGCGCCGTGGCGCGGCCGATTCCCTTGCTGGCGCCGGTTACGATCGCGACCTTGCCGCCCAGTTCGAGATCCATGTCGTCCTTCGCAAGCCTCCGCGCGGTAAATCGACGTCTGGGTGCTCGGCCTACCGCGCCATCATCGGCACCTCTTCGGTCACCATGAACTGGCAATTGGGAAGGTCGAGGAACTTGTGCTCGTCGGCGCGCACCACTTCGAGGTAACGCGGCTCGGCAAAGGCACGGCGGACCTCGTCGAGGTTGTCGGCCCATAGCTCGGCGATGCCATCGAAGCCCGAGCCTGCGCCGGGCGTGTCGCCGAGCGCGCCGGCCACGCTATGACACTGGACGTACTTGCGGAAGTGGCGCATCAGTTCAGTCACGCCCAGAACCAGCGGCCCGTGCACGTTCTTCCAGTAGTGATGGAACTCCTGCTCGCTCATCCCCGGCTTGCGCTTGAGCATCACCGACACCTTGACCATCGCGATAACCTCCGCAGTTGTTAGGCGCTGCGCCACCTCCTCCGCCGGGCAGCGGAGCGGAAGCGCCCGCGAGCGCATGCTGTACTTATCACACCTGCGATGCTCAAGGGGCGCCGCCGGGGCGCGCACCCTCTACAACTGACGCGCCCCATCTGGCACGATTAGCTGATTGGAGGTCACTGCGCAGGGCGCGTGACCTAATCCCCGCCCCCTCCTTTACAGGAGGGGTAGTCAGCTTTGACGGCGTCGCCTTCGAAAGGACGCAGATTGAGGAGGTTAAGTTTGCGCGGCGCTAGATGTCGCGGAGCCGTTGTCCAAGCTACGTGATGAAAGACCTGATCGTATCCATCCTGAGCGCTGCGATCGCGCGCGCGCGCGATGCGGGCAAGCTTGCGAGCGCGCCACCGCCGGCACCGGCGGTCGAAGCGCCGCGCGATCCGTCCCACGGCGACATCGCAAGCAACGTCGCGCTGGTGATGGCGCGGGGCGAGCGCAAGCCGCCGCGCGCGATCGCTGAAATAATCCGCGAGCATCTCGAACTGCCGCCCGAGGTCGCGGAAGCGAGGGTCGCCGGCGCCGGGTTCATCAACTTCCGGATGGCGCCCGCGTTCTGGCACGGCGAACTGCGCCGCGCCGCCGCCGAGGGCCGGCGCTTCTGGCGTCCGCAGATCGGCGCCGGACGCAAGGTCCAGGTCGAGTTTCTCTCCGCCAATCCGACCGGGCCGCTCACCGTCGGCCACGGGCGCAACGCCGTGCTCGGCGACACGATCGCGCGGATGCACGAGGCGACGGGCTTCGCGGTCACCCGCGAATACTACTTCAACAACGGCGGGCGTCAGATGCGGCTGTTGGGCGAGTCGGTGCGCGCGCGCTATCTCCAAGCGCTCGGGCGGGACGCACCGATGCCCGAGGACGGCTACCAGGGCGAGTATATCCGCGAGATTGCCGCCGCGCTGGTCGCGCGCCACGGCGCGGCGCTCGCCGATTCCGAACAGCTCGAGGTTTTCCGCGCGGCCGCCGAGGAAGCGATCTTCGCCGACATCCGCCGCACCTGCGCGCGCCTCGGGATCGGCTTCGACGTCTTTACCAACGAGCTCGACCTCATCCGTGGCGGCCAGGTGGAGGCGGTGATCGAGGGGCTGCGCGCGCGCGGGCTGATTGCCGAGTACGACGGCGCCGTGTGGCTGCGCGGCGAGCCGCTGGGGCTGCCCAAGGATCGCGTGCTGATCCGCTCGGGGCCGGAGCGCGAGCCGACCTACCGCACGCCCGACATCGCCTATCATATCGAGAAGCTCAAGCGCGGCTTCGACCTGGTGATCGACGTCTTCGGCGCCGACCATATCGCCGAACACGAAGGCGTGCTCGCGGCGGTGCGCGCGCTGGGCTATGACGTTTCGCCGGTGCGCGCGATCATCTACCAGTTCGTGACGCTCACGCGCGGCGGCGAGAAGGTCAAGATGTCCACGCGCAAGGCGACTTATGTCACGCTCGATGAGCTCATCGACGAGGTCGGCGCTGACGTGGTGCGCTTCTTCTTCCTCTTTCGCAAAAGCGACAGCCATCTCGACTTCGACCTCGACCTCGCCAAGCGCCAAGCGCCGGAGAACCCGGTGTTCTACGTGCAATACGCCCACGCCCGGCTGGCCAGCGTGTTTCGCGAGGCCGAAAAGGCCGGCCTCACGCTCCCCGCAGACGTCGCGCGGATCGCTCTCGACCTGTTTTCCGAGGAGGAGCTCGGGCTGGCGCGCAAGCTAGCCGGCCTGCCCGACGTGGTGCGCGAGGCGGTCGAGAACCTCGAACCGCATCGCGTGCCCTTCTATCTGCTCGAACTGGCAGGCGATTTCCACCGCTACTACAACAAGCCGACGAATCGTATAATCGGAAACCAGCGCGAGCTGAGCGTCGCGCGGCTGTTCCTCGCGCGCCTGCTCAAGGAGGGAATTGCAAACGGGCTCGAGCTGCTCGGCGTGAGCGCTCCCGACCGGATGTGAGAACGACGCATGCGCTTTGAAATTGGTCCGGGTGGCGGATTCGTAATCCTGCTGGGGCTGTTGGGACTGTCCGCAGCGGTTTTCTTCCTGGGGATGATCTCGGGGCGCGAGATGGCGCAGAGCGCGCTCAACCAGGACCAGCTCGCCACCACCTATCCGTTGCCGCCGGCTGCGCCCGAGGCCGCCCCAGCGCCGGCGAATCAGACCGCGGCGGTGGCGCCCGCCGCGGCTGTACCGGCGGCTGCGCAACCGACGCAAGCGCAGGCCGCTGGCGCTGTCGCGCCCTCTGCAACTGCGCCGGCCGCGCGCGCCGCGGTAGCGTCGGCCGCGCCGCCGCCCGCCGCAATGCCGAAGCCGCAGGCCGAAAAGCCCGCGGCCGCCGAGCATCCGGCGCCGCCGCGTCCCGCGCTCGCCTCCGCGCCGCCGCCTCGTCCGGCAGCGCCGGCGCAGGCTGAGACCGCGGCGGCCGCCGTTTCGGCCGCAGCCGAACGCGCGGGCGCGCGCGCTCGCGAGGAGCGCGCCGGCGCGTCAGCCGCCGAGTCGCATCCGCGTGGCTACAACATCGTGATCGATGCGGCGATGGATCGCTCGGGCGCGGACAAGATGGCGTCGCGGCTGCTCGCGCTCGGCTATACGCCGCACATCATTCCCACCCTGATCAACGGTGGGACGTGGTACAAAGTCGAAGTCGGCCCCTATCCGAGCCAGGAAGACGCACGCGCCGCGCAATCGCAATTGCGTGCTGCCTACACCGCTCGCTACGTCAAGCGCGCGAGCGCGGCCGGAGCGGCCGCGAGCGGCGCGGCGAATGCGGGCGCTCTGGATGCGGGCGTCGGCGCCGATTCCGGCGCCGACGATTCCTCGGATTGACAAGCGGCCGGCGGGCTGGCTTACTTAGACGCAATGCAATCGATGGCCCTCAAGCATAAGGCGGACTGGCGTTGGTGCTGGCGCACCGTCGCGCCCGCCTGTGCCCCGGGGTCGTAGTTTCACGAGTCGAGAAGGTTTTTTAAGGGGCCGCGGGCGAGTCGTCCGGCGGCCCCTTTGTTTTGGACCGCTTCGGATCGCACGCATCGCGCGCCGCAAACAGGTGGGGAGAGGTTCAATGCTAGAGCCGAGTCAGCGCGAGTTCGAAGCCATCGCCGCGCGCGGCTTCAACCTGATTCCGGTCTGGCGCGAGATTGCCGCCGATCTCGAGACGCCGGTGGGCGCCTTCCTCAAGGTCGCGCGCGGCGACTACGCCTTTCTGCTCGAGAGCGTGCAGGGCGGCGAGAAATGGGGGCGTTACACCTTCCTCGGCGCGGAGCCAGCAATGGTGCTGCGCGGGCGCAGCACGCGGCTTGACCTCGTGCGCCCGGGGCGCAGTGTCGAGGTGCGCTCGGTGGCCAACCCGCTCGACGGCCTGCGCGAGGAGATGCGGCGGTTCCGCGCACCCGAGACGCCCGCGCTGCCGCGCTTCTTCGGCGGCGCAGTGGGCTTCCTCGCCTACGACATCGTGCGCCACTTTGAGCGCCTGCCCGCAAACACGCGCGACGATCTCGGCACGCCCGACCTCTACATGATGCTGACCGACACGGTTCTGATCTTCGACAACGTGCGGCAGACGCTGAAGATCGTGGCCAATGTTTCGCTGGAGGACTACCCCTCGACGCGCACGGCCTACAACGCGGCGACGGCCAAGATCGACGAGCTGGCGGCGCGGCTGCGCGAGCCAGCGCGGGTGCCGCGTCTGGAGGGCGCCGCCGCCAACGGCGAGATCAATATCGTTTCTAACCAGACCCGGGAGGGCTACATGGCGATGGTCGAGGCGGCCAAGGAGTACGTCGCCGCGGGCGACGTTATCCAAGTAGTGCCCTCGCAGCGTTTCGAGGCGCCGCTCACCGCCCATCCGTTTAACCTCTACCGCAGCCTGCGCACCATCAATCCGTCGCCCTACATGTTCTACTTGCGGCTGGACGACCACACGCTCGTCGGCGCGTCGCCCGAGGTGATGGTGCGGGTGGAGGGGCGCGAGATCACGCTGCGGCCGATTGCCGGCACCCGGCGGCGTGGCGCGACCGAGGCCGAAGACCGCAGGCTGGAGTGCGAGTTGCTCGCCGACCCCAAGGAACGCGCGGAGCACGTGATGCTGGTCGATCTCGGGCGCAACGACGTCGGGCGGGTCGCCCGGATCGGTTCGGTCGAGGTCACCGAGCTGATGGTGGTCGAGCGCTACTCGCACGTGATGCATATCGTCTCCAACGTGCGCGGCACGCTGCGCGACGGCTGCGACGCCTACGACGCCTTTCGCGCCACCTTTCCGCAGGGCACGGTGTCGGGCGCGCCCAAGATCCGCGCGATGGAGATAATCGACGAGCTGGAGCCGGTGCGCCGCGGCGTGTATGCCGGCGCGGTCGGCTACTTCAGCTATACCGGCAACACCGACACCGCGATCGCGCTGCGCACGATCCTTGTCAAAGGCGGCCGCGTCTATATCCAGGCCGGCGGCGGCGTGGTCGCCGACTCCGACCCCGCCTCCGAGTACGAGGAGTCGGTCAACAAGGCGCGTGCGATGGTGCGCGCGCTTAGCGCGGCGCGTGATTTCGAGAGCGCCGCGCGGGACAGATGATGGCGATGGCGCGGATCCTGATGATCGACAACTACGACTCATTCACCTACAACCTCGTGCAGTACCTGGGCGAGCTCGGGGCGGAGGTCGAAGTGCGCCGCAACGACGCGATCGACGTCGCCGGCGTGCGCGCGCTCAAGCCCGACGCGGTCGTGATCTCGCCCGGCCCCTGCACGCCCAAAGAGGCCGGCGTTTCGGTAACGCTGCTGCGCGAGATGGCGGGCGAGTTGCCGATCCTGGGCGTCTGCCTCGGCCACCAATGCGTGGGCGAAGCCTTCGGCGGCAAAGTGGTGCGCGCGGCGCGCCTGATGCACGGCAAGAGCTCGCCGATCCTGCACGACGGCGCGACGATCTTCGCCGGGCTGCCCAATCCGTTCGAGGCGATGCGCTACCATTCGCTGCTCGTCGCCGCCGGCTCGATTCCGGCCTGCCTCGAGGTTAGCGCGCACACTGCCGAGGGCGAGGTGATGGGCCTGCGCCATCGCACGCTCCCCATCGAGGGCATCCAGTTCCACCCCGAGTCGATCGGCACCGCCGAGGGCAAGCATCTGCTCGGCAACTTCCTCAGGATGGTGGCCGCTTGAACCATCGGGACAGCGGCGCCGTCAACGATCTGCGCTCGGCGTTTGCCGCCGTGCTCGCCGGCCGCTCCCTGCGCGCGACCGAGGCTGAGTCCGCGATGGCCGAGGTGCTCGACGGCGCCGCTCCCGAGGCGCTGGTGGCCGGATTCCTCGTCGCGCTCAAGCTCAAGGGCGAGGCCGCGGGCGAGCTGACCGGCGGGGCGCGCGCGATGCGGGCGCGGGCGCGCGCGCTCGAGCTTGACGGCGGCGCGGTACTCGATACCGCGGGCACCGGCGGCGACGGCGCCGGCACGTTCAACATCTCGACCGGCGCGGCGCTGGTCGCGGCGGCGGCGGGTGTGCCGGTCGCCAAGCATGGCAATCGCGCAATAAGCGGGCGCGTCGGCGCGGCTGACGTCCTCGAACGGATGGGAGTCAGGATCGATCTCGATCCCGAGGGGCTGCGGCGATGCCTGCGCGCGGCCGGATGCTGCTTCATCTTCGCCCCGGCGTACCATCCGGCGCTCGCTCGCCTCGCCGGCCTGCGTCGGGCGCTCGGCGTGCGCACGCTGTTCAACCTGATTGCGCCGCTGAGCAATCCGGCGCGCCCGCGCCGCCAGTTGATGGGCGTGGCAGAGCCGCGGCTGGTCCGCCTGATGGCAGAGGCGCTGGCCGCGCTCGGCGTCGAGCACGCGATGGTGGTGCACGGAGCCGACGGGCTCGACGAGCTGTCGCTGGCGGGGCCGACGCGCGTCGCCGAAGTGCGCGGTACTGCGATCCACGAGTACGAGATGCGCCCGCAGCAGTTGGGAATCGAGCCGGGCGACGCGGCCGCGCTTGCGGCGGCCGATCCTGAGGCGGCGACCGAGGTTTTGCGGCGCACGCTTGCCGGCGCGCCAGGGGCGGCGCAAGATGTGCTCGCGCTCAATGCGGCGGCGGCGATTTACGTCGGCGGCCGTGCAGCGTCGCTGGAGGAGGGCGTGGCGCTGGCGCGCGCGATACTCGCCTCGGGCCGCGCGCTGGACGTGGTCGAGCGGATGCGCCGGGCGAGCCAGGGGGAGCCGGCATGACCTCAAGTGCAACTTCAAATTCGGGCGGGGGCTCGATTCTTGACCGCATCTTCGCCGCCAAGCGCGCCGAACTCGACGCCCGGCGCGCCGCCGTTCCGCTCGCCGCGCTCCAGTCGCAGGCGCATCGCGCGTCCGCGCCGCGCGATTTCCTGGCCGCGCTGCGCGCGCGCCGGCCGGCGGTAATCGCGGAGATAAAGCGCGCCTCGCCGAGCAAGGGCGATATTCTGACCGGCCTCGATCCGGCGGCCGTCGCAGCCGACTACGAGGCGAGCGGCGCCGCGGCCATCTCTGTTCTGACCGATCGGCATTTTAAAGGATCGCTCGAAGATTTGCGGACGGTGCGCGCCGCCGTGAAGCTGCCGCTGCTGCGCAAGGATTTCATCTTTGATCCTTACCAGCTCCATGAAGCGCGTGCGGCCGGCGCGGACTGCGTGCTTCTAATCGCCGCGATGCTGAAAGAGGACGAGTTGCGGACGCTTTACCAGCTTGCGCGCGAGCTCGGTCTTCAAGCCCTGGTTGAGGTTCACAATGCGGGTGAAATGCGCACTGCCGAGCGCGTCGGCGCCGAACTCATTGGAATCAACAACCGCGACCTTCATACTTTTGTCACCGACCTGGCCGTTACCGAGCGCCTGCTGGCGGACTATCGGGGCGGCGCGCTGGTGGTTGCCGAGAGCGGAATCAACGCGCCGGCCGATATTCGCCGCCTCGACCGCGCCGGCGCGCGCGCTTTCCTGATCGGCGAGAGCCTGCTGCGCGGCGGCAATCCGCGCGCGCGGCTCGCCGAGCTGTGCGCGGCGCTCGACCATCGCGCGGACCGCGAGAGCTAGGGCAGGGGCGCGATGGGGGTACGGGTCAAGATTTGCGGCGTCACGCTGCCCGAAGACGCCGACATGGCGGCGAGCCTCGGCGCCGACATGATCGGAATCAACTTCTATCCGCCGAGCCCGCGATGCCTCCCGATCGAGCGCGCCGCGCAGGTCGTTGACGCAGTCGGCCGGCGCGCGCGGTTGGTCGGCGTTTTCGTCAACGCCGAGCGGGCCTACATCCGGGAACGGCTCGACGCACTGGGGCTCGACCTTTTGCAATTCCACGGCGACGAGGACGACGACGCGCTTGCGGGATGGCCGGTGCCGGTGATCCGCGCGCTCAGACTGCGCGGCAGCTCCGAGCCGCCCGCGCTCGCTTCGGTCAAGGCCGATTATGTTCTAGTAGACACGTTCCATCCCGCCCTCTACGGCGGGACCGGCCGCGCGCGCCCGCTTCAGAGCCTGCACGGCCTCGATCTCAAGCGGGTATTCATTTCGGGCGGGCTCACGCCGGACAACGTCGCCGAGGCGGCCGCGCTCAGGCCGTACGCGGTGGATGTTGCCAGCGGCGTCGAGTCTGCGCCGGGGGTCAAGGATCCGGATAAACTCAGGAGCTTTGTCGCGAATGCAAAATCTTCCAGATAGGCACGGGCACTTCGGCGAGTTCGGCGGTCGTTATGTCGCCGAGACCCTGATGCCTGCGCTGGTCGAGCTGGAACGCGCTTACCGGGTCGCGCGGCGCGACCCGGCCTTCCGCGCCGATTTGCAGCGCTACTCGCGCGAGTACGTGGGACGTCCGACGCCGCTTTATTTTGCGGCCAATCTGACCACCCGGTTGGGCGGCGCGAAAATTTATCTGAAACGTGAAGATCTCTGCCACACCGGCGCGCACAAGGTGAACAACACGCTCGGCCAGGCGCTGCTCGCCGTGCGGATGGGCAAGTCGCGGATCACGGCCGAGACCGGCGCCGGCCAGCATGGCGTGGCAACCGCCACGATGGCGGCGCTCTTCCAGCGCCAGTGCGAGGTCTTCATGGGCAGCCTCGACGTCGAGCGCCAGTCGCTCAACGTCTTTCGGATGAAACTGCTCGGGGCCAAGGTCACCGCGGTGGACGCCGGCAGCCGCAGCCTCAAGGACGCGCTCAACGAGGCGCTGCGCGACTGGATCGCGACCGTGCGCGACACCTACTACCTGATCGGCACCGCCGCCGGGCCGCATCCGTACCCGATGATCGTGCGCGACTTCCAGTCGGTGATCGGGCGCGAGGCACGCCGTCAGATTCTCCAATACGAGGGTCGGCTGCCCGACGCACTGGTCGCGTGCGTCAACGGCGGCTCCAACGCGATCGGGCTTTTCTACCCGTTTATCCGCGACCACCAGGTGCGCATGTACGGCGTCGAAGCCGGCGGGCTCGGGCTCAACGGAGCGGCGCACGCCGCGACGCTGAATGCCGGCAGCGTCGGTGTGCTGCACGGCAATCGTACCTACCTGTTGCAGGACGAGCTCGGGCAGGTTCGCGAAACCCACTCGATCGCCGCCGGCTTGGATTACCCGGGCGTCGGCCCCGAGCACGCATGGCTCAAGGAGGTCGGCCGCGCGCAATACTTCACAGTGACCGACGCCGAGGCGCTCGAAGCCCTGCGCCTGCTCGCCGAGAGCGAGGGCATCATCCCGGCGCTGGAAAGCGCGCACGCGGTTGCTTACGCGGCGCGGGTCGCGCCGACGATGGCGAAAGACCGGGTTATAGTGGTCAACCTCTCCGGGCGCGGCGACAAGGATATGCAGACCGTCGCGCGCGCATTGGGCGTGACGCCGTGAGGGCGATACGATGAGCGAGCGAGCGACGAGCGAAGGCGCCGCGGGCACCATGCCCAAAGCGTCCGCAATCGGGCGCGGGCGGATCGCGCGCAAGTTCGCCGAGCTGCGCACGCGCAACGAGGCCGCGCTGGTGCCCTTCATCGTCGCCGGCGACCCCAGCCTCGACGCGACGCGCGCGCTGGTGCGCGAGTTTCAGGCGCGCGGCGCCGACCTTATCGAGCTCGGTGTGCCGTTCTCGGATCCTACCGCCGACGGCCCCGCCAACCAGCGCGCGATCGCGCGCGGGCTTGCCTCGGGAGCGTCGCTGACCGCGATCCTGGCAACGGTCGGCGAGCTGCGGCGCGAAACCGAAATTCCGATCATCCTGTACGGCTACTACAATCCGATCCTGCGCTACGGATGCGAGCGGCTGTGCGTCGATGCCGCGCGCGCCGGCGTTGACGGGTTGCTGGTCGTCGATTTGCCACCCGAGGAGGCGGGCGAACTGGCGCGCCCGGCCCACGCTCATGGGCTCGACCTGATCTATCTGCTCGCGCCGACCACGCCCGCCGACCGTGCCCGGCGGACCGCTCGCGTGGGCAGCGGCTTTCTCTATTACGTCTCGGTCACCGGAGTGACCGGCGCTCGGACCAGCCTCGCGGTCGATCTCGAGGAACGCGTGCGCGCGCTGCGCGCCATGACCAAACTCCCGGTGGGCGTCGGATTTGGAATCTCGACACCCGAACAGGCGGCGGCGGTTGCCGTCTTCGCTGACGCGGTGGTGGTTGGCAGCGCGCTTTCGTTGATAATCGAGCGCGAGGGCGCCGGCTCCGGGCTCCCCGCGGCGGTGGGCGAACTGGTAGGTGCGATGAAGGCCGCGATGCGCGCGGCGCGCGCCCGCGCCGAGGCCGCGGCGCAAGGCTGAGCTAGGGGCCGATGGCGGCGGAGGGTTGAACGATGGGCGAACGGACGCATAGCGAGCAGCCAAGCGCAGCCCAGGCCGCGGCAGCCGCGGAAGATTTGTGGATCAAATGTCCCGGATGCCGCGAGATCGCGTTTCGCAAGGAGGTCGAGCGTAATCTCAACGTCTGCCTCAAGTGCGGCTTCCATCATCGCCTCACGGTCGAGCAGCGGCTGGCGATCACGCTCGACCGCGGCACTTGGCGCGAGCTCTTCGCCGAGATAGCGGCCGGCGATCCGCTCCAGTTTCGCGATTCCAAGCCCTATCCGGAGCGGCTCGCGCAGGCCCAGCGCGCCTGCGGGCGCAACGACGCCGTCGTCACCGGCGTGGGCAAGATCGAGGGCCAGGCGCTCGCGCTTGGGGTGATGGACTTCAACTTCATGGGCGGGAGCATGGGCACGGCGGTGGGGGAGAAACTTTTTCGGCTCGTCGAGCACGCGCTCGCGCGGGGCCTGCCGGTGGTGATCTTTTGCGCCTCCGGGGGCGCGCGGATGCAGGAGGGTGCGCTCTCGCTGATGCAGATGGCAAAGGTGGCGGGCGCGCTGGGTCGCTTGCGCGACGCTTGCCTGCCCTATTTTTCGGTGATGTGCGACCCGACCACGGGCGGGGTGGCGGCGTCGTTTGCGATGCTCGGTGACCTCAACCTGTCCGAGCCGGGCGCCCTGATCGGCTTTGCCGGGCGGCGGGTAATTGAGCAGACCACCAACCAGGTGCTACCCGAGGGGTTCCAGCGCGCCGAGTTTCTGCTTGCGCACGGGATGCTCGACGCGATCGTGCCGCGCGCGGAGATGCGCGCGACGCTCGCCCGGTTGCTGACGATGCTCACCGCGCGCCCGCGCCGCCGCCGGAGCACGGCGGCCTAGCGTTCAGCGCTCCGGCAGCCGGACGCAGGGCGGCGTAAGATCGGGAGCCATTAAGCGGTCACATTACCTTTAGGCTTCCGCGCGCGCTTCGGGCTAGAATTCAGCCGCGATGGAACGGATGTCCCGGACGCTGGAGTGGCTCTACTCGCTCGAAGGGCGGGGCGAGATCTACAAGCTCGAGCGGATGGACCAGGCGTTGGCGCTGATCGGCGATCCCCACCGCCGCCTGCGCGCGGTCCATATCGCGGGCACCAAGGGCAAAGGCTCGGTGGCCGCGATGCTCGACGCGGTGCTGCGTGCCGCGGGGCTGCGAGTCGGGCTTTACACCAAGCCGCACCTGGTCCAGCTGACCGAGCGCACGCGAATCGACGGCGCCGAGATGCCCGCGCGGATGATGCTCGAGTATATCGAGCGGCTGCGTGTGATTTACGAACGCGCGGGGCTGGCGCTGACCTTCTTCGAGTTCACGGTTGCCCTGATGTTCCTGTACTTCGCCGAGGCCGGGGTCGATATTGCGGTTATCGAGACCGGGCTTGGCGGGCGGCTCGACTCGACCAACGTCGTGACGCCGCTGGTGAGCGTGATAACGCCGATCGGGTTCGACCATATGGACCGTCTCGGCTATACCATCTCGGCAATCGCGGCGGAGAAGGGCGGGATCATCAAGCCCGGCGTGCCGGTGGTGATCGGCGCGCGCGACCCCGAGGCGCGGACCGTGTTGACTTCGATCGCCACCCAGCGCCGCAGCGCTGTCCGGCTTATCGAGCGCGACTTTACTTATTGTTCACATTCCCCTGCTCATCGGCTTGACTATTCCGGTCTGGGGCTTAACCTTGAGCAAGTTGAGCTGGGGGTAGCCGGGCCATTTCAGCACGAGAACGCCGCCATCGCCTTGGCGGCGCTCGAGGCCCTTCGGGCGCTGGGTTGGCGGTTGGAGGAGGGGGCGATACGGCAGGGGCTCAATGCGGTGCGCTGGCCGGGGCGGTTCGACGTGGTATCGCGCCGGCCGCAGGTCATCCTGGATTGCGCGCACAACGAACTCAGCATCAGCGCCCTGCTCGAAACGGTCGCGATGGAGCTCGGACCGGCGGTCAGGCCGCGCCTGATCTTCGGCTGTCTCGAGGACAAGCAGTGGGCGAAAATGGCGGCGATGCTCGCACCGCGCGTGCGCGACGCGACCCTGACGCGGGTTCAGCCCAAGCGTCCGCTGGAGCCGGAAAACCTGCTGCCGCTGTTCGCCGCGCAGGTTCCCGCGCGCGTAATCCGCGAGCCGTTGCGCGCGCTGGAGCGGGTAATGGGCGAGAGCGGCCCCGACGACGTTATACTGGTGACCGGCTCGGTCTACCTGGTGGGCGAAGTCTATCCCTATTTTCTCAGGCGGCAGGGCAGGCGGGGGTTGTTTCCTGAAGCTGCAATCTAAAGCGCTGGGCCTGGCGGCTGCGATGTTCGCAGCGGGTGCGCTCGCTGCGTCCGCGGCGCGCGCTCAAAACCAGACCTCGCTTATCCTCCAGGCCCATCACGGCCCGGTCGACGTCACCGCGCGCCGGTTCGAGTACGATTACAAGACCGATACCTTCGTGGCGACCGGCGACGCCGTGGTCACCCAGGCGGCGAGCACGCTGAGCGCCGACCGCATTGAGCTCCTACGCCGCCAGCATCGCGCAGCCGCCTACGGCAACGTCCACCTCAATGATCCTCTCGGCGATCTGTTCGGTTCCGAGGCCAAGGTCGATTACGCCAACGAGACCGCCGAGCTGACCGACGGCAAGCTGATTGCCTCGAACCACACCTACCGGCTGAGCGGTAAGAAGATCTACAAGTTGCTCGGCCAGCGCTACAAGGTGACCGACGGCTTCTTTACGACCTGCGGCTGCGGCGGCGATACTCCGGACTGGTCGATCTCCGGGGCCGACATCGACGTGCACGTCGGCGACAAGGGCGTAGCGCGCAACGCGCATTTCGACGTGTTGGGCCATCCGGTGATTCCGCTGCCCTACGCGATATTCCCGACCGATACCTCGCGCAGCAGCGGGTTTCTGAGCCCGCGGGTCGGGACCTCGGGGCTGCGCGGCTTCCAGTACGTGCAGCCGTTCTACTGGGCGATCGACAAGAGCTCCGACTTCACGATCGCCTCCGACGTGGAGACCAAGATGCGCGTCGGCGCACTTGCCGAATACCGCCTGCAGAACGGCGACGACGACTACCTGCGAGTGGACGGCGCGTTCATGGACGAGAGCCTGCGCTCGCAAGCGAGCCGAGTCGGCGACGTTATCGACAACCAGATCGCCGACCCCCACATCCCGATCAATCGCTACGACATCATCGGCACCCTGCGCCAGCATCTGACGCCCGAGCTCACCGCCTACGCCGACGCCATCTCGGTCAGCGACAGCCTCTACCTGCGCGAGATGAATATCTGGACGCTCTCGCGCGGCTTCGGCAACAGCTACAACACGATGCGCAACGCGCCGGCCGACTTCGGGGTCATCGACAGCTTCGAAAACGGCTTCGCACGCCTGGGCGGAGTGTGGAACCAGGACCTCATCCAGCCCCAGGAATTCGCCCTACAGACGCTGCCTGAGCTGCTGGTGAGCGGGCGCAAGGAGCTGTTTGGCGGCTTCGCGTATGCCGACTACAACTTGCAGGCGGACAACTTTTGGCGCTCCGAGGGCGTAACCGGCACGCGGCTCGATCTCAACCCACAACTGACGGTACCGTGGCGGCTGGGCGACTACCTCTACGGATGGGGCGGGCTCGGGATGCACGAGACGGTGTACGACGTCTCGGGTCACGAGATCGCGGTCACTCCGGTGGGCACCCAGGGATTGAAGTACAACAATGCGCTGTCGCGCGGGGTGCTGGAGCAGGGCGGGATGTTCTCGCGTGAGCTGCCCTACGCCAATTTCGGCGCCAGCACCATTATCGAGAGAATCTACGACGTCAACTGGAAATCGATCAGCAAGCTTAAGCACACGATCGAGCCCTTCGTTTATTACAACTTTGTTCCGAACATCGACCAGAACGACCTGCCGCTGTTCGACGAGATCGATCGGATAAACGGGCGCAGCCTTCTGACCTATGGCGCGACCTCGCGGATCTTTATCCGTTCCGCGCCGCAGGTTTTCACTAACGACACCAGCGCGGGAGAAAGCGACGAAGAGCAGCCGGTCGCCGCGGCAGGCGTCGGTCCGAAGGCCGGGATGGTCCGGCAGATCGCCGAATTCCAGCTCCTGCAGGCCTACGACACCAGTCACGCGGTCGCCAAGGGCGGCTCGCGCTGGTCCGATCTTCAGGCGACCGCCTTCGTGACGCCGCCCGGGGTGTCGTCGTCGATCGGCTCGCAACTGGGCTACGACCCGCGCGAAAACCGGATCAGCTACTCCAGCGTCTATCTGACCTTGCAGCCGCCCGGCTCGGCGGCCGCGCCGAGCCTCTACATGGGCCGCGCACTGATGGGTTCTTTCCTCCAGATCTCCTACAACTATATCGCGCCCGGCCCGAGCGCGCTGGAACCGGGCGTCAACTCGAACTTTTTCGAGTTTTTTACCTTGCGCGCCTACTACGATCTGTTCGACCGGCTCGGCGTCTTCGTCGCTCCCTCCTATGACATCGTTCACGGCAAGCTGCTCTCGGCCGAGTACGGTGTGCGCGTCAAGTCGCCGTGCAACTGCTGGGCGGTTGACGTCGGTGTGACCAAGTCGACCAACCCCGACGAGACGGCTGTCCAGTTCATGGTGACGCTGGGCGGGATCGGCTCGGTGGGCCAGAACCCCTTCGGCCGCAGCCCCTTCCAGCATCCGGTCGGACCGCTGCCCGGCCTCTACTAGCCGCCCGTTCGAAGCAACCCCGGCGGCCGCGCCGGCGCCGGCGCCGAGGTACGCTCTTGCGGCGGCTTCGCTCCGAACGTTATAGCCATATCGTCAGACCGGCGTGCCGCCGACGGCGGCGCCCGCAATGAAGCAAAGATGGAAACACACGAAAAGACCGGGCCCTCGGCCACGATCGACGTCGAAGGGCTGCGCCGCTTCCTGCGCGATCAGAAGCTCGGCGACGCCGACGACCTGCGCTGCGAGAACATCTCCTTCGGCCACTCCAACGAAGTTCACCTGATCCACTTTGAGGGCCATTCATGGGCGCTGCGCCGCCCGCCGCGCGGACCGTTGCTCCCCACCGCGCACGACGTGCTGCGCGAGTACCGCGTACTCAAGGCGCTCCAGCCCACGCCAGTGCCGATCCCGCGGGTGTACGCCGCCTGCGACGACTCCGCTTACATCGGCGCGCCGTTCTACCTGATGGAGTACATGCGCGGCAGCGTGATCCGCTCCGGGCTCATCCCGTCGGCCGAGAAGAGCTTCGCCGACACGCCGGAGCGCCGGCGCGCGATCAGCGAGGGCATCATCGACCTTCTGGTTGCGCTCCAGACAGTGGACTGGCGCGCGGTCGGCCTGGAAGGCTTCGGCCGCCCCGACGGCTATCTCGAGCGCCAGCTGCGCCGCTGGATCGACCAGCTCGACCGGACCCTGCCGCTGACGCGCCCGCTGCCGCTGATGGCGGAGATACGCGACTGGCTCAAGCAGCACTTTCCGGCCTCGCCGCCACCCACGATCGTGCATGGCGATTTCAAGCTCGACAACGTGATGTGGGATCCCAGCGGCGCGCGCCCGCGGGTCATCGCGCTGTTCGACTGGGAGATGTCCACCATCGGCGATCCGCTCGCCGACCTCGGGTGGATGCTCACCTACTGGAGCGACCAGCGCGACAGCGAGGAGCGCCGCGCGGTGGTTTCGAGCATGGAGGTCGCGCCGGGCTATCTGAGCCGGGCCGAGATGGCCGAGCTATACCGCGAGCAGGCGGGCCGCGCGATGACCGACTTCACGTTTTACGAAGTGTTCTCGCTCTTCAAGCTGGCGATCATCCTGGAAGGCAGCTACTCACGCTACCTGCGCGGGCAGGCCGACGACCCGATGTTCGCGACCTATGACACGCGCGTGCCGGGGATCGCGCAGGTCGCATGGGAGATCTGCCGCGCTGCGCGCTGAGCCCGCCGCCCGGTTGTGTCCAATGAGCCGCCTGCTCGCCGCGCTTTCGCATTTTGTCGAACGCACAGCCGCGGTCGCGCGTACGGGGCTCGCCTTCAGCCCGCACGGCTTCGACGCCGAGCGCTACGAGGAGATGCTGCGCGAGGCGGCGGCCATGCGCGCGGCGCTCGACGGCGCCGGCGACGGCGAGGCGGAGGAGCTGCGGCGGCGATGGCGTGCGGAGGTGCGTGAAGGCTATGACGGCTATGTCACCGCGGCCTGCGGATGTGGTGTGATCGCATTCGACGAGCGCGGCGAGCTCCTGATGATCCGGCG
The DNA here is from genome assembly GCA_035650475.1 of Candidatus Binataceae bacterium. NCBI lineage: Bacteria > Candidatus Binatota > Binatia (SeqCode) > Binatales (SeqCode) > Binataceae (SeqCode) > Binataceae bacterium (SeqCode). The sequence goes on from DASRHP010000012.1 coordinate 130,260, forward strand.
CACCAACGGGCGCTGGTGGTATCCGACAGGCTTCTGCGAGGTCGGCGCGTCGCTGGCCGAGAACGCCGCCAAGGAAGCGCTCGAGGAGACCGGTCTGGTGGTGCGCCCGCTTCGTCTGATGGCGGTGATCGACAGCCGCAAGGCCGGCTCGGTCCATCGCCACATCTACTCCCATCTCTTTTACTGCCGGATCGAGGGCGGCGAGCTCAGACCCAATCCGCTGGAAGCGCTGGAAGCGGGCTTCTTCCCGCTCGAGCGCCTGCCCGAGCCGCTGCACGGCGTCGACCGAAAATGGATCGCGCTTGCGCGCGAATTCCACTTCGAAGGCCGCCGCGAGACCTATTTCGACCCGCTGGATTGAGCGGCACGCCGCACGGTCTCAAGCCGCGGTGGCCTGGCTGCGCTGGGCAACCCGCGCGGCCAGCCACATCGCGACTGCCGCGAACACGATCGTGATCCCGACCGAGGCCGCGGCGCCGGGCAGCGCGCCCAGCGCGTGCGGCTCGCCCAGATAAAGCGCTCGCCTGAGCGCCGCCATCCCGTAGCTCAGCGGATTTAGCCACATCACCCAGCGCAGCCATGCCGGCGCGCCGGCGGCGGGGAAAAATGCGCCCGACAGAAACCAGATTGGCACCAGGATCGAGTTCATAATCAGATGGAAGCCACGGGTCGATTCGATGCGCCATGCGATGAGCAGGCCGATGCAGTTGAAGGCGAACGCGATCAGCGCCATCACCGCGATCGAGGCGCATACGGCGGCTGCGCCGAGACGGATCCCGGCCAGCGGCGCGAGCACCAGGAACACGCATCCCTGGAACAGCGCCAGCGTGGTGCCGCCCAGCGCCTGGCCCGCGACCACCGTGTCGCGCGCGATCGGCGCAACCAGCACGCCCTGCAAGAAACCCTGGCGGCGGTCGTCAACGATGGCGATCGTCGCGAAGATCGCGGTGAACAGCAGCACCAGCATGATCACGCCGGGGTAAAAGTACTCGACGTAATCGGTCCCGGTGGCCATCCCGCTGGGCCGGAATGAGGCGCGGAAGCCCCATCCGATAAGCACCCAGAAGATGAGCGGCTGGACGAAGGAGCCGACGATCACGCTGCGCTGGCGCGCAAAGCGGATAATCTCGCGCTGCCACAGCGTCCACAGTTGCAGAGCGACCGCGCCCATCAGCGGCCCTCCTCGGCGCGCGGCCCGGCGACGAAGCGGCGGCCGGTCAGATGGACGAAGACGTCCTCCAAGGTCGGCCGGCCGAAGGTGACGGATTCGATCTGATCGCCGAACTGATCGACCAGCCGCGCCACCAGTTCGTGCCCGCGCGGCCGCTCGATCCGCAGCGTGCCGTCCACCAGCGCCGCGCGCAGCTTGAGCTCCCGCGCCAAAGCCTGCTGCAGCGCGTCGGGCACGGGCGTGCTGATGATGATCACGTCGCCGCCGACCTTTTGCTTGAGCTCGCCCGGCGGCGCCTGCGCCACCAGCCGGCCCTGGTCGAGGATGCCAATACGATCGCAGCGCTCGGCCTCCTCTATGTAGTGCGTGGTCAGAACGATGGTGACGCCGTCGCTCTCGCGCAGTTGCGCGAGCAGGTTGAAGAATTCGCGTCGCGCCGCGGGGTCGAGCCCCGTGCTCGGTTCGTCGAGCAGCAGCAGCTCGGGCTCGTGCAGCAACGACTTGGCCAGCTCGACCCGCCGGCGCAGCCCGCCCGACAGCGTCTCGACCAGGTCGCGCGCGCGCGCCTCGATGCCTAGATGTTCGAGCATCGCGCGCGTGCGCTCGCGCAGCCGCGCGCCGCGGATTCCGTAAAGATGCCCGTGATGGGCCAGGTTCTCGGCCACGGTCAGCTTGCCGTCGAGGCTGGGGCTCTGGAAGACCACACCGAGCTTGCGCCGCAGCGGTTGCGCCGCCGAGCGCAGGTCGTAGCCGAGGATGTGCGCGTTGCCCGATTGCATCGGCACCAGCGTCGAGAGCAGGCGGAAGAGCGTGCTTTTGCCGCCGCCGTTGGGCCCCAGAAAGCCGAAGATCTCGCCGCGCGCGATCGTGAACCCGACCGCGCGCAGCGCCTCGCGCTCGCCGTAACTGAAATCCAGACCGCTGGCTTTGATCGCGGCCTGCGCCGATTTGTCCTGCGCGCGCGCGACCGGCGCGGTTGTGGATGCCGATGTGACGGTCATCGCAATGAGGCGATCTTCAGACGACTTGCCCGCCAATTATTCCGCGCGCCAGCGCCGCCCGCAATCGGCCGCGCCGCGGATTTTGGAGCGCGATTGCGCCCACGCGGCGGCTCGGCTAAAGCCTTTTGCCTTGTGAGCGGGAAGCGGCGCGCGCGGATCGATCTTTTCGCCTTGTTCGAGCGGATGGAATGCCGCGGGCGCCTGCTCGACATTCCCGCCGGCGACGGCGTCGAGGCGGCGCGGCTTGCACGGATGGGGTTCGAGGTGGTCGGCGCCGATCTGTTCGCGCCGCCGCGGAGCGGCGCCTCTGCCGCGACGGGATGGGCGCGCGCCGATTGCAACGCGCCGCTGCCGTTTCGCACCGCCGCCTTCGACACGGTGCTTTCTCGCGAAGGCATCGAACATCTCGAAAATCAGGCCGGCTTTATCCGCGAGTGCGCTCGCGTGCTGCGCCCGGGCGGCCGCCTGGTGCTGACCACGCCCAACGTGATGCATCTCGGCGCGCGGATGAGCATGCTGCTGACGGGGCAGCGCACGATGCGCCGCGGACTGGTCAACGAAGTCGAGACCCTGCGCGGGCGCGCGGGCGGCCGTTACTACCACGGCCACGTCTTTCTCATCGACTACTTCCGGCTGCGTTACCTGATGCGTCTGGCGGGGTTTGGCGCGATCGAGGTTCACACCGATCGCTTCAGCCCCTCATCACTCGCGCTGGCCTGGATGGTTCCGCTGATGTATGGGGCGTCGCGGCTATCGGTTTTCGCCTTTCGGCGCAAGGCGAATCAGCATCGTCGCACCGTGGCGCCAGCCGTGCTGACGGCCGAGATCCGGCGCCACGTCTTTTCGCCCGCGCTGCTTTTCGGCAAACGGATGGTGGTGACGGCCGTGCGCGAGCAGGATGGCGCCGGAGAGCGCTGACGCCTGATCTCACGTGAGCGGGATATACCGTGTGGTTGCTATCCAATGCGCATGCTATTTAACAAACGGCTGCCGTCGCCGACGGCTGCCGAGCGGGCAGGCGCGCAGGATGCGGCGCAACGGGGGACGAATCGATGGCGGAGTTCGCTTTCGGAATTTTCGATCATATTGAGCGCCGCGATCATGACCTCGGCGAGCTTTACGAGGGACGCCTGCGCCTGCTCGAGCTCGCCGAGCAAGCGGGTTTCTATTGCTATCACGTCGCCGAGCATCACGGGACGCCGCTGGGGATGGCGCCGTCGCCGGGAATCTTTCTCGGCGCGGTGGCGCAGCGTACCCGGCGCATCCATTTCGGCCCGCTGGTTTACCTGCTGCCGCTGTACAACCCGATCCGCCTCGCCGAAGAAATCTGCATGCTCGACCAGCTAAGCGGCGGGCGGATGGAAGTCGGGGTCGGCCGCGGTGTGTCGCCCTTTGAGCTGGCGTACTTCAACGTTCCGTTCCTGGAGTCGCGCGAGATTTTCGAGGAGGCGCTCGACGTGATCGTCGCCGCGCTGCGCAACGAGCGCATCGCCCATCGCGGCGAACACTACAACGTACGCGGCTTCCCGATGGAATTGCGGCCCAAGCAGACGCCCAATCCGCCGTTCTGGTACGCCAGCTCCAATCCCGAGCACGTCGTCTATGCCGGGCGGCGCGGCATGAATCTGGTCGGTGTCGGGACGGCTGCGCTGCTGAGCAAATCGGCCGCGGCCTTCCGCGGCGCCTGGAGCGAACACCATCGCCGCCCTGAGAGCATCAATCCGCAGGTTGCCGAGCCCAAAATAGGCGCGGTACGCCACGTTTACGTCGGGCCGGACGACAGCGCCGCGATGGTTCAGGCGCGGCCGGCCTACAAGGCTTATTACAACAATCTCCAGAAGCTGTGGCGCGACTTCTACACGGTCGAGACGCACTTCACCGACGACCTTGACCTCGCCTGCCGGCACGAGGCAGCGATCGTCGGCTCGCCGGGTGCGGTCGCCGACGCGGTCGGCCGGTTCTTCGAAGAGAGCGGATGCAATTACCTGATCCTGTCGTTTGCGTGGGGCAGCCTGAGCCAGGAGCAGTCGGAGCGCTCGCTCGAATTGTTCGCAAGCAAAGTGATGCCGCAGTTCGCGCCGCATTCCGCAGGCGCTGCGGCGCAGGGCAGAGTGCGCACGGCCCGCGCATGAGAGACGGGCAAGGCGCGAGTTGCGATGGTTGCGCGGCGGACGCGGCGCGCGTCGGGCGGCGCGACGGCCGCGCAGGGGCGGGGCGTCGCTGATGGATGAGGCGCGGGCGCAGTCGCAGCCGGCCGCCAACGCCGGCGGGCCCAGGCCGGGCGCGTCGGCGGGCTTTATTCCGCCCTCGCGCGCCTACATGTGGCGACTACTCGGTCTGCTCATCCCGGCGACCATCTTCGAAGGCTACGACATCACTATCTTCCATCTTTGCACGCCCGACATCGCCGCGACCTTCCATTTGGGCAACGAAGCGATTGGGGTGATCGCGTCGATCGTGCGCTTCGGCACCATTATGTCGTTCGTGGTGGTGGCGGCCTCCGACCGCTTCGGGCGCAAGCCGATCATCTCGGTCACGGTGCTGCTCTACGGCCTGTTCACGCTGCTGACCGGGCTGTCGCGCGGCCTGCTCACGTTCACCGCGTTCCAGACCTGCTCGCAGGTCTTTTTGGCCTCCGAGTTCGGGATGGCGATCGTGATCATCAGCGAGGAATTTCCCGACGATCTGCGGGGGCGCGCGATCGCCGGCTTTCACATGGCGGCTTTCGTCGGCGTCGCGATAGCGGGGTCGCTCTATGGCCAGGTGGCGGAGTCGGCGTGGGGTTGGCGCGGGATGTATCTGCTCGGCGTCGCGCCGCTGGCGCTGGTGGCTTTCCTCAGGCGCTACGTGCGCGAGACCGCGCGCTTCCTCGCGATGCGCGAGAGCCGGCCGCAGCACGAAAGCTTTGGCGAGCGGGTGCGCGAGCACATCCGGCTCTTCCGCGGCCCTTATCGCGGGCGGCTGATTCTGGTCGCAATTCTGGCCAACAGCGTGGGCTTCGTCGGTGGCCCGACGATCACCTACTTCAGCCTCTTCGCCAAACGCGACCATCAGTGGACTTCGCCGCAGGTGGGGACGGCGATCATCGCCGCCTACCTGATGGCGACGGTGGGGACGATCCTGTGCGGCTACCTGCTCGACCTGATCGGTCGCCGGATCACAACCAGCCTGTTTTACCTCGGCGCGGCGGCGTCGATGGCGGCGCTGTTCCAGTCCACCCATCATCACATGATCCTGGGCGCGTTCATGGCCACGATGTTTGCCTATCAGGGGGCGCGCACCGCGACCGCGGCATTTGCCGCTGAGCTTTTTCCCACCGAGATTCGCGCCGCCGGGTACAGCAGCACCATCCAGACCCTTGGCCAGCTCGCATGGTTCATCAGCCCGGTGACGGTGGGCGTACTCTCGATGCATCTGGGCGGGCTGGGCAACGCGGCGGCGACCTGCGCACTCGGCCCGCTGATCGGCGCGGTGCTGATCGTGCTGTTCGCCCCCGAGACTCGCGGCAAAACACTCGAAGAACTGGCGCTATAGCCGCGCGGTTGACCCTCGCCGCATGCGGGGTGTAAACGGCAGGTGGCCGCAGCCGCGCGGGGCTAGGCGCTCGCTGTCCGTCGCGCCCGCGCGTCGCGGTCCACGTCCTGTTGCGAGCGGAAGGTGGTTGCGATGAAAGCTGCGGTCCTGCACGAGTACGACGAAGCGCTGAAACGGCCCGAATTCGTCCGCTACGAGAACATCCCGGAGCCAAAGATCGAAAAGCCCACCGACGTCATCGTACGCATCGGTGGCGCCGGCGTCTGCCGCACCGACCTGCACGTGGTCGAGGGGCTGTGGCGGTCCAGAATCCAGGTCAAGCTTCCCTACGTGATGGGGCACGAGAACGCCGGATGGGTCGAGGAGGTCGGCAACGCGGTGGAGACGTTCAAGCGCGGCGACCCGGTCATCTGCCATCCGCTCGCCAGCGCCGGCGACTCGCTGGCGGCGCGCCGCGGTAATGACATGCACGGCGGCGGGAGCTTTCCGGGGCTCGATTCCAACGGCGGCTATGCGGAGCTGTTGAAGACCAACGTTCGCGCGCTGATCAAGCTGCCGCGCACGTTGGCACCCAAGGACGTCGCTCCCCACGCCGATGCGGGCATCACCGCCTATCACGCGGCGAAGAAGGCGGCGCGCCATTTGTTGCCCGGCGACTGGGCGGTCGTGATCGGCGTGGGCGGCCTCGGCCACATTGGCGTCCAGGTCCTGCGCGCGCTCTGCGCGGCGGCGATTGTGGCGGTCGATCGCTCGGAGCTTGCGCTCGATCTGGCGCGCGAGTGCGGCGCCGATCATCTGCTGCGCGCCGACGGTAACGAGGTCGAGGCGGTGATGCGGCTTACCGGCGGTGCCGGCGCGCAGGCGGTGCTGGACTTCGTGGGCGAGGGCGACGCGGTCGGCAACGGCCTGCGCATGACCGCGAACGGCGGCTGTTATTACGTCGTCGGCTACGGCGGCAAGCTGGAAGTGCCCACGATGGATCTCATCGCGGGCGAAAAGACGATCGTCGGCAACCTGGTTGGCACCTACTCCGACCTGGTTGAGCTAATGGCGTTGGCGGAGCGCGGCCGGGTCAAGCTGGCGACGAAAGAATACAGGCTGAGCGAGGCCAACGCCGCGCTGCACGACCTCGCCGCCGGCCGGGTCAAGGGACGCGCCGTGCTTATCCCGTGACCGACTCGGCGCAAAGCGCGAGCGAGCGACGGATTGCGAGTCAGGAACGAGGAGGAGCCGGTGATTCGCACAGCCAACGGCGAGGAGATTTTCGTCATCGACGCCCACGTCCATCTGTGGGACGGAAGCGAAGCCAATCAGCTTAACGTCCACGGCGCCGAGTTCATCAACTGCTTCTATGACTTTCACAAGGCGCTGACGCCCGAGCCGTACCTGTGGCCGGCCGAGAAGTTCCGCAAGTACGATCCGCAGACGATGCATGACGACCTGTTTGTTGCCGGTCCCGACGACCTCGCAATTTGCCAGCCGACCTACCTCACGGATTTCTACCGCGAGGGCTTCAACACCACCGAGCAGAACGCGCGGATGAAGGAGCTCTACCCGGAGCGCTTCATCCTCAACGGCGCCTTCGATCCGCGCGACGGCGAAGCCGGGCTCGACTATCTGCACGAACTGGTCGAGAAGTACCGCATCAAGGGCGTCAAGCTGTACACGGCGGAATGGCGCGGCGCCTCGCGTGGCTACAAGCTGAGCGATCCGTGGGCCGAGCGCTACCTGGAGAAATGCCAGGCGCTGGGGGTGACCAACATTCACGTGCACAAGGGGCCGACCATCCATCCGCTCAGCCGCGACGCTTTCGACGTTGCCGACATCGACGAGGCGGCGACCAACTTTCCCGCGCTCAACTTCATCGTCGATCACGTCGGGCTGCCGCGGCTCGACGACTTCTGCTGGATCGCGAGCCAGGAGCCCAACGTTTACGGCGGGCTGGCGGTGGCGATCGCGTTCGTCCATGCGCGGCCGCGCTACTTCGCCCAGATCATGGCGGAGCTGCTGTTCTGGCTCGGCGAGGATCGTCTGCTGTTTGGCAGCGACTACGCGATTTGGAATCCGAAGTGGATCGTCGAGGAGTTCATGGCGTTCGAGATGCCGGATGACCTGCTCAAGGAGACCGGGCGCAACCTCACGCTGGAGGGCAAGCGCAAAATCCTGGGCGGAAACGCGGCTCGCCTCTATGGCATCGATATCGAGGCGCATCGCAGCAAGCTGCACGCCGGCGAACGCCGGAGTTGAGGGGCACGGCCCTTGCCATGGACGAATCGATAATCGCGGCCGGCCCTGATGCGCAGCGCGATGCGCGGCTGGCGGCGCTGCGGGCACAGCTTGCGGCCGTACTCGACCCCGAGCTCGACGAGCCGATTACTGAGCTGGGCTTCGTCGAAGCCGTCGAGGCCGGCACGGACGGGCGGGTGCGGGTTCGGCTGCGCCTGCCGACCTATTGGTGCGCCGCGAATTTCGCTTTTATGATAGCGGCTGACGTGCGCCAGCGCTTGGCCGAGCTTCCCTGGGTACGCGCCATCGCCGTTGAGCTGGCCGACCACTACTGCGGAGGCGAAATCGGCCGCGCAGTGAGCCAGGGCCATTCGTTCGCCGCCGCGTTTGCAGACCAACCGGGGGGCGACCTCGACGAGCTGCGCGCGATCTTTCGCGCCAAGGCGTTCATGCGCCGCCAGGAGCGGCTCGGGCGCTATCTGCTCGCGCGCGGGTGCGTGCCCGCTGAGCTGGCCGCGATGAGCATCGGCGAACTGGCGGCCCTGCCGCTGACTGACGCCGACGGCGCGCGCCTGCGCGAACTTTATCTCGAAGCGCGCCGCGCGCGGCGCGACGGTCGCACGGAGGCGGCGCCCGCGCTGGTGCGGAGCGACGGGCGCGCGCTTTGCTCCGAGGAACTTGCCGGCTACCTTGCCGGGCTGCGCCGCGTCACTCTCAACATCGAATTCAACGCCGAGCTCTGCCGCGGGCTGCTGCGCGCGCGAACCGAGCGGACGGTCTCACGCTAGTATGCGCGCTCGACGCTGAAGCGGCCCTGCTCGATGTATCCGCCGCCCTGCATGCAGAAGTAGGTTCCCGCCATCGCGTCGTCCGCGCGCCGTCCGTTGAACAGGCAGCTTGAGCCGTCAGGCATCATCACGCGCAGGCCGATGCCGCCGCCTTCGCGCTCCCTGCCGTTCGCGATCACGCCGCTCGTATTGCTCTCGCGGCAGACCATCGTGCCCGCCGCGCACGTGTAGGTTCCGCTGAGGGCCGAGCCCTGCTGCACTATGTGCAGCGTGATTTTAACTGTCGCGTTGCAGCGGCGGGCCTCGGGCTGGAGCGGCTGGCATCCGGCGGTCGAGGTTCCCTGCCAGAAGCCGCTTGTGCCGCGGGCGGAGGCCGCCGGCGCCGCCGGGGGCTGCAGGCTTCGCATCTCCGCGGCCCCGCAGCCGACGACGAACAGCGTCGCCATCGCCGCGCACACAATCGGGACCGCCATTTTGCCAGCCAGCTTCAACGGAGCGTCAGTCCGTCCCGACGGCCGGGGCAGCAACCTTCTGGATTAGACGATCAGACGTCAGTTCGCTTCGATCCCCATCAATGCGAGCGCGCGGGCCGCGCCGCGTAGCAGCGGCATCAGCGCCAGATGGGCGAGCCGCCCGAACGGCAGCCAGACCATCAACAACTCCGCGCTCAGCAGATGCGCGGTGAGCAGGGCGGCCCATGGCGGGGTGAGCGAAGCGCCGCCGAGATGGGGGAAGGCGAGCAGCCCGGTGAGCAGCGGCGCAAGCACAACCAGCCAGCTGAAGTATTCGTCGAGCCGCGCGCGCAGCGTGCGCGGCTCCTCGTCGGGCGGACGATGGATCAGTACGGCCACCATTGCGGCGATCGTGAGCGCGCCCGCGAACCAGACCAGTCCAATCGGCAGCCCCGGCCATCCGATACCCGTCAGGTCACGCACGAGCTGGATGTGCGGGACAAAGCCGAACAGCACGATCAGCAGCCCGACATGCATGACGTAGCTTTCGATCTGCCAGTGTCCACGTCCGAGCCAGAATTGCTTGCGCGCCCAGTAGAGGTCGCGCTCGGAGCGCGCGAGCGCGTAGACGGCGACCCGCCAGCAGATGCCGAACACCATGATAACCAGCGCCCAGTGCAAACCCGGCCCGCGTGCGAAGACGAGAAGGTCCATTTTGCTTCCGGTCATCGCTTGCGCCGCCTCCGCGCGCGCATCCGGCGCCATCCGCCGAATACGATTCCGGCCAGCACGCCCAAAAGCGCGGCGTCACGCCAGGTGCGCGACTGGTTCCAGCCTTCGAGCGCAGCGTGCGGCGTGAGCTGGAAGGCGGCACTGGTGGGGATCATCACCAGGTGGCAATCGAAACACGCCATCCGTCGCATCCCGTGGGTCTCGCCATGCCAGAAAGCTTCGTCGTGACACTCCAGGCAGGCTTGGTTGGCGCGCTCGATCGACTGTCCGCGGTCGATACGAAACTCAATCAGGTTGCCCACGCCTAGCCCGCCGCCCGATTCGGCATGCGCGCTGCCGGGACCGTGGCATCCCTCGCACCCCCTGCGCTCGAGGTCGTTTTGCGGTTTGACGAGAAACAACTCGCCCATCTTGGTGCGCGCGAAGTCCAGCGCCAGCTCCTGATGGCACGCATAGCAGTAAACGCTGCCGATGTATTTCGGCGGTGCGGGCCGGTAGGCGACGCCCGCCGGTTGGGATGCCGTAGGTGCCGCGCCATCGGCGCCCGATGCGCGGTAGGTTCCGGCGGCAATCACCACGACCATCGACGCCAGCGTCACGGCGCGACGCGCGATGGTGGCGGAGGCCCGCGGTCGAACACCGGTTGTAATGCGTCTCATCACCGAGGTGCGTCCGTCCCGTGTGCTGACGGATAGATGCCGGTTTTGGCGCCTTCGCGCTGCTCCGTCAAATGCTGAGCATTCGAGCATCAATTTGCCCGCACCGCCATCCGGCGTTTGCAGAATACAAGCCTCTCCTTTGCGAGCTTCACGATATCCATCCCCCCGCTTGGCAACCGCGGCTAAATAAGCTATTGAGCGGGAGTTTCGGCGACGGCAAGCGGCCGGTGCGTCGGGCAGGAAAACGCTGGTTGCTTCTGGGCTTGGGCCAGGCCAGCGTCCGCTCCTGAACATCGGCCGGGAGGTCGCAGAGGGATGCGCGATCGAATGTTTGTCGCGCCTGTACGATGCCCGTGGCCTCGGATGCGGCACGGGGAGGGGGTCTAAAAGCCATGCTCCACCGCTTAAGCGCCAGCGCAGCTCTGCTCGGGGTTGTCTTGTTGTTCGGGGCGCTGCCCCTGCCGGCTCAAGCACAGCCCGCCCCGTGGCAAGCCGACAAAGGCTTCGAGAACGGGATTCCGATCGGGACCAAGATCACCCAGGACAACTGGCAGAAGTACCAGCAGTTCATGCCCGAGAGCATGATTCACCTGTTCAAGGGCGACATGTTCTGGCACATGCCCAAGGGCATCGAGATCGACGTAGGCCCGACGCGCCACATCTATCCGCCCAAGCCGTTCCGCGAAGATACCGAGCGCTACGGCACTCAGACCAAGCTGGTGAAGACGTCCGACGGTGGTTACGTCCCGGAGGGCTATGTCGCAGGCTTCCCCTTTGCCGACCCGTTTGCCGGTCCTAAGGACGAGGTCGGGTCCAAGATGTATTACAACAACTATTACCGGCCGGCGCCCCGCGTCGAGGAGGCTCCCAACTGCTCCTACACGCTTGACCAGTACGCGAACTTCACCCGCACCGCCGACTCCGACATCGTTTTTTCCCAGTTGACCCATCTCAGCGAGCCCGGTTTCCCGCGCGACGTGCCTGGTAACAATGGGTATTTCTTCGCGGCATACTTCCAGCAGACCGCGCCCGAGCAGGGCAAATACTTCGCCTCGCTGGACCTGACGTCGAACGATCCGACCAAGCTCGACGAGTTGTACGAGTACATTCCGAGCCTGCGCCGTTCGCTGCGCGTCTCCCAGGCCGCCCGCTGCGCACCAATCTTCGGGACCGACTTCGTCTATGAGGACGCGCAGGAGGGTGCCCCGCGCATGGGCAACCTGTTCGACAATGTGTATATCGGGGAAAAGAAGGTCCTGACCCTGATGCATGGAGCGCCGGCGAGTTTCGATACCTGTGGCACGCCCACCTCGCTGGATCCCCGGTATTACTATTTCGGTTTCAAGGGGATTGTGCCGTTTCCCAATCCCGGCTCGGGGCAATGGGAAGTGCGCGATACGTACATGGTGCAGATGACACGGCTTCCCGCGCTCTCGCGGGGGTACTGCTATGGCAAGCGGCTGCTGTACCTCGACAAGGAGAATTACTTCCCCGATCACACCGAGGTTTGGGACCGCGCCGGCCGGCTGTACAAGTGGATCGTAGTGTTTGCCTACCCCGCGATCATTCCAGGTCTGGGTATTGACGGGCAGGAAGTAACGATCACCGGGCCGAACACCGGCTATGTGGTGAATTTTCAGGACCAGCACGCCACCGTGTTCATCGGTTTGCACGTATGCGTGGACAACGAGTGCGAACCGAAGGGCTACATGGATATCAGCCGCTACGCGAGCCCCGAGGGGTTGATGAAGATTGTTCAATAGGCGGTCGAGGCTCCGTCGCGAGTTTGCCGTCCGCGCTTAGGGGACCATGACCCGGGGGGGAGACGATGACAGGGGGAGCGTTGCGATGGCCGCGCAATCGTCCGACGGCCCGGGCTTAGACGAAGGTCCACGGGCCGGGCGCAGCCCCGGCGGGTGGCCCGGGCAGCGAGGCGTCCGCAGCGGCATCCTGGCCGCGGCGATCCTGTTTCTGGTCGCAGCCGTCTTCACGCCGTCCGCGAAGAGCCTCAACGCGCTGTCAATCGGCGGCCGGGGCGCCGCGCTGCTGACTCCCTGGGATTCGTTCTACAGCGTGGCGTTTCTGCCTTCCGGCAAGTGCTACGTCGTCGGCGCCCAGGGCGCCTTGCTTACTTCCACCGACGGCGGCGGGCACTGGACGCGCAGCAAGCTCGCCGAGCGCGGCGATCTCTCCTGGTTCGACCTCTACAGCATCCGGTTCGCCGCCGACGGCCGTGCCGGGTGGATCTCCGGCGAGGGCGGACTCATCCTGCACACCGCAGACGGCGGCGAAACGTGGCGTCCCCAGCAGAGCGGGACCAGCGAGAATCTCTTTCGAATCGCGGCCGCCGATCCGCGACACGCCTATGCGACCGGCACCAACGGCGTGATGATGCGCACCGACGATGGCGGTGAACACTGGCAGGCGCAGAGGATCAAGGGCGGGCTCATCTTTTTCGACATAGCCTTCGCGGATGCGCAAAACGGTTGGGCGGTGGGCGAGTTCGCTACCATCCTCCATACCGTTGACGGCGGCCGGACCTGGGTTCCGCAGATGGGCGGTACCCGTTCGAACTTCCGTCTGCCTGCGCTGTTCGCGATCGGATTCTCCGACCTCCTGCACGGCGTGGCCGCCGGCCAGGGCGGAACTCTGTTCAGCACCTCGGACGGCGGCAAGAGCTGGCAGCAGTTGAAGGCGCCCATTAGTGAGCCGGTGTACAGCGTCGCCTACGACGGGCAGGCGGGCCTCGCGCCGGCGGAGCTTTGGGCCACCGGTGATGGTGGGATGCTGCTGCGGATGGCGCTCGGTACCGACGGCGCGGGCGCGCAGACGACCGTGCAGGAGCCCACCGTTTTCAGCCTCTCTGACATCGCCTTTCACGGGCAGACCGGGATCGCGGTGGGACTTAGCGGAACCATACTGCGCACCGCCGACGGCGGCGCGCATTGGCAACTGGTGAGCGGAAAGTGATCGGCCAATTCATCCTGCGCCACCGCGCGGTTATCGGAATAATCCTGCTCCTGGTCACCGGCTGGTTCGGCTACCAGGCGAGCAAGCTCACTATCGGAACCAGCTTCGTCGATTTCTTTCCCAAGAATCATCCGTACGTCCTTCTCTACCATCGCTTCGAGCGCTACGGCGGCGCCCAGCGGCTCACCCTGATGGTGCACGTCAAGCACGGCGACATCTTCAACTACCAGACCCTGCGCAAGATCCAGGACATCACCTTCGACGTCGATCTGCTGCCGGCGGTCAATCACCAGTCAATCCGCTCGCTCGCCTCGTTCCGCGTCACCTACGCGGTGGCGCTGCCCGGCAACCTGGTTTCCAAGACCTACATGTATCCCGACGTGCCGAAGTCGCCCGAGGCAATCGCGGAGATCAAGCGCCAGGTCTTCATCCATCGCCAGGAAATGCAGAACCTGGTGAGCGCCGACAACAAGAGCGCGGCGATTATTGCGTCGTTCTACGAAGGCCGGCTCGACTACCGCGAGGCCTTCTACAAGATTCAGGCAATCATCAACAAGTACCAGGACGCCAACACCGTCATCTACGCCGCCGGCGAGCCAATCATTCGCGGCTATGGCTATTACTATCTGCCGATGCTCGTCGCGATCTTCTTCATCTCCGACGGCCTGATGATTCTACTTCTGTACGGCTACTTTCGCGGACGCAGCACCTGGTGGGCGCCGATCGTAACCGGGCTGCTTTCCACGATCTGGGGCCTCGGCTTCATCGGATGGGAAGGCTACGAGTTCGACCCGGTGATGCTGGTCATTCGCTTCATCCTGACCGCGCGCGACATGAGCCACGGCATCCAGTGGCAGGGGCGCTACTACGACGAACTCGAGGAGCGCAACTACGACAAGTATGCCGCCTGCGAAGCGACCACCACGCTGATGCTGCCGCCCGGACTGCTGTCGATCCTGGCCGACATCGCGGGCATCGTGTTCATTTCCTTCGGCGGCATCCCCTCGCTCCAGCACGTGGCCTCTTCGGGTGCGGTATGGCTCGGCGGCAGCCTCACGATGGTTTTCATCTTTCAGCCGATCATGATGAGCTACCTGCCGACGCCGAAGCCGCTCAAGCACAGGGCGGCGGTGCGCTCCGCACTGACGCGCTGGAAGGAACAGATTACCGACAAACTGGTCAATTTCCCGATTACGCCCGGATGGGCCCGCGAGGGCGCGCTGATAGCCGTGGGCGTGGTGATCGTGGTGGGTTTCATCTCCGGCGTGCGGGCTAAGATCGGGTACTCTGAGCCGGGCACCCCGCTGTATCGGCACAACGCCAAGGTCAATCGCGACATCAACGCCGTCCGCCAGGTCTTTCCGCTCGATGAAGGGTGGGTCATCGTGCGTGCGAGCGGGAGCCAGGTGGTCAGGTCGTCCTACGAGCCCGACATGCTTTCGCCCGACGTGATTCGTCTGCAGCGCGACCTCGCACGCTATCTATTGAACGATCCGCAGGTGACCAGTGTAATCTCGGTGGCGCCCGATGTGATCGAGCCGTACAACCAGATGTTTCATTACGGCAATCCGAAATATCTGGCTATTCCGCGTACCACCGACGACGCCCTGGGCCTGTTCTTCCTGTTCGTGCAGGGCACCGCGCCCGGTGAGGCGGATCTATGGCTCAACATGAACAAGAACGACGCTATTCTTCGGGTGCTGCTCACCGACCATACGTACCAGACCCTGGCCGATCTCCAGACGAACCTGCGCGAGTTCGTGGCCCGGCGCGCGAAATGGGATCCTGCGCTTAAGAAAGTCGAGATTCTATACCTCGGCGGGATTGCCGGTCTCTACGCGGCCGCGAACGACGTTCTCTATCAACTCGACTTCATCAATATCACGTTCGTGCTTGGAGTGGTGTTTCTGTTCTGCGCGGTTACCTATCGCTCACTGGTGGCAGGCGTTTTGTTCGTGATCTCGTGTATCGCGGCCAATTTCGCCGCTTTCATTTACATGCGCATTGCCGATATCGGCATCACGATCGACACCATCCCGGTCATCTCGCTCGGTATCGGCCTCGGCGTTGATTATGGAATCTATACGATTTCGCGGGTGTGCGACGAGGTCGCCGCGGGGCGCAGCCTCGAGGAAGCCATAACCACCGCGCTCCGGGGCACCGGCGCAGCGGTGCTCGCGACTTTCTCGGTGATCGTGGGCGGACTCGCGCCGTGGGTGTTCTCGCCGGTGCTGTTCCACAACGAAATGAGCGTTCTGCTGATCATCCTGATGTTCACCAACCTGCTCGTGGGATTGCTCATATTGCCGGCATACGTCGCGTGGGCGCGCCCACGCTTTGTCTTCGGCGGGCTTACGGAGGAAGAGCGACGCAAGGAAACGATGGCCGCGGTTTCGAGCTGACAGGCGCCACCGCCCGTCTTGCAGGCGCCGATGCGGAGCGCCCCGGCGCAAAGGCGGGCACGGCGCGGCTGCGGCCGCCAGCTTTCGGGAGGTCGTATGAAACCACAGGGGGAACGTTGTGGACTGGCTTCGGCGGTGGTGGCGATCGCGGTGCTGGCCTGGCTCGGCTTCGGCGTGAGGCCCGCCCAGGCGCAAGCGGGCGGCAGCGTCTCGCTGTCGGCGGACAATTCCTCCGCGGCGCAGACCGAAGGTGATGTGCTCGCCCAGACCGGCAGCGGCAGCCTGCTAGCGCAGGCGGCCGGCGCGCAGCAGGCGGGCACGCCGTGGTACAAGAGCCCCTTCGTCGGCAGTAACGCTCCGTTCGTCGACGTGAGCGAGACGCCGGGGCCGCTCCAGGGACTGTCGGTTTCGGGCTTTGTGAGCAACACCACCGGGATGTGGGTCAACTCCAGCGCCATCCGCTACCAGAAGAGCAAGAATTCGCTGGCCACCGAGCGCAACTGGCTCCAACTCGACATCAACTACGTGCTCAACGGCAACAACCGCTTCTTCATCCGCTGGTGGGGCGTGTACGAGCCGTCGTACCCCTTCGAGAAGGACGCCGGCATGGTCGATATGGAGGACTTCTACAACCAGTACACGGTGCGCGACGCCTACTGGAAGAGCACGATGGGGCCGCTGACGCTGTTTCTGGGCCGCCAGATAGTGACCTGGGGCGAGTCGCTCGCCTTCCGCGTCGGCGACGTTATCAACCCGCAGGATTTCACCTGGAATTTCGGCTTCGCCAACCTCGAACAGTCGCGCCTGCCGCTGTACATGGTGCACCCGATTCTCTCGTTGCCGCGCTTGGGGCCGCTGACCTCGAACTTTGTCGAAGGCGTGTGGGCGCCGGCATGGCAGCCGATGTACACGCAGATGGATTACCCGAACATGTGTAATCCAACCCTCTGCCCCGGCTATGCGCCCTTTGCGCACAGCAATTTCTACGACGGCCAGCACGACGTCGGCGGCTCGGTTTCGCTGCTTCCACCGTTCACGCTGGTGTCCGAGGCGCGCTTCCAGACTCAGCCCTATCCGCTGGTTGCTCCGGGCTTTCTGGGCATCCCGAGCCTGACCCAGAACCAGGCACGCATGTTCGCCTTTCCGCAACTGTTCAACCCAGCGCCACCGTTTTTTGGCTATCACCTGCCGGGTGACACCCTGGGCAATTCAGTCGAAGGTTTCCGGCTGCACACGCTGCTGTGGAACTCGGAGATCACAGCCATCTACTGGCATGGCCATCAGTTCAACGAGGCCGGCACTCCCGGCGCGCCCTTCTACGTCGACGGGAGCCAGGCCACCGGACAGGTTCTGCGCGTCTTCTTTCCGCAGTTCAACGATGTCGGCATCACGATGAACCGGCCGCTCTATCTGCCGGGCGAGCTTCTCTCCAGCGTCCCGCTGGTGCTCCGAACCGAGGCAATATGGCAGGACAGGACGCCGCTCAATACCACCGACCTGGGAGTACCCAACGGGGTGGTTGACAAGAACACCATCAACACGCTGGTCGCACTCGATCTCGACGGCTTGTACGTGCCGTGGTTGACCAAGACCGGTACCTTGTCGGCCAACCTCGAGTGGAACAACTTTTCGATCCTCGGTTACGGCAGGAACCTTGTATATACCTTCTACGCCGAGCGCTGGCGCCATAACGAAGAGCAAATCCTGTTCAGCGTCAATACCAACTGGTGGTGGGGCGCAATCCTGCCGACCTATACGATGATCTGGAACCCGTCGGGCAACACCACGCTGCTGTTCCCGACGCTCACGCTGACGCCGCCGTGGACCAACAAGTACTTCACCACGCTGGAGTATATCGGCATCCTCGGCAACGACAGGTTCAATTCGTTCGCCGGCGGCATCTTCAAGGGCAAAAGCATCCTGCTGATGCAGTTCCAGTACAACTTTTCGTTGGTCAAGGGGCGTACCTGAGGCGGAGGGAGCGCGGGACTTGCAGACGGCAGCGCGCGTCGGCCGGCGGCGTGCGCCGCCCGCCCGGCGCGCCCCGCGCGGGGGAGAATCCAGCGGGAGAATCCAGATGATGAAACGTGCAGCGACGATCCTTGCGCTCCTCCTTCTGTGCGGCGGCGCGCGTCTGTTTGCACAGGCACCGCCCGAAGAAGGCGTCAAGGTGCGTGAACTGCCGCCGGCGGGACCGCACTGGATATTCGTGATGGCGCCATTTAGCGGCACGCTCGAGGTGACGAGCGTGGTCGCGATCGACGGCGATTCGCGCAAAGTGCTGGGCCAGCTAACGGGTGGATTAGTAAGCGCGTTCGCGGTGGCGCCCGACCATAAGCAGATCTATATGGCCGATACTTACTATTCGCGCGGCGCGCGGGGCGACCGAACCGACGTGCTCACTGTGTACGACGCGCGCAAGCTCGCCCCCGCCGCCGAAGCCGCCATCCCCGCCAAGCGCCAGCTTTCGATTCCCGACAGCTCCTCGATGGGGGTGACGCCGGACGGGCGCTTCGTCCTGATCGCGAACATGACACCGGCGACCTCGGTGAGCGTGGTTGATACGCAAAGCCGCAAGCTTGCCGGCGAGATCGCGATTCCCGGATGCGCCGAGATCCTGGTCAGCGGGCCGCGCCAGTTCGCCTCGCTCTGCGGCGACGGTTCGGTGATGACCACCCAGTTCGACGACAACGCGAAGATGACTTCGCAGAAGCGCACGGCCAGGCCGTTCTTCGACGTCGAGAAGGATCCCGTCTTCGGGGTGCCCGCCAGGATTGGCAAGGAAGCCTGCTTCGTCAGCTACCACGGGATGGCTTACCCGGTGGATCTTGCGGCGAGCCCCGCGCGGCCCGGCCAGCCGTGGTCGCTGCTGAGCGACGCCGACAGGAAGCAGGGCTGGCTGCCGGGAGGGTGGCAGCCGATCTGGGGTTACGGCAGGGGCGGACTCCTATACGTCCTGATGCATCGGGGCGGCGAATGGTCGCACAAGGACCCGGGCAGCGAAGTATGGGTATTCAACGTGCGCGAGCACAAGCGCGTTGACCGGATCGCGCTGCCGGTGGCGGCCAACTCCATTTTGGTCAGCCAGGACGGCGCGCCGGTGCTTTTCACGCTCACGTCGCAGCCGGCGATGATGCAGGAGTTCTCGGCGATTGGCGGCAGGTACCTAGGCGCGATCAAGGACCTTGCCGGCGTGCCATTCGAGATTTTCGGGCTGTAAGTCGATGTTGAAGGTCGATCCGGTGCTGGGATGGGCGGCGGCCACCGCGGCGGCGGCGATCTTCGCCGCCTCGGGTGCGCTGAAACTCTACGACCTCGCAGCGTTTCGCTCCGCGGCGTCCAATTACCGTATTCTCCCGCAATGGCTGGAGTTTCCGTTCGCATGGGCGGTTCCGCTGGTCGAATGCACGGCCGCGTTCGGCCTGCTGCTGCCGGCCTGCCGGGCGCGCGCGGCGCTCGCGCTGGTCGCGCTGCTCGGCGCGTTCACCGCCGCGGTCGCAATCAACCTCGCCCGCGGACGGACGGATATCGATTGCGGATGCTTCGGCCCGGCGCTGCGCCAGCGCCTGAGCTGGTGGCTGCTCGCGCGCAACGGCGCCCTGTTCGCGCTGCTTGCGATTGCGCTGATGCCCGCGGACGGGCGCGCGCTCGGACTGCTCGACGGCGCCACGGTGGGCTTTACCGCGGCGACCGTGGTAGTGCTCTACGTCGCGGCCAACTACCTGATCGCGAATGCTCCCGGGCTTCGCGGGCTGAGGGCGCTCAATGCTTGAAGCTCTGGTGATATCGCAGATCCTGCTGTGGGTGCTGACGCTGGCGATGGCGCTGATGATGCTCGCGCTGCTGCGCCAGGTCGGAGTGCTGCACGAGCGGATCGCCCCGATGGGCGCGCTCACGCTCGATCGCGGCCCCAAGGAGGGCGAGCACGCTCCAATCTTCGACGTGACCGATTTGCGCCGCCGTGCGCCGCTCAAGATCGGCGGCGCGCGTGCACGGAGCACGCTCCTGTTTTTTCTCTCGCCGACCTGCCCGGTGTGCAAGAAGCTGCTGCCGGTCGTCAAATCGATCGCCCAGGCCGAGGCGCCGTGGCTCGACGTGGTCCTGACCAGTGATGGCGAGCCCACCGAGCACGAGCGGTTTATCCGCGCGCAGCACCTCGAAGCCTTCCCCTACGTGCTCTCGGCGGATGTTGGGATGACTTACCGGATCGGCAAGCTGCCCTACGCCGTGCTGATCGACGAGGAGGGCGTCATCCGCGCCAAGGGGCTTATCAACACGCGCGAGCACCTCGAAAGCCTTATCGAGGCCAAGCAGATGGGAGTGCCGTCGATCCAGCAGTACATCAAGACCGCGATGCAGGACGTCGGAGACGAAGCGAAGGCGGTGCCCGGCGCCGAGGCGCAGCCGCTTGCCATCGCAAGCGAGCGAGGAGGCAAGTGATGGACGCCCTGATGGAACGGCTGAGCCGCAGCGTTGCCCAGCGCACCTCTCGCCGCGGTTTCCTTGCCTGCATGGGCAAGCTGATGCTGGGCGCGGCGGTGCTGCCGCTGCTGCCGGTCGACCGCGTGGTCGGCGACGCCCATGCGCAGATGACGATGGCGCCGAGCGGCACCGGCCGTACCGACGATCCATTGACCTGCGATTACTGGCGCTACTGCGGGTTTGACGGCAACCTGTGCGATTGCTGCGGCGGCAGCCATACCGAATGCCCCGCCGGCACGATTATGTCGCCTACGTCGTGGGTCGGCACCTGCAAAGATCCCGCCGACGGCAAGGAGTACATCATCGGCTACCGCGATTGCTGCGGCAAAGACGTCTGCGGGCGCTGCTACTGCAACAATAACAAGGGCGACATGCCCATCTACCGCACCCAACTGGACAACGGAGTCGTCTGGTGCTTCGGAACCAAGCCTTCAAGCTACGTCGTCAACTGCACGACCGCGGTCAAACTCGGGCTCAAGACCTGAACCGCCGCGCATGGCTCGTTGCGCTTGCGGCGCTCGCGACGACGGCGGTCGCGAGCGTGGCGCGCGCCGACGGGCAGGGCATCTTCGTCAGCAACTGCGCGGTATGCCATCAAGCCGACGGCAACGGCGTTGCGGGGGTGTATCCGCCGCTGGCCGGCTCGGTCGGCCGCTACGTGACGCTCAAGGGTGGCCGCGCCTACCTCATCCATGTGCTCTCCAACGGGATGGGCGGCAAAATCCAGGTCGGCAGCGAAAGCTTCGAGGGCGATATGCCTCCTTGGCCGCAGTTCAACGACCAGCAGATGGCCGATGTGCTCGACTATGTGCTGACCGGGCTCAACGCCAAACTGCTGCCCAAGGACTTCAAGCCGATTACCGCCGCTGAGGTGCACGCCGAACGCGCCAAACAGTTCTCCTCAGAGCAGCTCCATGCGCAGCGAGACGCGCTGCTCAAGGCGCTCGGCGCCAAGGCGGCGAGGTGACCGTGCAGGATTCGATGAAGCCCCGCGCGCGCGCCGCCGCTGTCGCCGTGCTCGCAATGCTCGCCGTCGGGGCTCCCGTATTCGCCGGCGGTTCGCCCGCTGAGTTGTACACGCTCAACTGCTGGGGTTGCCATAAGCCGCATGCCGAGGGGATTCCGGGTACGGTGCCGCGCTTGGCGCATTCGATGGGCGATTTCCTTCACGTGCCTGGGGGACGCGCCTATCTCGTTCAGGTGCCGGGCGTGGCGACGGCGGCGATGAACGACGCCGAAATCGCCAAGGTGTTGAACTGGCTGCTCGTTACCTTCAACAAGGACGAACTGCCCGAGGACTTCAAGCCCTACACGGCCGATGAGGTCGCGCGCTACCGCACCCATCAGTTGATTCGCGTGGTCGAGACCCGTGACGCGCTGGTCAGAGAGTTGAAAGCCAAGGGAATCGAGGTCCCCGACGATCGCATTTCCGGCGAGCCCGCGGCTGCCACGCCCGCCGAGCCGTAGCGCCACGTTTACGGCCGGGCGCAGGCGGCGCGGTTGAAGCCAAGCCCGCGCGCGCGTCAGTATCGGGCCATGGACGAAGCCAAATTTGCCGCTGCTCTCGGGCGTGCCTGTGCCTGGGTGGCTCGCTACTTCGAGCATACGCGCGACTATCCGGTGCTCTCGCGGGTCCGCCCGGGCGAGGTCGCCGCGATGCTGCCGGCCGCGATGCCCGAGGAGGGCGAGGATTTCGACGCCCTGCTCGACGACTTCGAGCGCGTAGTCCTGCCCGGTATCACGCACTGGAACCATCCGCGCTTCTTCGCCTACTTTGCGATCACCGGCTCTGAGCCGGCGGTGTTGGCCGAACTGCTGGCGGCGGCGCTCAACGTCAACGGGATGCTGTGGCGGACGTCGCCGGCGGCGACCGAGATCGAAGAGGTCGCACTCGGATGGCTGCGCGACGCGCTTGGCCTGCCGCGCAACTTCTTCGGCGTCGTCTATGACACCGCCAGCGTTTCAGGCCTGCATGCGCTTGCCGCCGCTCGGGAGGCTCTCGACCTCGACGTACGCAACGCCGGCATCGCCGGGCGCGAGCTGCCGCGGCTGCGCGTCTACTGCACCGACCAGACCCATTCGCACATCGAGAAGGACGCGATCCTGCTCGGCGTCGGACGTGACAATGTAGTCAAGGTCGCAACCGATAGGGCTTTCAGGATGGATCCGGCGGTGCTCGACCGCGCGCTGGTCGAAGACCGCACGCGCGGATTTCTGCCGATGGCGGTTGTGGCGACGGTCGGCACGACCTCGACCACCTCGGTCGATCCGGTTCCGGCGATCGCAGCGGTCTGCCGCACGCATCGCGTATGGATGCACGTGGACGCCGCCTATGCCGGCCCGGCGGCAATTGTGCCGGAGCTGCGATGGCTGCTGGACGGCACGGCGGGGGCCGATTCGGTGGTCGTCAATCCGCACAAGTGGATGTTCGTGCCGATCGATCTGTCGGTGCTTTACACGCCCCACGAGGCCTTGCTGCGCCGCGCTTTCAGCCTCGTCCCCGCCTACCTCGAGACGCCCGAGAGCGATGTGCGCAATTACATGGACTACGGAGTTCAGCTCGGCCGGCGCTTTCGCGGGCTGAAACTATGGTTCGTGCTGCGCGCCTACGGCAGACGCCGTATCGTCGAGCATCTGCGCAACCACGTCGCGTGGACGCAGGAGCTGGCGCAATGGATCGAGGCGGCGGGCGATTTCGAGCTACTCGCGCCGCATCCGCTCTCGGTGGTCTGCTTCCGCCACCTGCCGGAACGATTGAAGGGCGACGGCGACGCCGCGCTTGACGAGCACAATCAGCGGGTGGTCGAAGAGATCAACCGCAGCGGCTTCGCCTATCTCTCGACCACGCGGCTCGGCGGGCGGCTCGCGATCCGGTTCGCGATCGGCAACGCGCGCACCACGCGCGAGGATGTGCGCGAGACCTGGGCGCTCGTGCTGCGCACCGCCCGCGCCGTCGTTTGAAAGCCGCGCTGGTTACGGCTCCGGTTTAACAGCGGTTGGGAAAGTCAGGGGAAATTATGGTGAGGAATAGCCGCGATCTTTGCCTATTTGGTGAAATCATAGGCGAAACGAGGTCTAGTTCGATGAAAATGAACCAAGAGCGTCTTCAGAATTCGCGCGAACCGTTAGGTTCTACAGCTTCATCCGGGCTGTTTCGGACGTTCCGGATGGTTTTGCGATGCTCGATCTGGTTACTCAACCAGGGTTCGGAGAGTTGAACAGAGATTAGGCGAGAGCTTCTCTGCAAAGCCGGCGCCGCGGCAAAATTGGAGCGTATAGCATTAATCCGAGTATTCGAGCATGGCAGTGCGACTTACTTGACTCGTTCGCACCGCTCGAGCCCTTTGAGCGCTCGCCCTAATCCTATCGGGTTAGAGATAAACGTCACCCCTGTAAAGCAGCGGATTATTTAAGATTCAAGCCCATGCCGGATGGCGAAAAATGAGTCAATAGGGAACTAATCTGACGATTTCAAGTAATTAAGACAGGGCATATTGACAGTCGGCCGCTATCGCTTAATACGGGGCAAGAGGGCTTAGTTCGCTACGGCGTTCCTCAGCGAAGCCGTCCGCCATAGCCCACGAGGCCAGGAAGTTGAGGCTGAGGGGGTGAACCCAGTCATTGGTAAGGCGCCCGGCCCGGGCAACGCGAGCGGATCGTCAAAGGCCGGGCCATTTGCAGGCAGGTAGGCAGGCGGCGCCACTCTGCCGGGGGGATCGTCATGGCCGTACTCAATTCGTTGACCGAAGAAGGCAACCGTGCGCTGTGGCGGATCAGGCAAGCCGGCCTGCCCGCGGAGTTCGTCGATGAACTCATCGGCGACAACCTTATCGCGCGCTATGCGAAACGGTTTCGGCTGTTTCTTCAGGGTGCGCCGGCCGACGTCCTGATGTTGATCATCAACGGCGTGGTCAAGGTCCATTGTACGCAGCCCGACGGTCGCAGATTCATGGTCGAGCTGGCGGGACCCGGCGACCTCATCGGTTACGTCGATTTGCTCGACGCTCGCGGCCGCCATTGCCAAGCATTCGAAGCCCAGGCCTTGACCAACTGCGCTGTGGCTCTAATTACGCGTCAGCGAATCCTCAAGCTGATCGAAGCTGCCGACCATAGCTTGCTGGTCAGTTTGTTCGAGCGGCTCAACAGCTTCTGGGCTGCCACCGTCCATCACTACGCCTCGCTCATGACCCTGTCCTACCGTGAACGGCTGGAAGCCAAGCTCGCCGAGGTCGCCTCGCGCTTTGGCGTGCGTGACGCCCGCGGCACGATGCTCACCCTGGAATTGGGCCACGACGATTGGGCCGACATGATCGGCAGCTCGCGCCCGATGGTGAGCAGGCTTATCGCCGAAATGATCGAGAACACTGTACTCGCGCGTGAAGGCAAGCATTACATCCTGCTCGGCCATCAGGGACTCGACAAGCCGAGCTTCCAACTGCCGCGCGCGGAGGCGGAAACGGCCGGCAGGCGCAGTCCGATGCACAAGCTGGATCGTTCCGCCCTTCGTCCGGCGCGTCTTTCGTCCTAAACCGGAGCACTGACCCGACAAGGCTTTGCGCCGTAAAAGTTTTACAGCGCGGCGCGGCCGGGCCAGCCCGGCACCGTGATCAGGCGCAGAAGAGTGCCGGCCAGCATGTGCATCAGGAGGGCGATAAAGAGGGTCACGACCAGGATGGTCAGCCCGTATTCCACCGCATAACGCAGCAGGGGAAAGAGACCGGGCGCGAGCGGCCGTGCGGCGAGCGCGCGGGTCGGGCTTCCGCTCTTCGCCCGTGAAGGCCTGGAAAAGGCCCGCCTGGGGTAATCGTTCGCCATCACACGTTGCGCAGATCGCAGCCGCACGCTTGATGACGCAAGACGTATACCCGCATCAAACGCCCGCATGCTGCAGCGCAATTCGCATATTCCCCCGAGGGCGTGCATCTTGAGACAACCACCTGCTCTGCCTTGATACGCAAAGAGCGACCGCCGCAGACAACCCTTCCTCGCGCGACGCATAGGCGGCGGAACCGCTTCGCGCGTACGCGTCGCATACACGTCGAGTGGTCCTCCCGCTGTGAGAGGCGAGGCGGTGATTAAGACCGGAAAAGTTGTGACCTTTGGGGCCAACTCTGCATCCGCCGGCGCCACCGTTGCTGTCGGCGGGTAACGGAGCGCCATTCTTTTCCGTGGCCCCTCAGTTGCACATTTCGCAAGGGGCGCGTCGCGCTATCGCGGGAGAACGCAGCCCCTGGAGGCCTGCATATGTCCGTTGAACGCTGGATTCGGCTGATCGCGGGCAGCTTCATCGTTGCCAGCGTGGCGCTGAGCTATTTTCACAGCCGCCTGTGGCTGTGGTTCACGCTGTTCGTCGGTCTCAACCTGTTCCAGTCGGCCCTGACGCGCTGGTGCCTGATGGAGGATATCCTGCGCAAGCTCGGCGTGGGCGTGCCGGCGCCCGCCGGCCCGCCGTCGCGACCGGCCGGCGCCGCCTCCTGAGCGAGCGCGTGATGCTGCGGCAGACGATGGTGCTTGCCCTGCTCGGAGCCCTGTGCACCGCGGCGCTTGCCGCCGACAGCGTTCCGCGCAGGCTCTCGCTGGACGAGTCGATCGCGATCGCGCTGCGTAAAAACCGCACCCTGATGGCCGCCGTGCTCGACCATGCGGCAGCGCAGGCGGACGCCGGTGTTGCGCGGGGCGCGATGCTGCCGCGGCTCGATGCGGGCGAGAACCTCTCGTACACCGACAATCCGGTCCAGGCCTTTTCCGACCTTCTGCTCCAGCAGGAGTTCGCCCAGGCCGACTTCGCGCCCAGCCGGCTCAACCATCCGGGTTTCCTGGCAAACTTTCAGAGCCAGGTGCGGCTGTCGTTTCCGCTGTTTGCCGGCGGTCGCCTGCTCGCCGCCTACCGCGGGGCAGGGTTTGTCGCCGACGCCATGCGCTGGCAGGCGATTGAGGCCCGTCAGCGCGTGGAATTCGCCGTCGTCGAGGCCTACTACGCGGCAGTGCTCGCCGAGCAGCGGATCGCCATGGTTGACCGCGCGCTCGCCGCTGCGCGGGCCCATCTCAGGCAGGCCGAGGACCTATTCGGCCACGGGATGGCGGTCAATTCTGACGTCCTGCGGACGCGGGTGATGGTCGGCAGCCTCGAAGAGCAGCGAATCGAAGCCGAAAGCGAGATGCACGTTGGATGGGCCGCCCTCGCGCATGCGCTGGGCGACGAGGACGAGCGGATAGCGCCGCTTCGCAATCCCGTCGAGCTGCAGGCCGTCGCCCAGGCCGCCAGCCCGCTCGATGCCCTGGTCAAGCAGGCGCTTGCGCGCCGGCCGGAGATCAAGGTTGTCGACGCCCGCGTCAAGGAGGCCGACGAGGCGGTGACGGTTGCGCGTTCCGACTATCTGCCCACGATCGAAGTCGCTGGCGTGTACGAAAACGACTCCGAACGCCTGCTGCGCGCGGGCAACAACGGCGCACTGCTCGTCACCGGACGGCTTAACCTGTTCCACGGGATGGCCACGCGTTCGAAAGTCGACGCGGCCGAGGACAGGCTTGCACGTGCGCGAGTGCTCGGCCAGGAGCTGCGCCATGCGGTGGCGCTCGAGGTCGAAAGCGCATGGCGCAGGCTTGCCGCGGCGACGAAAGCCCTAGAGGTGGCCAGGCGCAATACCGCGTATGCCGACTCCGCGCTCAAGATCCTCGAAGACCGCTATGCCTCTGGGCTCGCCACCAACGTTGCGGTGCTCGATGCGCAGACGACGCGTGAGGAGGCCGACCTTCGGCTCGTGAGCGCGCGGGTCGCAGTGGCGGTCGATCGCGCCGCGCTCAACCTCGCCGTCGGCGCCGAGCCGCAAAGAGCGACGGAACGCTGACGATGACGAATCGGCTGGCTATCGTGCGCTTCAGCCGCCGCCGCTGGTGGTTGGCCGCGACAGCCGCGGCCTGCCTTGCCCTGCTGTGGATCGCGCTGCGCGTGGTCCAAGGCGGCAAGCTTCAGCCGGGATTGCTCAGCCGACAAGCCGACCAGACGCCCAACCGGCCGCTCGGCACGGTGACGCGCGAGCGGATAACGCTGCGCCACGAGGTGGTCGGTTCGGTCCAGTCGCGGATGCCGGTTGAAGCCGCAAGCCGCGTGGCCGCGCGCGTGACCGAAGTGAAAGTTCGCGCCGGCGACCGCGTAGGCCGGGGCCAAATACTGGTTGCGCTCGACGCCGCGGAGCTCCGCGCCAAAGTCGCGCAGGCCGAGGGCGAGCTTGCGGCGGCCAGGGCCGAACTGGCGCGCGCCACCGCCGATCACCAGCGTTTCGCGGCGCTTTTCAGCCGCGGTTCAGTTACCGCGCACGAGCGCGACGCGGCCGAAGCCGCCTACCGAAGCGCCGCGGGCAGGGCCGCGCAGGCCGCGGCCGCCGTCAGCGCGGCGCGCGCGGCGCTTGTCTACACCGTTGTGCGCTCGCCGGTCGAGGGCGTGGTCGTCGAGCGGTTGGTCGAGCCGGGCGACATGGCCCTCGTGGGCAAACCGCTGGTGCGGCTATACGACAACAATGCGCTGCGCGTGGAACTGGCAGTGCCCGAGGATCTCGCGCGCTATTTGGCGGTCGGTACGCCGCTTGACGTCAGGGTCGACGCCGCCCGCGCTGTCTATCATGCGCAGGTGAGCGAAATCGTTCCCGCGGCCGACCCAGCCAGCCGCAGCTTCCTGGTGCGCGCCCCGCTGGCCGGCAGAGGCCATCTGCGCCCCGGGATGTTCGCACGGGCGTCGTTCGCCGCGGGCAGCCAGACGCTGCTCACGGTGCCGCGCGCGGCGGTTGAGCGGATCGGCCAGCTCGACACCGTTCGGGTCGATGCTGACGGGACGATCCAGACCCGGATGGTTTCGCTCGGGCGCGGGCTCGGCGCGCGCGTCGAGGTGTTGGCCGGATTGCACGAGGGCGACCGTGTCATCCTCGATCACACCCAAGCGGCGGTCCGATGAACACGAGCGGCGGTGCGGAGAAGCTCGGGCTGACGGCGCGCTTCGTCGATCTGTTCCTGGGCTCGAACCTTTCGATGCTGCTGCTATTGGCCTCGCTGGCGGCGGGGGTGGTCGCGCTGTGGGTCACGCCGCGCGAGGAGGACCCGCAGATCTCGGTGCCGCTGGCCGACATCATCGTGCAGATGCCGGGGGCGAGCGCGGCCGAGGTCGAAAACCTCGTTACCAGCAACCTTGAGAAGCGCCTGTGGGAGATGGAGGGCGTGCGCCACCTCTACTCGGTCTCGCGGCCGGGGATGGCGCTGGTCACGGTCCGGTTTCGCGTCGGCTACGACAAGATCCGCAGCCTCGTCCAGATCTATAACAAACTGGAATCCAACCGCGACGCGGTGCCGCCCGGCGTGAGCGGATGGATCGTCAAGCCGGTGGGGATCGACGACGTGCCGATTCTGACCGTGACGCTGTGGAGCGCGACTCACAGCGATGCCGCGCTGCGCCGCGTCGCCGACGAGATTCTCCATCGGATGCAAGAGGTGCCGGACACCGGGCGCTCGTTCGTGGTGGGCGGGCGGCCGCGCCAGGTCCGGGTCTTGCTCGACCCCGAGCGGCTGGCCGGCCACGGGCTGGCTCCGCTCGAGATCGCGCGGGCGCTGCGCGGCGCCGATGCCAATCTGCGCGCCGGCAGCTTTGCGCATGGCAACCGCGAGTACGTGCTCGACAGTGGTCCGTTCCTCACCAGCTCGCGCGAGGTCGCCAACCTGGTGGTCGCGGTGCGCAACGGCCATCCGGTCTATCTGCGGGAGGTTGCGCAGGTTATGGACGGCCCCGCCGAGCCCGCTGCGTATACCGCGATCG
Organism: Candidatus Binataceae bacterium; assembly: GCA_035650475.1. Classification (NCBI taxonomy): domain Bacteria; phylum Candidatus Binatota; class Binatia (SeqCode); order Binatales (SeqCode); family Binataceae (SeqCode); species Binataceae bacterium (SeqCode). Next base: position 159,477 of record DASRHP010000012.1, read on the forward strand.
GTTTCGGCCCCGCGCGCGAGCGGCTGCTCACCGAACGCGGCCAGTTGAAGCTGACGTCGGTCGGCGAGCCGCGACGGCTTTACCCGGCGGTCACGCTAGCGTTTGCCAAGCGCCACGGCACCAACGCGGTTGCCGTCGCCGAGGGCTTGATCGCCAGGGTCGAGGCGCTCAAGGGCGTGGCCATCCCCTCGGACGTCGGTGTGCTGGTGACCCGCAACTACGGCGAGACCGCCGACGAGAAGGTCAACGAGCTGGTGCGCGAGCTGATGATCGCGGTTGCGATCATTGTCGGGTTGCTGGCCTTTTCGCTGGGCGTGCGCGAGGCCTTGATCGTGGCGATTGCGGTGCCGATCACGCTGGCGATCACGCTGGTTGGCAACCTGCTCGCCGGCTACACCATCAATCGGGTTACACTGTTCGCGCTGATCCTGTCATTGGGCCTGCTAGTGGACGACCCGATCGTCGACGTGGAGAATATCCATCGCCATTTCCGCCTCGGAGACCATCCCCCGCGCGAGGCGACGCTGATCGCGGTTGACGAGGTCCGCCCGCCGACCATCCTGGCGACCTTCACCGTAATCGCGTCGTTCATCCCGATGCTGTTCGTGACCGGGATGATGGGGCCGTACATGCGGCCGATGCCGTTCAACGTGCCGCTGGCGATGCTGATGTCGCTGGTTGTCGCCTTCACCATCACGCCATGGGCCGCCTATCGCCTGCTGCGCCGCGAATACGCGCCCGGCGGTGACGGCCAGCAGCGCGCCGACGAGGGTGCGACGGTCCGCCGATGGTACGGCGCCATCCTGCGCCCGCTGCTCGAAAGTCGCCGGCGCGCGCGGCTGTTCCTGTTCGCGATGGGCGGCGCGTTCGCCCTCTCGATCCTGCTGGTGGTGTCCGGTCTGGTGCCGGTCAAGATGCTGCCGTTCGACAACAAGAACGAGCTCCAACTGGTGATCGACATGCCCGAGGGGACGCCGCTGGAGGCGACCGACGCCGCGGTGCGCGACTTCGACGCGCTGCTCGCGCGCGTGCCCGAAGTCACCAGCTTCGAGTCTTACAGCGGCGAACCGTCGCCGTTCGATTTCAATGGGATGGTGCGCCACTACTACTTGCGGCGGGCGCCGTGGCAGGCCGATATCCGCGTCAACCTGGCGCCCAAGGGCGAGCGCGCGCAGTCCTCGCATCAGATCGCGCTTAGAATCCGGCCGCCGCTGGAGGCGATCGCGCGCGAACACGGCGCCAAGCTGAAGATCGTCGAGATGCCCCCGGGGCCGCCCGTGCTCGAAACCATCGTCGCCGAGATCTACGGTCCGCCCGAGGCCGAATACGCGCAGCTTATCGCCTACGGCCGCGCGCTGCGCCGCATCTTCGCTCGCACCGGCGGCCTGGTCGATACCGACGACTTTTCGGTCGCCGCGCAGCCGCGCGTGCTGTTCGTGCTCGACCGCGAGAAGGCCGCGCTCCACGGGGTCAGCACCGCGACGGTCGCGCGGACGCTCGGCCTGATGCTCGGCGGTGACGCCGTCGCGACCGTCCATACTGCGACCGAGCGCAATCCGCTGGCGATCGAACTGCGCATGCCGCGCGCGGCGCGCTCCAGCCTCGAAAGCCTCGCCGCGATCAGGGTGCGTGGCGCGGACGGCGCGATGGTGCCGCTGGGCGAACTCGGCGGGCTGCGCCGCACGCTCGAGGAGCAGCCGATCTACCGCAAGGATTTGCGGCCGGTCGCGATGGTGATGGCGGACACGGCGGGGGTGAGCCCGGTCAACGAAGTCCTGTGGCTCCAGCGCCACACCGCGTCGCTGCTGCCGGCCGGCTACACCATCGAGTGGAGCGGCGAGGGCGAATGGAACATCACGCTGACCGTCTTTCGCGATCTTGGAATCGCCTTCGGCGCCGCGCTGTTCTTCATCTACGTGCTGCTGGTTGCGCAGACCGAGTCGCTCGCCATGCCGCTCATCATCATGGCTGCGATTCCGCTGACCATGGTCGGGATCATGCCCGGCTTCTTCATCCTCGACCTGCTCACCAACCGGCCGGTGGCGGGCTACCCGGATCCCACGTTTTTCACCGCGACCGCTATGATCGGGATGATCGCGCTGGCCGGAATCGTCGTGCGCAATTCGATCATCCTCATCGACTTCATCCATCACGGCCTTGCGCGCGGGCTCAGCTTGGAGGAGGCGATCCTGGAGGCCGGCGCGATCCGCCTGCGGCCGATCGCGCTGACCGCGGGCGCCGCGATGCTCGGTTCGGCGGTGATCACGCTCGATCCGATCTTCTCCGGGCTCGCATGGTCATTCATCTTCGGAATCTTCGCCTCGACCGCGTTCACGCTGATCGTCGTGCCGCTACTCTACTACCTCGTCTATCATCGGCGCGGCGCGCCCGGCCAAGGCGCCGCCGGCGCAGACGGTTGACACCGCGGGCGCCCGTCGAGCGCCTCCCGTCGAACCGACGAGTCCTCAGCTTGCGCGCAGCGGCGGCGTTTCGGTCAGGACGAAGGCGATCACCCCGGTCAGGTTGCCGAGCGCGGTCGCCGCGAACCATAGCAGCCCCAGCGCAATCGCATCGGAATGGCCGAGCCCCGCCTTTGCGAACAGCATCAGGTAGGCGGTCTCGCGCAGGCCGAGCCCGTTGAGGGTCAGCGGGAGACTTGCGAAGACGTTGGCAATCGGTACGCAGAGCACGAACAGCGCAAGCGGCGCGTCGAGCCCCAGCCCGCGCGCGAGCAGCCATTGGCAAACCGCAAGCGAGAGCTGGAGCGCGACCGACAACCCTACAGCCGGCAGCATCGCCATCGGCCGGCCGAGATACGGCTCGACCGTCAGCGCGACCGCCGCGATTCGCTCGGGCATGCGCCGGGCCAGCTTTGCGACGAGCGGCAGGGCGGCGTAGCCGACGAGCGCAAGCACTCCGACCGCGATCGTGGGCCCGCGCACGGCGGGCGGCACCGCGGCGCTCAGCCCGGCCGCGGCCGCTGCCGATAGCCAGAACAGTCCCACCATCCCAACTCCGCGGTCGGCGATCACGGAGGCGACCGCCTCACCGAGGCGCTGATGGCGCCGGCCGAGATAGAGCGCGCGCAGCGCGTCGCCGCCGACCAGTCCGGGCACGAATACATTGGTGAACATCCCGATGAAGTAGTAGGCGAGGTATTCGATGAACGGCGACGGGATGGCGAGCAGCGAGCCCAGCAGCTGCCATCGGAAAGTCGACATCACCTGCCCGCCGACGTACAGCGCGATCGCGGCGCAGAAGAAACCGAGCCGCTCGCGCGCGAGCTGATGCAGGATCGGGCGCGCGTCGTAGTGCCAAAGCAGCAGCGCGACGATGGCGGCGCCCGCGCCGATGCGCAGCGCGAAGCCGAACACGGGATGGCGTCGCTGCTTGGCGCGCGGCGGCGCTCCCGCGAGATCAGGTGTGGGCGCGCCGGGCGAAGTTCGCGCCTGACCGGCGGCGGGTTCAGCTTGCATAGCGCGGCTCCGCGATTTTGAGAATCGCGCGCTTGTGCCATTCGGCGCCGATCATCACGTAGTCGCCGAGCCGTTCGCGCAGCCGGTGCAGCTCGCGCTCGTCGATCACCAGCACCACCGGGCCCGGCATATTCCACAAGCGCAGCACGTCGTTCTCGTTATGGAAGAAAAAGCGGTCCGCATCGGCGGCGTGCGCGGCGCCGAAGGCGAGCTCGGTCTGCGCGCCGACCAGGATCACGCGGCGATGAGTGTAAAACGCCAATGCCTGGACGTAGCGCGGATAGCAGATCAGCGTCGCGTCGGGAGCGTGCGCGGCAACCTTGCGCGCGAGCGCGGCGTACGAGCGTAACGGCTCCGCTTCCAGGCGGGCGTAGCTGCCGGCGCCGAGCCCCAACGCGGCCACGAGCACGAGTGCCGCCAACCCGGCTTCGGCTCGCAGGTGCTGGAACAACTCGCCGACCAGCGCGCCGCCGGCGACTCCGACGAGGCCCAGTGCATAGAGCGCGGGGCGTGCGAGCGCGACGTAGGGGCTCTTGAAGATCGGCGCCAGCAATCCAGCGCCGATCGCGGCGGTTCCCAGGACGATCAACGCCGCGCCCACCGCAACAAACGAGCGCGGCGCTCGCGCCGCCGGTGCGCGCTCCGACGCGGGTGCGGCGGCGGAGTCGTTCGCGAAGATACGCGTTACAATTCCGTCGGCGAGCAGCACCGCGATCGGTGCCATCGCGGGCAGGATGTACGGGATGAGCTTGGCGCTTGCCGCCGAAAACAACCCGAGCACGACCGCGGCAGACACGATACAAAAGCGGCCGACCGGCGTGCGCGGCAGCTCGCGCCACGCGATGAATGGAACGAACAGTGTCCACGGCATCATCCCGGCCAACACCACCGGGAGGTAGTAATAGAACGGCTCGCCGTGGCTGTAGCTGGGCTGGAAGAAGCGTCGCAGATGCTCGCCGACGAAATAGAAGTCGATAAAGCCGGGCTCGCGCACCGCCGTCACGGCGAACCACGGGGCGACGAGCGCCGCCACCATCGCGCCGCCCGACAGAGCGTGGAAACGGCCGAGCGCGCCGCGCAGCTCGCCCTCCCACCACAGGAAGGTGGCGAACGCGAGCACGGGAATCGCGATGGCGACCGGGCCTTTGGTCAGAACTCCCGCCGCGATCGCGCCATATCCCAGCCAGCACCATCGGCCGCCCTCGCGCCAATGCAGGTACAGCGCGAACATCGCCGCCGTGACCGTCGCGCTCAGCAGCATGTCAGTCGTAAGCACTTGCGCCATCACCGCGTACAGCGCCGAGGTGGCGAGGATCGCGCCGGCCAGGAACGCGCGCGCCGCACCCATCGTGCGCCGCACGAAGCCCCAGGTCGCGATCACGCCGAAAATCGCCGCGAGCGCCGGCGTCAGGCGCGCGGCGAACTCGTTGACTCCAAGCAGCGCCATCCACAGCGCCCCCGTCCAATAGAGCAGCGGCGGCTTTTCGACGTAGGGGACGTAGTTGAGATGCGGCACGACCCATCCGCCCCCGGCGAGCATCTCGCGCGCGATCTCGGCGTAGCGCGCCTCGTCGGGCTCCCACAGGCCGTAGCTGCCGAGATGGAAGAAGAAAATCGCCGCCGCCAGCGTGACCAACGCGAGCGCCTGGATTAGCGGCGAGTGCCACAGCGTCGCGGGCGCTCCGTGCCAAAACGGCGCAGCGGGCGCGGGTGAGGCGGTCTCGATGGTCGCGGGCTCGGACACGGGGCTCAAGTGTACCGTGGGGCGCGTGGCCGCGCAGCCCATTGCGCGGCGCCGCCTACATCCCTTCGGCGCCGCCGCCCTTGCGCGGATCGAAGGCTCCGTGCATTTCGCCGGGCGCGAGCGTGATCACACCCACCGCGCTGTACAGTTGGGGCAGGACCTTGAGCCGATAGCCCATCTGCGCGAGCGCCTGGCGTGTCGCCTCCGGCATCGCGGATTCGACCAACACGGTTGCGGGCGACGCTTGGTGGTGCACGCGCGGCGCGGCGACGGCCGCCGTCGGCGCGAGGTGAAAGTCGAGCACGTCGAGGGCGACCTGGAGCACGCCGGTGATGATGGTCGGGCCGCCCGATCCACCCAGCGCGAGCACCGGCCGCTCGCCACGCGTCACGATCGTCGGCGACATGCTCGAGAGCGGACGCTTGCCGGGCGCGATCTCGTTAGCCTTGACCCCGATCAGCTTGAACACGTTGGCGACGCCCGGCGCGGTGGCGAAGTCGTCCATCTCGTCGTTGAGGACGAGGCCGAGCTTTGCGACCATCACCTTGGCCCCGAAGATGGTATTGATCGTGGTGGTCGCGACGACCACGTTGCCGTCCTTGTCGGCGACCAGCAGGTTGGAGGTGCCGTGATCGGAGGCGGGCGCCAGATGCGGCTGGGCGCCGCGATGCAGCGCGCGCTGGAGCGCTGCGTCGATATGGCGTTGCGAGAGCAGCTCGTCGATGGGCACATGGACGAATGCGGGGTCGGCGTAGTGCGCGCGATCGATGAAGCCCTCGCGCATCACTTCGACCAGCCGCGCGAGGTAGGGCGGTGAGTTGAGCCCCAGCCCGGCGAGCGGCGCCGCGCCGAGCATCCCCAGCATCTCGAGCACGACCCCGCCCGACGCGGGTGGCGGCATGGTCCAGACGTCGTAGCCGCGGTAGCCGCGGTGGAGCGGCGTGCGCCATACCGGCCGGTAGCGCGCGAGGTCGTCGGCCGTGATGATCCCGCCGTGTTCCTTCATCCACGCGACGAGCTCGCGCGCCACCCTGCCGTGATAGAAATGCGCCACCGGATCGTCGCCGAGCGAGCGCAGCGTCGCGCCGAGTGCCCTTTCGCGCAACATGTCGCCAACCTTGGGCGGTTCGCCGGCGGCGTTCATGAAGGTCGCCTTGAGCCCGGGGTCCTTGGCGATCACCGGCGCTACGCGGGTTACGTCGCGCACGATAAGCGGCGAGGCGGGGAAGCCCCGCTCGGCGAGCCGGATCGCGGGCGCCGCGACGGTCGAGAAATTCATCGTGCCGAAGCGCCTCAGCGCCGCGTCCAGGCCGTAGATTTCGCCTGGGACGGCGACGGCCAGCGGCCCGGTGCGCGCCAGCTCCTCGTCGGCCTTGCCGTTGCGCACGTACATCGCGGCGCTGGCCGCCATCGGGGCGCGCTCGCGGTAGTCGAGCGCGTAGAAGCGGTGAGTCTTGGCGATGTAAATCAGCATGAAGCCGCCGCCGCCGATCCCGCACGAGGCGGCGTTGGTGACGCCGACGGCGAGTTCGGTGGCGACGGCGGCGTCGATCGCGTTGCCGCCGCGGGCGAGGATTTCGACCCCGGCATGCGCGGCGAGCGCGCTCTCCGCCACCACCATCGCGTGGCGCGCCCGGGCGGCGCGCGCGGGCCGCGCGGCGGGCGCGAAGAGAACGAATACAAGCGGCAGCGCGCCGAGCATCAACGCGCGCACGCGGCGTCTGGTCGCGGCGACGGAGCGGACGTTTGCGGACGACATGCTCCGCCTTTCTAACAGCGTCATCTACGCAAGGAAAGCTGAGCGCGCAGGGCGGCGCGATCGGCAAAGCGCGCGCCTCGCTCGGCGCGTTAGATTTCGCTCGCATGAAGTGCTTTGATCGGTCCCGGCCGCATCGCCGGCGGAGGACAAGCCGATGAGTTTCGAAGAGATAATCTATGAGAAAGCCAACCGGGTCGCGGTGATCACGCTCAATCGCCCGGCCCGGCTCAACGCGTGGACTGGCCGGATGGAAGCCGAGCTGCGCGAAGCGATGCTCGATTCTGACCGCGACGACAACGTCGGCGCGATCGTGGTCACCGGCGCGGGCAAGGCGTACTGCGCGGGCGCCGATATGGGCGCGCTCAATCGCATCGCCGAGGGCAGCGAGACGGCCGGCGCGGCGGTCTCGGGCGAGGTCGCCGGCACCGGCGAGACGCGCACCGACTTCCGCCAGCGCTTCTCATGGATCGTGGGGTTGCACAAGCCGGTGATCGGCGCGATCAACGGCGCGTGCGTGGGGATGGGCTTCACCACCGCGCTCTATCACGACCTCCGGATCGCCTCCGAGCGCGCGCGCATGGGGCTCATCTTCGTGCGCCGCGGGCTGGCGATCGAGCACGGCGCGAGCTGGATGCTGCCGCGGATCGTGGGCCTGGCCAACGCGCTTGAACTGGCGGTCACCGGCCGCCTGCTCGACGCCGAGGAGGCGCTGCGCATCGGGTTGGTCAACAAAGTTGTCCCGCACGAGCAACTGATGCCGACGGCGCTGGAGATGGCGGGCGAGATCGCGACGAGCTGCTCCCCGCTGGGCGTCGCCCACGCCAAGCGGCTGATCTACCATCACCTGCTGACCGATTTGACCACCGCGATCGTCGAGGAGAACGAGTCGATCGGGGTGATGACGCACTCGGACGACTTCAAGGAAGGCATCCGCGCCTTCCAGGAAAAGCGCGCGCCGCGCTTCACCGGACGCTAGCGCGCGCGCGCCGCACCGTCAGCGGGCAGCGGCCGCGGGCTTCTTCGCCTTCCTGCCCTTGAGCTGCTCCAGCTCCCAGGTGGCGAACAGTGTGCCATCGTCGCTCCAGTTGTACGAGGTCCGTCCGCCGAAGAGCTTCTTGAGCTCGTGGGCGATCCGATGGGTCAGCTTCTGCGAGGTGGTCAGCACCTCGAGCGCCTCGCCGTCGGACTCGATGGTGTCGATCGAGACGATTCGCCGCTCGGGCTGGGTCTTCATTCCGTAGCGGGCGGCGTTTTCGATCCGGCGGCGGATCAGGTCGCGATGGGCGGCTGCGGCGGCGCCGCGGATTATCAGCCGGCCCTGCGCTTCAAGGCGGCTGACCTGCTCGCAGGCGGGGCAGAAACCCCAGCGCCGGCGCTCGAGCATGTCCTCGGTCAGGTTGTGGTCGTGGCGCCAGGTCTTGCGCATATACATCGCGCCGCAGCGCGCACACACCGTGTATTCCTCGGGCTGCGCGCTCTTGCGCACGACGCGCGGGCTCTTGTCGTCGCGCACGAAACTGCGGTTGAGGCTGCGGATCAGCCCGCGGGCCTTCTTGGTGGTTTTGACCGGCGCCGGCCGTGTGGCTTTTGCTTGCATGTCAGTAGCCTCGTCCAGGACTCCTTGTGTCGGATTCGCGCGGCGGGAACGCTAAGCTCAGCTTGCGACACCGCCGTCCGCAACCATGATTTCCGGCTCCATCCGCACGGTGGCGGTGAGCGATGCAGTAACGAAACACGCCCGCTTCGCCTTGTCGAGCGCGCGCTCAGCCGCCGCGGCGTCCGCGCCCGCGGGCAGCGTCAGCAGCGGACGCAGCACGATTTCGGTGAAGCGCGTCACCCCCTCCTTGCGCTCGAGTTTGCCCTGACCGACAAGCTCGAGCGCCGTGAACTCCACCTTTGACGCCGCGGCGACCGCGCGCAGCGTGAACAGGAAACAGCTTTCGACCGCGGCGATCAGGAGTTGCTCAGGACTCCATGCGTCGCCCGGGCCGTCGAATTCGGGCGGCGGGGCGGTGCGCAGCTCGCCGAGGCCGGCCGCCGCGACGGCGGCGTAGCCTTTGGGTCCGCCTGCCAGCTTGACTTCATAGATATGGGGAAGCGGTTTCATAGGATTAGCGTTCCTTTGCGAAGCGTTAGCGCGGCGGTACCACCAGTACCGGACAAAGCGACTCGCGCACCACGCGCTCAGCCACGCTGCCGAGGAAAAAATGCCCGACCGCCGAACGGCTGCGCCCGTGCGTTGCCATCACGACGAGATCGACGCCCAGCTCAGTCTCCGCGCCGACGATCACCTCCACCGGTTGCCCGCTGCGGACGACGACCTCGCATCGCAACGTGGCAGGAACCTTCTCGCGCGCGATCTCCTCCAGCCGCGCCTGCGCACCGCGCTCCCATACGGGCTGCGATTCAGTGGGCAGCGGTCCAATTTCGCTCGCCGCCAGCGGAAACGGCACGACGTGCATCAGACACAGCGGGGCGTCGTTCTGGGCCGCAACCTTTACGGCAAGTTCGAGTGCCGCCATCGAATTTTCGTCGAAGTCAACCGGGCAGAGAATCTTGTGAAACAGGTTGTCAGCCATACTGCCTCCACGGTCAGGCGAGCTATGCCAGGGGCAGCACTCAACGTGCCAACATTGTGGCATACCGTCTGCCTCCGACGGACGCACGATTTCTAAAATTCTGGCTCCGATGGATACAGGTTCCCATTTCGTGGGCTGTTTATCGTTCGCTCGCTCGGCACGTCGTTTGCGCCTGTAACGAATATTCGCCGGGATTGCTTCAAAAGCCGAGGAAACAATGAAGAAGAAAATCAAGCTGGCCAGCCGCAAACCATCGAAGATTGCCAAGCCGCGCGTCGTGAAGCGGGCGACGAGGCCGCGGCCCGACTCAGCCGACAGGGCCGCTGCACAAGCCGCGGCAAGCCGGGACGAACTCGCCGGCGGGCTCGCGCAATTGATCACAATCTCCGCCGACATGCGCGAGATCCTTCGTGAGATCCGTGATCTCTTGGCCGAGGGAACGGAAGAGGCGCAAGCAGAAGAGCAGGAGGCCGGTGAAGGCGCCAGCACGGTGATCATCGCCGAGAGCGAAGGCGAAGAGTTCGACTAGCGGCTGGCCGCTTACACGTCCGCTGACGCATGCGCCGGCCGTATTTGGGAGCGGCCGGGTTCGCAGGTTTACGCCTAACGCGCCATGCGTGACGGCGCGAGCGCTGCACCCCGCTTCAGCGCGCGGGTTGAGAGTGCGCGCGGGGGCGGGCGGCGAGGATACGCGCGACCTCATCGTCGTCGATCTGATGGAAATCGCGGTAGAACTGGCCGACGGCGAAGAAGTCGGGCGGCGTCGCAAGGCATATGATCTCGTCGGCATCGCCGCGCAGCGCCTCGATCGTTTCGGCCGGCGCGACCGGCACCGCGAGCACCAGCCGCGCGGGCTTGAGCCGGCGCACGCCGCGCAGCGCCGCGCGCACGGAGGAGCCGGTTGCGATGCCGTCGTCGATAACGATCACCGTTCTGCCGGTGAGCGCGACCGGCGCGCGTCCGCCGCGATAGGCGGTTTCGCGCCGCTTGATTTCCTTCAGTTGGCGCTCGATCTCGGCCTGGATGTAGCTGTCGCGGACGCCGAGATGCTCGATCACCGCCTGATTGAAGATCGCGCGCGGATGGTCGCCGTCGACCACCGCGCCGATGCCGAGCTCGGGCTCGCCCGGAGCACCCAGCTTGCGCACCACCACGATATCGAGCGGGGCGCCGAGCGCGTCTGCCACCTGGCGCGCCACCGGCAGTCCCCCGCGCGGGATCGCTAACACGACAGTGTCGGCGCCCTTAAAAGAAGCAAGCTCCGCCGCGAGCAGCCGCCCGGCCTCCTCGCGGTCGGCGAACATCACCGGCTCGCGCAGCGGCGCATGGCCGCGCGCGGGTTTCGCGCTGGCGTGGCGTACGAACCACTCGCTTGCGAGTCGCGCGACCTGCTCCAGTGTCCCCGGCTCCTCGAACAGATGGGTCGCGCCGGGCACGATCTTGAGCGCCTTCTCGCATCGGAGCAGGCGATAGGCCTTCTCGTTCAGCTCGATCACGCCGTAGTCGTTGCCGCCCACGATGAGCAGGGTGGGGGCGGTGACGGCGGCCAGATGGCGCAGCGCAAGGTCGGGACGGCCGCCGCGCGAAACAACGGCGCAGATCGCGGGATCCTGTGCCGCAGCAATCAGCGCGGCGGCGGCCCCGGTACTGGCGCCGAAATACCCCAGCGCGCATGCTGCGGCCTCCGGCCTTGCCCTGAGCCATCTCGTCGCATCGCCGAGCCGATGGGCAAGAAAGTCGACGTCGAAGACGTTTTCGCGATCGGCCGCCTCCTCCTCGGTGAGCAGGTCGAAGAGCAGGGTGCCGACCCCGGCCTGCTCGAGCGCGCGGGCGACGAACTGGTTGCGCGGGCTGAGCCTGCTGCTGCCGCTGCCATGGGCGAACAGCACGATCACCCGCGCATCCGGCGGGACCGTCAGCTCGCCCTCCAGGCGCACCGAGTCCGACGGGATGACGACCTTGGTTTGGTCCGTTGTCTGTCTGTTCATGGCGTCTTGCGGGCGCACATCAGGCGTGCGTTATCAGCTCGCTAAGCGAGCGATCCGTGTGCAGCCGTTTAATCGCTTCCGCGAGCAACGGAGCGACGCTTACCACCTCAAGCGGCAGCCCGAGGTCCGGCGGCCGTGTGACGCTGTCGGTAACGATGAAGCGTCTGACGCCGAAAGCGCTCAGCCGGGCGCGGGCGGGGCCCACGAAAAGCCCGTGCGTCGCGGCGACCGTCACCTCGGAGTCGGCACCGGCCGCGCGCAGCGCGTTAATCGCCGCCGCGATCGTTGCGCCGGTGGTGATCATGTCGTCGATCACGAGGGTTGGGCGGCCGCGGACGTCACCGACCACGCCGCGCGCCTCCACTTCTTCGCCGCTGACCCGCATCTTGCTGACGATCGCAAGCGGCATCTTCAGCAGCCGGGCGCATCGCTGCGCCAGCTTTACCGCGCCTAGATCGGGTGTCACGACCACCGAATTCGCGGGAACCCCCGCAGCCGCTGCCGCCTCGGCCAGCATCGGCACGGCGCTCAGATGCTCGAGCGGCATCGCAAAGACGCCTTCGAGCGCAGCCGTATGCAGGTCGACGGCGACCACGCGCTCGATCGCGGCGGCGCGCAGCAGATCGGCCACCAGCCGCGCACCCACCGGGTCGCGGCCGTTGGCCCGTCGGTCCTGGCGCGCGTAACCGAGGTAGGGGATTACGGCGGTCAGGCGCGCGGCACCGGCCCGCCGGCAGGCGTCGGCCAGCATCATCAGCACGAACAGCCGCTCCTCCACCGGCGGGCTGCTCGGCTCGATCAGGTAAACGTCGCGCCCGCGCACGCTCTCGTTCAGTTCGACGCGAAACTCGCTGTCGGGGAAACGAGCGAGCGCGCGGCTGCCCAGGGTGAGCCCGAGATGCTCGGCGACCGCCGCCGCCATCGGAAGGTTGGCCGAACCGGCAAAGATGATCGGGTCCATCGACGTATCCTGGCCAGCAAGCGGCGCGCCAAGTGCGGGCGACCGCCAAAGGACTGACGGGGTATCCGTTCCCGTGTGGGCAGTTTTGACACAGGTGGCCCGATTAGGGGCAAGCGCAGCGCCGTAGCCTGCGGAGGAAGCTCGCGCGGACGGCGTGTAACTCGCGTTGGCAGGCCGCGCCGGCGGCATAATTCGTGCTCGCCATTGCGGACATGAAAGTGTGGGAACTGATGAAGCGTGAAGTGGCGTCGTGCGCGCCTAGCGATTCGCTCAACGCGGCGGCGCGAATCATGTGGGAGCGGGATTGCGGATGCGTGCCGGTGGTCGATCGCAACGGCCGCGTGGTCGGGATCATCACCGACCGTGACATTTGCATGGGCGCCTACACCCAAGGACGCACGCTGCATTTGATCCAGGTGCAGGACGTGATGGCGCGGCCGGTGGTGTCGTGCGCGCCCGAAGACGACCTGGTCACGGCGGAAAAGCTGATGCGCGACAACAAGGTGCGCAGGCTTCCGGTGTGCGACAGCGACGGCAAGCTCGTCGGTATGATCTCGCTCAGCGATATCGCCCTGGAGGCTGAGCGCGAGCGGCGGGCGGGCGGGGGCCGCGCAATCCGCAGTACCGAGGTCGCGGAAATTCTCGGCGCGGTTTCTCAGCCGCGTCCCCATGCGCTCGCGCCGATTCCGTTCGCACCCGAGGCGGGCGAGACGGAATTCGCGCCGAAGCCGCCCGCCAAGCGCGGCCAAACTTACAAATAGGACGCAGGTGAGCCATGGAAGAGGAAAGATTCATCCGCACCGTCGCCGACCAATTGGGCGTCGATCACGAGGCGGCGTTCAAGATCATCTCGGCAGTGCTTCATGAACTGCACGATCGTCTGACGCCCAAGGAGGCGGCGGACGCCGGCGCGCAGTTGCCCGGGCGCTTGAAGAGCCTGTGGGCCTCCTTCGAATCGCCCGGCCGCGAAGTCAGCCGCATCCACAAGGCTGAATTCGTCAGGCGGGTCTCCGAGCGCGCAGAAATCGCGGAGAGCGACGCCGCCCGCGCGGTGCGGGTTGTGTTCGGCGCGCTCCAAACTCTGCTCAAGAGCCCTACCGGGCAGGAGGGCGAGGCCTGGGACATCTTCAGCCAGCTGCCCAAGGATTTGAAAAAGGTATGGCTGGGCGCGGCCCGCGCACAGGCATCGCGCCGGCTCTAGGAGCGGATGTGCAACAAACCCGTCAGGCGCCGGGGATTTCCAGGATCGCCTGAGCTGCAAGCCAGTGCGCCGGGGTACCCAGCCGCTCGCATAGCCGCGCCATCCTGGACGCGATGGCCCGCGCCCGGTCGCCGCGTGCGAGCCGCGCCTGACAATCGATGATCACCGTCGGGCGCAGGCTCATCCGCCTCATCCGCGCACCCTCCATCTCGAGCGTAAAGACAAATGATTCGTCGTTGCGCTCGACCTCATCGACCGCGTAGTCGTCGATGAAGTCGCCCGTGCAGTACATTATCGGGCGCCCCTTGTAGAGCTCGACGCCCTGAAAGACATGGCCGGAATGGCCGAAGACGATGTCGGCGCCCGCATCGATGAGCGCGTGGCCGAAGCGCACGTGCGCCGCGAGCGGCTCGTAGCCCCAGTTCGGCCCCCAATGCGCCGAGACAACGACCAGGTCGGTCTGCGGGCGCGTTTCGCGCACTGCCGCAAAGAGCCGCGCCGCCCGCTCGTCGTTCACGTCGATCGGCATCCAGAGGACGCCCGGGCTGTGCGGCCCGGCCTCCCACTGCGGCTCGTTGTCGGTGAGGGCAAATAGCGCGACGGTTGCGCCCTTCACCGTACAAATTGCCGGGCGCCTGGCTTCGTCAAGGCACGCACCCGCGCCGGCGCGCTGGATTCCGGCGTGGTCGAGCAGCTCCAGCATCTCGCGCATCGCGTCGTACTCGAAGTCGAGCACGTGATTGTTGGCAATGGATACCGCGTCGATCCCGGCGGCGGTCAGCACGGCGACGTTCTTCGCGTCGGAGCGGAAGTGAAAGGCCTTGGGAGTTCGCGACCACGGCCGTCCGTGGTCGGCGATTACGCATTCCAGGTTGCAAATCCGCAAGTCGGCGTTGTGCAGCAGCGCCATCGCGTCGCCCCACGGGTACTCCGGCGCGACCCGCCGCAGCAAGTCGTTGACCATCCTGCCGAGCATCACGTCGCCGACGAACACGAGCCTCAGCGCGGCAGGTGACGGGGCGATTTGCGAATCGTTTGCCATTCGCGACGAGCATCGAGCATATTCCGTTCCATTATAGAATAGGAAAGTGCGCAGCGGGGTGATTCCGGCACGGTCCATGCAGTTTGATTCGGCCAGTGGCGTCCTGCGCGGCGGAAGTCTGATGCACGCGGACGCATCGGGGCCTTCGGAGGGATCAGTAGTCTCGGTCAGACACATCATGCTGGTTGAAAAGTGGATTTCAAATTTGCGGCAGCTCCTGAATGATCAGGAGCTCTTCGTCCACGACGTACGGGTCGGCGTCTTTTACAGCGGTGCGCAGGTCTCCAGCGGGCACGCTGGCGTGGCCTTCACGCCGCGCGGAGTGAACGACACCGTATGCTGTCCCAGCACGGCGGCCTCGGCACCGCCGGCGGGACGGATGCTGGGGCGGCGCGCATGGGAGTTGGCCGAGTTTGCGCTCGCCGAGTCGCCGCTGCGTCGCGCGATCGGGGTCGCCACGCTCAACGCGCTATCGGCGCTTGCCTTCGAACGTTACGGCGTGCCCGGCGGAAAGGCGCAGCCCGGGCGCGACGCGTTGCAGGCGGCGGGAATTGCGGCGGACGATCGGGTTGCGATGGTGGGGGCGTTTGCGCCGTTCATTAAGGCGCTCAAGGGCAAAGTCGCCACGCTGCGCATAATCGACAGCCATCCCAACGCGCTCAAGCCCGATGAACGGCAGTTCTGGGTTTCGCGCGAGGAAACCGCCGATACCCTTCGCCACGCGAGTGTGGTGATTATCTCGGGCGCCGCGCTGGTCGAGGGTGGAATCGACTTTATCCTGGAAAGTTCGCTGCTCGCGCGCCGGCGCGTGATGGCGGGCCCGACCGCGCCTTTGTGGGCGCCGCCCTTTTTCGAAAGCGGCGTCAATGTGCTCGGCGGAATCCAGGTTCGCGATCCGGCGCTGCTGCTGACGATCGCGAGCCAGGGCGGCTCGGGTTACTTCTTCAACGACGCCGCCGACAAAATCTCACTGGTGCGGGAGGACGCCCTGAACTGACAACGGGCGCGTTGGCGCGCGCGTAGGCGCAGTTTGGTGTCGCGCTATTCCTGCTGCGGTGCCTGGCGCGAGAGATCGCGATGCTCGATGTTTTGGCTCGCCGGCGTTCGATAAGAAATTTCCAGAGGCGAAAGCTCGGCGTCGAGCAGTTGTGCGAAATCCTCGACGCCGCCGATTGCGCACCTTCGGCGGGCGGACTCAAGGCGCGCGAGGTCTCAGTCGTCACCGATGAAGAAACAAAAGCGCGGCTCGTCCATGCAGCGATAGGCCAGGGATTCATCGCCGAGGCGCCGGTCGTCCTCGTGTTCTGGGCGGTCGAAGAGCGCTCAGCAGCCAAATACGGTGAGCGGGGCAGGGGACTTTTCGCGCTCCAGGACGCGACGATCGCGGCGAGTTTCGCATGGATTCAGGCGGTCGGCGCGGGCCTTGGCGCGTGTTGGGTCGGCGCGTTCGACGAGGACGCGGTGCGCCAAATCTTCCGCAAGGACATCGGACGCGATTGGCGGCCGGTCGCGTTGATGCCGATCGGTTATCCCGCCGCGGACAGCTAGTTCGCACTTCCAAAGCTGCGTCCGGATGCGCCGTCAACATCGGGGCGCCGATGCCCCGATGGGGATGCCGAACTCCACACTTTCGCGAGCTGGCCTATTGCCTCCGTCGGCGCCTGGCCGGCTTGCGCGTGAGATCCCAGGGGAAACGCTCCAGTTTTCGCGCGGCACACCTATTGCTGAACCGAGCCTGGATAGGACTCAGGAAAAGACCGAGTAGGCAACACGGATCGGGTGAGAAGATGGCAGCTTCGGCAAATGCTTCGCGCGAAAGCCTCTCCCCTCAGTCGTTTCTCGCGGTGCAGATGCTGGAGCTGTTGCATCGCTGTGACGCGCTCGCGGGCGAGCGCCTGCTCGCCTTCAGAGTGCTCAAGGGCGCGCTGAACCGCTACTTGGGAGGCGCCGATTCCGACGCGCGTCGCGCGGCGCTTTTCCGCGATGCCGAGGACTGGATCAACCGAAAGGGAGAGCGCTCGTTTTTCTCTTTTGAGCACGTGTGCAAGGTGCTCGATATCGAACCCGGCTATCTTCGCGGCGCGCTCCGTCAGCGCCGAACGTACAACGGGCCACCGCTGTTTTCCGACTCGGACAGGGCGCGGCGGCCTTCCTGATATCCTCGCAACGTTGAGCGACGTTTCTCCCTCGAGCGTCGCTGACCGGAGCCGTGGGCGCCGACGGCCTCCTCGGCTCCGGCGGCCAACCCCCGCCTGGCTGCTGTGGCTTGACACAAATTCAAAATCTGCCGCGCGGCGGTGGGCGCGGTAGGATAAGACGCGGGAGCGGACGCGTGGGCGCAAATAACAACCTTCACCTCCTGGTGCGTCTGGCGGTGGCGCTTGCGATCGGGTTGCTGATCGGGCTGGAGCGCGGATGGGAGCGGCGCGAGCTTCCTGAAGGACAGCGCGCCGCCGGCTTTCGCACCTTCGGCATTATCGGGCTTCTCGGCGGCGTGGCCGCGGTAGTTGGCGGCGGCACCGCATGGCTGCCCGCGGTGCTCGCCGTCGCGGTGAGCCTGTTCGTCGCGCTGGGCTATTGGCGCGAGCGCTGGCGCGAGCAGGACGTGAGCATCACTGGCCTGGTCGCGGCGCTGCTCACCTTCTGTCTCGGCGCACTAGCGGGAGAGGGCGAGCTCACGGCGGCGTCCTCGACGGCGGTGGTGGTGACGCTGCTTTTGGGGTTCAAGCCGGAGCTGCACGAAATCATCCGCCGCATCGAGCGCTCCGAGTTGCTCGCGACCCTGCGTCTGCTGCTGATCTCGGTTGTACTGCTGCCGGTGCTGCCCGACAGGGGATTCGGGCCGTGGCAGGCGATCAATCCGTACCGGATCTGGTGGATGGTCGTGCTGGTCGCGCTGATTTCTTACATCGGGTACTTCGCGATCAAGACGCTTGGCGAGCGGCGCGGCGTGCTGTTCACCGGGCTGTTCGGAGGGCTGGTCTCCTCGACCGCGGTCACTGTCAGCCTCGCGCGCCACGCGCATGACGAGCCGCCCGCGCCGGGGCTGCTGACCGCGGGCATCGCCGCCGCAAGCGCGATGATGTTTCCGCGAATGCTCTTGATTATCGGGTTTGTCTGGCTGCCGCTTGCGACCGCGCTCGCCTGGCCGCTGCTGCTCGCGTCGGTTTTGACGTTTGCGGTGGCGGCCTGGTTCTCGCGCCACGCGGATTCCGAGAAGCACGGTGGCGGCGGCGAGCGTGAGCTTAGCAATCCGCTCGACCTGAAGATTGCGCTTCAGTTTGGGGCGCTGCTGGCGTTGGTCATGTTGCTGGCGCGCGGGGCGGACGCCTGGATGGGCAGCCAGGGCCTCTACCTCCTCGCGGCGATCGCCGGACTCGCGGACGTCGACGCGATGAGCCTGTCGTGCGCCGCGATGGGGAGCCAGGGACATCTGGCGCTCGACGCCGCGGCGGCCGCGACGCTTATCGCGGCGGCAGTTAACACGCTGATCAAGCCGCTGATCGCACTGGCGTTGGGCAGCCGGCAGATGGGATGGCGGGTCGCGTTGGCGGTCGTCGCCGCCTTTGTCGGCGGCGGCGCCGGATTGTGGGCGTTCGCCTTTGCCTGTTAGCCGTCAGCGCGAATCAGACCAGGCTCGCGTACGCCGGCCTGTACATCTGCGATTCGATAAAGGCGCCGAGGTCGCTCGGCTGCGCGACTCTCGCGAGACCCCGTGCGAAGACAACCTCGGCGATTCGCCGCGCCGCGTGGGTCTCGGTTTCGAGCATCGCCGAATGCGGCGGATAGATGAGGCCGGCGTCGAGTTCGCGAGCCGTCACCCGCTCCGCGACAGCTTGCGCCGCGGCGACAAACATCTCGTCGGTGATCCGCCGCGCGCGGGTCGCGTACACCGCCAGTCCCATCGCCGGGAAGACGTACATGTTGTTGCACTGGCCTGGGACTAGAGTTCGGCCGGCGATGCTGACGGGCGGCAACGGGCTGCCGCTGGCGAAGATCGCTCGGCCCTCGGACCATTGATAGGCGTCGCGCGCCGTGCACTCGGCGCGTGAGGTCGGATTGGAAAGTGCGAAGATGATCGGCCGGCGGTTGATGCGCGCCATCGTCTCGATCACGCGCCGGTCGAAAGCGCCCGCCGCCGTGCTGACGCCGACGATCACGCTCGGCCGCAGGTCCTCGATCGCGGCGGCAAAGTCGGCCACCGGCGCGTGCGGGTGCGCATAAGGCCGTTGGAAATCGGCCAGGTCGCCGCGCGCCGATTGGATGAGCCCGTTGCGGTTGAACATCCAGATCCGCCCGCGGGCGGCCTCGCGCGACAGACCCTCGGCGGCCATCGCGCAGACCAGTACTTCGGCGATTCCGACCCCTGCGGATCCGGCGCCGAGAAACAGCAGCGTTTGTTCGGCGAGCCGACCGCCCGTGATGCGCATGGCGCTCTGCAAGCCGGCGAGCGCCGCCGCGCCGGAGCCTTGGATGTCGTCGTTGAAGCAGCAGACGCGCTCGCGGTAGCGCGCGAGCAGCCGGAAGGCGTCGGCGCGTCCCCAGTCCTCGAACTGGATGCAACAATCGGGAAATTCCTGTTGCACCGCGGCCACAAATTCCTCGACAAATTCGTCAAGTTCGGCGGCCGGCGGCCGGCGCTGGCGCAGTCCCAGGTAGAAACGATCGCGCAGCAACTCCTTGTTATCGGTTCCGCAATCCAGCATCACCGGCATCGTGACCGCCGGCGGCACGCCCGCGCACGCGGTGTACAGCGCGAGTTTGCCGATGGGAATCCCCATGCCGTTGGCGCCGAGGTCGCCGAGTCCGAGGATGCGCTGCCCGCTGGTGACCACAATGAAACGCACGTCGCGCTCGGGCCAGTTGCGCAACAGTTCGCGCACGCGCCCCTTGCGATTGATCGAAACGTACAGGCCGCGCGGACGCCCCATGACCTCGCCGTATCTCAGGCACGCTTCTGCGACCGTCGGCGTATAGACCAGCGGCAGAAGCCGCGCGGGGTCGGATGCCAAAACCCGGAAGAAGAGCGTTTCGTTCTCCTCGCGCAGGGCGGCGAGATGAAGGTAGCGCTCTAAATCGCTGTGCTTACCCGACAGTTGTTGGAACACGCGCTCGACCTGGCGCTCGGCGCTTTCGATACCTTCGGGCAGCAGCCCGAGGAGCCCCAGCGCCTCGCGCTCGGCCGCATTGAAGGCGGTTGACTTGTTCAGACGGGGATCGTGCAGCAGCTCAGCGCCGCGCATTTTCCGGCCTCATCGTTACGGGAAGGCGCAGACACCGCGCCAGCCGGCGACCGGTGTCGCAACGCGCGTCGCGGCCGTTTGCGGGGGGCTCGCGCTTCGCATCCCGGCGGCGCGCTGGGCAGTCGGCGGTCAGCCGATCAGCCGCTGGATCAGCGCGAGAAGCTGTTTGCGGTAGAAAGGCTTTGGGACGTACTCGTTGCATCCGGCCGCGAGCGCGTTCTGCACGTCTTCGGTATTGGCGTATGCCGTCATCGCAACGATGGGCACGTCCTTCCAGCGCTCCTCGGCGCGCAACTCGCGGGTGAGCGCCACGCCGTCTTCTTCGCCCTCCAGCCTGAGGTCCATCAAGACCAGATCCATCGGCTTCGAGCGATCCTCCAGCAGACGGCGTACCTCTGCGGCCGAAGCCGCGGTGATAACCTCGTACTCGGGCTCGAGGATCAGCCTGAGCAGGGTGCGGGCGTCGGGCTCGTCGTCGATCACCAGCACGCGCGACGACGCGCGCTTGACGTCGCACAGCTCGGCCGCGGCCGACTGGCGCTCGGGCTGCGCCTTATGCTCTTTGTTGCCGCTTGAAGAATCCGCTTTCACGGCCCCGACCTCGGAATCTTCGCGCTGAGCGCGCTCTGCACTGGGTTGCAAATTCGGCGCCGGCGGACCTCCCCCCAGACGGTCCGCCTCGCGCCCCAATCTCGCAGCCTGTCCAGTGAGCTGACGTGTCTGATAGCAATCGGACAGCAAGCGCAATGCCATCGGACGAACGGGTGATCGATCAAAGTTTCGCCCGAGAGATCCCGCAATTCGGGTTTAACAAGATGCACCGGGGCACCAACCATATACATTATTTGTAACGTTGCCAACCCATCTGGGGCAGGCAAACGCCTTTGATTTTGTGGCTCGCGGCCAGGCTCCGCATAAAGCAAGCGGTCGCTGCGATGTAGTCGATGGCAGCGCCGGGATGGCTCCAAAGGAGACAGCCACAAACTTCGTCGCCCCTGGATCACGTCGGCGGCAGGGGCGAAAGTCTTTTCAGGCAGGTTATACACTCCGGCTAAGTTTGCCCCCAAGCCGTCAGCGGGCGCAAATAATTGTCGCGCGATTTTGCCGATCAGCAGCTTACCCAAATATACGCAGCCGCTAATTGAAGGACGTTCTGACAAATATTCTGCTGCAATTGCTGAGCTACAGTCGCATTCTGTGCAAGCGACGCGATGGACTCGTCTGTTGTCAGACTTCGGGCGCCTACATGCGCGATGTCGTCCGACGGCCGCCACCCGGCCACTTGGCATTGAACTTGTGATCGCGAAATACAGACCGGTCCGCGCGAGAAGTAGTTTCGCTCAAGCCTCGGCGACCGACTCATAAATGTCCTTGCCGCACAACGCTCGGCGGCACGCCGCGTTCGATTCAAGAATGGCCCAGCGCACGCGCGCTCGTCACTCCGCGAGCGCCATTCTGATGCCGCGCGGCAACCGCAGGTCGCCGACAGCGCGGCCGCCGCCGTACGCTGCGCGCCAATCCCGCAGGCGCTCGACGCTCTTCGCACGCGATCGCGCACGCAGTTTTCAAACCGACTCGTGCGTCCAGCGCGTGGCCATGCCCGTTGACTGAAGCAACTCGAGCAGACCGGAGATTCTCGCCCGCCCGCTGCGACCGGAGTTAGCTAATGTTAATAAGGCTTCTCCCGATACTCTCGCTGGCCGCGGCGTTCGCTGGGCAAGGATGTTCTGCGGCGGCGCACTTTCGCGGGCGACCGTCAGCCGACGTCACTGGAGTATGGGCCGGCGATTCCGTTGCCGGCTGCAGCACTTTTTTCTACCAGGCCGGGCGCTGCATGGCACGGCAGAAGATCGGTTTCACCCTGATACAAGACAAGTCCGACGTCAGCGGCTTTTACACGTGTCGCTATGGCAATCAACCGTGCTTTAACGAGGACGACCGCGGCAGGGTGGTGGCGGCGACGATGGGAGACGGGCTGCTCTCGATGCGGGTGATGATGGACGACGGGATGGATTGCATCTTCAACGGTGTGCCGGTGGGCGACCGTCTCGGCGGCGCATACCTCTGCCTGCAGGGAGCAGGCGTGATGGAGAAGGGGCACTGGCTGGTGCGTCGGGCCTATTGAGCTGATTGCGCCGCAGCGCGCCGGCTTCGCATAATCGGCGCGGGCGGGCGCGCGCTTGACCGGGCGCCGTCTGCCACGACCCCGGGAGGTGGAGCACGATGGCAGCCCAGCCGCGACGCACGCCCGAGCGTGAAGCCTTCTACACAAAGATCGCCCAGCGCAGCCTTGCGCCGCTGTGGGAGGTGCTCAAGGGGATCCAGAGCCGTGAGCCGCGCCCGCCCGAAGCGCCTGTGCTGTGGCGCTACGAGGAAGTACGCCCGATGCTGATGGAGGCGGGCGGCCTTATCAGCGCACGCGAGGCCGACCGCCGCGTGCTCATCCTCGAGAACCCCGCGTTGCGCGGACAATTCCCGCCCCGGGTGACCCATTCGCTGTTCGCGGGCCTCCAGCTTATTTTGCCCGGCGAAATCGCTCCCAGCCATCGCCACACCCAAAGCGCCCTGCGTTTCATCATCGAGGGAGCGGGCGCGTACACCGCAGTCGATGGCGAAAAGACCACGATGCGCCCGGGCGATTTCGTGATCACTCCCTACTGGACCTGGCACGACCACGGCAATGAAACCGATGGGCCGATGGTCTGGCTCGATGGCCTCGATATCCCCATTGTCGATTTGCTCAACGCGGTCTTCTTCGAGCCCTACGGCGAGGACCAGTTTCCGCTCACACGTCCCGAGGGCGATTCAATCGCGCGCTACGGCAGCGGGCTTTTGCCGGCGGTCTGCGAGCGCCGCGCCCTGAGCAGCCCGATCCTGAACTACACCTACGAGCGCACGCGTGAGGCGCTTGCGCGGATGAGCCGCGGCGGCGACATCGATGCCTGCCACGGCTACAGGATGCGCTACGTCAACCCGGTGACGGGCGAGTGGGCGATGCCGACGATCGGGGCGGCGATGCAGCTTTTGCCGCGCGGTTTCAGCGCGATGCCCTATCGCTCGACTGACAGCACGGTGTTCGTCGTGGTGGAGGGGCGCGGGCGCACGGTGATCGACGGCGAGACGTTCGATTGGGGCCCGCATGACATCTTCGTTGCGCCGAGCTGGCGCCCCTACCGCCACGACGCCGCTGAGGAGGCTGTTCTCTTCAGCTTCTCCGATCGGCCAGTGCACGAGAAGCTTGGCCTGTGGCGCGAGCTGCGCGCCAAGGCCTGAGCGCGCTGCTCAGCGCCAGTCCGTCGGCCGCCCGCCGTCCGCAGCTGATTCGCTATCGCGTTGATGCCGCGGGCGCGCGAGCAGGCGGCGGGCCGCATGCCAAAGGTTTGCAATGACGGCCAGCAGCACGATGAGCGCGACGATAACGATCACCAGCAAGGCAAAGCCGGCGTACAGCTCCATCGCGCTGCCCATGTGCTTCTCCTACGCCTTGCCGCCTGCCGCTCCGATCGGCCGCTGCTCAGATGCCATAGAACGCGGCCGGATTGTCGCACAGGATCTTTTCGACCGAGCGCTCGGGCAGGCCGCAGAGCCGCTCGCGCGTGGTCCGGATCGGATGGACGAAGCCTTCGGCGTGCGGATAGTCGGAGCCGATGAAGAAGCGCTCGTCGCCCGCGAATCCGACCATCAACGGGAACATCCGTTCTTCGGGGTTGGCGCTGACCCAGATATTGCGCGCGAAGTATTCGCTGGCCGAGCGCTTCATCCGTGAGGTATAGCCGATGTACTTGTAGCGGTAATCGATTCGTTCCAGCCACTCGCCGACCCATCCCGCCATCGATTCGATCGTCGCCACTTTAAGCCGCGGAAAGCGCTCGAACACGCCGTCGTACATCATCGAGGTCAGCGCCATCCGCGGATCCTGCACATTCATCATCGTGATGTACATGAAGCCCGGATTGCCCGTACGATACCACTGGCTGCCGGTGTAATTGGGATGGCCGACGAGATGGATTCCCACCGCGAGGCTCAGCTCCTGCGCCGCCGCCCACAGCGGGTCGAAGTCGGGATGACCGAAGCTGCGCCCGCCGATCGGCGCCGCGCCGACGAAGACCGCGCGGCAGCCCATCGCCGCCACGCGCCGCATTTCACGCACGGCAAGCCCGGCGTCGCGCATCGAGATGTGCGCGGCCGGGAACAGGCGGTCGCGATGGCCCGCGACCAGCTCGAACGCCCACGTGTTGTATGCGCGGCACAGCGCGTCTGCGAGATGCGGGTCCTCGACCGAGCTTTCCCATAAGAGACCCATCGTCGGGTACAGCACCTGCGCGGCGAAGCCCTCCTCGTCGAGGTAGCGGATGCGCAAGTCCATGTCCTGCCAGTGTTCGCTTGCGATCCGGTAGCGGTCGAAGTCGCTGAGCGCGCGCCCTTCTTCCTTTTGTCCGTAGCCGGCACACGCGCTCATCAGGTCGTCGATATCAGCCATGCGCATCGGCCGGTTATCGACCAACAGCCGCGTGATCCGCCCGGTGGTGTCGGCTTCGACGCGCACGGCGCGTTCACGAAAGGCCGGGTCGATATAACGCTCGAAGAGGTCCAGTGGCTCGATGACATGGCTGTCGCCGTCGATGGCTCGCATGAGCGATAGCTCCCCGCCGCTCATTCATAGCGCGTCGGCACGGGGAGAGCCAAAGCGGTCGCCAGGACGGCTCAGCGACAGCGGCGAGTACGGAAGGCTAGCTGTTCGGGGCTGCCTGAGGAATTGGGCGGGACGATTCGACGCCCGGCCACATCACGCGTTGGTGAGTGAGTTCGTAATACCGTTTACGCTCGAGGAGACGCTCTGTCCGATGAGCTCGTAGCCGGTGGCTACGACAATCGCGATGCAGGTCAGGATGAGCGCGTATTCGGCCATCGTCTGCCCGCGCTCGGTGGCCAAAGCCTCGCGGGTACGCACGTAAAGTCGGACCAAGAAATTCATCTGCGCACTCCCTGACGATATTCAGTGAAAATTGGCGTCATTGCTTCGCTAGTTTAGTTCAATAACGGCGGAGGTCCAAGGCGAGAAATAGCTCAAATTGCGCTCCATAACCTGTGTATAGTCACTATTATTTGCTTATAGATGTCAAATATCCGCGCACGCACACAAATTTTGGCAGCGATTTCCTGCGCTCGGATGCACTCGGCTATCTTCCCTAAGCTCGCCCAAGCCCATTTCAAACCGCGGCCTATCGGCGTGTGGCTTTCACGCCCATATCGGCGCTGTGCTAAAGGGCTGAGGGCCATCCAAGCAAGGCGACGGTCTGAGGCCTTCGGAGAGCGCGCGATGGAATTCGGAATCGGCATCGATACGCACATCGACAAGTGGGACGTCATCCGCTACTGCGAGGAACTCGGCTACGACCGCGCCTGGGTGCCTGATTCCCAGATGATCTGGTCGGACTGTTACGCGACCCTGGCGCTGGCGGCGGCCAACACCCGGCGGATTAAGCTCGGTACCGGGGTTGCGATCGCCGGCACCCGCATCGCGCCGGTCACCGCGCACTCAATCGCGACCATCAACCGTATCGCGCCCGGCCGCACTTTCCTCGGCATCGGCACCGGGCACACCGCGATGCGCGTGATGGGGCAGAACCCGCTGCCGCTCGGCGAGTTCCGCGAATACCTGCGCGTGGTGCGCGCGCTCCTGCATGGCGAGGCGGTGGACTACACCTGGCGCGGACGCACGCGCGAGATCCAGTTCCTCCATCGCGACCGCCACTTCATCAACCTCGACGATCCGATTCCGATCTACGTCGCCGCCAACGGTCCCAAGGCCTGCGAGCTGGCGGGCGAGTTTGGCGACGGCTGGATCACCGCCGGCGGAATCAACGCGCGGGTCGGCGGCCGGCTGGCGCGGATCCGCGCCGGCGCCGAGCGCGCGGGCCGCACGCTGCCATCGACGTTCCATACCGTTTCGCTGAGCAGCGCGTGCGTGTTGCGCCCGGGCGAGCGGCTCGACTCGGAGCGCGTCGTCAACCAGACCGGCGCGCAGGTCACCAGCGCGCTCCACTTCGCTTACGAGAACTGGAAAGCGCGCGGCGAGCCGGACGACGCGATCCCGCCGTTCTTCCGCAACGTATGGGACGCTTATCTCAAGCGCGTGCGCGGCTTCAGCCTTCCCGAAACCGCGCGCTTTCGCCAGGTCCACGAGGGCCACGGCACCTTCATGCAGCCCGAGGAGCGGCGCTTCGTGACGCCCGAGGCGATTCGCGGCACCTGCCTGGTCGGCGAGCCGGACGAACTCGTCGCGCAGATTCGCGCGATGGAAGCGGCGGGGATCAAGGAGACTTTCATCCTGCCCCCGGCGGATTTCCAGCGCGAGGTCTTCCGCGATTTCGCGGAGTTCGTGATCCCAGCGTTCCGCTAGGCCCGCACGCTCAGGCGAACTTGGGAGGCGGCAGCGGGCCGCGCGCCCGCTCGTAGGCGTCGCCGACGCGGATCACGGCCGCCTCGTCAAACGGCCGCCCCACGATCTGCATCGCGAGCGGCGCCCCGCCCTGGCTCACGCCGGTCGGAATCGCGAGCGCCGGCTGGCCGGTAACGTTGAACGGCGCCGTATGCCGGATGAGCTGGGCGAGTCCGATCCTGGATGTGCGCGCCTCGGCGATCGTCATCGGCGCCATTGCGCACGCGGGCGTGGCGAGCACGTCGCGCCCTTCCATCGCGCTGAGCGCGTCGGCGATTATCCGCGCGCGGGCGCGGGCAGCGCGCACGTAGGTGGCGGCCGGCAGCGCCGTTGCCGCCTCCAGCATCCTGCGCACGCCGCGCCCGTAGTCCTGCGCGCGTGCGACGAACCAGCGCTCATGATACTCGAGCGCCTCGGCGTACATGATATTCATCGCAGCCGCGCCGGCCTCGTCGATCGACGGGATCGAGACTTCATCCACTGCCGCGCCGAGCCCCTCCAACGTGCACATCGCGGCCTGGAATGATTGCGCGACCTCGGCGGTCACGCCCTGGTTGAGCTCGCGGATAACGCCCACGCGGACGCCCTTGAGGTCGTGGCCGAGTGCCGCCGAATAGTCGGGTACGGGCTCACGGCTGGAGGTCGGATCGTCGGGGTCGTGGCCGGCGATCACCGCGAGCATCGCGGCCGCGTCGCGCACGCTGCGCGTGATCGGGCCGACATGGTCGAGCGAATCGCTAAGCGGCAACACGCCGTAACGGCTGACCCGGCTGTAGGTCTGCTTGAGCCCGACGCATCCGCAGAACGCGGCCGGGATACGAATCGAGCCGCCGGTGTCGCTGCCGATCGTCGCGGCCGCGCTGCGCGCGACGATCGCCGCCGCCGAGCCGGAACTCGAGCCGCCCGGCAGGCGCTCGGGATCATACGGATTCAGCGTGGTGCCCCACGCGGTCTTGGCGGTGCCGCCGCAGGCGAACTCGTGCATGTTGAGCTTGCCGAGCAGCACCGCGCCCTGCGCCGCCAGCCGCGCCCATACGGTCGCGTCGCGATCGGGGACGTAGTCGGCGAGCACCCGTGAGGCGCTGGTGGTGAGGATTCCGGCGGTGCAGCAGAGGTCCTTGAGCGCGACCGGCACACCGTGGAACGTGCCGCGCCATCCGCCCGCCGCGATCTCGCGCTCGGCGCGCCGCGCGCTTTCGCGCGCTAGCTCGGCGGTTACGGTGACGTAGGCGCACAGGCGCTTTTCGGTGGCCGCAATACGGTCGAGGTAGGCCTCGGCGACTTCGACCGGCGAGAGTTCGCGGGCCTTGAGCCGGGCGGCCAGCCCGACCGCGTCAAGGGCGAGGATGTCGTCGGCTGCGGCCATCGTCGTTCCTCCGTACGCTCAGGATTGGCGTAGCCGACGCTCCGCGCGCCGGCGCTTTCGACGATTTAGCGCAACTCGCTATGCGGACCCTAACGGTCGTGAGCGAAGGAAAAAGTCGCGAGCTGAAGCCCGTGCCACGCGAATCTCAGCGCCTTACTCAAATGGCCACAGAGCTCCGCGCTTATCAGCTTCACCCGCGGCGGGGGAGCTGGACGCGGGCCCAGCCGGCGGCGCACAGCTCGTCCTTCTGATTGCGCTCTTCGAGCTCGCACTCGACCACGCCGGCCTCGGCGCTGGTCACCTTGCCGCGGCAGGTCAGGGTGTCGCCGGGGATCGCGATGCCGCGGTTCTGCCAGCGGAAGTTGGTCACCCGCGCGCGCGGCCCCGCCCAATCCGCCACCATCTGGAGGAGAAACGATCCGTGCAGATGTGCCTGGACCAGGACGTCGGGATAGCCCTCACTCAGCGCGTACGGCTTGTCGTAGTGGATGCGGTGGGCGTTCCAGGTGACGGCGCTGAAGCGGAAGAGCTGGGCGGTGGTGGGATGTTTGACCAGCGGCGTGAGCGCGGCGCCGACCTTGACGTCTTCGAAGTACAGTTGATTGGCCACGGTCCGTGCTCCCGGTTCAGCGCGCGATAAAGGTTTCGCGGCAGGTTACCAGCGGGCGCTCGGCCGCGTCGCGATAGATCTGCGTCACCCGGATCAGCAGCAGCTCGCCCGAACGTCCCTGCTTGAGCTCGACCCCGTCCAGCCGCATCTCCATCGAGACCCGCATCCCGTCGGTTACCGGGGCGTGGAAGTCCAGGTCCTGGCCGCCGCCCATGATCCGCGTTCCCTCCAGCGGCAGGAAGCCGAACTCATGGCTGGTGGTGCCATCGGGTTTGAGCGCATCGTTGGGCGGTCCGGCCTGCCAGTTCCTGACCGCGCTCAACAGAAGCGGCGGCGCGATTACCCCTGGATAGCCGGCGGCCCTGGCCGCCGCGTCGTCGAGGAAGACAGGGCTGAGATTATCGGAGGCGATCGCGAAGCGCGCGAAGTCAGACGCGCGCATCACGCCCAGATCGACGCGCTCGCTTCTGCCCACGTAGCGCTGGAGTTCCTGGTGCAGCTTGGGAAACGAAATGTTCATGTGCCTCTCGTGGGGGAAGCCGTCAGTCGCGCGACGACTGGCCGAGCATGTTGCGCGCGATCATCCATCGATGGATCTCCGAGGTGCCGTGGCCGATGCGCCATACGCGGACCTGGCGGAAGAAGCTCTGGATCGGAAGCTCGCGCGTATACCCGAGGCCGCCGAAGATCTGGATGCAGCGGTCGGTGACGCGCTGCGCCATCTCGGTCGCGTAGAGCTTGGCGATGAAGGCCTCGTTGCGGATTTTCTGCTTGGCGTCGGCCATCCAGCCCGCGCGATAGACCAGCAGCCGTGCCGCCTCCAGCTCGACCTCGGAGTCGGCGAGCATCCACTGGATCGCCTGGCGGCTGGCGATCGGCTTGCCCCACGTGGTCCGCTGCTTGGCCCACTCGAGCGCGAGCTCGATCGAGCGCGCGGCGATACCGAGCTGGAAGGCCGCGATCTTGAGCCGTCCGTGCGTTAGCTGATAGTCGGCGACGGCGAAGCCGCCGTTGACCTCGCCCAGGCGATTGGCATCGGGCACCGCGCAATCGGTGAACTGAAGCTCGTGCGGATCCCAGTTGTCGCCCATCGTCGGAATCTGGCGCGCGACGGTGAAGCCGGGCGTGCCCATTTCGACCAGAAAGCAGGTGATGCCGCGTGGGCCGGCCTTGGGGTCGGTCGTGGTGAACAGGATGACGAAGTCGGCGCCCTCGACGTAGGAGATGAAGGTCTTGGTGCCGTTGACGATCCAGCGGTCGCCGTCGCGCACGGCGGTGGTGCGGATCCGCGCGAAGTCGGAGCCGGCGTCGGGCTCGGTGAACGCGTAGCAGCTATGCTTGTCGCCCGCGATGATCGGGTAGAAGAAGCGCTGCTTCTGCTCGTCGTTGCACAGGTACAGCGCCGGCTCGGGACTGCCGCCGAACTCGAACATCGCGGGATGCTTGAACAGTTCTTCGTTAATCATGCACATCGCCTGCTGGCCGACGTCATTGCCGCCGTACTCGGCGGGCACTTCGAGCGCCCAGAAGCCGGCCTCGCGCCCTTTGCGCTCCAGGCCGTGGCGCACCTCGATGTCGAGTTTGCCCTTGAGCAGGAAGTCCTTCTCCAGCGGCATCAGCTCCTTCTCGCGGAACTGGCGCACGCTGGCGACCATCATGCGGTGTTCTTCCGATATTCCGAAGTCCATCAGTCCATCCCCCGGCGGCGGATTGTTATCGACGATTGATCTCCAGCGGCGAGCTTAAATCAATCAACTTCGCCCTGCGCGCATGCGGCGGTGCGGAGCGCTATGCGATGACTCCCTGCGCGCGCAGCGCGGCTAGTTCGTCGCGCGCCACACCCGCCTCCAGCAGCACCTCGTCAGTATGCTCGCCGAGCATCGGGGCGAAGCGGCGCAGTTCGGCCGGCGTGCGCCCGAAGCGCGCGGCCGGCCGCGGCTGGCGTATCGGTCCTGCGTGTGGATGGGTCGATTCGACGACGAGTTCGTTGGCGACAACCTGGGCGTTGCGGATTACTTCCTCGCGCCTGAGCACCGGTGCGCAGGGGACGTCGTTGTCGCGCAGGCGGCGCAGCCACTCGGCCGAGCTCCTGGTCTTGAGCACCTCGGCGGTCATCTCCAGCCGCACGTCGGCGTTGCGGATGCGCAGAACCGGCGTCTTGAAACGCTCGTCGGCGAGCCATTCAGGCCGTTCGAGCGCCTGGCAGAGCCCCCTCCATTCGGAGTCGGTGTTGGCGGCGGCGGTGATAAAGCCGTCGGCGGTTTCGAAGATAAGCTCGCGTGCCCGCGCCGCGCGAAGCGAGCTGCGATTCTCGCCGACGAAGGTGTAAGCCGCCATCCCCTCCGGCCACAGGAAGGCGATCACCGCGTCGAGCATCGCCAGCCGCACGTGCTGGCCCTCGCCGCTGCGCTGGCGCGCGAACAGCGCGGCCGTCATCGCCTGCGCGCCGGTCAGCGCGGTGACCTTGTCTGGGATGATGAGGCGGATCATGTGCGGATGGCCGGTGGCGACGTCGGCCTGGATGTCGGCGAGTCCGGAGAGGGCCTGGATCACGGGGTCGTAAACGCGCTGGTCGGCGTAGGGGCCGCGCTCGCCGAAGCCGCTGATCGAGACATAGACGAGGTCGGGCCTGACCGCGCGCATCGCGGCCTCACCGATACCCATCCGCTCGGCCACGCCGGGGCGGAAATTCTGCACGAAGAGGTCCGCGCCCTTTACCAGCCGCCTGAGCATTTCAAGCCCACGTGGATCGTGAAGGTTGAGCACGACCGAGCGCTTGTTGCGGTTGATCATCGCGAAGGTGGGCGCGACGCCGCGCCGCGTCCCGCCCATCGCGCGGGTAAAATCGCCGGTCGGCGGCTCGACCTTGATCACGTCGGCGCCCTGGTCGCCGAGGATCATCGTGCCCATCGGGCCCGACAGATTCTGGGTCAGGTCGATGACGCGAACTCCGCTGAGCGGTCCTGCCATATCGCTCTTCCCCGCCGATGTGCTCGGGCGCCCGCCGATCAGCGGAAAGCGGGAACAACTTCCTTGGCGATCGTCTCCATGTTGCGGTCGATATCGTCGTGGCGGCAGGCCCACGAGAAAATCACGGTGCGCGCGCCGGCGTCGACGTATTCGCGCAGCCGCTTGCGGCAGTCCTCGGGGCTGCCGTAAAGGACGTAGCGGCCGGCGATCTTCGAGAAATCCTGCGCGTAGTTCTTGCCCAGCGCGCGCGCCGCAACTTCCTCGGCTTCCTTGCGGTCGGGATAGACCGAAGCGAAGATGAAGAGCCCGAGGCGAAACCCGCTCAGGTCGCGCCCGGCCTCGCGCCCGAACGCCTGGATTTTGGCCACGCTGTCGCGCAGCATCTCCGGCGTATACATATACGGCAGCCATCCGTCGCCGAAGGTCGCGGCGCGGCGCATCGCGGGCTCCTTGCGTCCGGCGACCCAGATCGGCGGTCCCGGCTTTTGCGTCGGCGCGGGCTCAAGAGTGATGCCGCTAAAGCGGGTATAGCGCCCCTCGAAACTGACATTCTTCTCGGCCCACAGCTTTCGGATCACGGCGAGCGCCTCGTTGGAGCGCGAGCCGCGCTGCTTGACCGGGACGCCGCAGGCCTCGAACTCCTTGGGGAACTCGCCGCCAATTCCGACGCCCATGTGGTAGCGGCCGCCCGAGGCGACGTCGAGGACGGCGGTCTGCTTGGCCAGCATCACAGGTTGATAAAGCGGGAGCAGCACGATCGTGCTCATCAGCTTGATCCGCTCGGTCGCGCCTGCCGCAACCGAAAGCCCGATGAGCGAGTTCGACACCGGCCCGTGAAACATCACGTGCTCGCCGCTGGCCACGTAGTCGAAGCCGAGCTGCTCGGCGCGCCGCGCCGCCTCGCCGATTCCCTTTACCGAGGTTAGCGCGACGCCGAATTCGATCGATGCCACCGTATCCACCTCCTGGCATGCCCGCGTGGCTGCGCGGGCGCGAATTGAAGTTCGACCGGCGCGACGCCTAAGCCGCCGCGCCGGGCCGATTCCTGTCTAGCACATTCGCTGCGACCAGCACCAAATAACAGATTCAGCGCCGAGCCTGCCTCCGCCCTGCGACAGAGGCCGTTTGCCGGTCTCGCGCAGGCGCTGCGCTCAATCCGGCCGGACCAGGCCGCTAAGCCCGGCCGCGAACAGTGGTGTGATCACCCATCCGGCCAGGATATGCAGCCACAGGTACCATCGCAGCACCGTGCCCGAGAGCATGCGCATCCGGCCGCCCGAACCGTGGCGCGGGTTCGGGCGCCAGTAGAGTCCCTGATGGAGATCGACGACGGGCAGGAAATTCTCCAGCGAGTAGATCACGGCGTTGAAGGGCGGATAGTGCGGCGGCGGCTCGCCGTCACGGACGAAGCATTGGTAGGCTGCGGGTTCGGTTGGCGTGATCGCGCGCTCGTGGTAGCCAAAGCGAAAGAGCATCGCACCCAGCGCGACGAAGCCGAAGATCCACCATAGCGCGCGGATCGGCCGGTAGCCGTAGCCGATGGTCGCGTCGAGCAGCAGGCCCCACAGGCGCTCGCCCACTCCCAACTCGCGCTGGCGGCGGCGCGCATCCTCCTTAGCGATGAGCACGCTTACCGCCCCGATGTCCGAGCCGCGCTCGCGCAGCACGCGGGCGAGCTGTCCATAAGGCTGCGGGCGGTAGCCGGGCGGCTGGAGCGCAAGCCACTTCAGCCTGCTCGGCGCATCGGCGGGACCGCCGCTGAGGTCGCCGTACGCGAAACCTTCGAGGAAGAGCCGGCCGGGCGCGGGCCAGCTCGCCGCATCGTCCCATAGCGCTGCCGCGCGCGCGTTGGCGAGGTCGAGTTCGGTGCGCGGGGTGCGCGTGATATCGACCCAGTAAAGCGTGCCGTCGATTTTGGCGCGCTCGGCGTTGAGCCCGTTGTCGCCCGCGCCCACGAAGCGCGCGTGATTGAAACTGAGGCCGCGCTCGACCTCGGCAAGCCGCAAATCGACGACGCCGCTCGTGGTAAAGCCGGCATGGAACGACGCGTCGCCCTTAATCGTCGCCTCGACCAGTGAGAGCGGGTCGTCGCCGCGCACGAACGCCGCGCCGCTGCAATCGAGGCTGCCGTCGATCTCGGTGCGAAAGAGACTGGTGGGGCCGAAGTTGCCGGCGGTCAGGATGAGATCGCCGCCGATTACCGCACGGTCGCCGACGATCGGGCCGGTCGTGCTGCGCGAAAGGTCGAGCCCGGGGATGCGCGCGAAGGAGAAATCGACGCCCTCGGGGATGGCCGAGCTGAGGATGGTCACCGGCGAGGCGAGCGTCAGGTAGGAGAGGTCGAGCTCTCCATCGATCTTGGCGCCGCCGACACCGACTCCGCTCGGATGGACGTAGGGGCGCGCGGCGGGGTCGGCGGCGAGCCATCGGATGAGCGCGGCGCGGATCGTGCGCCCGGGATGCCATTCGGCGGCGTGCGCGGGATCGTTGGCCGGACTGTTGATGTCGTTGGTGGGACCGACCCAGAGCAGCGCGCGCCGCGGCGCCGCGTGCACCAGCTTGAGCTCGGCCTCGCTCAACGCGCCAAAGTTGTCGCGCGCCATCCGCTCCAGCGCCGCGCCGGCCGCCTCCGTGCTGCGATCGCCGCCCGAGAGCTGCGCGGTGGCTGCCTGCGCGTGAGCGAAGGTACAGCGGATGCCCAGGCTCAGCGCCGCCAGGAGCGCCGCGGTCACGCCGATCACCCCCGCGCGCGCACTATGCCCGCGGGTTTGACGCAGGCGAGACCGCGACAGTACAAGTGGGCTCGTCACGATTGCGAACCATTCGACCAGAGCGCGGAGGCAAAAGGCAATGCACGGAATCTCGCACGTGGCGATCGGCGTCGCTGACCTCGAGCGCTCACTGCGCTTCTATCGCGACCTGCTCGGCCTGCGCGTCACCCTTGACAAGGAGGAGCCGGTGCGGGGCTCCGAGCGGCTGTTCGCCGACCCCGTGCAGAACCGCCGCCGGGCGGTTTATCTCAAATGGAACGGCGGGCCGGAGGCGGGGTTTATCGTGCTCTCGCAAAAGCCCGGCGAACCCTCGGGGCGGCCGATCAAGCTCGACCAGGTTGGCATCCACCACTTCTCATTCTGGGTGAGCGACCTGCGCGAGCGGGTCGAGAAACTTAAGGCGGCGGGGGTCAAAATCCTGATCGGTCCGTACGAGTCCGACTCGATCGCCTACGGCGAGCCGCCGGGGAAAAAGGTCCTGACCTGCCTGTTCGAGGATCCCGACGGTATAATCCTGCAATTCGACCAGCGGCTAGGCTAGGACGCCGCGGCTAGCGTGGGGCGCCAGCCGCCGTGCAGCTGGGGCATTTGCCCGCCTCGGCCATCGCGCACAGACGCCTGCCGATTAGCTCGCCGGCCACCCGATGCCCGACCTTGTTCCAATGGCCGAAGCCCTCGCGCGTGTTGGCGAAGCCGTGGAGATAGACGTGATGCTGCTCGGCGTAGCGGAGCAGCGGCTCGGCCAGTGCCAGCACCTCGAAGCCCTCGCGTTCGCCGAGCGCGGCGATGCGGCGGTCGGGATAGAAGAGGTCGCTCACGCCGATCCGCTTCATGAAGTTGGCGCGCACCTGTTGATCGGGCCAGACCTGGATGCTGGTGTCGAGCGTCGTGACCAGGAAGGCCGCGCCGTGCGCCGCGACCTCGCGATGCATCTCGCTGATAAGCGCCTCGGTGACTTGCCAGGCGTCGCTCCACGCCTTGTCGGCGGGCGGCTTGTAGATGTTGTAGTTGATCGCCGCTTCGACCGGGGATTGCGCGGTCGGCCCGCGGCTGTGTTCGCGGATTATCGTCCATCCATTGCGCAGCATCGTGAGCAGTCCCGCCTTGCGATAATCGAAGCGCGTCATGCACCACAGCCGAAACGAGGCCGAGCTCCTGAACGGCCCCGCCGGTTCGAGCTTGCCATCGCGCTCGACAAAGAACGGCCGGCATTCGTCGCCTTCGAGCGATACTGAGTTGTTGCGGACGTCGTTGCCGAGAAAGACCGCGAGCACCACGATGTCGGGATGGTAGGGCCAGACCTTCTCGCGCAGCGTCACCAGCTCCTGCGCGGTGCCGTAGCCGTCAACGCCGAAGTTGAGCGCTTCGACGCGTTTGCCGCGAAACAGCGGGCATTGCGCTAGCGCGTCCGCCGCCACCGAGGCGAAGGTGTCCTCGTAGGGGACCTGCATCGCCTGGGTATAAGAGTCGCCGAGCACCGCGATGCGAATCGTCCCGGGCGGCTTGCGACGCGAAAAGTCGGGGCCGCGGAAGCCGTGTGCGTTGATGCTCACCCAGGCGCCGCCCTCGCGCCGATAGTAGCCGGCGGTGTTCGGCCGCAGCCCCCATCCGCGCGCGGCGTCGTAGCAATAGAAATAAGGGAACCAGTGGTTGGCGATGCGCACCCCGGCCTCGGCGATCAGCAGCGCGCCGACCACGCCGAAGAGAATCAGCGCCGCTATGCCTGCTGCCCTGCGTATCATCGGCTAACTTCGCCCGAACCCGGCCGCGCGAGCGCGAAGGGCGTTCGCGCGCTTCCGTTGACGAAAATCAAGCTGTCAACATAACGTAGGCGGCGGGCCGAGGGGAGACGCCGGCCGCCTCGGCTCATCGGCGCCTGCGGCGACACCTGGTCGCCCGGCGGACAAAAAAGGGCGGCGCGAGGGGTCGGATGCACATCGTCAAGAGCCACGACGAGATTCCCGACGACAATTACCGCAGGATGGTGCTGACGCTGATGGACCGCCAGGCGGGACGCGAGATCGCCACCGCCGAGGTCTTTGGCCAATGCGTGATCCACGCGCCCGGCGTGGACGACAAGATCCGCATCACGCGCTACCAGAACGAGGAGCTCAAGCACTTCAAACTGATCGCCAGGCTAATGGCCGAGCTGGGCGTCGATATCGAGGCCTACGTGCGCGAGCGCCGCAAAGCCGGCGCGCGCTTCACCGGCGACGAGGCCGACGTCCGAATCGAGGACTGGATCGACGCGACGCTGTTCAATTTCATGATCGACCGCGCGGCGACCTTTCAGCTCACCGAGTACACCAAGGGCAGCTACCTGCCGCTCGCCCGCGCCAACCAGTCGATCCTCAAGGACGAGGAGGGACACAAGAACTTCGGTGAAACGTGCCTGGTGGAGATGTGCCGCGACGCGGCGACGCGCGCCGAAATCCAGCGCCGTTTCAGGAAATGGTTCGTTGCCGCGATACGGATTTTCGGACGCCCGGAAACGGCCGGCAACCGCTATTGCATCGAGGTCGGCCTCAAGACGCGCGACAGCGGCGACGTCGCGGCCGCCTACCTCGATTCGATTCGGCCAGTGATGGCGCAATGCGGGCTGCGTTTTCCGGAGCGCCACGAGCTGCCGGTCGAGCTGCCGGCGCAAGTCGATCTCTCCGTGCCCGGCGCCGAATTCGCCGCCGCCCACCTCACGCATTGAACCGAATCCGAGCCCGAGAGGTGGCGATGGCGAAGTGGGTCGGACAGCCGCTCAAGCGCGCCGAAGATCCGCGCCTGCTGACCGGACGCGGCGCCTTCGTCGCCGACCTGCCGCTCAAAGAGCCGTACGCCGCGGCGATCCTGCGCAGCCCGCACGCCCACGCGCGCATCCGCGCGATCGACGCCTCGGCGGCGCTGCGCGCACCCGGCGTCGCCGGCGTGATCACCGGCGCCGACGCGCTCAAATACACGCAGCCGTTTTCGGTCGGCGTGCAGGCGCCGGTCAGGTACTACTGCATGGCGACCGACAAGGCCCGCTTCGTCGGCGAGCCGGTGGCCGTGGTCGTCGCGCGCGACCGTTATCTGGCCGAGGATGCGCTCGAACTCGTCCAGGTTGATTACGAACCGCTGCCGGCGGTGATCGATCCGGAGCGCGCGCTCAAGCCCGGAGCGCCGCTGCTCCACGAGGCCGTCGGCTCCAACGAGGCGTGCCATCGTCACATCGTTTACGGCGACGTCGAACGCGCCTTCGCCGAAGCGGACATCGTGATCCGCGAGCGTTTCCGCTACCCGAAATATTCCTCGACCCCGCTGGAGACTTACGGCGTGATCGGGACGTGGGATCCGACGACCGGAGTGCTCACGATCACGTCGAACTTCATGGGGCCGTTCATCTTGCACGCGCTGGTCGCCCGCGCTCTGGGACTGGCGGAGAACCGACTGCGCTTCGTGGTCCCGCCCGACATCGGCGGCAGCTTCGGCATCAAGACCAGCATCTTTCCCTACCTCGCGCTGATCGGGCTTGCTGCGATGCGCATCGGCGTCACCGTGCGCTGGATCGAAGATCGCCGCGAGCATCTGCTGGCCTCCTCCAGCGGCGTGGACCGTGTCGCCTACCGCGAACTGGCCGCGCGCAGCGACGGCACGATCCTGGCGATGCGCTCGCGATGGTACGACAACGTTGGCGGCTACGTGCGCAGTCCGGAGCCGGGATGCACATTTCGCCCGATCGGCAACTGGGTCGGGCCGTACAGCTTCACGAACCTCGAAGCCGACGCCCACGTCGTGATGACCAACAAGAGCCTGACCGGGCCGAACCGCGGCTACGCCTGCGGCCATCTGTACTTCGAGATCGAGCGGATGGTCGATCTGTTGGCCGAGCGGCTCGCGATGGATCCGGCCGAGGTGCGCCGGCGCAACTTCATCCGCCCCGCCCAATTTCCCTATCGCACGCCGACCGGCGGGCTCTACGATTCGGGCAATTATCCCGCAGCCTTCGAGCGTGCGCTCGAGGCCGCCGGCTACCCTGCGCTTCGCGAGGAGCAGCGGCGCGCGCGCGCCGCCGGCCAACTCTACGGTGTGGGGCTCGCGGTCGCGGTCGATCCGTCGGTTTCCAACATGGGCTACGTCACCGTCGCGCTCGATCCCGAGGTGCGCGCGCGTCCGGAATACCTGCCCAAGTCGGGCGCGATCGAAAGCGCGACCGTCAAGATCGATCCGCTTGGCCGGGTGACGGCTATCCTCGGCTCGGCGCCCCAGGGCCAGGGTCATCAGACGATCGTCGCCCAGATTATCGCCGACGAGCTCGGCGTGGCACCCGCCGACGTCACGGTGGTTGACGAGATGGACACCTTCACCCGCGTGTGGGGCATTTCCTCAGGCACCTATTCAAGCCGCTTCGGCTCGGTCGGCACCAGTGCCGCCGCGCTCGCTGCGCGCAAGCTCAAGGACAAATTGATTCGTCTCGCCTCGGCCCTGACCGAGACCCCGGCCGAGAATCTCATCTTCGCCGACGGGCGCGTGGTGGCGCGCGCGGGCGGCGGGCGCGCGCTGACGCTCAAGGAGCTGGCCGGGCGCGCGCACTGGAACACCGAATCGCTGCCGCGCGGGATGGAGCCGGGGCTCGAGGCGACGGCGGTGTTCGGCTTTCCGCTCGCCGACTCGCCTGACGCGCACGACCGCGTTAATTCATCGAACACCTACGGCTTTATCGCCGAAGTGATGGCGGTCGAAATCGATCGCGAAACCGCCGAGATCAAAATCCTGCGCTACGTCACGGTCCACGATGCCGGCGTGATAATCAATCCGCTCATCGCGGAGGGCCAGATTGTCGGCGGCGCGCTCCACGGGCTCGGCGGCGCGCTATGGGAGGAGCTCGCCTATGATTGCGAGGGGCAGTTTCTCTCCGGCACCTTCATGGACTACCTGGTGCCGTCGGCGAGCCAGGCGCCGCGGATTGAGGTCGCGCACATCGCCACTCCCTCGCCGTTCACAACGCTGGGAGCAAAAGGGCTGGGCGAGGCGAGCTCGATGACCGCGCCCGCGGTGGTCGCCAACGCGGTGAGCGACGCGCTCGCTCCGCTCGGCGTCCGCATCACCGAGCTGCCGATCACGCCCGAGCGCCTGTGGCATCTGCTCGACGGCGCGGGCCGGAGGGCGCAATGAAGCCGCCGCCGTTCGAGTACCATGCGCCTGCCAGCGCCGCCGAAGCGCTCGACCTGCTGGCGCGTCACGGCGCCGACGCGCGCCTGCTCGCCGGCGGCCAGAGCCTCGTTCCGCTCCTGAATTTCCGCTTGAGCGCGCCGGCAGTGATTGTCGATCTTAACCGCACTGCCGAGCTTGCCTACATCAAGGAGGATACCGGGCGTGTGCGAATCGGCGCGATGACGCGCCAGCGCACGATCGAATTCTCGCCGCTGATCAAAGCCCGCCTGCCGCTGCTTTCCGAAGCGACGCGCTGGGTCGGCCATCTGC
Source organism: Candidatus Binataceae bacterium (assembly GCA_035650475.1). Taxonomy (NCBI): domain Bacteria; phylum Candidatus Binatota; class Binatia (SeqCode); order Binatales (SeqCode); family Binataceae (SeqCode); species Binataceae bacterium (SeqCode). Next base: position 199,083 of record DASRHP010000012.1, read on the forward strand.
CGACGCGCACCCGCGGCACGATCGGCGGCTCGATCGCGCATGCCGATCCGGCCGCCGAGTATCCCGCGGTCGCTTCCGCGCTCGACGCCGAACTGGTGATTCGCAGCGCCGGCGGCGCCGAGCGGGTCGTGCACCCGGCGGAGTTCTTCCGGGGCCTGATGACGACCGCGCTTGCGCCGGGCGAAATGCTCTCCGAGGTGCGGCTGCCGGTCGCGCCGCCGAACTCGGGATGTGCCTTCGAGGAATTCAGCCGCCGCCATGGCGATTTCGCGATAGTCGGTATCGCCGCGATGGTGGTTGTGGAGGGCGAGCGATGCCGCCAGGCGCGGCTGTCCGCGTGCGGCGCCGGCCCGATCCCGGTCCGCCTGCGCGGCGCCGAAGAAATCGTCGAACGCGGGGGGCTGGGCGAGCGCGTGGTGGACGAAGCGGCGGCGCGCGCGGCCCAGCTGGTCGATCCCGGCGCCGACCTGCACGCATCCGTCGAATATCGGCGCCATCTGACGCGCGTGCTGACGCGCCGCGCGCTTAAGCGTGCGATCGAAAGGGCGTGCGCCGTCAAGGGAAGCTAGCGATGGCGGAGCCGAGAAAGATCCAGATGACCGTCAACGGCCAGGTGCGCGAAGGATGGGCCGAGCCGCGGCGCCTGCTAGCGGACTTTCTGCGCGAGGAGCTGGGCCTGACCGGCACGCATATCGGATGCGAGCACGGGATCTGCGGCGCCTGCACCGTGCTGTTCAACGGCGAGGCCGCGCGCGCGTGCCTGATGTTTGCGGTGCAGGCCGACGGCGCCGAGCTGATGACGGTCGAGGGGCTGGCGCATGACGGCCGGCTCCATCCGCTCCAGGAAGCCTTCTGGGAGCATCACGGACTGCAGTGCGGCTTCTGCACGCCCGGGATGCTGATGGCGGCGTACGATTTCCTGCGCGTCAATCCCGATCCCAGCGAGCAGGAAATCCGCGAGGCGCTCTCGGCCGTGCTTTGCCGATGCACCGGTTACCTGGGGATAGTGCGTGCGGTCAAGGCGGCTGCGGAGCGGATGCGCGCGGTCCGGTAGAAGGGCGCGCAGCATGCGACGATGACCACGGCGGCTCGCGAACGCGGTTATCTGGAAATTCCCGAGCGCTTGAACGTCGGGGCGTACGTCATCGATCGCCACGTCGAGGAAGGGCGCGGCGGGCGTGTGGCCGCGTGGGCGGAGGGCCGCGGCTGGACCTTCGCCGAACTGCGCGAGCAGACAAATCGCTTCGCCAACGCGTTGCGCGCGCTCGGCGTGCGCCGCGGCGAATGCGTGATGCTGCGGATGGGTACCCGGCTGGAGACGCTGATCGCGCTGGTCGGCGTGATGAAGCTCGGTGCGATTGCGATCCCGACCAGTTTCCTGTTCCGCGAGCACGAGGTCGAAAAAATCCTGCGCAACAGCGACGCGGTCCTCGCGGTCTCGACGCCCGAGCTGCTCGGCCCGATCGAGGCCGTGTGCGCGCGCACGCCGGCGCTGCGCCGGCTGATCCTGGTCGGCGCGGAGAGCGGCGCGATCGATAGCCAGCGCACGTTTTCGTGGGAGCGCCTGATGGCCGACGCGTCGGACGAATTCACCCCGGCGCCAACCGCGTGCGACGACGTTGCCTTCGTAATCTACACCTCCGGTACCACGGGCGAGCCCAAGGGCGTCCAGCAGGCCCATCGCTGGCTGCTTGGCACCGGCGATCCGTACAACCGCGCGATGGTGAAGATGCGCCCTGCGGACGTCTGTTACCAGCCGCAAGACTGGTCGTTCATCTATGCGCTCGGGTCGGGATGCCTGTATCCGCTGATCGAGGGCGCCGCGATCGTTGTGCCGTACGGCCGCTTCGCATCGGAGCCGACGTTCGAGACGATCGAGCGCCATCGCGTGACCGTGCTCGCTGCCGTGCCGACCATCTACCGGATGCTGCTCACGGTGCCGGACGCCGAGCGGCGATGGCGGCTCGATTCGCTGCGCGCCGCCGTCAGCGCCGGCGAGTCGCTGCCCGCCGACACGTTCAATGAATTCCGCCGCCGCTTCGGCGTCACGATCCACGACGGCATCGGCCAGACCGAAACCCATATCTTCGTCGGCAACCGGATCGGGATGGAGGTCAAGCCGGGCTCGATGGGCCGGCCGCTGCCGGGCTACGAGGTCGCGATCCTCGACGATGCTGGTCGTCCGCAAAAGCCCGGCGAGCCTGGCCACCTGGTGCTGCGCAACGACCATCCGGGGCTGACCGTAGGCTACCGCAAAGCGGCCGAGCGCTGGGCCGAGGTCAACCGCGGCTCGTGGTACTACACCCAGGACGTCGCCTACGTCGATGGCGACGGCTACTTCTGGTACGTCTCACGCTCTGACGATTTGATTAAGAGCCGTGCCTATCTGATCTCGCCCAAGGAAGTTGAATCCGCGCTGCTCGAGCATCCAGCGGTGCTCGAAGCGGCAGTAGTAGGGATTTCGCACCCCCAGATCGGCGCACGGGTCAAGGGCTTCGTAACCCTGCGCGAGGGATACGCACCGTCGGAGACCCTCGCGGAACAGATCCGCGCCCACGCGCGCAGCGTAATCGCGCCCTACAAGGTGCCCCATCAGGTCGAATTCATGGCCGAGCTCCCCAAAAGCCCCAACGGCAAGATCCTGCGCCGCGTGCTGCGCGATCGCGGATGACGGCCACGCCGGAGCGACCGAGGAGCGGCGGAGAGGGCAGGGAGCGCGACACCTCGATGGGAACCGGCGGCGGCAAGCTGGTGGGAGCGCGCGTGCGGCGCGTCGAGGACCGCCGCTTCCTGACCGGACGCGCTGCCTACGTTGCCGACTATCTGCCGTCCGGCACGCTGCACGTCGCTTTCGTGCGCTCTGAGTACGCGCACGCGAGAATCGTCGCGATCGACACAGCGGCGGCGCGCGCAAGCGCCGGCGTCGTCGCGGTCGTCGCTGGCGCCGAGATCGCGCAGCAAGCGCGGCCGATGGTGGCGGCGTCGACGATGCCCGGCTACAAACTAACGCCGATCCCGGCGCTCGCGGTGGACGTCGTGCGATACGTCGGCGAGGCGGTCGCGGCCGTCGTCGCCCACAGCCGCTACCTCGCCGAGGATGCGGCCGAGCGCGTCAGCGTCGAGTATGAACCGCTTGAAGTCGTCAGCGATGCCGAAGCTGCGGCCGACTCGGGCTCGCCGCTGGTCCACGAACAGGCGGGCACCAACGTGCTGGTCGCTCGCGAGTTCGCGCGCGGCTCGTTCGAGCTGCCGTCCGGCGCCGATCTTATCGTAAAGGAACGCTTTAGATTTCACCGCGCGGCGGCGATCGCGATCGAGCCGCGCGGATGCGTTGCCGAGTACAATCCGGGTTCAGGCGAACTCACGCTGCATTCGGCCACCCAGTGCCCTGGAATCCTGCGCAGCGCGCTCGCGCTCCATCTCGACATCCCCGAGCATCTGGTGCGCGTCGTTGCGCGCGACGTCGGCGGCGGCTTCGGCGCGAAGTCCTCGGTATATCCCGAGGAGGTCGCGGTCGCGGCGCTGGCGCGGATGCTCGGGCGGCCGGTGCGATGGATAAGTGATCGGCGTGAGGATCTGCTGACCACGTCGCAGGGATGGGACGAGATTGTTGACGCTGAACTGCAGCTCAAATCTGACGGCACCATCGTCGGCTTGCGCGCGGAGGTTGTGGGCGACGTCGGCGCTTATTCGGTCTATCCGTGGACCGCCGTGATCGAACCGATTCAGGTCGTAAGCTTCCTGCCCGGGCCGTACCGGGTGCCGAACTACTATGCGCGTGCGCGCGCGGTCGCAACAAACAAGGCGCCGACCGGGCCGTATCGCGGCGTGGGGCGACCGCCAGCGGTCTTCGCAATGGAGGCGCTGGTCGAACGCGCCGCCCGCCGGCTCGGAATCGATCCCGTCGAGCTGCGCATGCGCAACTATGTGCGTGCCGAGGAATTTCCCTACAGGACACCCACCGGCATCGTCTGGGACCGCGCCGGATTCGCCGAGTGCATGGCGAAGGCGTGTGCGATGCTCGGCTACGCGGCGGCGCGCGCCGAGCAGCAGCGCGCGCGCGCGGGCGGCCGGCTGATCGGGATCGGATTTGCCTCCTACGTTGAGCTCACCGGGATCGGTTCGGCGACTCCGGCCGCGCCCGGGATGCCTGTGCCGGCGGGGACCGAAGCGGCGACCATCCGAGTCGATCCGTCGGGGACGGTCACCGCGATTTTCGGCGTCGCCTCGCACGGGCAGGGGCTGGAGACGGCGCTCGCGCAGATAGTCGCGGACGAACTTGAAGTGCCGCTTGAAAACGTGTGCGCGCGCTTCGGCGATACCGCCTCTGCCCCCTACGGCACCGGCAGCTACGCCAGCCGCGGTGCGGTGCTGGGCGGCGGCGCCGCCACTCTCGCCGCGCGCGCGATCCGTGACAAGGCGCGCCGCATCGCGGCGCATTTACTCGAGACCGATCCTGCCGAACTCGACGCCGGCGGCGGGGAGCTTTGGGCGCGCGGCGCGATCCGACGGCGGGTAAGCCTGCGCGATATCGCGCAGGCCGCGTACGCCGGCGCCAAACGCCTGCCACGCGGGATGGAGCCCGGGCTGGAAACGACGATTTTCTACGACCCATACTACGGCACTGCGACCGCGGCGACGCATGCCGTGATGCTGGAGATCGAGCGCGAGACGTGCGCGGTGAAGGTCCTGCGCTATGTCGTTGCCGAGGATTGCGGGCGCGTGATCAATCCGCTGATCGTGGACGGCCAGGTGCAGGGCGGCGTCGCGCAGGGGCTCGGCGCGGCGCTGCTTGAAGAGATGGTCTACGACGACGCCGGTCAGCTGGTCAGCGGTACCCTGATGGATTATATCGCGCCGTCGGCGTCGGAAGTGCCCGCGGTCGAAGCGCACCATCTGGCTGCCGAGTCGCCGACCACGCTGGGCGGTTTCCGCGGCGTTGGCGAGTCGGGAACGATCGGCGCGCCAGCCGCGATTGCCAACGCGATCGCAGACGCGCTTGCGCCACTCGGCGTCGAGCCGGCCGAACTGCCGCTCACGCCCGAGCGCATCTTCCGACTCTGCTTGCGCGCTGGTGCGCCTGGTTATTGACCTTGGACCGCGCCGCCGCGACGGCGCGGTGCGACAATGGAGGGATTAAAGCGATGACGAAGCACGCCCTGACCGCCGCCACCTCAGCCGCCATCGTGCTCGCGCTGGGCTTGCGCAGCCCGGCCTTGTGCGCCGAAGGCGCGATTCACCCGGCACCGGTGAGCGCCACGGTGAGCAAGACACCGCCGGGCTACAGGCCGGCCAATCCGACGGTCATCCCGGAGCAGCTGCCGCCGTTGCCCGCGGCCAAGGTCGTGCATATCAAGCTCGCGCTGATGAACGAGACCGTTGACATTGGCGGCGGGCGCAAGTACCAGGCGTGGACCTTCAACGGCACGGTGCCCGGGCCGGTGCTGCACGCGCGCGTCGGCGATACCGTCGACGTCGAGCTCACCAATACCGCCACGATGGGCCATTCGATCGATTTCCACGCGGGCTTGGTGCCTAACGAAGTCGGATACCAGACGATTGAACCCGGCCAGACGCTCCACTTCACCTTCGTCGCCTACTATCCGGGCGCGTTTCTCTACCATTGCGGGACAGAGCCGGTGCTGCTGCATATCGCTAACGGCATGTACGGCGCGATCATCGTCGATCCCAAGGGTGGATGGGGCTCCGGCCAGAACTTCGTCCTCGTCCAGAGCGAGTTCTACACCGAGCCAGTGCCGGCTCATCCCGATCTACTCCAGGGCGACCTGACGAAGATGATGCATGGTGTCGCCGACGTGGTGACCTTCAACGGCAGGGCCAACCGCTATATCGACGCTCCGCTCTCGGTGAAGACCGACGAGCCCGTGCGCATCTTCCTTATCAACGCCGGACCCAATCACATCTCGGCGTTCCACGTGATCGGTTCAATCTTCCAGCGGGTCCTAGAAGATGGCAACCCGCGCAACGTGACGGTTGGCCGGCAGACCGTTAACGTGCCTCCGGGGGGCGGCGCGGTGCTCGAGCTGACGCTGTATCAGGCCGGACGCTATACCTTCGTCACCCACGCGTTGGGTGACTCCACGCTGGGCGCGATGGGCCGCTTCATCGCGCACTGAGCGGAGAGCAAGGCGCGCGCGCCTTTCAGTGCTTGCCGTAGTCGAGCGGGACTCCCCTGCGCTGGGCCAGAATATAGGCTTCGAGCGCACGCATCTTGGGATCGTTGGGAGCCAATGTTGCGCCCCTGACCGGATTCTCGATGCACCAGTCGATCATGTCGCGCAGCAGGGCGACGCGCTGGAGCTGCACTTGGTACTTGGGATAGGTCTCCGGATGGGTGTTGGCGGCGTTGGGATGGCACATGTCGCAGCTCACGCCGATCGTGCTGCCGAGCAACTTGGCCGAATGAAAGACCTGGTTGCCGTACTCCACGAAGGCGTCGGTTTGCGCTTTCCAGATCTTGTAGTCGCGCTCATGGAAACTTGCGTACGTGTCGCCCTGCTGTGACTTGGCCGGCGCGGCAACGCCGGGGCCGGCTATACTCGGCTGACCCGCGGCGGGTCCGCTACTGGCGGCTGAGGGCTGCTCCTTCGCCGACCCTGGCCCGGCCTCACCGCCGGCCTGCGCCATCACCCAGTGCTGGTCGGGATGCTTGCGCTGCCATCCGGCCATCAGACGGCGCGTGACTTCGAGCGCTTGGGCGCGGCTCATCTGGTGCCCGGGCTTGAGGCCCTTGACCTCGGTGCTGGTGACCCCGTCGCAGAGCTGAATTACGGCTCCGCCGTTCGTGGCCAGTGGCACGCGATGCGTGGTGACGGGGTTGGCGTCGGCGCGTGCGGGGCGGCGGCCGAATCCAGCGTAGGCGGCTGCGCCAGCTGCGCCGATGATGATCGCGATGGCGGCTATTCTGCTGCGAAGCTGCATGTTCTTTTCCATCGGCCGGTTCAGTGCTCCGCTGCGCGCTTGAGACGGTGCGCGGCGGTCTCAGTAGCTGGCGAACTGCGGCGCGGGAGGCTTATCGACTTTGCCGTCGGAGACCAGGTAGTTCGCCTTGACCGTCACCGGGTTGCGGTCCCAAAGGTTGTAGATCGTATCAACGAGGCTGTCGGCGCGGACGGTGAACTCGCCGTCGCCGCAGCCGTCGAATTGATCGAACGGGTCGGCGCGATTCATCTGCACCGTCAGCTTGGGCAGCCCCTCGGGCGCATATGGCCACGGCCACGCTGTCGAGAGCATCCCGTAAAAGCTGATATTCCCGATCTGGTTAAAGAGCATCTGATGCGTGTGTCCGTGGATGACAGTGACCTTGCGGTAGGGGCGCAGAATCGCCTGCACCTCGCCGGCGTCCTCGGTCCAGAAATTCCACGGGCGGTAGTACTTGTAGAGCGGCGAATGGGAGAAGACGAGGATCGGCGTGGCGGGCGGATACTTCGCCAGGTCCTTTGTGAGCCATTCGCGCTGGGCTTCGCCGACCTCGAAGCGCGACTGGAGCGCGTTGTCGAGCCCGGCGACAGTTTGCATCCGCTGCTCGGGCGTCATCTTGCGCGCGGTCCAGAAGTCCTTTTCGTACACGCTCTGCAAGACCACGACGTGCACGCCTTTCCAGTCGAAGGAATAGGTCGGCGGTCCGAACAGCTCCTGCCATTTCTCGCCCAGGTCAAGAAACCAGTCGTGCTCCCCGACCATCATCTTCACCGGCGCTTTGAGCGTGCTCAGGATCTGGCGTCCCAGTTCGAGCTGCGCGGGGCTGCCGAGCTGGGCCAGATCGCCGCCATAGAGCACAAAGTCAGGTTGCGGATCGAGCGCGTTGACGTCGTCGACCGCCTTGACGATCGCGCGGACGAAGCGCTGGTTGAGCGTGCGCTCGTAGAGATGGGCGTCCGAGATATAGGCGAAGCGGAATGGCGCGCCGCCCTGCGCACCCGTCTTCGCCCATCCCTTGTCCACCGCGGCGTCGGCCACCTCCACGAGCTGGAAGGTATGGGGTGGCGTCAGCCCCTTGCCCATCGCCGCGGCGAGCGTGGCCGCCGACAGCTTGAGAAACGTGCGTCGGTCGCAATTGCGCAGCGCTGTGAGCACGCGGCCGCGCGCTTCGTAATATTTGGTCTCGACGCTTTTGTGGCGCGCGGCCATAACCGATCCTCCGCAACGATACGTCCGGGCGCAGAGGCGCCCTTCAATATCCGCCCAGCAACGCCGGGTCTTCGCGCATCGCCGCCTGGCCCGGTCCGATATCGCCAAAGGGGCCGCCGAAGCCGGGGCCCTTGCGTCCCTTGCGCCCCATCGCGGCTTCGGTGTCGCGTTGCGGACGCGTCGTGCGCGAAAGCTTGAACTGGCGCTCGTACTCGGCGCGCGCCTGTTTCATGTAGGGCTCGCTGGTGAGCGAAAGCAAAAAGGCCGCGAGATCGTCCTCCTGCTGCTCGCTCAGGCCGAGCGGCACGATTCCGCCGTCAAGGAACGGGTTCTGGACCCCGCCCTTGTTATAGTGGTCGAGCGTGTCCCAGATCGTCGCCTGTGAGCCGTCGTGGAAATAAGGCTCGGTGAGATAAAGGTCGCGCAATCCCATCGTTCTGAACGCGCCAATGTCGTGCGGCTGGCGCGTGACCAGGAAGCGGCCGAGTTCACTGAGGTCGGTCGAGATCGCGAGTTCGTCGATCTGGCGCTCGCCGCCGCCTTTGGCGAGCAGCGCGAGCGCCTGGCGCGCATGGGGAACGAAACTCGCCGCATGCGCGGAGACGCCAATGTTGTGGAAGCGGTCGTCGGTGAACAGCGGGCGCGTCGGATTCCATCCGTGGCACGACATGCAGCGTCCCTGGCCGTTGAAGGTCGCCCATCCACGCAGCTGCTGCTCGGTGAGCGCCTTGCTTTCGCCCGCCATGTAGCGGTCGAAGGGCGAGTCGAAGGAGATCTGCGTGCGTTCGTACACCGCGATCGCGCCGACGATGTTCTGGTAGGTGGGCGCCTGCTTGAAAGCCTGCTTGAACAGGGGCTGATACTCGGCCAGCGCGCGGACCTTCTCCACCACCGCCTGCTCATTCGGCATCCCCATCTCCACCGGGTTCAGGATCGGCTGCTTGGCCTGATCCTCGAGCGTCGGCGCGCGTCCGTCCCAGAACTGTTCGATGTTGAACAGGGCGTTGAGCACGGTTGGGGCGTTGCGCTTGCCGAACTTGCCGTGCACGCCCATCGAGGTCGGCAACTGATCGGTAAAGCCCTTGTCGGGATCGTGACAGCTCGCGCAGGAAACCGTGTTGTCCACCGAAAGGCGCGGGTCGAAGAACAGCTTTTTGCCCAGGGCGACCTTAGCCGCCGACTGCGGATTGTCTGCCGGTACGACCCATTTGTAGAGTTGATCGGGGAATCCAGGTTGGTTGACGCTCTTCGGCTCAGCCGACCGTCCCGCCTTGGGTGCGGGGACGGTGGCTCGTGCCACGAGTCCGCTGCCGATGACTGCGGCCGCGGCTAGCGCGGTTAGGGTGGCGAAGAACCTCGCAGACATGGCCGTCCTCCGCAGCCAGATGCCGGCACTGTCTTACGCCGGCGCTTCGATCGCGGCCTCGCCTATTCGGCCAACAACCAGGCGATTGGTTGCTCACAGTCCTGCTGACTGGAGCAAACTCTCCGTAGCGAGTGACGAACAGCGTGATGCTACGCTAGCACGCCTGTCAGTGCTGACCAAAGAATAATTTGTAGAGTGACCAGACCCCGCCTAACCCAGCCGGACGTACTCGAAGTCCAGTGGCTGGCCGTTGATGCCCTTGGCGGGCGGCGCGATCCATCCGGCCACCTTGCCCGGTTGGTACACTGCTCGCATCAGCTCGGCGTTGCGCGTGCGATCTTCCTCGGTCGGCAGCCATGCGCCGCGGCGCGCCGCGAACTCCTCGGCCGACAGCCGGTTGCCCTGTGGATCGTAGCAGGCCGTGGCGAATGCGCCGACCTTGCGGTTGAAAGCGGGATGCGGAAGCGTCAGGCGCTCGCCAAGGCCGCGCGCGGCAAGCTCGCGGTTCCATCGCGCCAGCCCGCGCTCGCAGTCCTGGACGTAGGCGTCACGCAGGATCGCGTTCATCGCCCGGCGCAGCGGGATACGCTGCATTTCTCCGCCTGGCATCCGCAGTTCGTAGTAGCCCTCGAGCGCGCGATGGTCCCCGTACACTCCGGAAGTGTGCTCTCGAAAGCGTCCCTTAAGCCCGGCGGCAAAGTAGGTCGCGGCGTTGCTCGAATCTTCCGCGCCGAAGAGGTCAAGGCTCTCCGAGAACCACAAGTTGATATACTTCTGGATCACGCCGAGGGGGATCGCGCCGAGCGCGTAGAGGTCCGCGCGCCCTGAATCCTTCATCAGATCGGCGCTGCGCTGCACGACGCGCTGCACGCCGGTCTCGCCGACGAACATGTGATGTGCTTCCTCGGTGAGCATGAAGCGGGTGGTGCGCGAGAGCGGATCGAAGCCGCCTTCGGAGAGCGACTCGAGCTGATATTTGCCGTCGCGGTCGGTGAACATCGCGAAACAGAAGAAGTCCAGCCAGTCGCGGATCGGCGCGTTGAAGGCGTTCAGGATACGTGGATGGTCGCGATGGCCGCTGCGCCGGACGAGCAGCTCTTCGGCCTCCTCGCGTCCGTCGCGGCCGAAGTAGCGATGGAGCAGGTAAACCATCGCCCACAGATGGCGCGCTTCCTCGACGTTGACCTGGAACAGGTTGCGCAGGTCGTAGAGCGACGGCGCCGTCTTGCCCAGATGGCGCTGCTGCTCGACCGAGGCCGGCTCGGTGTCGCCCTGGGTCACAATGATGCGGCGCAGTTCCTTGCGCAGCTCACCCGGCACCTGCTGCCACGGGTCGAGATCGGCATGGTCGCCGAAGCCAATCCTGCGTCGCTCGGGCGGGGCCAGAAAAATCCCCCATTGGTACTCGGGCATCCGCACGTAGGCGTAATGCGCCCAGCCGTCGGCCGAGGCACCGATGGCCGTGCGCAGATAGACCTGCGAAGTGTCAAAGCCGTCGGGACCGACCTCGTTCCACCATTGAAGAAAGCGCGGATGCCAGGTCGCGAGCGCGCGCCGCAGCTGCGGGTCGCTGTCGAGCTCAACGTTGTTGGGAATTTCACCGTGCATGGATAACTCCGAATCGCGGCTGTGCGCGGTTCAGGTGCGCCGGAAATCGAACTGCGGACTTTGCGGCTGGCCGTAAAGCCTGAGCGCCCCGTGCTCGCCGACCGCGTTGGGGCGCTGGAAAATCCAGTTCTGCCACGCCGAGAGCCGCCCGAAAATCCGCGTCTCCATCGTCTCCGGCCCGGCGAAGCGGATGCTCGCCTCCATCGCGGTCAGGGCGTCGGGCGAGAGCGACAGCCGCTCGCTTATCGCAAGCCGCAGCTCCTCTTCCCAGTCAAGCTCGTCGGGCGCGACGGTGGCGAGCCCCGCTTCCAGCGCCTCGTCGGCGTCGAAGACCCGTGCGGAGGCAAGCGCGACGGCGTGTGCGGGGTCGGCCACGAAGCGGGTTTGCAGGCGGCTTAGCCCGTTGCTCATCGGCAGCGCGCCCGCATTGAGCGGACCAGTCGCGATTCGCGCGCCGGCGCCGCTCTTCATGTATATCCGGTCGGCGGCGAGCGCGAGCTCGAGCAGCCCGCCGCCGAAGCACGCGCCGGGTTCGACGAGCGCGAAGAAGCTCTTGGCGGTGAGGTCGAGCCGCTTGAGCACGCGTTTCATCAGCAGAATCGTTTCGTTGATGAACCAGTCGGCGCGCCGCTCCCACATCCGGCGCTCCAATTCGAGCACGCGCTCGAGCTCGCCCTGGGACCTGATCAGTACCAACCCGATCTCTGGATAGTTGCAGCGCAGGCGAAGCAGCGCGTCGTCGATTTCACGGAACAGCCTGAGTGGATAGAAGTCGGCCCCCAGCGCCGCGGGCTCGGCGGGAATCGCGGGCACGCCCGCCGGCCCTTCAACGATCATTTCGGCGAGGCGCCGGCTGCGCTCGAGCCGCAGCGTCAGATGGCGGTAGCGGATCTGCTCGTCGCTCTCCGCGGGCGAGAGCGCGTCGAGCGTGATGCCCGCGCGCCCGGCGCGCGCCGGATCGACGAGCGCCTCGACGCGCGCCTCGACTGCCGCGTCAAAGCGCGAGCGCGGCGCGATCGCATCCACCAATCCCCATTTCACCGCCCGCTCGCCGCGCACGCCCTCGGCGAGCGTGACGAAGAGGTCGGCGAGGTCGCGCCGCACCTTGCGCTTGTCCACCAGCCGAATCAGCCCGCCCGTGCCCGGCAGCACCCCTAGGTAGGGGATCTCGGGCAGGCTCACCGCGGAACGGCGGTCGTCCACCAGGATGAGCTCGTCGCAGGCCAGTGCCAGTTCGTAGCCGCCGCCGCTGCACGTGCCGTTGAGCGCCGCCAGATAGCGCTGGCCGCTGTGCCGGCTGGCGTCCTCGATTGCAAGCCGGGTCTCGTTGGTGAACTTGCAGAAATTGACCTTGAAACCGTGCTCGGAGCGAGCGAGCATGAAAATGTTGGCGCCGGCGCAGAACATCCCCTCGGTCGCGCTGCTCAGCGTGACCACGCTGACGCCCGGATGCTCGAAGCGCAGGCGCATGACGGCGTCGGCGAGCTCGATATCAACGCCGAGGTCGTAGGAGTTGAGCTTGAGCGCGTAGCCGGGGCGCAGGCCGCCGTTTTCGTCCACCTTTATCAGCAGGCGGGCGCGGTCGCGCTCGGCCTCGAGCTTCCAATGACGGTAGCGGCACGGCTCGGTCTCGAAACGGATCGGCTCTTCCATGGTTCCTGGCGACGGTTCGGCCCCAAGGGCACTCTATGCGATATAATGCATCTGATGTCAAGCATCATTATGCATGTGGAAGCGTCGCGGGAGCTGCGCGGCCGCGATGCGTGCGCGGCGGATCGTTGCCAGCAAGTCGCGCAGCGACTGTGCGGGAGTTCTGCCCGCGGTGTCGAGCCGGGCGTCGGCCTTGGCGTACAGCGGCTCGCGCTGGGCGAGGATCCGCCGCATGTCGGCCATCGCCTGCGTCGCGCTGACCCCGGCGCTCATCCGGTAGTCGCCCTGGCGCCGCACGCGCTCCCAGTACTCGCGGGGCGAAGCCTGCAACCAGACCGTGTAGCAGGACTCGAGCAGGCGCTCGAAAGTGGACAGTTCGGAAACGAGGCCGCCGCCCGCCGCAATCACGACTTGCGCGTGCGCGCGCAGCAGACTCTCGACCGCGCGCCGCTCGTAGCGCCGGTAGGCGGCCTGGCCGAGGAGGTCGAATATCTCGCCGACGCTCATCCCCGCGGCGCGCTCGATTTCGCGGCTGAGCTCCACGAAGCGCCAGCCGAGCCGTTTCGCAAGCGCCGCGCCAAGCGTGCTCTTGCCGGCGCCGCGCAGTCCGATTAGCGCGATTCGCTCGAGCCGTGCCGGTCGTTCGCCGAAGCGCCGCGCGAGCAGCGCGGCAGCCTCGGCCAGTTCGGCGGGCGAGAGCCGACGCAGGCGCTCGGCCAGCAGTGCGTATTCCACTGGCGGCACCTCTTCGCCGACCAGCTCGGCGAGCGGGACGTCAATTGCGGCAGCGACGCGTCTGAGCAGCGTGATCGAGAAATTGCCGCATCCGGCTTCGAGCTGGGCAAGATAGCGCTCCGAAACTCCCGAGTCGTGGGCCAGCATCCGGCGCGTCATTCCGTGGCGTGCGCGCGCGTCGCGCACGCGCGCGCCGAGCAGCTTCAGGAATTGCGCAGGGCCGCCGCCGCGATCGCCGTCCGGATGCGGAGCGGCGCGGCGCGCGGTGCGCGGCGATGGGCGTCCGTTGCGTTCCCCAACATGTGTCCGTGGATGCATTATAATGCATCCAGTGATATACGAAATCGCGCCCGGGCGGCAAGAGCGGACGGAGCCCGACCGCCTAGTAGCCGCCTGGGGTCGCGGTCGCCGCGGGCGCCGGCGCGGGTTCCGACGAGTAGCTCGAAGAATAGCTGTACGGATTAGGTGCCGCGCACGCCGCAACCCCAAGCCCGAGGATTAGTGCGAGTGCCAAGGAAAAGAGCGTCCTCATCGCCGGATCCTCCCGCGGCTGGCAAACGGGATCGAAGGCCGCACGGTTCCCCGGGACAGAAACAGCCCTTCGTGCGGCAGCTAGGTCGGCCGGCGCGACTTTTCGCCCGGCGCAAGATGCAGCTCGGCGACCGGGTTCAAACCGGAAGTCCAATGGAGGTTGCGCCGGAAGACCTCCATGTCATGGCCGGGAACCACGCGCGGCAGCTTGTCGCCGATTATCCCGGCCATCCGCTCGAACACCTTCATCACGTTCCACGGATTGCCCTGGATATAGCCCGGCGGCCACATCTTCTCGAGGTTCGCGTACCAGTACAGGCAGTCGCCGGCGGCGATATGCGGACCCGCCGAGGTTTCGATCTCCACCCACTGCGAGCCGAAGGTGTGCGATTCGGCGGCGAGCCTGCAGGTGACACCGGGCGCGACCTCGCGGTCGCCATCGAGCAAGGTCACGCGCCCGGCGCGGAGCGCCTCGTCGAAGCGGTCGAAGTTCTCCCAGTTGATCGAGGACAGCGCCCACGAACCCGAACCGGCAGTCCTGATCAGTTCGCCGCGGCGCAGGCGCGTCCAGCCTTCGTACTCCGCGCGCTGGACATATACGCGCGCGTTGGGAAACGCGCCGACATTGCCGGCGTGGTCGGCGTGCATGTGGGTCAGGATTACGGTATCGACCTCCTCCGGCCGGAAGCCGATCTTGCCCAGCACCGCCGCGGGCCATTCGATGTGGGTGAACACGCCGGACAGCTTTTCTTCGGCCGAGGCGAAGCCGCTTTCGCCGAATCCGGTGTCGATCGCGATTACGCGCCGTTGCGCGCTCGCCGGCGCGGAGACCAGCAGCGTGTAGAGCATCGGGATTTCGAACGTCCCGGTGTTGCTGGCGATGGGCGAACCGCCCATAAAGTCGCCCGACACCATCGTGCGCGCATAGCAGAGCACCCAGATCGAATAGTCAGCCGCCATCGCTTTCTCCCCGCTCGATTCGCCGCCCTGCGGCCGGCCCACGAAGCCGGCATCCGGCGCGCCACGCTCACGCGCTGAACTCGACCACCGCCGCACCGCTGCCCCAGATCGAGCCGTAGCCCAGGAGCTTGCCGGTGATGCGCCCGGCTTCCATCGCGCCCATCAGCCAGTAGTAGCCCTTGAACTGCATGTCGGCGCCGGTCTTCGCCGCGTAATCCGGCACGCGGTCCATCGCCTCCCTGCATTTGCCCGCGGCCATCAGGTCGAGCATCGCGCGGTTGTGCGCGTCATCCTCGGGGCTTGCGATATGGTCCTCAGCGTCGCTTATCTCGCGCGTGAAGTAATGGCCCGACAGGCCGCTGGACAAGACCGCAACGGCGCGCCTGCCGAGCGCGCGGACCGCGTCAGCGGCGGCGCGGCCCAGCGCGAGCTCCTCCTCGCGTCCCGCATAAATGTTGCACGACATGCAGACGACCGGGATTTCGTTTTTCGGGTTTAGAAAGTCGAGGGCGACCAGGGTGCCGGTGTCCACCGGGAAGCCTTCGTAATCGACTGCGCGTACCTGGAGGCCCGCGGCGGTTCCGAGTTCGATCGTCTTGCGCGCCAGTTCGACGTCGGTGCGGAAGTCGTACGGCAGATCGCCGAGGTCGTACCAGTTTTCGTCAACGTGCAGGCCGCACGGGTTTGCGCGCGCCTGCACCAGATGCCCGAGCACGGAAATCCACTGCGTGCTGAAGATCACCAGCACGTCGGGCCGCGCCTCGAGCGCGTTGGCGCCCGCCGTCCGGCACGCCCGGCGCAGCTCCTGGCGGCTCGCCGCGTCGCGCGGCAGCATCACGTGCGGCATGCCCGGCATCAGGTAGCCGCGGACGATTCGCCCCTCAGGCATCGGCGTTGGCTCCGTCGCCGCCCGCCGCCGAGAGGTCCCATTCGACCACCGCGTTGCCGGTAGCGATCACGCTCCAGTAGCCGTGCACGCGCGCCGGGACCTTCGGAAATCCCATCGCCGCGAGCATCCAGAACAGCCCGCCCGACTTCACCTCGGCGCCGGTCCTTTCGATAAACTCGGGCAGCACCGCCAGCAGCTCGTCCATCCTGCCCGAGCGCATCAGCCCGAGCACGCGCATGTCCCACAGGTAGTTGGCGTGGCTGAAGACGTGCTCCTTGCTCATGTCCTCGGGCAGGTTGGGGTCGGGCTCGCGATCGAAGTGCAAGTGCGAGAGCGTATTGCTCGCGGCGAGCACGGCGCGCCGGCCGGTCTTCTCGATCGCGCGGCGCGTGGCGCGGCCGAGCTTGTACATTTCTTCGATCCCGACGTTGAGCGAGAAGTAGTAGGGCGAATTGTTCGCGCTGAGGCTCAGGATCGGGATGTCCCAGTCGGGATTGAGCATGTGCGAGGTGACGATCGTTCCGTAGTCGAGGCGAAAGTTGGGGTTGGTCATCTTGCGCGCGATCAACCCCTCGGCGCGCGCCTCGTCGTATACCGCGTCGGCCAGCTCGACGTCGATCGCGGTGTCGAACCTGTAGCGGAACAGATGCGGGAAGATCGGATCGACCGAGAGCCCTTTAAGGCGCGGCACGCGGCTGACGTGATGGCCGACCAGCGTCATCCAATGCGGCGTGTGGACGACGATCACATCGGGTTTGAGCTGTTTGATCTTCGCGCGGCAGTTGTCGTACGCCCAGCGCAGGACCTCCCATCCGCCGCTCGAACGCGGGATGTTCTGCGGAGGATTCTCGCCGTAAACCAGATGTGGCGGATGCGGAGCGATGAAGCCGCAGACGATCGAGCCTTTGCCAGCCATCTCCGGGCGCCCTCCGGGCGATTTGGTTTTGTTCTGCGCCCCCGGGCCGTCCGAGGGCGGGCCGAGTCTACTCTCTTGTCGCGTCGTTGGGGAAGCGAGCGGCGCGACGCCCGACCTTTGCGCGGTCACCGTTGACGCCGAATCGGCGATAGCGGATAAGGCAGGAACGGCGGCCCGCCGCGCCCGTCCGGGGGAATCCATGGAACTGACAGAATTGCGCAGACGAATCCGCGGCAACGTGACCTCTACGGACGACGGCGGTTACGAGGCCCTGCGCCGCGCGATGGTGTGGAATCGGCTGGTGCCGCAGCGCCGGCCGCGCGCAATCGTCGAAGCCGCCAGCGAAGCCGACGTGGTCGAGGCGGTTCGCTTTGCACGCTCCAACGGGTTCAAGGTGGCGATCCGCGGCGCCGGGCATAGCTGGGTCGGCTTCGCGCTGCGCGACGACAGCCTGTTGATCGATCTGGGCCGGCTGAACAACGTAGCGATCGACCGTGCGCGGCGCAGCGCGACGATTGGTCCCGCCGTGCGCGGTCGCGAATTCAACCGGATGCTGGCCGCGCAAGGCCTGGCGTTTCCGGTCGGCCATTGCCCGACCGTCGCGATGAGCGGGTTTCTGCTCAACGGCGGGCTTGGCTGGAACTTCAACGCCTGGGGGCCGGGCTGCTTCAGTATCACCGCGGCGAGGGTGGTGACCGCGGACGGCCGCCAGGTCATCGCGAGCGAGAGAGAGAACTCGGATCTATTGTGGGCGATCCGCGGCGCGGGGCCGGGGTTCTTCGGCGTGATCACCGAATACTCACTGCGGCTTTATCCCGCGCCGGCGGCGATCACGACCAGCAATTACTACTATCCGCTCGAGCGGGCGGAAGAGGTCGGCGCGTGGGCCGGTAAGATTGCGCGCCAGCTACCGAAGCACGTCGAGATGACGATTTTGACCGCGGCCGCGCCGCCCGCGATCGCGGGCCGATGCGCTTCCAGCCGCGGCTTTGCCTGCCTCGTGAGCGCGACCGCGTTCGTCGATAGCCCGAACGAAGCGGCTTCCACGCTGGCCATCCTCGACAGTTGCCAGGTCGCCGGCCTGCTCAAGGAGCCGAACCTGCCCACGCCGATCGACACCCTGCACGACGTGGGCGCGATGGCGTGGCCGGAGGGCCATCGTTATCTTGCCGACACGTTGTGGACGAACTCGCCGCCGGGCGCGGTGCTGGCGACTTTGCGCGATAACTTCATGCGAGCGCCGTCGCCGAAGTCGCATGGGGTCTTCGTGCCGGCGACCGGGCCGCGCTCGCCGCTGCCGGACGGCGCCTATTCGATGACGGGCGACGCGCTGCTGCTGTGTTATGCGGTATGGGAGCGCGTCGAGGATGACGCCGCCAACGCGGCGTGGCATCGCACGACGGTTGCGGCCCTCGATCCCTACGCCATTGGCCACTACGTTGGCGAATCGGACATCATCGGCGACCCACGCCGCGCGCAACGCTCCTACGCCCGGGCCAACTGGGAACGCCTGCAGGCGCTGCGCCGCAAGTACGATCCCGACGGGCTATTCCCCGCGCGCTTCGACGAGTAGCCGTCAACGGGCGCGGCGGAATTTGGGCAGCGTCACCTGGGGCGTGACGTCGTCGAAGACAACCTCGACCGGCATCCCGAGCGCCAACTCGTCGGGCTTGATGTCAGTCACCCACGCCACCATCCGCACGCCCTCCTCGAGCTCGACCACCACTACCGGGTATGGCACCATCGGCGCGAACTGCGGCAGGAAGGGCTGCGCCGCGACGGTCCACGAAAAAATCTTGCCTTTGCCCGACGAGCGCGCCCATTCGAACTTGAACGAGCCGCACCTCGCGCACATGTCGCGCGGGATATGCCGCCACGCGCCGCAATCGGCGCATCGCTGGAAGCGCAGTTCATGCGCATGGCAGTACTTGTAGAAATCCTCGGCCGGCCCGCGCATCCGCGGCAGCGGCAGCTTGTATTCGCTCTGCGTCTCGGCCATCGCGCTACCTCCTCAGGATCGCCAGTCCGCCGTCGCCGAAGTCGCCCCATCCAGTGACCAGCCCGACCTCGGCGTCCTTGACCTGGCGCTCGCCGCATTGGTGGCGCAACTGGCGCGTGGCCTCGACGATGTGGTTGATGCCCCAGACGTGGGCCTCAGAATGAAGCCCGCCGTGGGTGTTGAGCGGCAGCTCACCGCCGAGCCCGATCCGCTCCATCGTGACGAAGTCCTTGACCTCGCCGCGTTTGCACAGGCCGAGCGCTTCCATCTGGAGCATCACCACGTAGGTGAAGCAGTCGTAGATTTCGGCGAAGTCGAGGTCCTGCGGTGTCACGCCGGCCATCTTGAACGCCTTGGGTGCGGCGAAGCTGAGCCCGATGACGAACGGGTCGGGACGCGCGGGGATGTCGTCGGCGGGGTAGGGATGGCCCTCGGCGACGCCCGAGATGTACACCGGCGGACATTTGAGGTCGCGCGCGCGTTCGGGCGAGGTGACGATCACGGCGCCGGCGGCGTCGGTTTCCAGGCAGCAGTCGTACAGGCGGAACGGATAGGAGACCCATCGCGCCTTGAGATAGTCGTCCATGGTCAGCGGCCGCCCGCGCATGAGGGCCTGCGGATTGAGCTGAGCATGCTTGCGCGAGGTCAGCGCGATCGTGCCCATCGCCTCGAACGGCGTGCCGTACGTTTTCATGTGGCGGGTGGCGAGCCAGGCGTACCATTGCACCGGCGCCATCGCGCCATACGGCAGGTAGTAGGCGCCGATCGTTCCCGCCAGCGGACCCGGCGGCGCCGAGCTGCGGCCGCCCCCGCCGCCCGCGCTCACCCGCATCACCGAGTACCCGTTCCATCCGCACGGCACCAGCACGCAGTTGGCGACGCCAAACGCGATCGCCATCGCCGCGCTTTGCAGTGCGACCACCGGGCTCGCGCCGCCCATCTGGACGTAGGTCGAGTAGCGCAGATCCTCGATCCCCAGGTTGGCCGCGAAGTGCTCGGCGCTGGCGCCGAGCGGCGGGCCGACGATGCCGTCGATGTCGTGCGGCCGAAGTCCGGCGTCGTCGAGCGCCCTTGCCGACGCTTCGAGCATCAGTTGCAGTTCGGTCTTGCCCGAGCCGCGGGTGAACGCGCTCTCACCCACGCCGACGATGCATGCCTTGTCCTTAAGTGATTCCATCCAGGTTCACCCACACTCGCGCCGTGGTTCCGTCGCCGCGGCGTCGCTTAGGGCGGAGCGAATCGACGTCGAGTCGCCTTACGCACGCCGCCGATCTCCTTACCATGATTGGGCGCGTGAGTGTTATATCCAAAGCAGCGAGTCGCGCGGCGTGAGAGCCGGCGCGGCTGGGAGGATCACGATGGCGACGTTCGTCCTTGTGCATGGGGCATGGCACGGCGGGTGGTGCTACAAGCGGGTCGCGGCCCATCTGCGTGCCGCCGGCCATGAAGTCTATACGCCGACGATGACCGGTGATGGCGAGCGCGCACATCTGATGAGTCGCGCGGTCAACCTCGAAACCCACATCCAGGACATTCTCGGCGTGTTGCGCTGGGAGGAACTCAGCGAGGTCGTGCTGTGCGGCCATTCGTACGGCGGGATGGTGATCACGGGCGTGGCCGACCGGGCGCCGGAGAGAATCCGCTCGCTCGTCTATCTCGATGCGTTTGTGCCCGGCAGCGGCGAATCGATGTTCGACCTGATGACAGCCGGGAGCCGGGCCGCCTTCCGCGACGACGCGAAACGAAACGGCGAGGGCTACCTGATGACGCCGATACCGGCGGCAGTCTTCAACGTCAATTCGAGAGATGCGGCGTGGGTGGATCGGATGTGCGTCAAGCATCCGCTGGCCTGATTCGAGCAGAAGATTTCGCTGAGCGGTGCCGTAGCGCAGGTCAAGAAGCGCACGTACGTGCTGGCCGCCGGATGGGCGCCGCCGGCCGAGATGGGCGATGAGTCGCCGTTCGTGCCCCTGGCGGAGAGGTTCAAAAAGGACAGCGCCTGGCGCGTGGTAAGCCTGCCATGCGGCCACGACGCAATGGTGGACATGCCGAAGGAGGTCGCCGAACTGCTAATAGAAGCAAGCCTTTGAAATCCAAGTAGCCAATTCCCGCAATGGGCCGACCGGGGAAGCGCCACAACGATGCTGCTAACCCGCCGGTTAGTGGCATCGCCTAAAGCAGCCCAACCGGCGATACACCATCGGTCTTGCGATACGACGCGCTTTTGGTCTAGCGTTCGCTTCGGTTCCCCGTCTGACAAGCAAATCTTTTCGAAGGAGCCCGCTATGCGAACCATCGGTTTTCTTGCGGCTCTGTTACTGATCCTGCTCGCTCCGCTTGGGGTGTTCGCCCAGACGCAGGATTTCTCCGAGATGCAGAAGTGGCTTGCTTTGAAGGCGACCGAAGGAGGGTTGCCGCCCGGTACCAAGATCACGCTGGACAACTGGCGCCAGTATCAGCAGTATATGCCGCTCGGCCTCGATGTGCTGTTCGAGGGCAAGTACTTCTGGAAGATGCCTCCGGGTGCCGAGATCGATATCGGCCCGACCGAACGCGGCCTGTTGCCCAAGAACTACGTGGAGGCGGGTGAGAAGTACGGGGCGCAGACCCGCGTCGTTCATCTGCCCAACGGCCACATGGACATCGCGAACTACGTTGCCGGAATTCCGTTCCCCAGCCCGCAGGGGCCCGACAAGGGCTACGAGATCCTTGTCAATAACTGGCTTGCCTATGTGCCGCATATCTACTGCAATACGCCGGACAACGACGGCCAGCTCTGGTTCCAGGATCGCTTCCGCAGCTTCACCGAATCCGACGTTGACGTAGTCTATCGCCAGACCGGGTATAACACCGATCCCGGCACTCAGCGCACCGAGCCGGCCGGCGGCACCTGGTACACGGAATGGCTGATGCAAGAGACGCCGGAGCAGGCGAAATATACGCAGTCGCTCGAACTGTTCTACATGGACCAGCAGAAGACGCTGGACCTGTACGTCTTCGTTCCCGCGCTGCGCCGCTCGCTGCGCCTGGCCACCACCGCGCGCTGCGCGCCGGTGTTCGGCTCGGACTGGACCAACGACGACGCCAAGACGATCGGGTTCAACGGCGGCATCGCGCTGTTCGACGCCAAGGTTCTGGCCGAGCGCCCGGTTATCGGGCTGATGCACTACAACGAGGACTACGGCACCTTCCCCGGCAACTGGCTGATGCCGATCGGATTCTACAAGCCGTCATGGGGCAAATGGCAGGTGCGCAACGTGTACGTGCTCGATGTGCGGCGCGTGCCCAGCGAGCGTTCCGGCTACTGCTACGGCAGCCGCATCATGTACGTGGACAAAGAAGTCTTTTACACGGTATGGAACGACCTCTATGACTCCAACCTGAGGTTGTGGAAGGTGCAATGGTGGGCGCCGCGAGTCCGACCAGTGCCCGGCGACGGAGACGTGATTACCAACTCGGTCGGCGCCGCAACCTACGACCTGCAGAACGAACACGCCAGCTATTGGAGCAGCGCCAATCCGAAGGGAATCGATCCCTACTTCAACTCGGATACGCCGAAGCAGTACCAGAACCTGGTGCGCTTCAGCACGCCGGCAGGCATGATGCAAGTTATGCGATAATAAGTTCGGCCCGCCTTTCCAACTCGGCGATGTGGCAGCGCACGGCCGCCCATGAAGCGGCCGTGTGCTCCTTTCCGAACGGATTTGCAATGCTCCAAGCGCCGACCTCGCGCTGCCTGTTGATCGTGCCGCTTCAGCGGGACGGCATCCTGCGAATAGTGGGCAACGCGAACGAAGTCGAAGGATCTCGGACAGCTTCGCGCGAGCGAAGCCGGTACCGATTTTTTCATCCGCGAAGCGCGCCCTCGTCGGCGCGTTACCCCTCTCCTTGAACAAGGGGAGGGACCTGAAGTGTTTCGCAACGGCCCCGCGGACCAAGGAGCCGATTTGCAAATCTGCGAGGCTGGTCAGTAGACTATTTTCTCTTCAGTCAGTCGCGCGATCTCTTCCCTGGACAGTCCGAGGATTCCGTTCAACACCTCAAAATTGTGCTGGCCGAGGTCGGGCGGCGGACTGAAATTGAGCTGCGGTGCATTACTCAGTTTGGCGGGCATCCCGGGCAGAATACGCTTGCCGGACTGATGATGGTTAATTTCCCACCAGTAGCCCCATTCCCACAGATGACGGTCCTGATGGATTTCGACGCTGTCGAGCACAGGGCCGGCGGGAACTCCAGCGCGCTGGAGCTGCTCGGCGAGAGCGACATGCTCGTGCCGGCGCGTCCATTCGGCAAGCCGCGCGTCTAGTTCGTCGGAATTCTTCCAGCGGCCGAACTGGTCGGCGAACTTCGGATCGCGCGTCCACGCCGGCTCGCCCATCACATGGCATAGCGCGCGCCACTCGGCCTGGTTGCCGACCGCAATTGCGATCCACTTGTCCTCGCCCGCGCACGGATAGGTGTTGTGCGGCGCCATCACATCGTCGCGATTCGCCCATTGCCGGCGGTCGCGCCCGTTCATGAAATAGTCCATGTACCATTCGGGCGTCTCGCCGATGACGGTCTCGCCCATGCTGGCGTCAATCCATTGGCCCTCGCCGGTGCGATTACGATGGCGCAGCGCGGCGAGCACGTGGAAGACGACCGCGCTGCCGATCGCGTAGTCGGGCCAGGTGCCGCCGGTGTGGCGCGGCGCGCCGCCCGGATAGCCTTGGGCGTCGAAGGTGCCAACAAACGAGCACGCCATCGGGCCCCATCCGACCCACTCCGCGGGCTCGAGGCCGACCTTGCCGAGCAGCGAGACCGAAATCAGGATGATGTCGCGCTTGACCGCGCGCACGTCGTCGTAGCTCAGGCCCAGCCGGCGCGCGAGCGGCGCCGGATAGCATTCCAGCACGAAGTCGCTGCGCCTGATCAGCTCGTAAGCGAGCTCCTTGCCGCGCGCGGTTTTGAGATTGAGGTTGACCGACTTCTTGCCGTAGTTGAGCGCGTGGTAACAGCCGTTGTTGTCGGGATGCTGGCGACCATCGGCCATGAAGGCTGGATTGAGCCGCGAGAAGTCGAGATACATGCGCGACTCGACCTTGATCACCTCGGCGCCCATCGTCGCCAGCCACAGCCCAATCTGCGGGCCGTTGATGATCCAGCTGAAGTCGGTCACCCGGATTCCCTCGAGCGGCAGCGGTGCCATCGATTTTCTCCCTCGCACGCAGTCAGATAACGCCCGCGGCGCGCAGTCCGCTGAGCTCAGCCGGCGGGAGCCCGAGCCGCCCGCACAGAATTTCCTCGTTGTGCTCGCCGAGGAGCGGTGCGCGGCGCGGCGCCGGTGGAGTCGCGGTCAGGCGGACCAGCGGTCCCGGATAGCGCAAGTGCCCTGCGACCGGATGGTCGATTTCAACGAAGGCGCCGCGGTGCTTGAGATGGGGATGCTCGGCGGCCTGGGCGACGGTCAGGACCGGGCCAATCGGCAATCCCAGCTTCTGCCCCTCGCGCACCAGCCATTCCTGGCCGTGCTTGAGCAGCTCTCGCTGGATCAGCGGGCGCACGACGTCGTCGTACTCGGCGCGCTGCGCGGTGTTCTTGAACAGATCGGCCTCTAGCGCTTCGGGATGACCGAGCAGTTCCTTGAGCGCTTCGAAGTGCGAGTCGACCACCCACAGGACGTACACGTAGCCGTCGCGGCAGGGCGAAGGCTCCAGCCCCGCCTTGGCCTTGGCACGCAGCCGGCTGTACGGCATCCCGGCGTAGCCGTAAACGGCCATCTCGACCTTCGCGGTGTTGACCACCGACTGCCAGCACGCGGCGTCCACCCACTGGCCCTCGCCGCTCGCCTCACGTTGCAACAGCGCCAGCATCGAGGCCGCCGCCGCCGTCGTCGCACCCATCATGTCAGCCTGACGGCCGGGCGCGCGTAGCGGATTTTCCTTTTCGGAGTCCGTGATCAGCGTCGGCGTGTTGTAGCCGGTCAGGCTCATCGCCCACGCGATGAGGTCCGTGCCTTTCCATCCGGCATACGGCCCGTGCTGCCCGAACGGCGTGACTGAAGTGACGACCAGCCGCGGGTTAAGCGCGTGAAGCACGTCGTAGGCGAGCCCGATGCTTGCGAGGTAGCCCGGTGGATGGTTTTCGATCAGAAGATCGGCGTCGGCGACCAGGCGTTTGAATAACGCCGCGCCGCTGGGTGTGGCAGGATCCAGCGTCACGCTCTTCTTGCTGGTGTTGAGGTAGAGGAAAAGGCCGCTCTTCTCGGGATGGGGGACGTCGCCGGGGAAGGGCGGATGGCGGCGTGCTTCGTCGCCGGCGCCCGGCGGCTCGATTTTGATGACTTCGGCGCCCATGTCGGCGAACAGCTTGCCGCACATCGGCCCCGACACCATCTCGGCAAATTCGACGACTTTCAGACCTTCCAGCGCCGCGCCGCCCACGTGTGTTCTCCGCAGTTATCCCGGCCGTCAACCGCCCATCCTGTTAGCGCCAGAATAAGCAAAAACCAGCACCGCTACGCCAGCGCAACGAGCGCGCGCCAAGAGTTTGAGGGACGGAGGACGAAACATTGGGCGTAATTGAGAGTAATAGCCCTTAAAAGCAATTATTGTCTAAATAAATTAGTGATAGATAGTTAATGAGATTAATTAAGATGCATTAAAGCTTATTGTCTTGATTTATGCCGTATTGTTATGAAACACAGTGTATAGAGATGAAACCTCGCTTCCAAACCTCAATCTCGGTCTACGAGTCCCATTTCTATCTGAAGGGGAGGAGATTATGCGGACTCTGCGCTCGCCTCGCTCAAAGGCCGCGATGTTTGCGGCAGTGATTCTGGCCTTGGCCGCCTCGGCTCTTGCGCAGTCCTCGGCGGCGGATGCTCAGAGCGTCACGGTCTGCGCCAGCGGCTGTAACTATACGACCATCGCGGGAGCCCTGGCGAGCGCGGTCTCGGGTGAAACCATCAACATTCTCGATGCCGTTCATAACGAGGCGAACCTCACGATTGACGGCGGTCTAACGCTCACTATCCAGGGCAAGGACCCGATCAGCACGGTCATAGACGGCGGCAACGCCGGCCCCGTGTTCACGATCAATAGTGGCACGGTGACGATTCAGAACCTGACGGTGCGGAACGGACTGAACGGCGCCGACGGCGGCGGGATCATCAACTGGGATGCGCTCACGCTTAAGAACTGCGTCGTCTCGGGCAACACCTCCGGCGCCAACGGCGGCGGGTTGGTCAACTTCGGCGGCGTGGTCGCGATCAGCGACTGCACGGTCTCCGGCAACACGGCCGCTTCGTTTGGCGGCGGCGTTCTGAACACTTCTTTCGGCACGCTCACCATCAACCGCAGCACGCTCTCCGACAACCTGGCGACCAACGACGGCGGCGGCCTGGCCAACGCTTCGGGGTCGGTGACGGTCCTCAACAGTACGTTCTCGGGCAATTCCGCCACGCTGGGCGGCGGCGTCGAGAATTTCGACACGCTCGCGATCAGCAGCAGCACGATCGCCGACAACACGGCCAGTGCGAGCGGGGGCGGAATCGACAACGGCGGCGTCGCGACGGTCAAGAATTCGATAGTCGGCGACAACAACTCCGATTGCTCCGGTACGCTGACCGCGCTCGGCGCAAATCTCGACACCGACGCGAGCTGCGCCAATTTCGCCCAGGTCGCCTCGACCGAGCTCGGCTTGACTTCGCTAGCGCTCAATCCGCCCGGGAGCACCGAGACGTTTGCCCTGGTGCCCGGCAGCGCAGCGATTGATAAAGCGACGGATTGTACAGACGTCACCGGCAATCCTGTAACCACTGACCAGCGCGGGGTGTCCCGGCCCCAAGGCCTGGCGTGCGATATCGGGGCCTTCGAGGCGCAGCCGCAAGCGATCTCGGCGGTCACGAATCAGATCGACTACGGCCTGGCTGACGACCCGTATGATACGTCAGCCGGGTCGCGCGTTACGATGGGCGCGTTCGTGCACGAAAAAGCGACGGTTACGACCACCGTTGATCCAATTCCGAGCCGAAGCAGTCTCACTCTCAACGCCTTCTCCGGCAATGATTGTTCGCCTACTCCGGCGGCGAGCGAAATTGTCAACCTCAACGGCGGCGCGATGACGGAATCGGCGGAGTCGAGCGGGAGCGCGGGAGTCGCGGCCGAGGGCCCGCTGCCAGTGGGCGCGGTCGCCTACAACGCGGTCTTCAAAAGCGGCAATACGCTCGTACCCGATGCGACCAGCCCGTGTGCGGCGCTCAATGTGATTTCACCGATAAGCCAGTTCTCCTACACGGTGAACGGCGATGCGAGCGTCTATAACTGTACGCTCGAGTCGATCGCAGGCGGCGCCTGTCCGAGCGGCACTCAGGAGGCTTCCGTAGCGCCGGGCAGCACCAACAGCTACCTGGTCACGATCGCGCTCACGAACCTGACCGGTCTGACCGTCAGCGAGAATGTCTCCGGCTCGTTCGTCGCTGGCAAGGGCGTTTCGATAGGCAATCCCACGCTAACTCCCGGGTGCGGCGACGCGGTCATCAAGCACAACGGCCAGGTCCAATGGAACGCGAACGGCTCCAACAGTCCCAAGGCCGCCGGCTTCACGATGATGCCTGGTCAAAACTGCGCGCTCCAGGTCACTGTCAGCGCGGCGTTCGGCGCGGGGCAGCAAGCGATTACCGGCCAGTGGTCGGCTACTCAGAACGAGTTGTCGCCGCTGACCAACCAGAACCTGACGCTGAAGTCGCCGCTGACCGGCAGCCTTGCGGTCAACGTGAATTAGCGCGTCCCGACGCGCCGCTGCGACATCGCCTATTGAGCCGACGTGCCCGCACCTGCGCCCGCGTTGCCGCTCGCCGACGCGGGCGCAGGGGGAGCGGCGGGCGAGGCGGTGGCTGGTCCCTGCGGCGGCCGTTCGAACAACAAACAGTAGCTCGAGATGAACCAGCTGCCGGGCCACGGATCGATCATCCGGATGTACTCGAAGCCCGCGTGCGTCATTTCGCTCGACACGATAATCGGATCCACGCCGTGCCCTTCGCGATTTGCCGGCAGGCCCTTTGGCCGCCATAGCCAGAGCAGGATGGTAGGACGAAAGTCGAGCACGGCCAGTCGGCCGCCCGGGCGCAGCGCGCGCAGCAGGCTCGCATTGTAGTCGGCGGGGTCGGTCAGATGATGGTAAACGCGGCTCAGGAAAATCGCGTCGCAACATCGCGCGGGCAGGCCGGTGTCGCTCGCGGTCGCCTTGACTACCACTACGTTGGCGAGTCCCGCCGCGCGGGCCGCGCTGCGGATTTGCGCCAGCGCAGCCGGATCGATCTCGGTCGAATAGACGCGCCCCCTGGGACCGACCAGCCCGGCCATCACCAGCGTCATCGCGCCGCGTCCCGCGCCTACGTCCGCCACTACCGACCCAGGCCTGACCGCAAGCAACTCGGCCAGTCGGCCCACATCCTCATCTCCGCTCGAACATCCGGCCGCGGCGGCTGCGATCGCCAGCGCGGCTGCCGCGACGCACAGGTGCGCGGCGGCGGCGCGGCTCAGGGTCCAACGTCGAAGCTTCATCGCGAATTGCTTCCCCAGCTTCGCTTGTCAGTGCGGTATGCTTGCCGATAATACGAAACCCTGAAGTCCGCAACAAAACGGAGGCGTCGATGCCCGCGCTGTTGTACGAAGTCCGCGACCATATCGCCTATCTGACGATCAACCGTCCCAAGGTACACAACGCGATGAACCCCGAGGTCATCGTGCGCCTGGCCGAAGCCTGGCAGCGCGTCGCCGAGGACGACCACGTGCGCGCGGCGATCATCACCGGCGCCGGCAACAAGGCGTTCTCCGCCGGCGCCGATTTGGGCCGCCTGATCCCGCTGTTCACCGGCGCGCGTCAGCCCGAGGACGAATGGGATTACAAGCTTAAGGACAATCCCAAGCTGGGCGCGATCGCGCTGATGCGCGGATGGAGCCTCTACAAGCCGGTGATCGCGGCGGTCAACGGGTTCTGCATCGCGGGCGGGCTGGAGCTGATGGAAGCGACCGACCTGCGGGTCGCGACGGCGTCGGCGAGCTTTGGGTTACAGGAAGTGAAGTGGGCGATCATCCCGGCCGGCGGCTCGCTGGTCCGCCTGCCGCGCCAGATCCCGT
This sequence comes from Candidatus Binataceae bacterium, assembly GCA_035650475.1. Taxonomy (NCBI): domain Bacteria; phylum Candidatus Binatota; class Binatia (SeqCode); order Binatales (SeqCode); family Binataceae (SeqCode); species Binataceae bacterium (SeqCode). The sequence goes on from DASRHP010000012.1 coordinate 228,009, forward strand.
ACTGCAAGGCGATGGAGATTCTGCTGACCGGCAATCGGATCGCGGCCGACGAGGCGTGGCGGCTCGGCCTTATCAACTACGTCGTCGGGCAAGAGCAGGTGATGGCAAAGGCGGAGGAGCTGGCGCGCACCATCGCCGATAACGGCCCGCTCGCGGTGCGCAAGATAAAGGAGGCGGTCGAACGTTGCTCCGGAGTGCCGTTCGAGGAGGGGTTCAAGATCGAGAACGAGGTCCAGCGTTTCATCGCCCGCACCGAGGACGCGCGCGAGGGCCCGCGCGCGTTTATGGAAAAGCGCAAGCCCAACTACAAGGGGTGCTGATCTTTAAGGACTTCCCCCCCCGCATTCATCGCCGAACGAAAGTTGGGATGTGGGCCCAACTGCTGCGACGCGGAGGCTATCGCCTCACTCCCCCGCGCGGCGGTAATCGCGATAAATGCGCCGGCCGAAGCGGCCGACGAGTTGGCCGACCGGCTTTAGCTTGGCGCCGAGCGGATTTGCATGTGCACCGCGCTGAACGCGGATTTTTCAAAGGTACTGCCGTCGAATCGGCAATGGCCCAGGTTGCGGCTTATGCGTGCTGAGTTCAGCGGGGCGTCCGCGCACGCCCGTCCAATGCCGACCATCGTTTGGGGGCAGGCGCGGAGGCGCAATTCATTGCGGCCGGAACAGCCAGGCTCGCTCAGACAGTGCGAACTAGCGGTCTTCGCGATAGCAGGTGCGCTCGGGGCCGCAGTCGCGCGCCGAGCACGGCTGCCCGTCGGGGCCCACGGGGCGCTGGGTAAGCAGGCAGTTGTAGCACGCGGTCGAGCTGTCCGGATCGATCAGGCGCTCGCCCGCGGGCGACCGGAAGTAGCCGTTCTTGGTCCTCAGATAAAAGCAGAAGCGGCGCGCCGCGCCAGCCATCTCAAACGTCCTCCATCTGGCCGGCGCGCAGAATCGTGCGCCGGATGAGCGCCCGGGCGATCGCAACCTTGTAGGCGTTATGCGGCAGGGGACGCGCCTGCTTGAGCGCCGCCTCCGCCGCTTCCATTGCCCGCGCGCGCGTCAGCGCTCCCGCGCCCAGCGCCTGTTCCGCCTCGCGCGAGCGCCACGGAATCGGCGCCACCGCGCCGAGCACTACACGTGAGTCGTGGACCGCCTTCGAGCGCGGATCGATTTCGAGCATCGCGGCGACGCTCACCAGCGGCCAATCGAAGCTCTGCTTCTCGCGTACTTCGAGGTAGGCGCTGCGCGCGGCCGGCGCCGGTCGCGGCACGATAACTTCGAGGAGGATTTCGCCCGGCCGCATCACGTTCTCGCGCGTCGGATCCACGCTCGGCAGCGTGAAGAACTGGTCGAGCACAACCGCGCGCTCGCCGCCGGGGCCGACGAGGCGCGCGCTTGCGCCGAGCGCGATCAGCGCCGGCGCGAGGTTGGACGGATGCACGATGAACGACGGGCCGCCGCCAAGCACCGCGTGGTAGCGGTTGAGCCCGCCCAGCGCGTAGCAGGTGCGCCCGCCTTTCTTGAGGCAGGCGACGTCGGGGTTGCGGAAGTACCAGCATCGCGGGCGCTGCAACAGGTTGCCGCCCACTGTGCCAAGATTGCGAATCTGCGGCGTCGCCGCCTCGCCCGCCGCCGCGGCCAGCGCGGCGAAACGCTCGCGCACGAGCGGATTTTCGGCGACCTCGCTCAGACGGGCGAGCGTGCCCACTCGCAACCCGCCGTCTGGCGTCGGACCGATTCCCCGCAGTTCCTTCAGCCCCTTCAGATCGACCAGTGTGTCCGGCGCGACGAGCCGCTGCTTGAGCAGATCGGCGAGATCGACGCCGCCGGCGAGCGCCGCATGCCCGGGCTGCGCGAGCAGGCGGACGGCGCTTGACAAATCGGCGGGCGTTACAACCTCGAAGCGCTTCATCGCTTTCCATCAGCGCGGTTCGTCAAACGCCCGCGCAATTCCCAGGTCAGACCTTGCCGAGCGCCGCCAGCACGCGATCCGGCGTGATCGGCAGATCGCGCACCGGCACGCCGATAGCATCGGCTACGGCGCATCCAATTGCCGCCGTCGTGCTGACGTGCACCGCCTCGCCGAGCCCGAGCACGCCGGTGTTGGTTACGCCGTTGGCAACCTCGACAAAGCTCACGTCGATCTCCGGGGTGTCGAGGGGCCCCGGCAGCTTGTAGTCGTCCATCGTCGGATTGACCATCAGCCCGGTCTGAGGGTCGAGGCGGCGGTCCTCGAACAAGGCAAGGCCGACGCCCATGATCACGCCGCCGTTGACCTGGCTGCGCGCGGTGAGCGGATCGATGATTAATCCCGCGTCGTGCACCGCGACCACGTTGAGTACGCGCACGACGCCGGTTTCGACGTCAACCTCGACCTCGATGAACTGACATCCAGCCTGGTCGTAGCGGTAGCCTTCATAGTTGGGCACGCGCTCGCCAGTAGCGGAGATCGAATCGCCCGGAATGCGCCGGCAGACGTCACGGATCGAGATCGCGCGCTCGGGTTGGAAGCGCACGCGGATCGCGCCGTCGCGCGCTTCCAGATCGGTCGGCTCGGCGCTCAGCATCGGCGCCGCGATCCGCAAGAGCTTGTGCTTGAGATGGGCCGCGGCCTGGCGGACGGCGGGCGAGTCGGAGGGCGAGGTGCTGCTGCCGCCCGAGGGCACCGAGAACGGAAAGCGCGAATCGCCGATCTGCGCGGCGACCCACTCCAGCGGCACGCCCAGCTCCTCCGCCGCAACCATCGCGAGCACCGTGCGCGTGCCGGTGCCGATATCCTGCGCGCCGATCCGCATCTCGAAGCGCCCGTCGCGCCGCGCGACCACGATCGCCTCGGGCCCCGAGCGGCCCAGGCCATGCCATGCGCCGGCGGAAACTCCGATCCCGCGCCTCAGCGCCCCGGCGCTGATTCGGCGCGCCCGGTTTTTTTCGTTCCATCCGAAGCGCGCCGCTCCCAGTTCGAACTCGGCCGCGCGCACCGGATCGCGGTTGTTGCGCCGGCGAAACTCGAGGCGGTCGAGCTTGAGCTTGCGCGCAAGCTCGTCGATCGCAAGCTCCAGCGCGAACAGCCCCTGCGGCCATCCCGGCGCGCGCATCGGCGACGACGGCCCCGCGTTGATATAGACGTCGCGTTCGGAAGTGCGCACGTCAGGGCATGAATAGACGGCGAAATAGGGGCCCGAGCTTCCGGCGCCGGCCCCGATTCCGCCGCTGCCGTGCTCTTCGAGCTCGAGCGCGACGAGCGCGCCGTCGGCGCGCGCGCCCAGCTTGACCCGCTGCCACGAACTGGGCCGGTTGCCGGTGGCGACGTGCTCGGCTGCCCGCGGCAGCATCAGCTTCACTGGGGCGTCGGCCGCGCGCGCAAGGCGCGCCGCGATCACGACCTCCGCCCCCGCGCCGAACTTCGAGCCGAAGCCGCCGCCGAGGTATTCGGTAATCACGCGCACGTTTTCGGGCGGCAGGTCGAACAGCACGGCGAGGTCGTCGCGGACGGTGAAGATGCCCTGGGTGGAGCACCAGACGGTGAGTTTGTTGCCCCGCCAGCTCGCTACCGCGCCGTGCGTCTCAAGCGAGACATGCGTCTGCACGGGCGTCGTGTAAACCGCCTCGTGAATCGCGGCGGCCTGGGCGAAGCCGCGCTCGACCTCACCGCGGACGCTGATGCGCGGCGCGCTGACATTGCTGCGTCCGCTGAACACGCGCGGCGCGCCGTCGGCCATTGCGCTTTCCACGTCCACTACGAACGGCAGCGGCTGGTATTCGACCTTGATAAGCCCGAGCGCCTCTTCGGCGATTTCGGGGCGCAGTGCGGCGACCGCGGCCACCTCCTGGCCGGCGAAGCGAATCTCGCCTTCGTCCACCCGCAGCGCGGCGCGCACGCCCTCCATCCGCCGCGCTGCCGAGAGGTCCGCGTTGCGCACCGTGGCATGGGGATGCGGGCTGCGCAGGATCGCGCCGTAGAGCATCCCCGGCAGCCGGATATCGTAGCTGTAGCGGGCGTTGCCGGTCGCCTTGAGCGCGCCGTCGAGACGCGGCGTCTCCCGCCGCAGCACACTGAAACGCTCGCCCCATTGCCATGGCGTCGGCTCGTCGTCGGGGATTACGACCGCGACCTCGCGGACCTCGCCGTCGAAGCCGAGCCTCAGTGTCTCGCGCCGCGCCATCAGACGCCGCCTCTCGCAGGCTTGCCTGGTTTGTAACCGGCCGCCGCCAGCGCCGCCCTGAAGACGTGCGGATAGGTGCCGCAGCGGCAGATATTGCCGGCGACCGCGCGTTTGATGTCGTCGAGGGTCGCGGCGGGATTGCGGCTGATCTCCGCCGCCACAGACATCACCATCCCGGGCGTGCAAAATCCGCACTGGAGCGCGTCGTTGGCGACGAAGGCGCTCTGCACCGGATGCATCCGGTCGGCCGATCCGAGTCCTTCGACGGTGGTGATCGTGTGGCCGCGCGCTTCGAAGGCAAAGATCATGCACGCGGTTACTGGACGGCCGTCGAGGTGGACCGTGCAGGCGCCGCAGGCGCCGCGATCGCATACCAGCTTGGTGCCGGTGAGCCCGAGATGGTTGCGCAGCGCATCGACCAGCGTGACGCGCGGCTCGACCGCGACCCGCACCTTGTTGCCGTTGACGAGAAGCTCGATCGCTTGCGCGCCCGGGCCTAGCCGCTCGACGACGCCGGGCTCCACCGGCGCCGTCGCGGCTTTCTCATCGGCGTCCGCCAGCCGGGTGCCGCCGAGTCCGGCGATTGCAGCCGCCACGCCCGCGCCCTTGATAAACGCGCGCCGGCTGAGTGCGCGCCCGCCGGGCGCATCCGATCGGGGCTGACCCGAATTGTCCGCGTGCGGTGGCGTATTCGGACCGTCTGCGTGATCGCCGGTTTCTGCCGGATGAGCGCGGGGTGGAAGGTTAGGGCGCTTGGTCTTCATCGCGGGTCGGCTGGCGAGGGTTGAGCAGCCTTCAGCGTACCGCCGCTGCACGCGCTCAGGCTTGCGCCAACCACGACGGCTCCGAACAGTCCAAGGCCGAACAGGAAAGCGAAGCCGACGGTCTTCACAAAATAAACGCCCGCGATCAGAATTTTGTCAAGGAGCTTGGCGGCGGCGTAGCCCGCCAGGGAGGCGATTCGCTCAGGCGCGATTGCGCTGGTCGCGTCGGCGCCGACGCGACCAGCTGCAGCGCAAAGACGGGTCAGCGGCACCAACAGTACAGCGTCGAGCGCAAGTGTCAGAAGCGCGGCCCGGCGTCCGGAGCCTGTCTCGGAAAAGAACATCCCGACGCGCAGCGCGATCAGCAGGCCGAGTGCGGTGGCCGCGCCCTCCATAAAGTAGAACTCGTATCGGTTCCACCACGCGCCGAAGGCGGGCGCCGTCATGCGCAGCTCGTAATGGAGCGTGGTCGCATAGCTCAACGTCGAAACGACCCCCACCGCGAACGAGGCGCCGAGGAGGTAGCGCAGAAGTCGGCGAATTACCGCATTCGGCATCGTCAGCGCCCACTCAGCGCACCGCCAGCATTGCCGGCGCCGGCCCGATCCGAGTCAGCCCTAACGATAGATAAACGATCACGAGCACGAGGATCCCGACTCGCAGGCCGACGCGGCGAAAGCGCGCCTGCAAGGCGGGCAGTTGAGGGTCGGGCCCGTCGGCCGAAATCTGCCAGATCCGCGCGCCGAGCGTGCCGTACTGGTAAAGCGCGAGGATTATCACGAGCGCTACGAGGACCAGTTTCACCGCGAGCAGCGCGCTCATCGTGCCGAGAAAGAGCACGTTGAAAATGCCGGTGACGACCAGAACGGCGAGCGCGCTCAGCACGATCGCGCCCAGCCGGCGCACGATTCGGCGCGCGACGCGCACCCGCGCCGGCGGCTCCAGCTCTTCGGCGAGCACCGGCGTCAGCGCGAAAGTGCTGAACAGCGAACCGCCGAGCGCAACAATCACCGCGGTCACGTGGATGAAGAGGGCCAGCAGGCGCAGGCTGAGCATGATAGGGGCTTGTATTCCCTTGCAGGCGCCGGGGACAAGAGATGCCGCCGGCCTTCAGTTCGCGGCTGCTGGTTGAAAAAAGCGCGCCGTTCGCGAATCGCCCTTACAGAAGACCCCGGAATGAGGCAATCGCGACAGACACATGACGGAGCTTCTAAAGCGCGCGCCGATAGGTGACGAAGTTGCCGCTGACGTGGGCGCCCAACGCCATCGCGGTGCGCCGCGAGGGCCAGTTGTCATCGAGCACCAGCGTGTAGCCCGTGTACCGCATCCCGTGGCGCGCCATCGTCAGAAACGACCGCGCCGCCATCGCCAGGGCCGTGCCCCGTCCGCGCGCCGCCTCGACCACGCCGATATTGATGAGCGCGCCGCGTGTGCCGCCGCCGCGTTCGGGATGAAGCTTGACGCCGGGTCGGAGCTGCGCGAGCACCGGGCTCAGGTCCGGTACCGAGAAGACCACGCCAACCGGCTCGCGCCCGGCCACCGCCACCATCGAAAGGTCGCTGACCAGCGAGCCGTGCAGCGGCGCCATCATCGGCCTCACCTCAGTGCGCGTTATCGGATTCCATCCCCAATGGCGGGCGAATGCCGCGTTGGTGACATCGGTCCAGGCGTCGGCGGCGGCGAGGAATCCGTACTCGCGCCAGCTCAGCACCGTGATCCCGGCGGACCGTATCGCTTCGACCATCGATGTATAGCGCGCCAGGGTCTCGGGCGTCAGCGCGGCGGTGTAATCGATATGCCCCTTCTCGGTCTCGAAACCGGCGTCCTTGAGGTAGCGATGGTAGTAGTCGGGATTGCCGCGCAGGAGGAAGGATGGCAGGTCGCCGTAGTTGTCGATCGCGTAGGGATAGTCGAGAAAGGCGGCGAAGCCGCTGCGCGCAAACCGCATCCCGCGCCGCGCCAGCCACTCCAGCGCCCGCGTCAGCATTTCCGCCACCGCCTCGTCCTCGCCGGCGATCGCCTCGAAGTGGATGAGCTGGCCAAGCTGCTCGCCCCAGTGCTCGATATAGCGGCGGTTGACGACTGCGCTGACGCGCGCGACCAGCCGGCCCTCGCGCCATGCGCAAAACGGCTGAAGATCGAGAAAGGGCGCGGTGCGCGTGCGCCCGGCGAGCAAGTCAACCTCGTTGCGGATATCGGGCGGCCACCACGCCTCGCGCTCGGCATAGACCGCAAACGGCAGGCGGGCAAACTCTTCGAAGTCCTGCGGGCTGCTTATCGCCTCGACGCGTATGCTGGCGGCGGCGCTCAACGTCATCGACGGACCGGCGCGGCGCACTAGGGCCGGCGCCGTCGCGGTTGCTTAATCCCAAAGACTAGCATTTGCCTGAGCGCGCTCCACATACCGCGCTCCTGTTGAGCGGCTCGGGCGTGCGCCGAGCGCGCCGGGCGGGAACCCCACGGACGGTGCGCACGGTTATGCAAGATGCCAGGCCGATGTGCGGCCAGCATGGCGGCGGTTTGCGCCGAAGCGCATCGGTGCCCTGGCTCGCTTCTCCCGGAACCGGCCCGGTGTGTGGCGTGAAATCCCCCAAACCCACCGCCGGGCCGGTCGTAAGTTCGAAATTGTGCGACGCCCGCACGAGCGGGCTACACCGGCCGCGACGGTTCTCCAGCGTGATGGGTTTCGCCCAGCACGGCGTCGCATCGCCGGCGTGCCTCGTCCGCCACAGCAGCAAGCTCGGCGAAGGGCGGGATATGGTCGTCCCATTCGATAAGCGTCGGTACATGGCCGAAGCGGCAGACCGCGTACTCGTAAAGCTGCCAGACCTCGGGGCGGATCGGATGATCGTGGGTGTCGAGCAGATAGGCGCCGTGATCGCTGTGGCCGGCAAGATGGAACTGCACGACGCGGGCGGGATCGATCGCGTCGACGTAGCGGCGCGGGTCGAAGCGATGGTTAAAGGCATTCACGAAGATGTTGTTGATGTCGAGTAGGATAGCGCAATCAGCCTCTTCGGCGACCGCGCCGAGGAATTCCCACTCGGCCATCGTCGAAGCACGAAACCCCAGGTAGCTCGAGACGTTCTCAATCAGGATCGTCTGCTCCAGGATTTCCTGCACCTGGCGCAGGCGCGCGGCGACGTGGCGCACGACTTCGTAGGTATAGGGCAGCGGCACGAGGTCGTGCAAATTGCGTCCACCGGTGCCGGTCCAGCACAGATGGTCGGAAATCCAGGCCGGCGCAAACCGCCGCGCCGTATCGCGCAACGCCTCGAGGTAGGCACGGTTGAGCGGGTCGGTCGAGCCGATCGACAAACTCACGCCATGCATCACGATCGGGTAGCGCGCGCGCACGCCTTCGAGCACCTCCAGCGCGCGCCCGCCCTTGACCATGAAGTTCTCCGAGATGACCTCGAACCAGTCGATCGGCGGGTGAGGCTGCGATGCGTCCGGGTCGAGCACTTGCGCATAGTGGGGCCGGCGCAGGCCGACACCGAAGCCCAGCGGTGCGAACGCGGAGCGCTTCATCGCCAGACTCCGCGAGGCGGCGCGCCGCGCACAACATCGCCGCCGCGCGCCCCGCGCAAGCTCACGACTTCTTCTCAGGCGGCGCGGGATGGCCGCCCTTGTCAGTGCACTCCTTGACCGACGCCGTCGTTACCCATCCCTTGCCTTTGCACGAGTTTTGTCCCATGCAGGAGTTGGTCGCGCTCGCGCACGAGCTCTGCCCCTTGCAGCTGTTGCCACCGATACACTTGACCTGGCTCGCGCTCGACCCGCTGCTAGACCCGTTCTCGGCGAATGTCGGATTAGCTAGGAACATCGCGCCGACCGCCGCCGCCAACACCGCGCCGGTGAGTGTCTTGCCGTTCATCCGTGGTCTCCTCTTCTGTTCTGCCGCGGGTCCGCGTCGCTGCGGTTCCCGCCGCGCCCGCTGCTTTGACCAATCCAAAGGCTCGGCGTGTGGAACCGAGGCCGGCCTCGTACGCGTTGAACACCCTGAGATATGGCGAGCGTTCCTTGCCGCCTGACCGGCGCGCTCCGCTCCCCCTGACAGGCAAAGCATAGGCCTGCCGATGGACCGGGTGTCAATAACACGCAGCCTCTCCCGCCTGTGTTGCGCGACAGCCTGCAGCCGCTTGCGGTCGCAGAAATCGGCGCGCGCTCGTGAGGTTGGGGGAACTTTTCCGCCGCATAGGCGATTTACTCAGCGGCCGATGCTATATGTTGGTGCTCCGTTGGATATGGGGGAAAAAGGGGGCACCGGAAGAGAAAAGCGCGCGCTCTTCGAGCGCGAGGCGTTGGCTCACGTCGACGCCCTGTACTCGGCGGCGCTGCGCCTTGCGCGCAATCCCGACGACGCCCGCGACCTGTTGCAGGAGACCGTGCTGCGCGCCTACCGCTTCTTCCATCAGTACACCCCGGGCACCAACTGCCGCGCGTGGCTGCTCACCATCCTGTACAACAACTTCCGCAACGGCTACCGCGGCGGCTCGCGCGAGATGCTCGCGGCAACCCCGGAGGACTTCGAGCGCGAGCTGGAGGGAGCCAGCATGCGCGCTGACCGAGCCGCCGACAATCCCGAGGCGCTGCTCGCCGAGCAGATCCTCGACCATGAGGTGGCGGCCGCGCTCGACGCGCTGCCCGCCGACTTTCGCACGGTCCTGATCCTGGTCGACGTCCAGGAGCTCAACTACCAGGAGGCCGCGCAGGTGCTCGGATGCCCGATCGGCACCGTCAAGTCGCGGGTTTCGCGCGGGCGCCAGATGATGCGCAATGCGCTGGCGGCATTCGCCCGCAAGCGCGGGATCACCCGGTGAGCCGGATGCAGTCGGGGCCGTGTTGCGTGTATAAGGCTTGGTGAAAGCCGTGAACTGCGAGGAGTACATTGCTAACTGCCTCTCAGCCCACGCCGATGGCGAGCTGACGCCCGAGGAGGAGCGTGCGGTTGCCGACCATCTCGGCCACGGGGTCGACGACGGATGCGCCGCGTGCCGCACGCGCCTTGCCGAGGAGCGCCTGCTTAAGGCGCTGATCCGCCGCCACGGCGCGGCCCAAGCGCCCGAGGAGCTGCGCGCTCGGCTGAGCGCCGCGCTCGACGGTCTCGATCGCGAAGCCGGGGCGCGGCGCTCCGACGGGGGTGCGCGCGGCGGCGCAGTCGTGCGCGAGCTGCGCCGGCCGTGGGTTTGGGTGCCACTGGCCGCGGCGGCCGCGATCCTCGTCGCGCTGTTCATCGGCAGCTTGCCCGGGGTGCGTCAAATGAGCGCCCCCGCGCTCAGCGGGGTCAGCTCGATGGTGGCGAGTGCGGCGTTTGACCAGGCGGTGGGCGCCTTCGACGGCTTCCAGGGCGGCTTTCGTCCCAACGTGCCGTCCTCTTCGCTCGCCGCGGTCGCCGCCGCCTACGGCGCAGCCGAGATGCCCGACCAGATGTGGGACCTTACACAAGCCGGCTACTCGCTCGCCGGCGGACGGCTCGATCGCCTGCCCGACGGAAGTCCAGTGACCTACACGCTGTACCGCGGTCCGAAGGGCGACCTTCTGTGCACCCGCTACAAGGCGAACAATTTCAGCTTCCCGCCCGGCGCCGTCGCTGAACATCACGGCCATCGCTTCTACAGCTACAAGGGCTACAGTCTCTGCCTGACGATCTCGCGCGAGGGGCGCTTCATCTGCGTGCTGACGGCGAGGGAGCCGATGGAGCAATTCGAGCGGGACATTTCGATGGCGCGGGCGTTCACGCTCAGAAAGTAAGCGCGCGCGATGGCGGGGGTGCCGAGGGCGGGCTCGCGCACCGCGCTGTTCTCGATCGCCGCGGGCCTGGCCCTGATGTTCCTGGTTGGCCCGCTGCTCAAGCTCGTCCTGGGCGCGGACCCTCACGCGCTGGCGCGCGTTCGGCGACCGCACGGTCCTCGACGCAATCGGGCTCAGCGTGATGGCAGCGACGTGGGCAACCGTGCTGGTACGATCGTCGGCACACCGCTGGGCTTTTTGCTCGCGCGGCGGGACTTCTCGGGCAGGACGATCGTCGAGGCACTGACCGATCTGCCGGTTGTCGCGCCCCATCGAATCGCGGGGGTCGCCCTGCTATTCGTCTTCGGCCGGCGCTTCTTCGTCGGCCGCGCCTTCGAACTGTTCGGTGTCCACTTCGGCGGTGCGGTGCTGGGGATCGTGATCGCGATGTTGTTCGTCAGCGCGCCGTTTCTGATCAACGCCGCGCGCGACGGCTTCCGCGCCGTGGACCCGCGCCTGGAAAGCGTCGCGCGCACGCTCGGACGCGGACCGTGGGCGGCGTTCTTCGGCGTGACGCTCCCGCTTGCGCGCGGGGCGCTGGTCTCAGGAGCGGTGACGATGTGGGCGCGGGCGCTTTCCGAGTTCGGCGCGATGGTGGTGCTCGCCTGCTATCCGATGACCGCGCCGGTGCTGATCTACGACCGCTTTGAGGGCTACGGGCTGAGCGCGGCGCAGCCGGTGGCGGCGGCGGTGGTAATCATCGCGCTAATCTTGTTCGCCGCGCTCCGCACCTCAACCTGCGCCAGGCCGCGGGCTGAAGAGAAACCGGACCACAGACCCAGGCTGGTGATTGCGCCACGCGGTCAAGCACGGACTGGGTGCTTTATGACGGTCGCTTCGAGTGTTAATCTCTACGGGAGTCAAGGCGCGTCTTGACAAACTTGATCATCTTATGACTGCGGCAGAGCAGGTAGGTCTCGAAACCTCAAGGGCGAAGTGGAGCCGCATCTCCCTGTTCCGCTATTCGCCCGCCCTGGTCCTGGTCGTCATTGCCATCGCCAACTCGATGCGCGTGGCGGACCCGGATATGTGGGGCCACATCCGCTACGGCCAGGCCGTTCTTCGCCTGCGCCAGCTTGTCCTTTATGATCCGTATTCCTATTCGGTGCCCGGCCATCTCTGGCTCAGCCACGAATGGCTCACCGAGGTGATCCTGGCGGCGCTCTACAACCATTGGGGAGTGTTCGGGCTGGACCTGATGAAGCTTGCGTGCGCAGCGGTGGCGATCATCTTCGTCGCCGCGGCGCTCGCGCAAACAGGTGCGTCCACGCGCGTCCAGTTCGCAACCCTGATCGCCGCCGCGGTGCTACTCAAGCCGCAGATTCAATATCGTCCGCAGTCGTTCACCTTCGCGCTGCTCGCGGTTCTTGTCTTCTTGCTCGCGCGCGACACCTATCGGCGAAGGGGCGGGCTCTGGCTTGCGATTCCAATCATGGCGCTGTGGGCGAACCTGCATGGCGGATTCATCATGGGAATCGCGTCGCTCGGGGTGTACGGCGCAGTTTCGGGAGCGCAGGACTTCTTTGCCGGCCGCGGCGCCGCGCGGGGGATGAAGCTTGCGGCGCTGACGGCCGCCGCCACGCTTGCCACGCTGGCGACCCCGTACGGAATTGACACCTGGTACACGGTGATCCACGCCCTACGCAACCCATACACGCGGCTGGTTATCCAGGACTGGCTGCCGCTTGGGCCGGCGATGCTTGCGCACTGGGCGCACGGCGGCTTCGTCTCGAATTATGAAATCGCGGCGCTGCTGATGGCCGGCACGGTGATTTTCTGGAGCCTGACGATCGAACCCGACGACCTTGCGCTGGCCGCGGTGGCGGCCCTGATGAGCATCTCGGCCGTCCTCTCGGTTCGTAACTTGCCGATCGCCGGGATCGCGGTGGCGGCGCCGTTCGCGCGCCATCTGGAAGCGGCGCTCCGTCGTTGGCGCGGCAAAGCCGCTGAGCGCAAGGAGGCGCCCGGATGGGCCTGGTGGCTGAATCAGGGTGTGCTGGCCGCGCTTTCGGTCTTACTGTTCGTCCACAGCGGGCTGTTCACGAGCCGGCTGGAGTCGGCCAATCCGCTGCCCTTCGGCGCCTGCGCCTTCATGGACGAGCACGATCTGAAGGGCAACATCCTGAACGACTTCGCGTGGGGACAATTTCTGATCTGGCAGGAGCCGCAATCGAGAGTTTTTATCGACGGCCGCTACGACACCCTCTATCCGTTCGAGCTGATCCGTGACTATATCCGCTTCAACTTTGATCAGCCCGGCGGCGACTTCGTGTTGACGAAGTTCCCAACGCAATTCGTGCTTATCTCTCCGCGCTCGCTCTCGCGCAAGCTGATGGACGCGAGGCCTGACTGGAAGCTGATCTACCGGGACAACGTCGCGAGGCTTTATGCGCGCGCGGACTCTGCCGCCGCACGTCTGTTTGCCGCGCCGGTGCGCGGCCACGAAGCCATCGATGACCGCATCGTCATGACCGCGGACGCCGTGCGTCCGGCACCGCAGGGCTGATTCTCACCCGCGACGGTCCGCCTGGTTATCGCCGGCACGGGCGTTCTCAGCGCCCTAGTGCGCCGGGGGGCCGTCGGCGGCCTCGAACAGGCGCAGTTGATGTGGCCCGCGGTTGGCCGGGATCTCTACCGGATAGCGTCCGGTGAAGCAGGCGTCGCAAAAGCCTTCGCGCGCGCCGTTGCTGAGGAACGAGTACAGCCCGTCCCAGCTCAGATAGGCGAGCGAGTCGGCCGTGATGAAGTTGCGGATTTCTTCGACCGAATGGCTGGAGGCAAGCAGCTCCTCGCTGGTCGGGGTGTCGATCCCGTAGAAGCAGGAATGCGTGGTGGGCGGCGCCGCGATCCGCATATGCACCTCGCGTGCGCCCGCCTGCCGTAGCATCGGGATCACTTTGCGCAAGGTGGTCCCGCGCACCAGCGAGTCCTCGACCAGCACCACGCGCTTGCCGCGCAGAAGCTCGGTCACCGGGTTGAACTTGATCTTGACCCCGAAGTGGCGGATCGACTGGCGCGGCTCGATGAAGGTGCGGCCGACGTAATGGCTGCGCACCAGGCCCATCTCGAACGGCAGCCCCGACTCCTCGGCGTAACCGAGCGCGGCGGCGTTGCCCGAGTCGGGCACCGGCACCACGATGTCGGCGTCGGCGGGCGCTTCGCGGGCGAGCGCGCGCCCCTGCATCTTGCGCACCTGGTAAACGTTGCGCCCGAAGAGCAGGCTGTCGGGGCGCGCGAAATAGACATACTCGAAGATGCAGCGGCGGGTCGGCGCGACGGCGAACGGACGCGTCGAACGCACGCCGTCCTCGTCGATGATGACCATTTCGCCGGGCTCGATCTCGCGGACGTAATCGGCGCGCACCAGATCCAGCGCGCAGGTCTCGGAGGCCACGATCGTCGCGTCGTTGAGCGAACCCAGCACCAGCGGGCGGAAGCCGAAGGGGTCGCGCACGGCAACCATCTGGTGCTGCGACAGCACGAGCAGCGAGTAGGCGCCGCGCACCTGGACCAGCGCCGCCGCCACCCGCTCGGCCAGCGTCGGCGCGCGCGAGCCGGCGATCAGATGCATGATCACTTCGCTATCGGAGGAGGACTGGAAGAGCGAGCCGCCGGCTTCCAGCTGCTCGCGCAGCTGGGCGAAGTTGACCAGGTTACCGTTGTGCGCCAGTGCAAGCCCGCCGTCGGCGTACTCGACAACCAGCGGCTGGCAGTTCTTCAGCGTGGTCGAGCCGGTGGTCGAATAGCGGTTATGGCCGATCGCGGAGGTGCCTTCGAGACGACTGATCACTTCGCCGCTGAAGATGTCGGCGACCAGGCCCATCCCGCGATGCGAGATGAGGGCCTTGCCGTTGGAGGAGACGATGCCGGCGGATTCCTGCCCGCGATGCTGGAGCGCGTAGAGGCCCAGGTAGGCCAGATTGGCGGCTTCGGGGTGGCCGAAGACGCCGAAGACGCCGCACTCTTCGTGGAAGGCGTCGAGCCTGGACTCCTCGCGCGCGATCTCTACCGAGAGCTCTTCATCCATTGGCGGCCAGCCTCCGCTCGATCGCCAGCTCGTGGATCCGCTTCAAGGCGTGCACTTCTTCGTCGAGCACCGTCGCGAAATTCCGGATCACCAGCCGTGGCTTCTCGGATACCCGGCCGATCTCGGTCACGCCGATTCCTGCACCCTTGAATATCGCGCGCAGCTTCTCCACGTCGCCCATCGCGGCGGACAGCACTACGGTCGAGCAACCTTCGCCAAAAAACACCGCCGCCTCATCACCGTCCGGCATCCGGTCAATTTCCGCGCCCACGACGCCGTCGGGATTGAAGCAGCATTCCGCCAGCGCGACCGCCAGCCCGCCCTCCGCAATGTCGTGCGCCGATCTTATCAACCCGGCTTCTGCGGCGGCAACCAAGGCGTCGATAAGCGCCCGCTCGCGGGCTAGATTGAGCGGCGCCAGCACGCAGGCGTCCTCGGCGCGGCCAACGCCGAACAGGTAGGCATATTCGCTGGCAGCGAGCCTCGGCTGCGCGGTCTGCACCACGATTATCGCGTCGCCTGGAAATCTGAAGAATTGCTTTAACCGACGTGAGGCGTCCTCAAGGAGCCCCAGCATCGCGATCGTCGGCGTTGGCGGAATCGCGCGCCCTTCAGTCTCATTGTAGAAGCTAACGTTGCCGCTGACGACTGGCGTCCCGAGCGCGATTGCCGCGTCGCGGATTCCCTCGACTCCGCGGACGAACTGCCACATGATCTCGGGCCGTTCGGGATTGCCGTAATTGAGACAGTTGGTGAGTCCGATCGGTCGTGCGCCGGCGCAGGCCACGTTGCGTGCCGCCTCGACCACAGTCGCCGCCGCGCCGGCGTAGGGGTCGAGCGCGCAGGCGCGCGGGTTGGAATCGACCTTGAGCGCGAGCGCGCGCCGCGTGCTCTTGATCCGCAGCACGGCCGCGTCGCTCCCCGGCCCCACCATCGTGTTGCTCTGCACCAGCGAGTCGTATTGCCGATAGACCCATCGCTTCGAGCCCACGTTGGGGCTGTCGAGCAGGCGGCGCAGTGCCTCGGCGGGCGCGGGGGGCGTCACCGTAACCTGAACGGATGCTTTAAACTCCGATTTTGCCGGCGGTGAAGCGGGACGGTCGTACATCGGCGCCTCGTCGGCCAGCGCACCGACCGGAATATCGGCTACCAGTACGCCGCGCCAGCGCGCGCGCCAGCGCCGGTCGCCGGTTATCCTCCCGACCACCACCGCATGCAGGTCCCAGCGTGCGAAGACCTCCATCAGCTCGGCCTCGCGCCCCGCCGCGGCCACCAGCAGCATCCGCTCCTGCGACTCCGAGAGCAGGATCTCGTACGGCGTCAGGCCCGCCTCGCGCAGGGGCACGCGCTCGAGCTCTAGCTCGATCCCCACGCCGCCGCGCGCCGCCATCTCGCTCGACGACGAGGTAAGCCCGGCCGCTCCCATGTCCTGGATCGCGACGATCGCGCCGGTGCGCATGGCCTCCAGGCACGCCTCGATGAGCAGCTTCTCGGTGAACGGGTCGCCGACCTGGACCGTCGGTCGCTTGGAGTCGCTGCTGGCGTCGAACTCGGCGGAGGCGAGCAGGCTTGCGCCGTGGATCCCGTCGCGCCCGGTCGCCGAGCCGACATAGATCACGGGATTGCCGACCCCGCGCGCCCGCGCGCTCTGCAACTCGCCGCGCCGCGCAAGCCCCAGGCAGAAGGCGTTGACCAGGATATTGGCGTTGTAAGCCTTGTCGAACATCACCTCGCCGGCGACGGTCGGAACGCCGACGCAGTTGCCGTAGCCGCCGATACCGCCGACTACGCCGCCCAGAAGATAGCGCGTGCGCGGATGGTCGAGGGCGCCGAACTTCAGCGAATCCATGCTCGCCACCGGCCGCGCGCCCATCGTGAAGATGTCGCGCAGGATTCCGCCGACGCCGGTCGCCGCACCCTGGTGCGGCTCGACGAAGGAAGGATGGTTGTGGCTTTCGATCTTGAAGACGGCGACCCAACCCTCGCCTATGTCGAGCGCGCCGGCGTTCTCGCCCGGGCCGCCGACCACTCGCTCGCCCGCCCGCGGCAGCATCGCCAGATGGCGGCGCGAGGATTTGTACGAGCAATGCTCCGACCACATCACCGAGAACACGCCAAGCTCGGTGAAGGTCGGCGTGCGGCCCAGTCGCCGCTCGATCGCGCGGTACTCGTCGTCGCTGAGGCCGTGCGCGCGCGCCTGTTCGAGCCCGACGGCGGGCTCGCCGGGCAGCGCGACCGGCGTTTCGGTGCGGCCTGCTGCGCTCATAGCGGTCTCGCGGCGCTCGTCCCCACCGGGCTCATTGGACGCTCTCGACGATCGAGCGAAAAATTTTGAGTCCGTCTTCGCCGCCGAGCTCGGCCTCGACCGCATGCTCGGGATGCGGCATCAGGCCGAAGACGTTAAAGCGCTCATTGGCGACGCCGGCGATCGCGTGGATCGAGCCGTTGGGATTGGCCGCCTCGCTCTCGCGGCCCGCGGCGTCGGTATAGCGCAGGAGCACCTGTCCACGCTCTTCCATCGCGCGCAGTTCTTCGCCGGGCGCGACGTACAGCCCCTCGCCATGCTTTATCGGCAGGCACAGGACCTCGCCTTGGCGCGCGGCGCGCGTAAACGGTGTGGCCGCGTTCTCGACGCGGACGTGGACGCGCTCGCAGATGAACGAGAGCGAGCGGTTGCGGGTGAGCGCGCCGGGCAGCAGATGCGCCTCGCAAAGGATCTGGAAGCCGTTGCAGATTCCCAGCACCAGGCCGCCGTCCTCGGCGAAGCGCACGACGCTCCGCATAATCGGCGCGAAGCGCGCAAGTGCGCCGCAGCGCAGGTAGTCGCCGTAGCTGAACCCGCCGGGCAGGACCACGCAATCCACGCCGTCCAGCGAGGTGTCTTTGTGCCAGAGCGCGCGCGCCTCCTGGCCCATCACGGCGCCCAACGCCCACAGCGCGTCGGCGTCGTCAAGCGAGCCTGGAAAACGGACGACTCCCCACCTCATTTTCCCAGCATTTCCTCCGTCCTCAGCCGGCCGGCGATGCCGTCGATTTGCCTCTGGGATCCGTGCTCGGCAGCAGCGGTCACGACTCGACCTCGAAGGTGAAGTCCTCGATGAGCGGATTGGCGAGCAGTTGCTCGCACATCCGGCGCGCGGTCGCGCGCGCCTGCTCGGCGTCGGCCGCGTCGAGTTCGAGCGTGATATAGCGGCCGACGCGCACCGCGCCGACACCGCTGAAGCCGAGGCTGCGGAGCGACTGTTCGACGGCGCGCCCCTGGGGATCGAGGATCCCCTTGCGCGGCGTCACGAAGACCTTGACCAGCAACTGAGTTAACCTGCGCGCGGCGTGAGATGTTTCTGATGCAACTTCGCAAAGTTCCGGCCGTCATTCCGCGCGAAGCGAAGAACCCCGCGGCCGCACTCTTTGCGGCCGCGGCGACGGGTTTCCAGGGAAGGCGAAAAAATCACGCGGTGCAAAGATGCCGCGCCGGCTCCGCTCGCAGGCCTGCTTCGACCAGGCTGACGGACGCTGCGGCGGAGCAAATTGCTAATGGGACACCGTACCCGCCTAAAAGCCGCGTGTTGGCCCACCGTTCGGCTCAATGCGACACCCGGCGCAGCATCTCCTGGTAGGCGTCCTCGACGCCGCCGAGGTCGCGCCGAAAGCGGTCTTTGTCCAGCTTTTCGCGGGTCTTTTTGTCCCAGAAGCGACAGGTGTCGGGACAGATCTCGTCGCCCAGCAGGATCCTGCCCCGATGGCGGCCGAACTCCAGCTTGAAATCGACCAGGATGACGCCGCGCTCGTCGAGGAAGCGGCTGAGCACGTCGTTGACCTTAAGCGCCATCGTGCGAATGGTCTCGATCTCGGCCTCGGTCGCCCATCCGAAAAGCACCGCGTGTTCGGCGTAGATCAGCGGGTCGTCGAGCGCATCGGACTTGTAGTAGTACTCGACGATCGGGTGTCGTAGGACCTCGCCCTCTTCGCGTCCCAACCGCTTGGCCATCGAGCCGGCGACGATGTTGCGCACGACGGTCTCGACCGGGATTATCTGGAGCCGCCGACACAGCATCTCGCGCTCGTTTATCCGGCGCACGAAGTGGGTGGGGACGCCGTTGCGCTCGAGCAGGGTGAAGAACAACTCCGACATGGCGTTGTTGACCACGCCCTTGTCCTCGATCGTGCCGCGCTTCTTGGCATTGAAGGCGGTGGCGTCGTCTTTGAAGTAGGCGATCACCAGACCGGGGTCGGCGGTGGCGTACAGCTTCTTCGCCTTGCCCTCATAGAACATCTCGAGCTTCTGCAGCGCGTCGTCCACGATGGGGCCTCCGTTAGTGAATTATAACCATTGAACTAGCCGACGTGCGCGCCGGCCACAAACCTTGCGCGCTGCCCTTTTTTCACAGGACCACGCGCTTATACACAACAGCGCGTGTCTAGCCCTTGGATTTGTCGCCGGGGACGAAACGGTCAACCAGTTCGGACGCCAATCCAAGGTAACTTGCCGGGGTCAGCCGCTCAAGCCGCGCCCGCGCGTCGGGAGGCAGGTCGAGTCCGGCGATAAAGCGGCGCATCGTTTCGCGATCGATCGCGCGCCCGCGGGTCAGCTCCTTGAGCCGCTCGTAGGGGTCGGGCAGCCCGTGGCGGCGCATCACAGTCTGGACCGCTTCTGCCAGCACCTCCCATGCGCCATCGGCCTCCAGGTCGGCGGCAATCCGCGCTTGGTTGAGTTCGACCCGCTCCAGGCCGCGGCGCAGCGAGTCGAGCGCGATCATCAGGTGCCCGAAGGCAGTGCCGAAGGCGCGCATCGCGGTACTGTCGCTCAGATCTCGCTGCCATCGCGAGACCGGCAGCTTGGCCGCCAGATGCTGGAAGAGCGCGCTCGCGAGGCCAACGTTGCCCTCGCAGTTCTCGAAGTCGATCGGGTTGACCTTGTGCGGCATCACCGACGAGCCGACCTCGCCCTTGACCGCGCGCTGGTCGAAGTAGCCGAGGGCGATATAGCCCCACATGTCGCGGGCGAAGTCGAGCAGGATCGTGTCGATGCGCACCGCCGTGTCGAACAGCTCGGCGACGAAGTCGTGGCTTTCGATCTGGGTCGTCAGCGGGTTCCACACCAGCCCCATCGACTCGACGAACCGGCGCGAGACCTCGAGCCAGTCCACCTCCGGGCAGGCAGCGCGATGGGCGCCGAAGCTGCCGACAGCGCCGTTGAACTTGCCCAGGTACTCCTGGCGGCGGAGAAGGCGCAGCTGGCGTTCGAGCCGCGCGGCGAAGACCGCCAGCTCCTTGCCCATCGTGGTCGGCGTCGCCGGCTGGCCGTGAGTGCGCGCGATCATCGCCACGGCGCGCCATCGCCGCGCCATCGCCGCGATCGTCGCAATCGTCGCCTCCAGCGCGGGCGCCAGCTCGCGCTCGCAGAACTCCTTGAGCATCAGCGCGTAGGCGAGGTTGTTGATGTCCTCCGAGGTGCAGGCGAAATGCACCATCCCGGGCGGCACCATGAGCCCGGCGGCGGCGAAGCGTTCGTTGAGAAAATACTCGACCGCCTTGACGTCGTGGTTGGTCGTGCGCTCGAGCTCCTTGACCCGGCGTGCTCCCTCAAGCGTGAAGTCCTCGTAGAGCGCGCGCAGACGGCCTGCCGTATCGGCGTGGAGCGCAAATCCAAGCTCAGGAATCGCAGCCAGCTCGATCAGCCACTCGATCTCGACCCGCACCCGGTAACGAATCAGCGCAAACTCGCTGAAGTAGGTGCTGAGCGTGCGCGTGCGCGCGCGGTAGCGGCCGTCGATCGGCGTGACCGCGGTCAGCGCGGCGTCGCTTTCGCTTTCCTTCATGCTCATCCGCGAATCGGGCACGTCCCTCTGTGCGGAACGCGCTGCATCTATCTTCCAGTATGCCCGAAGCCGCCGTTGCCGCGCGAACTTGGTTCGAGCTCGGTGACTTCGACTATTTCGGCACGAGCGACCGGCGCGATGACGAGCTGGGCGATCCGGTCGCCGGGGCGGACGACGACTGGGGCCTCGCCGAGATTTACAAGTATCACTTTAATTTCACCCCGATAGTCGGCGTCGATCGTGCCGGGTGAATTGACCAGCGCAAGGCCCTCGGCGAGCGCCCGTCCGCTGCGCGCGCGCACCTGTCCCTCGAAGCCGGGCGGGATTTCCAGCGCGATCCCGGTCGGCACCGCCGCCCGCGCACGCGGCGCAAGGGTAAGTGGGGCGTCCAGGTCGGCAACAAGGTCCATCCCTGCGGCGTGCGCACTATGGTAGCGCGGCAGCGCGGCTGAGCCGGGCCGCAGCCGCTGGACCTTGAGTCGGAGGTTCATCGGCACGAATTTGACGCCATCACTTAAGCCGCATCCGTAGCCGAGTTGCAACGCAAGCCGCTCGAATCATTCACAGGCGCTTGCAAGGCACGGGAGACTGATGCTGCGACGGCCGCGAATTTGTCCGCAGGCGCCAGCGGCTGACCGTCGTCAGCGAATCCCGCCCAGTTGGGCCCGAAACTCCGGCCCAAATGCGCGTGCGTTGCGGTGAATCCTTACGTCGCCCCGGCGGCCGACGCGCGTTAGCGTTAAACAGATCGGCGATCCCGCCGTCGGCATGCTGCCCGACGGCGCTCGCCCCGTCGGGATCGCCGGAGTTCGCAATGGCGATTCGCTCGCGCACACGCCGCGCGGCAAGCATCGCGACCGTAGCCGCGCTGGCCGCGATCGCAATTGCCGCCGTGCTGCGCGCCGCCGGCGGTACCGCCGCCGACCATGAGTTTGGCCAGACCAACTTCGTCAACAGCGCAGCCAATTTTGCCGACGCACGCGGCCTCAATTCGCCAACGGCGGTCGCAATCGATCCGGTCGGCGGCGAGGTTTACGTCGCTGACACCGGCAACAACCGGGTGCTGGGATGGAAGGGCGTGGCCGAGTTCGCGAACAACCAGCCCGCCGATCTCGTGATCGGCCAGGCCGACTTCAGTTCCTATTACTGCAACCGGACGGCCGGCGTGCTGTGGAACAACGGTCTGGCCGCCGCGCCCGCGCAAAACACGCTGTGCACACCGCAGGGCGTCGCGGTTGACGGCGCGCGCAACCTCTACGTCGGCGACACTGGCAACAATCGGACGTTGGTATTCAGCAATCCGTTCGCGTCGCTGCCCGGACAGAACTCGAATTTCGATGCGGCAATCGTGTTCGGTCAGGGCGCCGCAGGGTCGCAATTCACAACCAACGCCGCCGCCGTCGGGGCGACCGCGCTGGCCGCACCCGAGGGCGTGGCGGTGGATGCCGCCGGCAACCTGTTCGTCGCCGACACCGGCAACAACCGTTTCGTCGAGTACTTCGATCCGCTCGGCGCGGCCAACTCCGACGGCACGGGCGACGTGACGGCCGACTTGGTCTTCGGCCAGCCCGACATGAGCGGCGCGCTTTGCAACCAAGGCGGCGGCGTCGGCGCGCAGACCGTATGCGTCGCACACGGCTTCGGGGTCGGCGTCGCGGTTGACAGCCACGGCAATCTCTACGCCGCGGATACCGGCAACGGGCGCGTGGTCGAGTATAACGGGCCGTTCGACGCCGGCGGCGGCTTCGCCGACGATCCGCCAGCTTCGCTCGTCTTCAACTCGTTCGCGGCCTTCTCGCTTGCCGGAGTAGCGGTCGATCCGCTCAACAGCCTGTATGCGGCTTCCAACGGGGTCGTCTCGCAATTCAAGGAGTTCAACAATCCGCCCACCAACACCAGCGCCAACGCGAAGATTGGCCCGCAGTTGAGCATCGCCAATTCCGCCGGGCTGAGTCAGATCCTCGGCCTTGCTGCCGACAGCGCAGGCAACCTCTACGTCGCCGACGCCGACAACCATCGCGTTTTGGAGTACTACTCGCCCGGCAACGGCGCGCCCGAACCGCCCGGCTTTGCAGGCGATGCCGTACCCGACCAGATGCTCGGACAAATCAACTTCGGCAGCACGGCAGTCAACTTCGTTGACGCGCAAGGGCTCGCGCAGCCGGCGGCGGTCGCTATCGACGCCAGCACCGGGGTCGATCCGAATCATGTTTACGTGCTCGACGTAGTGAACAACCGGGTGCTCGGATGGAAGGCGCTAAGCGAACTGGTTGCCAATCAGCCGGCCGACCTCGTCGTCGGGCAGCCGGACTTCTTCGGCTCCGGATGCAACCAGGCGCAGACCAGCGGCGGCGGCGCGCCAGGCGCACAGACGCTCTGCCTTGCGGGCACGTCGGGCGGCGCAGGCGGAATCGCAGTGGACAGTGCGGGCGACCTGTTCGTCGCCGACACGGGCAACAACCGGGTGGTCGAATTCCCGTCGCCTTTTACGACCCTTGCGACCAGCGGGCGACAGAGCGATTTCAGCGCCTCGAGCGTATTCGGACAGGCCGGCAGCTTCACCAGCGCCCTGTGCAATCTCAGCGCGAGCCCCGCTTCCCCGTCCAAGGGCGGTTTATGTGCGCCGACCGGCGTCGCGCTCGACCTCGCGGGCAATCTCTACGTCGCCGACGCCGGCAACAGCCGCGTACTTGAATTCGCGCCCGACGCAAACGGTTCGTTCGGCCCCACGCCGATGCCGACCGCGGTCATCGGCCAGGCCGGTTCTTATGTGACCCGGACCTGTGCCGACGGCGCAGTCGCCAGCCCCACGCCCCGGCCGACGCCCGGGCCGGGCAATCTGTGCGGCAACGAGAGTACGCCGAGCCTCGGTGTGGCCGCCGACCCACTGGGCAATCTCTACGTCGCCGATTCCTACAACAACCGCGTGCTCGAGTTCACCGCCGCGACGCCGGGGAACTTCGGCAGCAATCCGGCCGCAAGCCTCGTCTTCGGCCAGGGTGCCAGCGGAGCGAACTTCACCTCGAATGTCTGCGGCGCCGACGCATCGAGCCTGTGCCTGCCCTCGGGAGTTGCGATCGACGAGGCGGGCAACGTGTACATCGCCGACCTCAACAACAGCCGCGTGCTTGAATACGACCAGCCCGGAGAGCCGGCATCCAACGTCGTTGCCAATCGCGTATTCGGACAGCGCAATCTGAGCACTTCCGGATGTAACGCCGGCGAGGCCGGTGTGGCGGCAAGCGCGGCCAGCCTGTGCTTCGCTGCGAGCGCCGCCGCCGACGCGCAAGGCCATCTTTATATCGCCGACAGTGCCAACAACCGGGTGCTGGAGTACGACCAGCCACTGGCGCCGACGCCCACTCCCACCCCAACGCCGACGCCCACTCCCGACCCGACACCCACGCCGGCGCCGACGCCCAGCCCGACGCCTACGCGGGTGCCCAAGTGGCTGCACTTCGGTCCGACTCCGCTATGGTTTCCCAACACGGTCTTCGGCGTGACCGGCGCCACCAGCGTACCGCTGCATGTGTATCTGAAGGATCCTGCGACCGCACCGACCTTCCCGATTACGCTGGAGGGCACGGTCTTCGGCGGGGCCAATCCGGGCGACTTTGCGCTTGCGGGGACGGATTGTCCCGCGGTGCTGAGCCCGGGCCTTCAATGTTCACTTAGCCTCACCTTCCGGCCGGGCGCTTTGGGGCTGCGGCGCGCCAATCTCAAAGTTTTCGACAACGCGGGCAACGATCCGCAGATTTTCTACCTGCGCGGCTACGGTGTGCGCGGCAGCCTGCGACTCTCCACTACCGCTATCTACTTCGGCAAGGTCGGCAGAGGAGAGGTGAGCCAAAGCAAGGACCTTGTACTGACCAATCCAAACAAGGCCGCGTTGGATATAAGCAAGGTGACCGTGTTCACTACTTCGGCCGTGGCGCTCGATCAGTTTGCCAAGGTCGCCGACGGATGCACCGGAATACTCGACGCGGGCGCGCAGTGCACGGTTAGCGTGGCCTTCGACCCGACCCGCCTCGGTGTGCTCACCGGCGAAATCCGCATCCGCGACGACGCCCGCAACAGCCCGCAGAGCGTCTATCTGCAAGGGACCGGAATCAAATGAACAATCGTGCGGTCGCGACGCCCTCAGAACGCCCAGTGGCCGCGGACGAACTCGCTCGTAAACATCCCCAGCCAGAGCAGCGACCATACGGTGATCGCGGTGTGCCAATGGCGGTTGCGCGCGAGGATCGCGATCAGGATAAACAGCGGGAACATCACCAGCAGATAGCGCGGCGCGCTGATATCCCACGCCTGACTCGCGAACACCAGCCAGTTGAGCCCCATCCACGCCGCATACGATGGCCGCAGCAGGGCCGCCGCCGCGATCGTGCCCGCGAGTCCGACCGCGAGGTAGAACAGTATCTGCGTCCCAATCATCGCGGCGTCGTGCGGATTGTAAGTGTGCGCGACCCCGAGATTGACTGCGACTCCCTGCCACGGCGCGATCATCCGGTTGGACCAGTGCGCATACTCCAAATGCAGGAAGGCAAGCGGGTCGCCGGTCACGCGATAGTTGACCAGCATGTGCACGCCGAGGCCGAAGACCACCGCACCGGTCCATAGCCAGCGCCACTCCAAACGCCGCGTGCCCCACAACTCGGCGAGCGCTTCGACGCCCAGCGCCGGCATCAGGAGGATGCCGTTGGGACGCGCCATCGCGGCCAGCGCGCCCAGCCCGCCGGCCT
This sequence comes from Candidatus Binataceae bacterium, assembly GCA_035650475.1. NCBI lineage: Bacteria > Candidatus Binatota > Binatia (SeqCode) > Binatales (SeqCode) > Binataceae (SeqCode) > Binataceae bacterium (SeqCode). Next base: position 253,304 of record DASRHP010000012.1, read on the forward strand.
CGACCCATCGCGCGCGCCGCGCGGCGAGAAAGGCGCCCGCGACCAGCGCGATAAAAAGGCTTTCGCTGTAGCCGACGTGCAGAAAATAGGAAGTCGGAAAGATGAAGAGAAACCAGACCGCGCGGCGCGCAAGTCGCGGCGGATAATCCAGCGCGAAAAGCCGCCCGAGCACAACGCCCGTGGCCACCGAGGCCACCGTCGAAATCAGCAGCGCGCATAGCACCGCGTCATGCACTACCGACGCCAGTGCACGGATCAACATCGGGTAGAGCGGAAAGAACACCAGCGCCAGACGCGCGTCGCCGGCCGCGCCGTATCCGTGTTCGGCGATCAGCACGTATTGCGGCGCGTCCCACCGGTTCCAGAGCGACAGCCAGTGGGCGAGCGACCCCAGGGGCTCGTCGTTGGTTATCTCAAAGGAGAGTGCGCCGAAGGCGAGCACCGCCGCCTTCACGATCAGCACCATCGCGACGATCGACCAGTCCGATGCGTTGAGGCCGAGGATGGTGGGCGGGCGGCGGTCAGGCACGGGCGGCATCGCGCGGCGCTCCGGAGCCAAGAGGCTAGGGAAATCGGGAGCCCGCGCGCAAGCTGACGGCTATTTCGCGTCGCGGCGTTCCAGCGCATCGAGTTTGTGGCCGCAACGTCAATTTGCTGTTGCCCGAGCTCTCGCGCATGGGAGAACATTGCAGAGTGTTTTCGCGGGCCGTGCGTTCCATCGCGCTGAGAGGATGAGTTAGCGATGTGTGCGCGTCCGCACAACCCCGTCCGCCTGCTCAGCCGACCGGCTCATCGGCCGAGTCGGTGACGGCGGTTTCGGCGATGTCGTTCCCAACGGGGTCGTGACGAAGCCCGCTCCGGTGCCGACCCTCGGATTGCCGCTCGATCTCGGCTCGTTCACGCGCACGTGAGCAAGGGCCCGGCCGAGCAAGGCTATGAAGATCGCCGCGCGCCGCTCGAAGCTGATTACTTCAGCGCGGAGAAGACGTCGGCGCCGAATTGGCGCCCCTTGAGATCGCCCAGCAGCACCATCGCCATCCGCCCGGGCTCGAACGAGCGCGCCGCCAACTCGACGAGCTGGTCGTTGGTGACCTGGTCGATGCCGCGCGCGAGCTCCTCGATCGGAACCTCGCGCCCGAAGTAGATCTCGTTGCGCGCCAGCCGATTCATCCGACTTTCCGTCGATTCCATCCCGAGCAGCATGTTGCCCTTGAGCTGGCTCTTGGCGCGCTCGAGTTCGGCGCGGCTCAGGCCGTCGCGCACGAGCTTGCCGATCTCGCTGAGGGTGACCTCGATGACCTCGTCGATCCATTCCGGGTTGGTGCCGGCGTAGATCGCGAAGTAGCCGCAGTCGAGGTACGACGACATGAAGGAGTAGATGCTGTAAACGCGGCCGCGCCGTTCGCGCACCTCCTGGAACAGGCGCGAGGACATCCCGCCGCCGAGCGCGGTGTTGAGCACGTAGCTCGCGTAGCGCAGCGGCGAGGCCTGGCTGATGCCGGGTCCGCCGATGCAGAGATGGGTTTGCTCGAGGTCCTTGTGGTGGTTGATGACCACCATCCGCTCGGCCGGCGGGCTGGTCGGCTCGGGACGGCCGTCGCCGGTGATCCCGCCGAACAGGCGCGCGCATTGCTCGACCAGCCGTTCGTGATCGACCATCCCCGCCGCCGCGATAAACACGCGCCCGGCGCGATAGCGCTCGGCCATGAACGACAACAGCAGCTCGCGGTTGATCGCGTTGACAGTGGCGACCGAACCGAAGATCGGCAGTGCCAGCGGATGGCCCTCCCAGAACTTGAGGTTGAAGAGGTCGTGGATGAAGTCGTCGGGCGTGTCCTCGGCCTGCGAGATCTCCTGGAGCACGACCTGGCGCTCGCGGTCGATTTCGGCGGGGTCGAAGACCGAGTCGAGGAAGAGGTCGGCGAGCAGCTCGGTTGCCATCGCGAGGTCCTCGCCGAGCACCTTGGCGTAGTAGCAGGTGTACTCCTTGCCGGTGAACGCGTTGAGCACGCCGCCGACCGCGTCGATTTCCTCGGCGATCTGTGCCGCGGTGCGCGTGCGCGTGCCCTTGAAGAGCAGGTGTTCGATGAAGTGGGAGACCCCGTTCTCGGCCGCGACTTCGTAGCGCGAGCCGTTCTCGACCCAGATGCCGAGGGTGGTCGAGACCACCGAGGGCATCGGCTCGCTCAGCACGCGCAGGCCGTTGGGCAGGACGCTTTTGCGAATCATCGCACGCGGCGGCGGGCCTATTGGGCCTTCTGCGCCAGCTCCTCCTGCGCCTCGCGCAGCGAGAGCCGGATCTTGCCGTCGCGTCCGACCTCGAGCACCTTGACCATGATCTCGTCGCCCTCGTGGATCACGTCTTCCACCTTGCGCACGCGCTGGTTGGAGAGCTGCGAGATATGGAGCAGGCCGTCGGTGCCGGGGAGGATTTCGACGAAGGCACCGAACTCGACGATCTTGCGCACCTTGCCCTTGTAAATGCGGCCGACCTCGGGCTCGGAGGTGAGCGCCTGGATCGACGCGATCGCCTTCTCGATCGCGGTGCCGTCGGCCGAGGCGATGACCACGGTGCCGTCGTCCTCGATGTCGATCTTGCAGCCGGTCTCCTCGACCAGCGCGCGGATCACCTTGCCGCCGGGGCCGATGACGTCGCGGATCTTGTCGGGCTTGATGTGGATGGTGACGATGCGTGGGGCGTACATCGAGACTTCGGTGCGCGGCGATTGCAGCGCCTTCTCCATCACCCCAAGCACGAACAGCCGCGCGTCGCGCGCCTGATGGAGCGCCTGGCGCATCACCTCGCGCGTGATCCCGCCGACCTTGTTGTCCATCTGGATGGCGGTGACCCCGGTGGCGGTGCCGGCGACCTTGAAGTCCATGTCGCCCAGGTGGTCCTCGTCGCCAAGGATGTCGGTCAGCACGCGGACCTGCTCGCCCTCCTTGACCAGGCCCATCGCGATTCCCGCCACCGCCGCGCGCACCGGCACCCCGGCGTCCATCAGTGCCAGACTGCCGCCGCACACCGTCGCCATCGACGAGCTGCCGTTGGACTCCAGCACTTCGGAGACCACGCGGATGGTGTAGGGGAACTCCTCCTCGGGCGGCAGCACCGGCAGCAGCGCGCGCTCGGCGAGCGCGCCGTGGCCGATCTCGCGGCGCGAGGGGCCGCGCAGGAACTTGACCTCGCCGGTGCTGAAGGGCGGGAAGTTGTAATGGAGCATGAACTTCTTGTAGCGCTCGCCCATCAGCGCATCGATCTTCTGCTCGTCGGCGCTGGTGCCGAGGGTGACCGTCGCCAGCACCTGGGTCTCGCCGCGGGTGAACATCGCCGAGCCATGGGTGCGCGGCAGCATCTGGACCTGCGCCGCCAGCGGGCGGATCTCGGTCGAACTGCGGTCGTCGACGCGTCTGTCCTGCTCGATAATCGCCTTGCGCACGCGGTCGCGGATCACCTTGTCGCAGGCCTCAGTCAGCTCGCCCGCGCGCTCGGGAAAGCGTTCGCCAAGCTCGGCGACAACCTTGTCGGCGAGTGCGCGCAGCGCGCTGCTGCGCTCCTTCTTGCTGCCGGCGCTGAGCGCGGCCTCGAGCTCGGGCGCCATCCGCTGGCGCACCGCCTCGAGCAGCGCGGCGTCGATCGTCTTGGGGGTGAACGGGCGCTTGGGCTTGCCCGCCAGTCGGCGCAGCTCGCTCTGGAGCTCGAAGATAGGATTGAGCGCCTCGTGCGCGGTGAACAGCGCTTCGAGCACCGACTCTTCGTCAACGATCTGCGCGCCGCCTTCGAGCATCACGATCGAGTCGGGCTTGGCCGCGACCACCATCGAAACGTCGCTGCGCTCCAGATCGCTGAGCGTCGGGTTGGCAACCAGCTTGCCGTCGATCCGGCCCATCCGCACCGCCGCCACCGGCCCGTTGTGCGGGATGTCGGAAACCTCCAGCGCGGCCGAGGTCGCGATCAGCGAGAGCATGTCGGGGTCGTTGTCGCGGTCGGCGGAGAGCACCGTGACGATGATCTGGGTTTCCTTGTCGTAACCCTTGGGAAACAACGGGCGCATCGCGCGGTCGATCAGGCGCGAGGTCAGGATCTCCTTCTCCGAGGGGCGCCCCTCGCGCTTGAAGAAGCCGCCAGGAATCTTGCCCGCGGCGAAGGTCCGCTCCTGGTAATCGACGGTCAGCGGAAGGAAGTCAATGTTGGGCCGGCTCTCATGCGCCGAAACCACCGTCGCCAGCACCACGGTCTCGCCGTATTGCGCCAGGACCGCGCCGTGCGCCTGCTTGGCGACGCGTCCGGTCTCCAGCGACAGCCGGCGGCCGGAAAATTCAATCTCGAGTTTTCGATACATCGGGTTCTTCACACCTGAGGGAGGAAGGAGGGCCGATCCGCTTGCGCCACGCCGGCGCTGATGGGCGCCTTGTCGGGGCCGGCCCCCGCCGGCCCGCGCCCGCCGCACCGCCTGCGCGGCGCGGCCAAGCTGGCGGCCTACCTCCGGATGCCGAGCCGCTCGATCAGCGCCTTGTAGCGCGCGAGGTCGCGCGAGCGCAGGTAGTCCAGAAGCCGACGGCGCTTGCCGACCAGGCGCAAAAGTCCCCGGCGCGAATGATGGTCTTTCGCGTGAGTCTTCAGATGGTCGGTGAGCTGATCGATCCGCGCGCTGAACAGGGCGACCTGAACTTCAGGCGAACCGCTGTCGGAGTTGGACCGAGCGTGAGTCTGGACTATTTCCCGCTTGCGAACGGCTGCGAGAGGCATCAGGAGCTCTTACTTTCCCTTTTCCTTTTAGTTAACCGAGGACTCTAACAGAGGGTGCGCAGCAGGTAAAGGCGGCCCGTCCGAACACGGCTTATCCGGCAATTTTGCGCTGAAGCGCCGGCTGACGCCCGCTCCGCTTCGACTTTTCGTCGCTCGCCTCAGCCTATCTTGTCATCACCGGCAGGACGATATGCGAGGGGTGTGCCGCCGCATGATGGACCGTGTTGTCGGCGACCACCATCGCGCCCGGCTCGCCCAGCGCGCCGCCGGTGTTGGGGTTTACGTCGAAGCGCGGAAAGTTCGACGACGAGATGTCGAGCCGGATCCGATGCCCGCGGGCGAACAGGTTGCTTATCGGATAGAAGGGGATGCTGACCTCGTAAATTTCGCCCGGCGTCATCGGCTGCGGGTCGGTCCACGAGTTGCGAAAACGCATCCGGATGATCGAATCGGTCAGGTTGAGCGCGTAGCCATCGGGATAGTCGGCACTCGGCGGATACAGATCGATCAACTTGGCGGTAAAGTCAGTGTCGCGCGCCGACGACGACACCCACAGCTTGACCAGCGGCGAGCCGGTGACCTCCAGCGACTCGGCCAGCGGCTCCGAGACGAAGACCATGACGTCCGGCCGCGCGGCCAGCGGCAGCGACTCGCCTGCCGCAAGCGGAAAACGCGCGCGCTGGTCGAAGCCGCCGGGCGGCATGAACTCGAAGCCCACCGAGATACATCCGCCGACCGTCGGCACCGGATCACGCGGGTCATAGCGAAACGTGCTCGCGCCGCCGTCTTCCTCAGGTGTCCGCGGCGCCAGCGCGCCGCCCCGATGGAGATACCACGGGGTCTCGCGCACGCCCGCCGGCGGCCATTGCGACTCCAAGCGCCATCGCCCACCGTGGTCGATTCGTCCGCTCAGCCCCAGGACGTCGTAAAGCTTGCGCCCGCTGCCGCCGCCCATCACGAAAATCCGCACCGCCGGCTGGTCGGCGACGCCCGTGTCGAGTCCCTTGAGCCACTGGTCGAACCATCGCAGACGCATCCCGTTGTAATGTTCGAGCGCGGCGGGGCCAAAGCTCGCCTCGCCGGCGAAGTCCTCGTCGGCGCGCACGCCGTGCGTCCATGGCCCCATCACGAGCCGTTGCGGCGAGCGCTTGAGCCTGCTGAGGGCGGCAAAGTTCTCGACCGTGGCGCGCGCGTAGGAGTCGTACCAGGCGCCGAAATAGACCGTCGGGACGTCGGCGTGCTCGGCGTAGTACTGGTCGATCGCGTAGCCGCGCTGGCGCCAGTACTCGTCGTAGGCGGCGCGCGTCTGGAGGTCAATCACCCACTGCTCGTAAGTCGGCAGCAAGCGCAGCGGCGACGCTCCGCGCTTGAGCGGCAGGCGGCGGAGCCACTGCCCCAGATTGAGCCGCGCTTCGAGCAGCGCCTGGCGCAGCGCCGGATTGGCGCGCGCCTCGGGGCTGGTGACCGCCATGTGGAAGGCGTAGATGAGGAAGCGCTGTTCGAGCGCGCCGTTATGGCGCATCGAACAAGCGTAGTAGTTCGACGGCCCCTCGGTGACGAACATCGCGGCCAGATGCGGCGGGTTGAGCGTCGCCGCGGCGCTCTGCACCGCGCCCATGTACGAAGTTCCCATCGTGCCAACCTTGCCGGTGCACCACGGCTCGGCAGCCGCCCACTCGATCGTGTCGTAGCCGTCGGGCGCCTCGCGCGCGAAGGGATACCAATCGCCCTCCGAGCCACCGCGCCCGCGCACGTCCTGGATCAACACGACGTAGCCGTGCTCAGCGAAGAAGCGGGAATGGACGACGAAGCGCGGCGTTGCCTTGTCGTAGGGCGTGCGCTCGATCAGGACCGGGAAGCGTCCGGGTGCGGGCGCGCCTTCGAGCGCTGGGCGGTAGATGTCGGTCGCCAGCCGCGTACCGTCCCGCATCGCGACCATCACGTCGCGCTCGACCACGACCTCGAACCGATGCTCAGAGCCTTGCCGACCGAGTTTCGTCATCAGGCGCCCTCCTGGCTGGCGGGCAGGTTACTACAAGGGCAGGGCGATGCGTGATTGCGCCGGGCGGGACTCTGGGGTCTCAATATGAGCAGCCCCCGGACCCGAAGGCGGCGCGAATCCCTGGCCCGCCGGCGATGGCTGTCGGCCCGATTATTTCCCGCCGGCGGCTTGAAGGGCGGGATTAGCCGATGTTAGGCTAGGACCTTCAAACTCCTTGCTCCCCTGCGGGGGCTGGTAGTCCATAAGGAGGCGGCCGCGTGCGGCGCTACGAGACCATTTTTATTCTGCGCCCGGACTTGGGCGAAGCGCAGTCCAAGGACAGCATCAAACGTTTCGAGGGCATCGTTGCCAGCGGCGGCGGCGAACTGCTCGAGACCGACGAGTGGGGCTTTCGCGAGCTCGCCTACCGAATCCGCAATGAGCGGCGCGGCTATTACGTGCGCCTCGATTATGCTGGCGACGGCAACGTGATGAACGAGCTCGAGCGCAACCTCAAGCTCTCGGACGCCGTGCTGCGCTATCTCTCGGTGCTGGTCGATCCCGAGGTCGATACGGCCAAGGTGCGCGCCGACATCGAAGCCCGCCGCCATCGCGCTGCCGAGGCCAAGGCCGCGGCCGAAGCCCGCGCAGCCGCAGCCGCCGCTTCGCACGCTGCGGCGGCCGAACATGCAGCCGCAGGCCAAGGCGCTGAGAAGGGCGAGGCGGCGGCCACGGCGGAATCGGAGGAGCCGGCCGCAGAGGACGGCGGCGCTGCCGCGGCCGAGGCGAGTTCCTCGGGTGGGCCAAAACAGGATTGAGCTGACCGGCAGGGTGGCTTCGGCGCCCGAGCTACGGACCGCCCCAAGCGGGATGCCGGTGATGAGATTCGAAGTGGAGTGCGGTGACGGACGTGAGCGGCTGCGGCTGGCAGTGGTGATGGCGGGGGCGCAAGCGCGCGAGCTAGGCGCGCGCCTGCGCACGGGCTCGCTGGTGAGGATTACCGGCGCGTTGCGTGAGACGCGCGCTCATGCGGGGGCGGCGCGCTGGGCGGTCGGCGTCGAGGTCGTCGCCAGCGGGATAGCCGAGGTCGGCGCCGCCTAGGCGGCGCATTCGAAAAACTGGAAGCGATACGGCAGGGTCGAAGATGGCCGATGAAGAAAAGGTAAACCAGGCTGCCGAGCAGCACGGCGGCCATGAGCACGCGCGCGGACCGCGCCAGGGCGGACGCGCTGAGGGCGAGCGTCCCAGCGAAGGGCGTGGGGGCGCGCGCCGGCGTCCGGGCGGCCGGCGCAAGGTATGCCGCTTCTGCGCCGACAAGGGGCTGAAGGTGGACTACAAGGACGTCCGCACGCTCCAGAACTTTATTACCGAGGGCGGCAAGATCGTGCCCAGCCGCACCTCGGGCAACTGTGCGCGCCATCAGCGGCAGCTCGCGGTGGCGATCAAGCGCGCGCGTGTGATCGCGCTGCTGCCGTTCTCCACGCTGGGAGTCTGAAGGCGGAAGTGATCCGCGGGGTTGAAATCGCAAGGCTGGTGGTCGCGACGGTGCGCGCCGCCTTTCTGGCGGCCGCGCTTTATCTCGCCGCCGCGCTGATACCCGTGGCTGGCGCGATCGCGGCGCTCTTTGCGCCCGCGCCGATCTTGCTCTACGCGGTGGGGACGGACGGCGCGCGCTGGCGCGCGGGAGTGGCGATCGTTGTCGCCGCGGTCGCGGCGGGCGCGCTCGGCGGATGGGCCGCCGCGCTCGGCTACGTCGTGAGCTTCGGGCTGGCGACGGCCGTGATGTGCGACATGCTCGAGCGGCGCAAGCCCTTTGAGAGGATCGTACTGGTCACCGCCGCGCTTACGCTGGCGGCCGGCGTGATCACTGCGTTTGCGATTGCGGGCTCGGTGGAGGGGTTGGCGGCCAACGTGCACAGCGCGCTGGCCAACGGAATCGCGCGCGGGCGCGATTTCTACAAGGTGCTTGGGATGGAAACCGGGCTGGGGCGCGAGGCCGAAGCCTCGATGGTCGAGGCGACGATGCGGTTGACGCCGGCGCTGGTCGCGCTAGTTGCGGGCTTCGGCGCGCTGCTCAACCTGGGCGCGTTCTGGCGGTTGGGAGGCCAGCGGCGGTTGAGCTACTCGCTCTTCGGCGACCTCGCGCGTTGGTCGGCGCCCGAGTGGCTCATCTGGGTGCTGCTGGCGACCGGCTTCGCGATGTTCGTGCCGATGCCGGCGCTAGCGGTGGTGGCGCTCGACGCTTTCGCCTGCGTAGCGGCAGTGTACTTCTGCCAGGGGCTGGCGATCGTGGCCTTCTATTTCAAGGCGCTCACGATACCGCCGTGGGTCAGGGGGCTGATCTACTTTGTTATAATCGTGCAGCCGGTGCTGGCGGCGCTGGTCTGCGCGGGCGGCATCTTCGACTTGTGGATCGACTTTCGGCGGCTGCGGCCGCCGCGCCGCGAGGCCGGCAGCTTCGGCGATTTTTTCTAAGCGCCCGCAGTAGCGCCAGCGTATAAACTTATGAACGTGCAAGTGATTCTCAACGAGGACGTGCCCAACCTGGGGCGCACCGGCGACGTGGTCAAAGTGCGCGCCGGCTACGCGCGCAATTTTCTGCTGCCGCGCCGCCTGGCCGTCGAGGCCAATCCCAAGAACCTGCGCGCCTTCGAGCATCAGAAGCGCCTGGCGATGCTGCGGCGCGAGGCCAAAAGGACCGACGCGCTCAAGCTCAAAGAGCGCCTCGAAGCGCTCAGCCTGACCATCAGCGCCAACGCCGGCGAGGAGGGCAAGCTCTTCGGCTCGGTCACCAATATCGACATCGAACGCGCCCTGCGCGAGCGCGGCTTCGATATCGAGCGGCGCAAGATAGTGCTGCCGGAGCCGATCAAACAGCTCGGCGAGGTAACAGTAGTGGTGAGGCTCGATGCGGAGGTCGAAGCCGGCCTGAAACTGACGGTGGCGGCGGCCCAATAAACCTGTCCGGGGAATGATGAAACTCTACGACTTCCTGCCTTGTCCCTTCGGCCAGAAGGTCCGGATCGTGCTGGCGGAAAAGGCCCTCAGCTACGAGCTGGTCCAGGTGGACCTCGCCCAGGGCGAACAGCGGCGCCCGGAGTTTTTGCGCCTCAACCCGTTCGGCCGGGTCCCGGTGCTGGTTGACGAAGACACCACGGTCTACGACTCGACCATAATCATCGAGTACCTCGACGACGAATATCCGGAACCGCCGATGCTGCCGGCGATCGGCTCCAGCGCACTGCGCGCGCGTGCGCGTATGTTCGAGGACTTCGCCGACACCTCGTTCACGCCGCAGATGGGGCAGCTGATGGCCGAGATGGCGCGGCCCGAGGCCGAGCGCGATCAGGCGCGTCTCCAACGCCTGCATCGCTCGATCGAGCGGGTGTTCGACTACCTCAACTACGAGCTTAACGGACAGCAGTTTCTGGCGGGCGAGTTCTCGATCGCCGACATCGGCTTCGCACCGCGGATGCTGGTGGTAACGCAGCTCGGGCTCGACGCGAGCGCCAACCGTCCGAATCTGGACGCGTGGCTCAAGCGTCTGATGGAGCGGCCGAGCGTCCAGAGCCTCCAAGGCGTCACGATTCAACCGCTGGCCGGAGTCTAGGCCGCGAAGACGCCTGAAAATGCGCAAGCGCGCCGCCCATCGGGCGGCGCGCCTGCTTTCGGGTTACGAATGCCGAGGCGGTAGCCTTAATCTACTCGATTGTCTGCCGCATTAGTAGCGGGCTTCGGTCTCGGCCGCGGCTTCCTCCTCGTCGGCGCGGCTGTAGGCCACGTTGGCCGTTCGGAAGACCAGCTTGGCGGCAAAGAGCTTGTTGCCCAGGCGTCCTTGTGGCTTCAACATCCCGCCGTGGCGCCGGCAGCGCGGACAGGCGATAGTGCCGCTAAGGAGCGAGGCGTTATCTGGGGTGATTCGCAGGTCAAACGTGGACCCGCATCCGGGGTTCTGGCAAACAGTGCGATACACAATACCCGGCCGTTCGCTGGTGTTGGGTTCTCGGTTCAGTTCGGTTTGCATCGCGCCACCTCCTGGCCTGGCTTTTCAAGGGCTGTCCTCGGCCATGCGTTCGATTAGACGTAAATTCTTGGGCGAGGTTTCAAGCAAGCGATATGCCGGGGCGGGGTTCGACGGTCGATTGCGAGCGCAAATTGGCGAAATTTGAGCTAAATCGAGCATTTGCCCTACTTTCGCTAAGTGACGGCTTGGGGTGATGTTTCCCCATAGTGTGGAATTTTTTGCAACATCCTGTCGGCACACCTGCCAATCAATCTGAGCAGGCTGCGATCTGCAGCGGGCTCCATCGTCGCAACTTTACGGCTTTTCCACGTCACTTATATTAGGATTTGACGATCGCGCCGTGATTTTGCCGTTGCCGGCGCGCTAACCAAGGGCGAGGCGCGATGAGGACGCTTGCGATGGTGATGGCGGGGGGCTTGGGGAGCAGGCTGCATCCGCTGACCCGTGACAGGGCCAAGCCGGCGGTTCCCTTCGGCGGGAAATACCGAATCATCGATTTTGTTCTGTCCAATCTCGTCAATTCGCGAATTTACGCGATTTATGTCCTCGTCCAGTGGCGCTCGCAGTCGCTTATCGAGCATCTCAAAGACGGATGGCAGTTCGGCGGACTGATAACCGACCAGTTCGTCACTCCGGTTCCTGCGCAGATGCGGATGGGGGAGAGCTGGTACCAGGGAACCGCCGACGCGATCTTTCAGAATCTCAATCTGCTGGACGATTTCCGTCCCGATCTCGTGGCCGTGTTTGGCGCCGACCACATCTACCGGATGGACATCCAGCAGATGATCGAGTTCCACGTCGAGCGCAAGGCCGCGGTCAGCGTCGCTACCATCCCAGTGCCGGTCGGGGAGGCCCACCAGTTCGGCATCCTCGAGGTGGACTCCGGGATGCGCGTGCGCAGCTTCGAGGAGAAGCCGATGCGCCCGCGCCAGCTCCCCGGCGCTCCCGGCCGATGTCTCGCCTCGATGGGCAATTACCTGTTCGAGCCCGACGTGTTGCGCCGGGCGCTTGCCGAGGACGCCGCGATGGCGTCGAGCCATCACGACTTCGGCCACGACCTCATCCCGCGCCTGATCGAACGAGTGCCCGTTTTCGCCTACAACTTCATGACCAACCGCATCCATGGTGACTCCGAGGTCAACCTGAGCTACTGGCGCGACGTCGGCACGATCGACGCCTACTACGAGGCCAACCTCGATTTGCGCGACGCGCGGCCCCACCTCAACCTCTATAACCCGCGCTGGCCGCTGCGCACGGCGTACTACGACCAGCCGCCGGCGAAGTTTGTCTTCGACGAGAACGGCCGCCGCGGCCAAGCCCTGCACTCGGTCGTCTCCGAAGGCTCCATCGTTTCAGGCGGGACAGTGCGCAATTCGATCCTCGGCCGCTCAGTGTTCGTCCACTCATGGGCGGCGGTTGAAGATTCGGTGCTGATGGACTGGGTCGAGGTGGGCCGCGGCGCGCGCGTCCGCCGCGCGATTATCGACAAGAACGTTTATATCCCCGAGGGCGACCAGATCGGCTACGACCTCGCCCGCGACCGCGAGCGTTTCCACGTGACCGACTCGGGCTTGGTCGTGATCCCCAAGGGCCCCAAGCGCGAGCGACAGGGCCTGTGAGCCGACTGGTGCGCGCTCCGATGGCCAGCGAGGTTTCAACTGTGGCCGGCTCCGCCGATGCAACCGCGCGCACCGGCGAAGCCAGCGCGCCGGGCGATCGCGCCGCCCGCGAAAGCGGCGCGCTAAAGACGGCGCGCTCCACGCCGGGCGCGCGTCCGCCGCTAGCGGGACTCAAGCTCGACTTCAAAAGCCGCGCGCTCTTTCATCTGATGCGTGCGGCGATGCACGCGCTCAGCCTGTTGCCGGACTTCATCCTGTATCCGCTGGGGGTGGCCGGCGGATGGCTGGGTTACCTCCTGGACCGCCGCCACGTACGGGTCGGGATGGCCAATCTGGCGATAGCTTTTCCCGAGCGCGACGAGCTTGAGCGCCGGCGCATCCTGCGCGCCTCCTACATCAATCTCGGCCGCAGCGCGGCCGAGTACGTCCGCCTCGGCGGCTTCTTCTACCGTCGCCTCGCCCGGCGCGTGACCTACGACCGTCTGGATTACTGGGATGAGGTCGCGCGCCGCTATCCCGGCCGCGGCATTGTCGTCCTGACCGCCCATTTCGGTAATTTCGAGCTGTTGCCCTCCGCCCACGCCATCCTCGGCCATCAGATAACCCTGGTTCATCACACCCAGCGCTTCCTTGCCGGCGACGCGCTGATGACCTGGGTGCGCGAGCGGGCCGGGGTCGAGATCGTGCGCAAGCATTCGGCCGCGCGCGCCGTGCTCAAGACGCTCGGCGACGGGCGGCTGGTCGGCGTGCCTTTCGACCAGAACGCCAAGCGCGGCGAGGCGATCTTCGTGCCGTTCTTTGGCGAGCCTGCGGCAACCTCGCGCACGCTGGCGCGGGTGGTGCGGACATCGGGTGCACTGGTGGCGCCGGTCTTCATCGTGCGCCAGCCCGGCGGCCGCAGCCATCGCATCGTTATTCAGGACCTGATCCCGCTCGCCGAAAGCGGCGACGCCGAGGCCGACGTCGAGGAGAACACGCGGCGCTTCGTGGGCGCGATCGAGGCGATGGTGCGTCGCTACCCGGAGCAGTTCCTGTGGACGCATCGGCGCTACCGCACGCGCCCGCGCGGGATGGCGCCGGTGTACGACCAGCCGCGCCGCCACCGCCGCTCGCGCGCGCCGCAATCTGATTGACCCGCTTGGGTCGGGCCGCTCTTGTGTGCGGAACTCTCCGGCATCGCCCGCGGTTTCCATGATGCCGGGGGGTAATCGATGAGCTTCGAATCAACCGCACTTCCGCGGGCGGCCGCGACGCCCGCGCCGCTGGTTTCCGCGACCGGCGTCGCGCGCCTCCCGCACAACGCTGGCGCAGCGCGCCCGGCCTCGGCGCCGGCCGCCGAGGCGCCGGTGATCCTGGCCGCGGCGACCGCGCTTCCGCCCAATCCCGTCGATCAGCGCGAACTCGCAGAGCTGCTCCGCGGGCTCTGGAGCGCGCAATACGGGGAACCGCGCCGATGGCGCTCGACCTTCGACCAGATCCAGCGCTCGGTGCGGATCGACCGCCGCTACCTTGCGCTGCCAATCGGCGAATATCCCGCGCTCGACTCCTTCGCCAAGACCAACACGGCGTGGGCGCGCGTGGCACCGCCACTGGGCGCGGCGGCCGCGTCGAGCGCCCTCGACGCGGCCGGCCTGACCGCGCGCGACGTCGATCACCTCTTCTTGGTCACCGGCACCGGAATTGCCACGCCGAGTATCGACGCGCGGATCGTCAACCGCCTTGGGATGCGCGCCGACGTGCGGCGCACCCCGATCTTCGGCCTCGGATGCGCGGGCGGAGTCGCGGGCGTCGCGCGCGCCGCCGAGCTTCTGCGCGGCTTGCGCGACGATGTCGCGCTGGTTGTTTCGATCGAACTGTGCTCGCTCACCCTGCAACGCGACGACGCCACGGTCGCCAACGTAATCGCCTCGGCGCTGTTCGGCGACGGCGCGGCGGCAGTGGTGGTGGGCGGCGCGTCGCGCGGCGGGCGAGGGCAGGACGGCTTGCCGCGGGTGGTTGGAACGCGCGCAGTTTTCTATCCTGACAGCGAGCGGATGATGGGATGGGACGTCGTGGACGGCGGGCTCAGAATCGTGCTCTCGCCGGAGATTCCCGCGCTGGTGCGCGCGCATCTGGGGCGCGACGTCGACGCACTGCTCGCCGCGCACGGCCTTGAGCGCGGCGCAATCCGCCATTGGATCGCGCATACCGGCGGCAATCGCGTGCTCGAGGCGGTCGGCGCGGCGCTCGGGCTCGGCCCGTGCGCGCTTGCGCGCTCGTGGCGGCTGCTCGCGGCGACCGGCAACGTGTCGTCGGCCTCGGTGCTGTTTGTGCTGCGCGATCTGATGGGGTCGGGCGAGGCGCGCGCGGGCGAGTGGGGCGTGATGCTCGCGATGGGGCCCGGGTTCTGCGCCGAGCTGGCGCTGCTGCGGTGGTGATTTCGCGCGGAGCCTTCCTTCTGATCCTGGGCGCGCTCGCCCTCGAGCGGCTGTTCGAGTTATGGCTCTCCGCGCGCAATGCGCGGCGCGCCTTCGCCGCAGGCGCGGTCGAGGCCGGAGGCGAGCATTACGCGGCGATGGCCGCATTCCATGCGCTCTTCATCCTTTCGGCGGCGGCAGAGGCAATCCTGTTCGACCGGCCGTTCCTCGGCCTATTCGGATGGGTTGCGTTGGCGCTCGCCCTGGCGGCGCAGGCGCTGCGCTATTGGTGCGTGGCGACGCTCGGCCCGCGCTGGAACACGCGGATAATCGTATGGCCGGCGGCGGCGCCGGTGAGCGGCGGGCCCTACCGCCTCGTCCGCCATCCCAACTACCTTGCCGTGATCGTCGAAATCGCCTGCGTGCCGATGATTCACGGATGCTGGCTGACGGCGGCCGTCTTTTCGGCGGGCAACGCCGCGCTGCTGATGCGGCGGATTCGCGCCGAGGAAGGGGCGCTCGGCCCGCGCTACGAACTCGCCTTCGCCGCCCGCCCGCGCCTGTTGCCTGCGATGCTTCGCGCCGGGCGCTGCGCGCCTAATCCTCCTGGTGAAACTCGTGGTACACGCCGGCCGCCAACTCGCGTCCGTCCGTGCCGTCGGTGATCAGATAGTTGTCGCACAGGTAGCCGGACCAATACTGGCCCGGATGGATAATGTCGCACGGGTGAGAAACGCCGACGATCGCGACTACGGCGTGATCGTCGGATAGCGCGTTTAAGGCCGCGGATTTGCCGGCGCCGGTCAGGCCGAAAACCTTCCCCGGCGTTCGCGTGCGGATCGCGCTGGTCACGCTCACCGACGCGAGCCCTTCGCCGAAAAGCTCCGGCCGCGCGGCGACCGCGCGGCGGATCTCTTCGCGGTCGATTTTCCATCCGCACACCCCCGGATGCATCCGGGCGGGCTCGGAGCGAGCCGCGTCGGGGGCGCCTTCGGCGACGATGGAGGCGAAAAGGCGAAGGCGTCCTCGCATATCCGTGCTCCGCGATCGGGCGGAGCGCCCGGGGAGAGATTCGGAAGCATCCACTGCGCATCCACATACCTGCGGTAATTGTCCGGCAGCGCGAAGCGTGCATTCGCCACATAGTCGCGGATTTCACGTTGGGTACGCGGTTCGGCGGCATAGTCGCCAAGCTCGGCGTCAAACTGGAACAGGCCGCCGGCCGCGGAGTTGGCGCGCGCGGCCTCGCCGAGCGCGGCAGCGACCTGATGCAACGAATGGTCGCGCGGGTTTATCGGGACGCGCAGCCTGAGCGCACGCTCGGCGGTGGGGGGCCCTTGGGAGTCGGCGCGGCCACCACGGTCACGCCCACTGCGGCGGCTGTGCGCTCGCCCTGCGCGTCAGCAACCGGGATGCGGGCCGCAGTAATCGCGAACGCCGCCAGCGCGATGAGCAGGTGCGAGCGGATGCGTCGAGCGGCCATAGGTAAAGGCTGCGACCGGAGACTTTAGCATCCCCTGCTCGTCGCTGCAGACGGCCGACGGCGACTCTAGGAGCGCTTGCCGGCCAGGCGCGGGAGCAGGGCGAGGATCGCGAGCGCCATCACCCACGCCGCGGCGCCGCTTATCAGGGCCGGATGCCCGTAGCCGATTATCCAGTGCGGCGGCGCGACCGCCGGCGCCCCGCTGTACGGCCATAGCTTGGCGCCAATCACCAGCCCCGCGTGCAAGCCCATCGAGAGGTAAACCGTGCCGGTGAGCAGGAACGCCTCGCCCAGGACCAGGCCGAGCAGGAAAAGCCCTGCCAGCGCCGGAAACGCGGCGGCCGGATGGAGCAGGTGGGCGAAGCTTGCGGCCAGGTTGTGCACGCCGGCGGCGGCGTCGAGACGCTCGAGGTAGAAATGACCGGGTGCGCGCACCAGATGCGCCAGCGCGTAAATCGCGGAGCTCACGACCAGCGCGCCGGCGCGGCCGAAATCGTCGCACATTCCGCCCAGCAGCACGGCGCGAAAGAAGCCTTCCTCGATAATTGCGATCGCGATCGCGCCCGCGACGTACTTCGGCGTGCGCGCCAGCTCCGCCGCCGCGTCCGGGGCGGTGCGCGCACCGAACGCCGCGCCGAGCCCGAGCAGGATCGCGATTACCACGGCGGCGACTGCAATTCCGCGCAGCACCTGGCCCACATGGCCGAGCGGGCGGGCGAAGCCGCGCCCAAGCAGCGCACCCAGCCGCAGCTCGCGCGCCCACCACCACAGCATCAGCGCAACCGTCACCATTACCGTGCGGTCGAAGATTCGCGGAAACGGGAATCGGAAGCCGGCGGCGCCCACCGCGAGCGCGGCGAAGGGCGCGATCGCGACGGCCAGCGCGGCCGCGATCACGAACGCGACGGCTAATCTCAGCGTGAACGGCATCGTCGGCTGCGCGTGCGCCGCCGAAAGCGGCGCAGCGTCCCCGAAGCGATATCGGTTGCAAGCGCGCGGCGCAAGCGGTGATTATGAGGCGGCTTCCACAGCCATGGCGGAGGGTCGCGCGATGGAACTCGGACTCAAGGGCAGAGTTGCGCTGATAACGGGCGCGAGCATGGGAATCGGCGAAGCGACCGCGTACGAGTTGGCAGGCGAGGGCTGCGACCTGGCGCTCTGCTCGCGCCATCCGGAGCAGCTCGCGCCGGTGCGCGAGCGGGCCGTGGCCCGGGGCGTGCGATGTATCGCCGTGAAGTGCGACATCCGCCAGCCCGCCGAGATCGCCGCGCTGGTCGACGAGATCGGGCGCACGTTCGGCCGCCTCGATATCCTGGTCAACAACGCGGGCGCCGCGACTCATGGAACTTTCGCCTCGCTCACCGACGAGCAGCTGCTTGCCGACTACGAGCTGAAGATTCTCGGCCAGATCCGATGCACGCGGGCGGCGCTGCCACTGCTCGCGAAGAGCGCGGCGCCGCGGGTGATCAACGTCAACGCGATTGCAGGCCGCGTGGTGATTCCGGGCCTGTTCGCCACCACCACTCATCGCGCCTCCTGCTACGCGCTGAGCAAGGCGCTCGCCTGGGAGCTGGCGGAGAAGAAGATCCTGGTCAACTCGGTCAATATCGGGCTGGTCCACACCAACCAGATCGAGCGCGCGCACGCGCGGCGCGCGCCCGACGTGCCGCTGGAGAAGTTCATGGCGCAGGCGGCGCAGATCGTGCCGCTTAAGCGCTTCGGCGAGCCGCACGAGGTCTCCGGGTTGATCGCGTTCCTGGCCTCCGACCGCGCCAGCTTCATTACCGGCGCTTCGATCGACGTCGGCGGCGGCCAGGGCGCACACGTCTGAGGCGCGCGGCCGCAAACGCGCCGCCAGCCACAGGGGAGACGGAGACGATGGCTATCGATTTCACTTTGAGCGACCAGCAGCGCGAGCTCCAGGCGCAGGCGCGCGCCTTCGCGCGCTCCGTGCTCGGCGGGGTGAGAAGCGCGATCGCGAAGATCGGCGATCCGGGCGAGCGTTTCTACGCGACGCGGCCGTTTTACCGCGAGATGGCGCGCGCCGGCTTCGCCAAATCGCTCATCCCGGCCGAGTACGGCGGGAGCGGGCTTTCCACGCTGGACCTTGCGCTCGCCGCCGAGGAGCTGGCCGCGGTTGACGTCAACGTTCCGACGACTCTGCTCGCGACCGGGCTCGGGCTGCAACCGGTGCTGCGCTACGGCAACGAGGAGCAGCGCCGGCGCTTTTTGCCCGACTTTGTCGAAAACGGCGAGGACCGGCTGGCGGCGTTCGCCTTTACCGAAGTCACTGGCGGCGCCAATTACGACTCGCCCGACCCTTCATCCGGCGTGCGCACCTTTGCCCGGCGCGACGGCGATCAGTGGGTAATCAGCGGGCACAAGCACTACACCACCAACGGCACCGGATGGGACGGCAAGGGCGCGCATCTTTACACCGTGATCTGCCGCACCGACCTCGGCAAGCCGCCGCAGGATTCGCTCGCGGTTATCGCGGTGCCCGGCAACAGCGAGGGCATCCGCATCGAGGGGATGATCGACACGCTCGGCCATCGCGCGGTCAGCTCGCCGCGTATCCGCTTCGACGAGGTGCGCGTGCCGGCGGCGAATATCCTCGGCCGGCCCGGCGACGGCGCCGCGATTATCTCGCGCTCGTTTGCGTGGACCGCGGCGCTGATCGGCGCGGCGTGCACGGGCGTGATGCGCGCGGCGTTCGAGTGCGCGCTCGGCTTTGCGCGAGCCGACAAGCGCTCGGGGCCGGTGCCGGTGATCGAGTATCAGAACGTGGGCTACATGCTGGCCGACCTGAAGATGAGAATAGAGGCGGCGCGCTATCTCACCTGGAAGGCGTGCCATTACTTCGACAGCACCGGCGGCGCCGGCGAGGAGCTTCCGATCATCACCAAGGTCTATTGTTCGGAGCTCGCGGTGCAGGTGGTGTACGACGCGATGCGGCTGGTCGGGATCGACAGCTACACCGACATGCAGCCGCTCGCCGGGCTGATGCAGGACGTGCTGGCGTTCCCGCTGTATGACGGCGGCAACATGGGCGTGCGGCGCCGCCAATTGCACGCGTTGTTCCGCCGTCCGGGGTACGATCCGATGGCGGCGGCCGAGGGGCGTCCGCCGACGCGCTGAGTATCGTCGGGTCTGCCGCGGCTGCCGGCCGTCTCCCGCGCCCGGTTCATCATCGGGAATCCCGGTTCACTGTCTCAGGAATAGGGGTCTTGCCGCGCATCCAGCCCCTGCACGCGGCGAATTCGCAGACGCAAGGTTCGGTTAGCGCGCGCGTTCGGGAGGACGCTGCGGCTCGAGCACGATTTCGGTCGGGCAGGCGCGCGCGGGCGCGCGCACGACCGCCATCATCGCCTCCGCCACGTCCTCCGGGCGGAGCATCAGCGCGCGGTCGAGATGCTTGCTGTGCGGGATGAGAGCGGTGTCCACCAGGCCGGGGATTATCACCGCGACCTTGATGTCGCTGGAACGTAGCTCCGCGAAGGCCGCGCGGCTGAATGCGATCAGGCCGGCCTTTGCCGCCGCATAGATCGCCTCGCCCGCCGGCGCGCGCAGCGCCGCATCCGAGGCGATATTGACGATTGCGCCGCCGCCCGCCCGGGCCATCTGTCCGGCGGCAAGGCGCGCAAGCGCGATCGGCGCGCGCAGGTTGACCGCGAGCATCCGATCCTGCGCCGCGCTCGAAATTTTGCTCAGCGTCGTGCGCGGCGGCGCCCATCCCGCGTTGTTAACCAGCACGTCGAGCCGTCCGAAATGTTCGATCGCCGTGTCGAACAGGGTCTGCGGGGCGTGCTCCTCGGCGAGGTCAATCAGCACGATAAGCGAGCGCGCGGGAGCAAGTCCGGTCAGGCGGCGGGTCTCCTCCAGTTCGTCGCGCGAGCGCGCGGCAATGCACAGCGCAAAGCCCTCGCGCGCGAGCGCAACCGCGACCGCACGGCCGATTCCGCGGCCGGCACCGGTCACAATCGCGATCCGCTGTGGATGCTCCTCAACCGCCATCCGGGTTTGGCAATCTCGTGTGGGGTGCCGCGATCGTTTGCGTAAAGGGCGACCCGATCACGGTTAAACCCGCACGCTTGCGCATCCGCAGCTTGCACCATCGAGGCTGGTTCCACAAACTGATCCAAAGCACGGGGAACCGCCCACGATTGCGGAGGCACGCGGCAGGAGAGGCAGGACGCAGCGATGAATCCACAGGTCTTTCGCGAATACGATATCCGGGGCGTGGTCGAGCGCGACTTCGACGACGCCTTCGTGACCGATCTCGGCCGCGCCTACGCCACCCTGCTCAAACGCGCGGGCAAGAGCACGGTGACTGTGGGCCGCGACTGTCGGCTCTCGTCGGACCGGCTGTTCGCGCTGTTCAGCGAGGGACTGCTGAAAAGCGGAATCAACGTGGTGGATATCGGCGTGGTGCCGACGCCGCTTTTATATTTCTCGGTGGCGCACTGGGGGATGGACGGCGGCGCGATGATCACCGGCAGCCACAACGCCGCCGAGTACAACGGCTTCAAGCTCGGCGTGGGGCCGTCGACGATCTTCGGCGACGAGATCCAGGAAGTCCGGCGGATAATCGAGCGGCGCGATTTCCCCGCCGCCGGCGCGCGCGGCGCGCTCAGCTCGCGCGCGGTGATTCCCGAGTACTGCGACTTCATCAAGCGCAACATCACGCTGCGCCCCGGGCTCAAGGTCGCAGTGGACGGCGGCAACGGATGCGGCGGCGCGGTCGCGGCGCCGCTGATGCGCGAGCTGGGGGTCGAGACGGTCGAGCTGTATATCGAGATGGACGGGCGCTTCCCCAACCATCATCCCGACCCGACCGTCGAGGAGAACATGCGCGACCTGATCGCGGCGGTCAAAAGCTCCGGCGCGCGGCTGGGTATCGCCTACGACGGCGACGCCGACCGGGTCGGCGCGGTGAACGAGCAGGGGCGAATCGTGTGGGGCGACGAGCTGATGGTGGTGTTCTCGCGCGCGATCCTGCGCGAGCGGCCGGGCGCCGCCTTCATCGGCGACGTCAAATGTTCCAATCGCATGTACGACGACATCGCGCGCCACGGCGGCCGCCCGATCATGTGGAAGACCGGCCACTCGCTCATCAAGAGCAAGCTCAAGGAGGAGCACGCCGCGCTCGCAGGCGAGATGAGCGGGCACATGTTCTTCGCCGACCGCTACTACGGCTTCGACGACGCAATTTACGCCTCCTTCCGCCTGCTCGAGATCGTCAGCCGCGAGGGGCGCGGGCTCGCGGAGCTGCTCGCCGACCTGCCCAAGAGCCACTTCACGCCGGAAATCCGGCTCGATTGCCCGGACGACCGCAAGTTCGAGATCGTGCGCAAGGCCGCCGAGTACTTCCGCGGCCGCTACGACGTGATTGATATCGACGGCGCGCGCGTCAACTTCCCCGGCGGATGGGGCCTGGTGCGCGCCTCCAACACCCAGCCGGCGCTGGTGATGCGTTTCGAAGCGCGCGACGAGAAGACACTCGGCGAGATCCGCGCGCTGTTCGAGAGCAAGCTCAAAGAACTGGGCGCGATGTGAGCGCGCGGCGCGCAGCGGCGCTGATCATCGCGGGCGGGCGCGGCACGCGCTTCTGGCCCGAGAGCCGCGCGCGGCGGCCCAAGCCGCTGTTCTCGATCGACGGCCGCGCAACGCTGCTCGGCGAGACTATCGCGCGGCTCAAGCCGCTGATCGAGCGGCGCCAAATTTTCGTGCTGGTCCCCGTGGACCAGCGCGCGCTCTTCCGCAGCGCGCTGCGCGGACTCCTGCCGCCGGCCAATCTGATCGTCGAGCCCGAGGGGCGCGGCACCGCGGTAGCGATCGCTTACGGATGCGCCGTGATCGCCAATCGCTGCGGTGCCGGCGTTGTCGCGGTGATGCCGGCCGACCATTACATCGCCCCCGCCGCCGGCTTTCGGCGCACGCTGGCCGACGCGATCGGACTTGCCGCCGCGCGCCGCGCGGTGGTGGTGATCGGCGTCGCGCCGACGCGGGCCGAGCCCGGCTACGGCTACCAGCAGATCGGCCGGCGCGTCGGGCGTGGCTTCGAAGTCGAACGCTTCGTCGAGAAGCCGCCGCTGGCGCAGGCGCGCCGGATGGTCGCGTCGGGCAGGTTCCTGTGGAACGCCGGGATTTTCGTGATGGACACACGGGCGCTGGAGGCGGAACTCGACGAGCACGCCCCCGCGCTTGCCGGCGCGATGCGCGAGCTGGGCGGCGCCCGGCCGGCGGCCGTCGCGCGCATCTACCGACGGCTTCACTTCGACGCCTTCGACCGCGTGGTCGCCGAGAAGAGCCGCAACGTGCTCACGGTCAAGGCGCGCTTTGGATGGCACGATGTCGGGAGCTGGGAGGGACTGTGGCAGGCGGTGCGCGGGCGCGCCTCCAACGTGCTCAAGGGCGAGGTGCTCGCGCTCGACTCCGAGGGCGTGCTGGCGCGTGCCGACCGGCGCCTGATGGTGCTGCTCGGGGTGAGGGACCTGGTGGCGGTCGATACCGGCGACGCGATCCTGATCGCCGGCCGCCAAAGCTCGCAGGAACTGCGCCGCGTCGTAGACGAACTCGCCCGCCGCGGCCTGCAGCGCTACCTGTAGGCGTGACCTTGTACGGCGGCACGCGCGATCGGCTAGGATCGCCGCGCGCGGCCCGGCACGGCGATCAGCGGGCCGGCGGCGAGGTGAGTACGATGCTCAAAGAGAGGCGGCGAATCGTAACCGCCATCGACGCCGACGGAAAATCGTACGTGGCAAGTGACGGGCCGTCGCCCAACCTCCGCGAGCACGGCGCGGGCGGCGCCGCCGAGCTGTGGGTGACCGACGCCACGCCCGCCGATAACCGGGCGGCGGGTGACCCCGCCACGCGCCCGGCGCGGCTCGAACCGCCCGCCGGCGGCAGCGTGTTCCGCTTCTTCATGGTCGCGCCCGAGAACAGGGCGCTCTCGGCCGAGGCGCAGGAGGCGATCGCGGCGGCGCGCTTTGCCGCGATGGGCGCCTCGCATTGCCGGGTCGATACTTCGCGCCATCCGAGCATGCACACCACACGCACCGTCGATTACATCATCCTGCTCTCAGGGCGGGTGACGCTGCTGCTCGACAAGGGCGAGGTCGATCTCGAGCCGTTCGACGTCGTGATCCAGCGCGGGACCAACCACGGATGGGTCAATCGGGGGACGGAGCCGGCCCTGCTGGCGGCGATCCTGATCGACGCCAGGCCGCTCTGAGAGTGGCGCTAGCGCGATCCGCGCTTTCAGTCGAGCGCCTGCGGATCGCAGCGCAGAACGAGCTCGCGCAAGCCGCCGAGGTTGCGGTCGTCTTCCAGCTCGATTGCGCGCAGGCGCGCGGCGAAGGCGGGATCGACGCGCTCCCATCGGAACACCAACTGGTTCATGTCGCCCAGTAATTCAAGCAGGAGCGCGAGGTCGGCCGACAGCCGCTGCCAGTTGTTCGAGCCTGCGGCGCCAGGCCGACGCGCCGGCTTCGCCCACGCGTGCCGCTCCCCAAGCATCAGGTCCAGCGCACGCGCGTGCCGCAGCTCCTGTTCGGCGATCGCGCGCAGCGCGTCCGCCAT
This sequence comes from Candidatus Binataceae bacterium, assembly GCA_035650475.1. Classification (NCBI taxonomy): domain Bacteria; phylum Candidatus Binatota; class Binatia (SeqCode); order Binatales (SeqCode); family Binataceae (SeqCode); species Binataceae bacterium (SeqCode). The sequence continues at coordinate 277,138 of DASRHP010000012.1, forward strand.
CGCAGGGTAGCCGCAGAGCGCGGCGTCGCGCGCGAGGCGCTCGGCGAGCTCGCGATGGCGTCCGGCAAGCTCGGCGAGTTCCCCCAGCAGTTTTTCTTCGGGTGATAGCGCGGAGCGGATTCGATCCAGGATTCCCATCCGCATCAGGCGTCCTCTTTCGCCGAGGGACGATAATACACGGCCCGCGCCCGCGGCGCATCCGTCGGCCTTAATCGCCGCCGGTTTCGGCGGGCCACAGCGCGCGCACCAGGAACGACTCGCGCTTGAAGAAACCACGAGTATGGTACGAGTCGCCCAGCCGGAGCAGCGCATAGTCCAGGTAATGGCCAAGCTCGTGCATCAGCGTGCGCAGGAAGGTCTTGGGCTTGACCACGTCGTGGCGCTGCGCCGTGCGCATCCAGAGCACGATCCGCGGCGGACGGGAGAAGAAGATGCCGTGGAGCTCGCCGCGCGCGTTGCGCGGGCGCACGCCTTTGACCTGCAGCGGCACGCTGCGCACGTGCAGCAGGCGGCATAGCTCGGTGGCGAGGTTCTGCGCCGCGCGCTCGGTCGCCGCGAGCTGGCCAGCTTCGAGCGCCGCCAGCAGGGCGTCGGCCAGTGCGAGCGCGCTGGGGCTGGGCGCAAGCTCGAAGCGGTCGATCGCGTCGCTGCGCAGGTAAACCTGTTGGGCGCGGGGCGAGAGCCGGTAAAACCAGGCCGGCAGCTCGGCCTGCGCGCGGCGCGCGGCCGGCTCCTTCAATGGGCGCTTCGGCTCTCCTATCATCGATCAACCGCCATACAAGAACGCATCGCAGGAGAACGCAAGCCTATGGAACTGAGCGCGATCCCAGTCGCCAAGCCGGCCGACGCCAACGTCATCATCGGCCAGGCCCATTTCATCAAGACCGCCGAGGATCTCTACGAGGCGGTCGTCGCCGCGGTGCCCGGGGTGAAGTTCGGCGTCGCCTTCTGCGAGGCCTCTGGGCCCTGCCTCGTCCGCCACACCGGCACCGACGCCGAGCTGGAGGACGCGGCGGTGCGCGCGGCCGAAGCGATCGGTGCCGGGCACGTTTTCGTGATCATGCTTGGCAACGCGTTCCCGATAAACGTGCTCAACCAGGTCAAGGCGGTCGGCGAGGTGTGCACGATCTTTTGCGCCACCGCCAACGAGCTCCGCGTGATCGTCGCCGACGAGGGCGGCGCGCGCGGTGTGCTCGGTGTGATCGACGGCAGCGCGCCCAAGGGCGTCGAGGGCGAGCGCGAGCAGGAGGAGCGGCGGGCGCTGCTGCGCCGCTTCGGCTACAAGCATTAGGCCGCGGGTTCCCCGCGCCGCCATGTCGCTTTGCCGCGGGCCCGCGGGATATAGTTTAAGCCGCGCAGCTGGTCTGGGTCGGGACCGGCGCGCAAATGACGCGTGATGAGCAGCGCACGCAGGCGGGGCCGGGCAGGCGCGGCGGGTGGATGGCTGCGCCGCACGCTTAGGCGGCTGGGGCCGCGGCGCATCGCGCTCGGCGGGCTCCTGCTGTGCGCCTTCGCCACGGGTTTCTATCTCGCCCAGCTCTACAGCGAAATCTCGGCGCTTATTCGACAACGCGAGGCCGCGCTGACCTCGGCGATCTACTCCGCGCCGCTGGTGATCGAGCGCGGCGACGACGTCGCCAAGCTCCATCTGCTCGACCGCCTCGACCATCTGAGCTACACCCGCGTCGCCAATCCGGCCCGCCCGGGCGAGTACGCGCTGACCCCAGGGCGGATCACGATTTACCTGCGCAGCTTTCGCGAGGGACTGCGCGAGTACCCCGACGAACTGATTCATCTGAGCCTCGATGGCACCGTGGTCGAGCGCGTGGCCGACCCCTTCGGGACCGCGCTTGACGCCGCGGCGCTCGAACCCGAGGTGATCGGCAGGCTGCTGCCGGGGGCGCCCGCCGAGCGCGTCGAGGTGCATCTGGGCGAGCTGCCGCCCTACCTGACGCGCGGTCTGCTCGCGACCGAAGACCGCTACTTCTACTACCATCCCGGCTTCGACCCGATTCGGATGGTGGAGGCGGCGGTCGCGGACCTGCGCTCGCATCGCCTGCGCCAGGGCGCGAGCACGATCACCCAGCAGCTCGCCCGCACCTTCATCGATCGCCACGAGCGCACCTTCGCGCGCAAGCTGCGCGAACTGGCGGTCGCGCTCGTGATCGAGATGCGCCTCAGCAAGGATCAGATCCTCGAGCGGTACATCAACGACGTCCCGATGGGCGAGTACGACGGCACGCCGATCACCGGGATGCCGCTGGCGGCGCGCTACTTCTTCAACAAAGACTTGCACGAGGTAACGCCGGCGGAGGCCGCGACGCTGATCGGGATGATCCAGGCGCCGACGCTCTACGATCCCCGCCGCCATCCCGATGCCGCCCGCGCGCGCCGCGACGTCGTGCTCGCGATCATGCGCCGCGCCGGTGCCATCGACGCCGCGCAGTACGCCGCGGCCAGCGGCGCGCCGATCCAGCTCGCCAGCTCACCCGGTTTGCGCCGCGCGCCCTACTTCACCGACTACGTAATCTCCGAGGTCGAACGCATCCCCGGCTTCGGCGGCAACCTGGCCGGGCTCAAAGTGTACACGACGCTCGACCCCGAGATGGAGCAGGAGGCGCAGGCGGCGGTCGAAGCCAACCTGGCGCGCCTGGAGCGCGCGCATCCGCGGCTGCGCCGCACGCGGCGCGCCGAGCGGCTGCAAGGCTCGCTGCTCGCGCTCGACGTGCGCACGGGCGCGATCCTGGCGATGGTCGGCGGGCGCGACTATGCGTCGAGCCAGTTCAACCGCGCGGTGCAGGCCGAGCGCCAGCCCGGCTCGGCCTTCAAGCCGATCGTCTATCTGAGCGCGCTCGATCCTTTGCGCTCGCCGCTGGGGCAGCCGGTGACGCTGGCCTCGCTGCTGCCCGACCGTCCGATGTCGTTCGGCGGATGGGCGCCGGCCAACTACGAGCGCAACTTTCAGGGCACGGTCACGGTAGTCGAGGCGCTCGCCGAGTCGCTCAACGTGCCGACCGCCTACCTTGGCAGCCTGCTGCACCCGCCGACGATCGTGCGCACGGCGCACGAGATGGGCATCAACGAGGACCTCCCCGCCGTGCTGCCGATCTCGATCGGCGCCGCCGAAACCACCCTCATCGAGCTGACCGGCGCCTACCAGATTTTCGCAAGCGGCGGCGTTTCGCGCCCGCCCTACGCGCTGGAGGCGGTGTACGATGCGCACGATCATCTGATCTACGAGCACAAGGCGCACGCGCTTAGACTCATCGATCCGCCGGTCGCCTACCTGATAACCGGCGCGCTCGAACAGGTGCTGCGATGGGGCACGGGCGCGGGCGCGGCGCGGATGGGGCTGGACTTTCCCGCGGCGGGCAAGACCGGCACCACCGACGACTATCGCGACGCCTACTTCGTCGGCTACACGCCGCGCGTCGTGTGCGGCGCGTGGGTCGGGTTCGATCGCCCGCAGAGCATCGGGATGACCGGCGCGGCGGCAGCGCTGCCCGCGTGGGTCAGCTTCATGAGCGCGGTCACGCCGCGCACCGCTGCGCAGTTCAGGCCGCCGGCGGGGATCACGATGGCGACGATCGATCCGCAAAGCGGCGGGCTGGCGACGGCGAACTGTCCGCGCGCGGTCGCACTGCCGTTTCTGAGCGGTACCGCGCCGACCCAGATGTGCCCGCTGCACGGCGGGGTCGCGCCCGCGCCGACGCTGGTTGCGGGTCCGGGCGCGGCGGCGCCGCCGGGCGCCGCGGGGATGGCAGGGGCGCCCGGAGCCGCGCCGACGCCTGCGACCAACGGTTTGTTAGGTTCGATCGGGAATTTCTTCGGTTCGCTCTTCGGCCACTGAGCGCGGCGCCGGTCGGGCGGCCACCGAATCGCTTCGCGTAGAACGACAGGTAGAGGACCCTCAGATTGCGGCGGCATAAGCGCCTTGTTTTGACGCCGTCCTGAGCGGAGCGAGTCCGCGAGCGGAGTCGAAGGATAGACGCGCAGCGATTTTTGACGAGACGGCCTCACGCCGCCGCGGTGACGTCGAGGCTGAGCCGCGCCTGGGCGCTCTGGCCGGCGCTGGTGTCGGGATCGCTGGGCGGCTGCGCGCGTCCATCGCCGTCGACGGCGCGCACGCGCACCTTGTAATTTCCAGCGCGGCGCGGCGCGAAGCGGTACTTCCACACGCTCCAGATGTAAGCTGAGCGGCTCGGCGTAATTTCAGCGGTGTCCCACGTCGCGCCGTCGTCGGTCGAAACGTCGACCCGATGGACTCCCGACGGCCCCGCCAGCGCCCATCCCACCATCTCCACCGGCGCCGTCACCCTGGCGGCGGGCGCGACCAGGTTGAGCAAGCTGTAGCTGACCTGCGGATAGAAGAAGCCCGAGTTGATCTTGCGCCACGCGCTGTTACTCCATCCGCGCGCCTCCCAATAGCCGACGAACTCGCGATCGACGAATTCGATCTCGGTCAACCATTTGGGCTGCTTCATTCCGTACTTGCCCGGGATGAAGATGCGCAGGGGAAAGCCGTGGTCTGGCGGCAGCGCCTCGCCGTTCATCAGGTGGGGCAGGAAATTCTCCTCGCGCATCAGTTCGTCGAGCGGTATGCCGGTGGCGTAACCGTCGGCGCCGCGCAGCGCCGCGTATCCTGCCTTGCGCGAGGGGCGCGCGCGCTCGAGCAACGGCCTGAGCTTGGGCCCGACCCACAACGCATTGCCGATCGCGGTGCCGTTGGGCGGGTTGCCGATACACTCCAGCGTCAGCGTCTCGCTTATCGGCGGCAGCGACTTGACCGTTGCCAGGTCGAGCTCCAGCGGATTGGCGGCGAGGCCGTGAATCTTCAGCCGCCATCGGTTCGGATCCACGCGCGGCGTGGCCCCGTACGAGGTCACGTAAAAGTCCGCGTTGGGCGTAAGCCCGCCCCATCCGCCAGCCGGCGGCTTGGGCGCCTCGGCGGCGGCAAGCGCGCGCGCGGCGGCGGGCGCTCCGCCGAGCGCGATAGCGGCGCCCGCCAGTTTGACGAATTTCCGGCGATTCATTGTATGCGCACCTCATTGCGCGAGCGCCCCAGCAGTAGCGGGCGCGCGCTCGCGAACGCTCGGCTTGGCGGCGCCGCCGTTCGCTTATATTCAAACCGCGCGCGCGGCGGCGCGGTTCCGCTGCGCTAGACGTCGTCCGAATCGGCTGCGTCGTCTTCGGCCTCGAAGTCATCTTCATCGCTGCCCAAATGCTCGGTCTCAGCCTCATGCGCCGGCACCGACGCCGTCGGTGCCGGGAGCGGCGCGCTCGCCGCGCGCGAAAGCGCGGCGAGCCGGCGGGCGACGATGATGAAGCCCGAGTGCGCGACCATCCGATGCACCGGCCGCACGCTCATCCCCTTGACGTGCCAGTTGCGCAGCAGGGTCTCGAACGACTCGACCTCGCTGAAGCCGCCGTCGGCGTTGAGCGCCTCGACCGTGTCGTGGAGCTGGATCGCGGTCGGCACGTAGCACACCAGCACGCCGCCCGCGCGCAGCGCGCGCGCCGCCACGCCGAGCGCGCGGCGCGGCTCGGCGAGATCGAGGAAGAGCCGATCGACGCCGGTTTCGTCGAAGCCGGCGTAGAGATCGCGCAGTTTAAGCGTCCAGGTGGGCGCCTCGCCATAGAACGTCGCGACGTTGCGCCGCGCGGCGGCGGCGAAGTCCTCGCGCAGCTCGTAGGAGATCACGCGCCCCGCGGGGCCGACCGCGCGCAAAAGCGCGATCGTGAGCGCGCCCGCGCCGACGCCGCCCTCGATCACCGTTGCGCCCGGGAAAACGTCGCCCCACACCAGGAGCGGTCCGGTGTCTTTGGGGTAGATTACCTGGGCGCGGCGCGGCAGGTGCGGGATGAGGTCGGCGTAGGTCGGGCGCAGCACGAGGAAGGTCTCGCCGGAGCTGAACTTCACCCGCGAGCCTTCGTCCTGTCCGATCAGGGCGTCGGCGGCGAGTTCGCCGCGGATGGTGATCCGCGAGCCGGGGCGCAACAGTTTGAGATAGCGCCGCCCCTTGCGATCGATGAAGATGACAGGGTCGTTTTCTTTAAGCCGGGATTCCAAGCGATCAACGCTTAAACGCTCGGCGCGTCCGGCGCAACCGCCGCCCGACGGCGGCGACGGCGGCCGGCGCGTATTGACTGTGCGCTCCGGCGACGTTTACGTTAATAGCCGGGCCCGGCGCGCAGCGTGCGCTGGGCGGGGCACAGTGGGCAAGCCGGGCGCCAGGCGCATATCCGATTCCATCCGCACCGCATAGCGCGGCGGCGCGCTTTTCTCGAAATCCAGACAACCCTAAAGAGAGTCATCGGCCATGGCTGAGAAGAAAGCGAAGACGGCGGAGAAGGGCCGCGACGCGGTCGCCTTCAAACACACCTGCCCGAGTTGCGGCGCAGAGAGCAAGGTGACGATGTTCGCGGGCTACGGGCGGCGCGGATTCTTCCTGGTGTGCGAGAAGAACTGCGGCTATATCGCGCGCACGCGCTAGCCAAGGGGGGAACGATGGCGAGGACCCGCAAGAGCAAGACCACCAAGCGCGACCTCTACCCGAGCTTCGCCGACTCCACCGACGAGGCCGAGGAGGATGCGGATCTTCCCAAGGACGAAGCCGGCCGGCGTAAGATCAAGCGCCAGTACCAGGAATTGCTCGGCATCCGGATCGAGAAGCTCAAGGGGCGGATCCTCAACCGCGAGCGCATCAACAAGACCATCGACGGCATCTACTTCATTTGCTTCAAATGCCTGAAGGTCTGCCACTCCCTCGACGACGGCCTGCTCGAAGATCCCAACAATCAGAACAATCTTTGCGCCAAGTGCGGCAAAGCGCGCAGCGCCGCCGCCTGAGCGCGTGCCCTATGGCCGCTGCATAACGGAAGAGCGCCTCGCACTGGCGGGGCGTGATGGCGCGGCGGGGGCGGCTGTGCTTTTATTAAGCGGATCAAACCGCTAAATGTCGTGCCCGAACGGCGCGGCGCCGATGCGGGGCGCTCGCGCAACCGCCGGCCACCGCGGCTGCGGACCGGCGCGAGCGGAGGCGGAGCGGCCGCCGCAGGAGCCATAGGGGACCGATGTCCTTTCAGCTGATACCTCCCGACGTCAACGTCGATTTCGTCGGCAAGCGCTATTTCTTCGTCGCGCTCTCGACCGCGATCAACATCGCCGCCATCGTGCTGTTATTCACGGTCGGCCTCAACTACGGAGTTGACTTCGTCGGCGGCAGCGTGGTGCAGCTGCAATTCAAGCAGGCCACCGACGGCAGCAAGATCCGCGACGCGCTGCGCCCGCTCGGCCTGGGCGAGGTCACCGTGCAGGACTTCGGCGCCGCCTCGCGCCATCAGTACCTTGTGCGCTTCGAGAAGGTCAAAAACATCGGCAACCTCGGCAAGGCGCTCGAAGCCCAGCTCGACAAGGCCTACGGCACGGGCGAGGCGCAGGTGCTGCGGGTGGAGACGGTCGGCGCCAAGGTTGGGAGGGACTTGCGCCGCGACGGCTTCATGGCGGTGGTCTTCGCCACCATCTTCATGGGCATCTTCATCGCAATCCAGTTCCGCAACGTGAGCTGGAGCTTCGGCGCGGGCGCGGTTATCGCGCTGATCCATGACGTGCTGGTGGTGACCGGCGCGCTGGTCATCTCGCGCCTGGAATTCGACCTCACCACGCTGGCCGCGCTGCTCACGGTCATCGGCTATTCGGTTCACGACACCATCATCGTCTCCGACCGCATCCGCGAAGACGCGGCCAAGCGCCGGCGCGAGCCGATCGCCGAGATCATGAACCGCGCGATCAATGAAACGCTCTCGCGCACCATTCTGACCTCGGGCACCGCGATCGCGGTGCTGATCGCGCTGCTCGCCCTGGGCGGGCCGATCCTGCGTCCGCCCGCCTTCACCCTGCTCGTCGGCTTCATCACCGGCACCTATTCGTCGATCTACATCGCGGGCCCGGTGGTGCTGTTCTGGGAGGGCAAGGGCAGCGCCAAAGGCAAGGGCGCAATCACGCGCGCCGCGTGAAATTCATCCCCGGGCCTTCGCCTCGCCCGCCAATGCTCGCCGGCGTTTCGTGAGCATCGAGTTCAATACCGCGCGCGGCCGCTGCCGCCTGACGCTTGCCGCGGCGCCCAAGCGCGACGGCGAGCAAACCACGCTGATGCTGGCCTACGAACGCGCCGACGGCCTGGAGCGCGTCGGCTTCGTGTGTGAAATAGCCGAGGGGTTGGCGCGCGCAGACGAGCCGGCGGACAGCGAGACGTTGCTCCGCAGCCTCGGGCCTTGGTTCGCGCGCGAATTCGAACAGGTGCGCGAGGCCGCGCTCAAATCGATCCGCACCGAGCGCCGCCCGCTCGTCGTGCGCTTCGACCGCGAGCATCCGGGGCCGTTCAGCCGATCGGAAGGAGGGCGTGACGATGGCGATTGAGACGAGGCCCGCACGCGAGTCGGATATCCCGGAGATTGCCCGGCTGGTCGCGGCGATCGCGGCTTATCATGAGTCGATCGATCCCCGGGCGCGCTTCGACTGGGAGGAGATCCGCCAGGCTCCGGCGTGGCTTAAGACTGTGCTTGCCCGCGACCATCATGCGATCTGGGTCGCCGACATCGGCGACGGCCGGCTGGTCGGCTATCTGTGGGTGCGACTGAATCGCGATCATCAGGGCTACCTCCCGCGCGTGCGCGGCTACGTCAACCACGCCTACCTCGATGAGAACTGGCGCGGCAGGGGGCTGATGAAGCCGATGCTGGAGGCGGCGTACGACTGGTTCCTCTCCAAGGAGGTCACCGTGGTCACCCTGACCGTGCTCCATCGCAACTGGCTCGGCTCATCGGCGTGGTACAAGCTCGGCTACGAGGACTGGCAACACGAGCGGCGAATCGAGCTCAAGCCGCGTTCGCGATAGGGCCCCGCGGCGGGGCATTTGCAGGGCGGCCTAACCTGTCGGTAAGTTTGTGAGCGAGCCGGCGTCCTGCGCTTATATCGGCGCGCAGAGGCGTGCGGCCGAGCTTATACCAGGTTTGACAGTCAGGAACTTAGGACCTATACTCGACCCTGTAAGTCCACAATCTGGTTTCCCGTTGGGAGACGGGAGTAATTTGCACCACGAGCGCGAAGGTTTGGGAGCGATGGTCAAGCTGCCGATATACATGGACAATCACGCGACCACCCCGGTCGATCCGCGGGTGCTCGACGCGATGCTGCCGTATTTTCGCGAGAAGTTCGGCAACGCCGCCAGCCGCAACCACAGCTTCGGCTGGGAGGCCGAAGAAGCGGTGGACAAGGCGCGCGGCCAGGTTGCGGCCCTGATCAATGCCAAGCCCAAGGAGATCATCTTCACCAGCGGCGCCACCGAGTCAGACAACGAGGCGATCAAGGGCGTCGTCGAGTTCTACAAGGACAAGGGCTCCCACGTAATCACCTGCGTTACGGAGCACAAGGCGGTGCTCGACAGCTGCCGCGCACTGGAGCGCGCGGGCAAGGCCACGGTCACCTATCTGCCGGTGGACAAGTACGGGATGGTCGATCCCGACGCGGTGCGCAGAGCGATCACCGACAAGACCGTGCTGATCACGGTCATGTACGCCAATAACGAGATCGGCACGATCCATCCGGTCGCCGAGATCGGCCGTATCGCCAAGGAGCGGGGCATCATCTTCCACTGTGACGCGGTCCAGGCGGTGGGCAAGATCCCGGTCGATGTCGAGCGCGATGGCATCGATCTGCTGTCGATCTCCGCGCACAAGATCTACGGACCCAAAGGCGTCGGCGCGCTCTACGTGCGCTCCAAGGGGCCGCGCGTGAGGCTTACCCCGATAATCGACGGCGGCGGGCACGAGCGCGGGATGCGCTCGGGCACGCTCAACGTGCCGGGGATCGTCGGCCTGGGCGCGGCGTGCGAAATTGCCGGCGCCGAGATGGCGGAGGAGGCTGTGCGCGTGGGCGAGCTGCGCGACAAGCTCCAGGCGGGGCTGTTCGAGCGGCTCGACGAGATTTACCTCAACGGCCATCCCACCGAGCGTCTGCCGGGCAATCTCAACGTCAGCTTCGCCTACGTCGAGGGCGAGTCGCTGCTGATGGGAGTCAACGACGTCGCGGTCAGCTCGGGTTCGGCCTGCACCTCGGCGACGCTGGAGCCGTCGTACGTGATCCGCGCGCTAGGAATCAACGAAGAGCTGGCGCACAGCTCGATCCGTTTCGGGTTGGGCCGCTTCAACACGGAAGAGGAGATCGACTACGCCACCGAGCGGGTCGCGCGCGAGGTCAAGCGGCTGCGCGAGATGTCGCCGCTGTACGAGATGGCGCGCGAGGGAATCGACCTGAAATCCGTCAACTGGCGGGCACAATAGCTCGGGCGCAGGAGCAAGCCATGGCTTATTCGAACAAGGTTCTCGACCACTACAACAACCCGCGCAATGTCGGGAGCTTCGCCAAGGACGAGCCCAACGTCGGCACCGGCATCGTCGGCGCTCCCGAGTGCGGCGACGTGATGAAGCTCCAACTGAAGATCAGCGAGGAGGGCGTGATCGAGGACGCCCGCTTCAAGACCTTCGGCTGCGGCAGCGCGATCGCCAGCTCCAGCTACGTCACCGAGCTGGTCAAGGGCAAGCGCATCGAGGAAGCGATGGCGATCAAGAACACCGCCATCGTCAAGGAGCTCAACCTGCCGCCGGTGAAGATTCACTGTTCGGTGCTGGCCGAGGATGCTATAAAGGCCGCGATCTCCGACTGGCGCAAGCGCAAGGGCGCGGAGCCGGCGGTGCCGGCCAAGAGCGTCGAGGGTTGAGGCGGGGGAGCGGACGGGGTTTGCGCGTGCGATGATCTCGCTCTCGGAAAACGCGGTCGCCAAGATCAAGCAACTCGTTGCCGACAAGCCCGGGATGGGGCTGCGGGTCAAGGTGGTGGGCGGCGGATGCTCGGGGTTGCAGTACCGGATGGAGCTGGACGGGGCCAAGGAGCGCGACAAGGTTTTCGAGCGCGACGGCGCGCAGTTGATCGTGGACAAAAAGAGCTTCTTGTACCTCAACGGCTCCGAACTCGATTACGCCGAGGAGCTGATGTCTTCGGGCTTCCGGGTGGTTAACCCCAACGCCAAGCGGACGTGCGGATGTGGCGAGTCGTTCGTCGTATGAGCGAGCCCGGGTGGGAGTCAAGGCGCAGTAATGGTGCAGTGCCCGTCATGCGCGCGGCGATGCGAGCCGCGCTTGACCTGCCCCGCTTGCGGGGCCCCGCTCGGCGTTGAGCTCGACTGCTTCGCCGCGCTCGGCCTGCCGCGCAAGCTCACCCTCGATCCGCACGCGCTCGAACGGATCTATCACGAGGCGGGTCGGCAGATTCATCCCGACCGCTTCGCCGCCGCGCCACCGGCACTGCGCCGGGCGAGCCTCAACAGCACGGCGCTGCTCACGCGCAGCTATCGCACGCTACGCGATCCGGTCGCGCGCGGGCGCTATTGGCTGGAGCTGATGGGCGAGAAGTTGGCGGAGAACAACAAGCAGGTGCCGTTGGATTTGGCCGAACTGGTGTTCGAAGTACAGGAGCAGCTCGGTGAGCTGCGCGAGAAAACCAACGGTGTCGGCGCGCGAGTCGCCGTTTCGGTCAGGGAACGGCGCGCCGAACTGGGGGAATCGCTGCGAAGGGCGCGGGCGGAGCTGGAGCGCAACTTCGCGCGCTGGGATGGAGGAGAGGGAGAGCGGGGGGACTTGGTCCGGGAGCTTAAGGACATTCTGTCGAGGATCGCTTATCTGACAACACTTACCCGCGACGTCGACCGCGCGCTGGAAAGCGCCGCGCCGGCCGCCCACTGAGTCACCCCAACAGAGCACCCGATATGCCGCCGTCGGCGGCGGCACAAAGCGCACAGAGCGGAACAATGTCCCGCATTTTCGGTATCGACCTCGGAACCACCAACAGCCTCATCGCGGTTATGGAGGCTGAGCGCCCGCGGATTATCGCCGACCCGCAATCGGGCAACCCGCTGCTCCCGTCGGTGGTCGCGCTGGCCCCCACGGGCGAGGTCTTCGTGGGCGAACGCGCGATCGAGATGGAGGCGCACCTCGGCGAAGAGCGCGATGGCCGGATCCACGCCGTCGGCTTCGGCGCCGGCGGAGCCGGCGCGGTGATCCGTTCGGTCAAGCGCTACATGGGGCTGGGCGGCGACGAGGTGGCCGCCGAGGACCGCCATCGCTACAGCTTCGCCGACTTCTCCGGACCTGTGGTGCGCTTCCGCGTCGGCGCGCGCACCTTCACGCCCTCGCAGATTTCGGCGGAGATCCTGCGCGCGCTCAAGGCGCGCGCCGAGGCCGCGCTCGGCGAGACGGTCGAGCGCGTCGTGATCACGGTCCCCGCCTACTTTAACGACGGCCAGCGCCAGGCCACCAAGGACGCCGGGCGGCTCGCCGGACTGGAGGTCGTGCGCCTGGTCAACGAACCCACCGCCGCCTCGCTGGCCTACGGGCTCCAGGCGAAGGCCGAGGGCAAGGTCGCGGTTTACGACCTCGGCGGCGGCACTTTCGACATTTCGATTCTCAACATCAAGGGCGGCATCTTCGAAGTGCTCGCGACCAATGGCGACACCCATCTGGGCGGCGACGACTTCGACCGCATCCTGCTGGAGCTGCTGCTCGAAGAGCTGCCGGCCGAGATGCGGACCGACCGCCACGTGTGGAACAGTGCGCGGCTCGCAGCCGAGGCGGCCAAGCGCCGGCTAAGCGACGAGCAGCGCATCGAGATCATGCTGCGACTGCCCGGTCGTGAAATCCGCAAATCGCTGAGCCGTGCCGAATTCGAGCGGATGGCGACGGGTCTGGTGGAGCGCACGCTTGAGCGCTGCCGGATGGCGCTCGACGACGCCAAGCTGCGGCCCGCTGAGATCGACGCCGTGGTGCTGGTCGGCGGCGCGACGCGCGCGCCGATGGTGCGCCGGCAAGTGGCGGAGCTGTTCGGGTGCGAGCCGCTGTGCTCGCTTGACCCCGAACTGGTGGTGGCGATGGGCGCGGCGGTGCAGGCGGGCGTGCTGATGGGCGCGCGCGGCGACATGCTGCTGCTCGACGTGGTGCCGCTCTCGCTGGGGATCGAGACGATGGGGGGCGTAATGGAGCGGCTCATCCATCGCAACACCACCATCCCGACCAGCGTCACCGAAATGTTCACCACCGCGGTGGACGATCAGACACACGTCGATATCCACGTGCTCCAGGGCGAGCGCGAGCTGGCGCAGGACTGCCGTTCGCTGGCGCGCTTCAAGCTCGGCCCGATCGCACCGCAGCCAGCCGGTGTCCCGCGCATCGAGGTCAGCTTCCTCATCGACGCTAACGGGATCCTCAACGTCACCGCGCGCGACCAGCGCACTGGGCGCGAGCACTCGGTTGACGTAAAGCCGAGCTACGGGCTGACCGACGAGGAGATCGAGCGGATGCTCGAGGAGTCCATCGACCTTGGAGAGCAGGACTTGGAGCGCCGGATGCTGATCGCGGCGCGCAACGATGCCCGTCAGTTGCTGACCGCGCTGCGCAAGCAGCTCAGCGAGTACGGCTTTCTGATCGAGGCCCAGGAGCGGGCGAGCGTGGAGGAGACGGCGGTTCGGCTGGAGGCGGCCGTAGATGGCACGGATCGTGCTTTACTGGTTGGCCTGGTTGACGAGCTCAACCGGCTGACGACGCCGTTTGCCGAGCGAATCATGGATCATGCGATCCGTGAAGCGCTCGAGAAGAAATCGGTGGAGGAGGTGTCTTAGCCTCGCAAAGCGCGGATTTGCGGGCTTTTGACGCATTTTGCGAAGGGGAGGGAGCGCATGGGGCTCAAGTGGGATCAGGCCGAGGACATCGCTGAAGTCCTGAGCGAAAACCATCCGGGGATTAACCCACTTCAGGTCCGTTTTACGGATTTGCGACAGTGGGTTGTAGATTTGGATGAATTTGACGACGACCCGGGCGCTTCGAATGAGGCCAAACTGGAGGCGATCCAAATGGCCTGGAACGAAATTTACGAGGAAAACAACGAAGACGAATAGCTGCTGTAACGAATCCGCTGAATAAGGCGTCATACCATGGCGTCTGCTGAAAAGGAGGGAAGCGGGGTGGGAGCGCAAGATCTGGTGCGACAGGAAGAAAACATCAAAATGCAGGAAAAGGAAACCCTCGACGAGAAGCTGCCCGGGCTGTTCGAGCCCGACACCCTCTTGCCGATCCAGTACTTCGAGGCGATGCGCCGCAAGCATCTGCTCGAGGGCGAGAAGCGCCTGGTGCTGAGTGTCCTCGAGGATGCGATTGAGTGCTTCATGAAGTGCATCGACTCGTCCACCAACAAGGGCCAGCGCCTGTTCCGCGACGCCGAGGAGTGGATCAACCTCGAAGACAAGAAGTGGGTCTTCTCCTTCGACAACGTCTGCGAGATGCTCGATATCAATCCTGAGTACATGCGCCGCGGCTTACGCCAGTGGAAGGAGCGCAGGCTCGTGGCCATCGAGCGCGCGCGCATCGCGCGCGCCGAGGCGGCCGCCGCCGCTGCGCTCGCCGAGCAGGCGACGCCAGAGCCCGCACCGGTGATGGCACCCAAGCCTGTCGCCGCCGCTGCCAAGCCGGTGGTGGGCCGCCCGGTGCAGCGCAAGCGCGAGACGCCGGCCGCGGGACGCCGGGCCAGGCTGCGTAAGGCGCGCGCCTAGGGGGAGCGCTTTCGGCGCCCAGGCGCCGACGGTCCTGACGCGCTCCGCCCACGCGCCCAAAGGGTGGAGCGCGCGTCGCCCGCTTTCCTTCAATAGCGCCCAGAGCCGGCGCGCGCGAGTGGCTATCGCAGCCGCTCGCGCGCCCGCGTCGTATTCCGGCGCTTTGGCATTCTTCATTAGTGTGCCATAGCTCGAAAGCCAGCCCTTGTCCGACGCGCGGAGCAGCGCACGTTGGATTCCGCCCAGGAGGGAACCGATGGCTGTCTCGACGAAGACCGTAACCGTCACCACCGCCGACGGCGGCAAGTTCGCAGCTTACCTGGCTTTGCCGGAAAGCGGCGGCGGGCCGGGGCTGGTCCTGCTCCAGGAAATTCTGGGCGTCAACCGCCATATCCGCGAGCTCGCCTGTCGCTACGCCGAGGAGGGCTACGTCACGATCGCGCCGGACCTGTTCTGGCGGATCGAGCCCGGCGTCGATCTGGGCTATACGGAGGCCGAGCTCAAGCGCGCCTTCGATCTCTACGCGCGTTTCGACGCCGATCAGGCGGTGAAGGACATCGCTGACACGCTCGCCGCGCTGCGCTCGCTGTCCGAGTGCAACGGCAAGGCGGCGGTACTGGGCTTTTGCCTGGGTGGCATGCTCGCCTATCTAACGGCGGCGCGATGCAACGTCGAGGCGGCGGTGAGCTACTACGGCGTGGGAATCGAAAAACGTCTGGGCGAGGCGCGCGCCGTGCGCTGCCCGCTAGTGATGCATTTCGGCGAGGCCGACGAGTACGTGCCGGCCGCCGCGCGCGCGGCGGTCGCCGAGGCATTTTCCGAGCGCGACGAAACCGAGATCTACACCTACACGGGTGCCGGCCACGGCTTCAACAATCCGGTGCGCCCCAACTACGACCGCTTCGCCGCCTCGCTCGCGCATTCGCGCACGCTGGGAGTGCTGCGGCGCGCGATCGGCCCGCGCTTCGATTTGAGCGCGCTGTGGGAGCGGCATGCGGATCTGGAATTCAAGTACCGCGATGCCGACGCGACGATGGCGACGATGGTGGAGCGGCCGTACGTGAATCACGTGCCGACGATGACCGGCGGCATTGGCCGCCAGGAACTCCATCGCTTCTACAAGCACCACTTCATTTCCAGGCTTCCCAAGGACACCAGGATTGTTCCGATCTCGCGCACCGTGGGTCCCGATCGGCTGGTGGACGAGATCCTGCTGTGCTTCACCCACGACACCGAGGTCGATTTTCTCCTCCCCGGTGTCGCGCCCACCGGCAAGTACGTCGAGATCCCGACCGTCGCGATCGTGCAGTTTCGCGGCGACAAGCTCGTTCACGAGCATATCCACTGGGACCAGGCGACCGCGCTGGTCCAACTCGGCCTCCTCGATCCCAAAGGGCTGCCCGTCGCCGGTCACGAGACGGTTGAAAAACTGTGTGACGAAAGCCACCCTTCGAACACTCTGATGGAGCGCTGGAAGGAGAGCGAGGGAAAAGGCTGATACTTCAAGGCTCGTCGCGCGTTGTAACCGCGAAGTTTTCCCTGCGTCTTTGAAAAGTGGAGAGACCCCTATGGACGCAGGAAACGTTGGGCGAAACTTCGCGGACGGGCATTCGGTCGAGGCGAAGAGGCCGAGGATGCGATGGTACGGCGCGGCAGTCCTGGCCTTGGCGACCGCGCTTTCGCTCGCCGGGTGCTACGGGCCGCCGCTGAGCGCGCGCGAGAAGGGTACGCTTATCGGCGGCGCAGCCGGGTTGGGCGGCGGCGCACTGGTCGGCTCTGCGATGGGCGCGCCAGCCGAAGGGGCGGTCGTCGGCGGATTGCTCGGTGCGGGCAGCGGCTATCTGATCGGCAATCAGATGGAGATGCGCAACCGCGGCTACTGGGGCGGCGGTGGATGGGGCGGCGGTGGATGGGGCCGCTGGGATGACGACGACGACTGAGCACCGCGGCGCACGCTTATCGCGGCCGCGCGGGCGGCGATGAATCGCTAGCCCGAGTGGGGCGCGCCGTCGCCGTCGCGATGGTTGGCGCGGCGCGCCGCGCGCAGCGCAAGCCGCATCATTGCCGGGATAAAATCCGGCCGCGGCAGGCGTGGATCGAACGCCGCCATCCAGCGCTCGTTCTCGGCCAGACACACCTCGGCAAATCGCGCGAAGCTCAGATCGCTGCCGCAAATCCGTGCCGGCGCCTGGATCACGAAGTCGTCGGCCTTGTCCTGCACGCCGCCCGCCACCATCCGGATCGCCGTATGCATACGGCCCAACGCCTGTATCGCTACCGCCGCCGCCCGGCGCATCATGAACCACGGCCGCACGTAGGCGGGCAGTCTGCGCCCGGTGTAGGCGGCCCAGTTGTGGAAAAAGAAGATGTGGCGCGCCTCCTCGGCGATCAGGCCCTCGAAGATCTCGATCAGCGAAGGCGGAAAGAAACGCGCGTCGGCGGCGAGCTTGAACAGACCGAAGGCGAAGAAGATGTCGAACACTTCACCATAGCCCATCCGCATGAAGCCCCATTCAGGATCACGCGGCGCGTACGGCGCCGGCTCGGGCACCTCGATTCCGTAATGCTCCATCAGGCACTCGAAGAGCGCGGCATGGCGCTCCTCCTCGTAGGCCTGGATCGCGATCGCCTCGCGGACTGTGGCGTCGCGCTCGGCCTCGACCATCAGACGGATGCGCCGGGTGGCGATGCGCTCGGTGGTGAGCGCCTCGTTCCAGAACGGCATCGCGCGCACCCGCGCGAGGTCGTCGGCTTCGAGTTCCGGCCATCGCACGTCGCGCGCCTCATAGCTTCGAAAGGTGTCGACGAACTGCTGACACATCAGATCCCGATGTTCGCTGCTGCCCAAACGCAGGTCTGCCATACGGATTCAAGCTTCGGTTTCTGAACATGAATGACGACTTTTTCAGATTAGCCGTGGCCGCCGTTTCAATGAAGCGTTTTTTTAGCCGCAATTCATTCGGTTACTGCTTGCAGGCAGCAAGGGGCTTTGTAGCTTGCACAGATCGATTCGAATAGCCGCAATTTCGCGCAGATTTGAACACCGTGGCCCATCGCCGCGCGTGCAAGCGGCGCGCCTGTTGCCGCCGATACGTCGCGGCCTACAATGGCTCGATCGATGATCCGCCGGAGGAACGACGATGCCGCGCAGGCTGAAAAAGACGGTCAACGAACTGGTGGCCGAAGCTGAAACGGAAATTCAGACAATCGACGCGCAGCAGGCGCTCAAGCTCAGGGACAATCCCAATGTAGTGCTGGTGGACCTTCGCGACATCCGTGAGTTGCAGCGCGACGGCCGCGTGCCCGGCGCCTTCCACGCGCCGCGCGGGATGCTGGAGTTCTGGGTTGATCCGGAGAGCCCCTACTACAAGGAAATCTTCGGTTCGGGCAAGCGTTTCATCTTTTTCTGCGCGGGCGGACTCCGCTCGGCGTTGGCGACGCAGACGGTGCAGCGGATGGGCCTGGAGCCGGTCTGCCACATCCGCGGCGGCTTTCGCGCATGGAAGGATGCCGGCGGTCCGGTCGAGATGCCCGAGAAAAAGCCGGCGTGATCGGGGGCGGCGCGGACGCCGGCGCTCGCCGTTAATCTACGGATTTTGGTCGAGCTGGCGGCGCAGCAACTCGATCATCCGCTGCGCGATGACTTTGGGTGGATCGCCGCCTGGACGATACCAGACGTGTGACCAGTTAAGCCCGCCGAACAGCAGCAGACGCAAATAGCGGCGGTCGGCGCCGGCGGGTAGCGGCAGCGCCTCGATGAGAGCGCGGAAACGCGACTCGTAACGATCGCGCAGGGCGAGCAGGCGATCGGCCACGGCCGGCGCCTCCTGCGGCAGCACGCGAATCATCACCTGCGTGTAATCGCTGAGTTCGAGCAGCGCCTCCAAGTGTGCGGCGCATCCGGCCTCCAACCGCGTCCACGGATCGCTGGCGCTCACGACCGCGGCCTCGACCCGCGCCGCTATATGACGCAGCCCCTGCTCGTACACCGCCAGGAGCATCTCGTCCTTCGACGGAAAGTGGTAATAGATCGAGCCCGACAGCATCCGCACCTCGCGCGCAATGTCGCGCATTGAGGTCGCGTGATAGCCGCGCTCGCGGAAGAGCCGCGCTGCCGCGTCGAGCAGCTGCTGGCGGCGATTGTCCTGGCGAGGTGCGCGCTGGGCGGCGTTGGGGGAACTGGGAGCGGCCATCGGTCCTGGGGACAAACTTACCCGATGCCCGCGCCCTTTCCCATAGCCGCGCTCAGGCTGAAGCGGCCGCGGCGGCCTGGCCGTAGGTGCGGCCGTCGGCATTGGGGTCGAATCCCAGCGAGGCAAGGTGCGATTTGATGCGTTCGCTTAACAGACCGACCTTGGCCATGTTGCCGACGACTTGCTGATGCATCTCGCGGCGGAAGAGCTGGCGGAATAAGGCCTGCTCCGTGCCCTTGGCCGCCTCGACTCGGTAACGCTTGATCCCCTCGATCTCGGAGGGGCTGAACCCCACCTTCTCGTAGACCTCGGTGGGGAACTGGCCGGTGAGCACGAGCTTGAGCGCTTCCTTGGAGAAGTCCTCGACCTCGTTGCGCTCGGCCTCGGTGAGCTGAGCGATCTGCTCGGGCAGGCTGAGCACGCCGAAGCCCATGTGGCGCGACTCGTCGGACAGGATGCGGCGGCAGACCTCGCGCAGCAGCGGGTCCTGCGAGCTCTCAGCGAGCATGCGGAAGAGCGAAACGGCGAGCGTCTCGGCGACGAGCTGGAGGCCAATGGTCTTGATGTACCACTTGCCACATCCGATGAGCTGGTCGAAGAGCTCCTTGAGATTGGCGGTCATCGGATAGATGCGGTCGCCGAGCTTCTCCTTGAGGTAGCGCGAGAGGACCTCGCTGTGGCGCGCCTCGTCAACCACCTGGGTGGCCATGAAAAATTTCGAGTCGGTCGTCGGCACCATCTGCACGAGCTGGCTGCACGCGAGCGCCGCGCCGGCTTCGCCGTGCAGCAGCTGCGAGAGCCGCCACGCGGAGAATTCGATGTTGAGTTCGTTGCGCCGGCGCACATCGAGCTTGTCCCAGTAGGAGCTGCCGTAGGCATCAATCAGGCCATCGTGGAAGACGCCGCGCTCGAGATCGACCTGCATGTCCCACGGGATGTCGCGGGAGACGTTCCACTGGTCGCGCTTGGCGTTCTCATACAGCCTGCGCATGTCAGGCGCGTGAACGTCGTAGTCGCGCTCGTAGACGGTTTCGGTGAGGCTCGTGATGGTGTGGCGGGTGGGGCTATACATCTCGGCCATCGTCTCGCTCCTTCCGGATACGGGTGCGCGGCGGCATTCCGATCCTTAAAACAAACGCTCGCTTGCTTTTATAAGATCCGTTGCCCGCGAGTGTCAAGAGTCGAAATACAAGTTTCGCGTCCTCCGAGGCAAACACCCCGCGTTTGCTACCAAATAAAGTTCCGCGAGCGCTAACCGCGCGTCGCAAACGCGGCGCTCGCCTTCCACTTGGGCGGGACGCCGGCCCCACGGAGAGCGAATGCCATTCGGCTAGCGGCCGGTGAATTTCGCCTCGCGCCTTTCGAGAAAAGCGCCCAGCCCCTCTTTGCGATCCTCGGTCGCATAGAGCAGCGCCATCGCCTGTCGCTCGGCCTCGATTCCGGTCTTGAGGCTGCCGTTCTGCGCGATATCGACCAGCAGCTTGGCGCAACGCAGGCTGGTCGGCGGCTGCTTGAGCAGCCGGCGCGCCCACTGGGTTGCGACCTCCAGCGCCTGTCCCGCCGGCGCAACCTCGTTGACCAGGCCGTAGCGTAGCGCCTGTTCGGCCGTCAGCGGATCGCCGGTGTAGATCATCTGCTTGGCGATGGCCGCCGGCAGCATCCGCGGCAGCCGCTGGGTGCCGCCCGCGCCCGGTAGGAGCCCGATCTTGATCTCGGGCACGCCGATCGTCGCGTCTTCGGCTATCACGCGCAGGTCGCAGCACAGCGAGATCTCGCATCCGCCGCCGTAGGCGATGCCGTTGATCGCGGCGATGGTGGTGCGGTCGAGGTCCTCGATCGCATTAAAGGTGGTCTGCACGCCCTCGATGAAGCTCATGAAGTCCACCGGGCCGGCGATCTTGGACATCGCGGCGATATCGGCGCCAGCGCAGAACGCGCGGCCGTTGCCGGTGAAAATCACTATTCGCACGGCGGCGTCGGCGCGCACCGCGGCGACCAGCTTGCGCAAATCGGCGATCATCTCGGGGCTGATCGCGTTGAGCTTGTTCGGACGGTTGAGCCGCACCGTCGCGATCCCGTCTGCGCATTCGTATTGCAGCGTCTCGTACATCACTTCACTTCCTCCTGATTGCTTCTCGGTCGTGAGCGCGCGGCCGCCGCCGCGCGCGCCTCTAGATCATTGTCAAGCCGCCGCTGACCGACAGCGCCTGGCCGGTTATGTAGGAAGCGTCGTCGGAGGCGAGGAAGGCGACCGCGGCGGCGATGTCGGCGGGCTCGGCGATCCGCCGCAGCGGCACCGCACGCTTGAGCGCCTCGTGCAGCTTGGGATTGAGCGCGGCCAGCTCCTGGAGCATCGGCGTGTTGGTCGGGCCCGGGCATACGCAGTTGACCGTGATGTTGTTGCGCGCCATCTCGCGCGCGAGCGTCTTGCTGAACGCGATCACGCCGCCCTTGGCGCCCGAGTACACCGCCTCGCCGGTCGAGCCCACGCGCCCGGCATCCGAGCTGATCGATACGATCCGGCCGCGCCCGCGTGCGATCATCGAGTCGAGCACCGCGCGACAGCAGTTGAGCGGCCCGCGGTAATCGATCGCGATTATCTTGTCCCAGGTCTCCTCGCTGTTCTGGACGAACGGTTCGGCCTTGTCCCATCCGGCGTTGTTGACCAGGATGTCGATCGGCCCAAGGCGGCGCTCCGCCTCGGCGACCGCCGCGCGCACGCTGGCGAGCTTGGCGACGTCGATCGCGACGGCGATCGCGCCCCGGCCGATCTCGGCCGCCGCGGCGGCGGCGCCGCCCGGGTCGAGGTCGGCCAGCGCGACCTTGCATCCTTCCTCCGCCAGGCGCTCGGCGATCGCCCTGCCGATCCCGCGCGCGGCGCCGGTGACGAACGCGACCTTGCCGCTGAGTCCGCGCATGATGTCTCTCCTTACCGTCGAAAGCGTCGCGCTCTCGCGCGCGCGGCGCGATTATAGACCCCACAAGCCGCGGGCGGGAAAGCCGCGCGACTGTGCGGACGTGGCAAACTTTGCTAGGAGAGGGCCGTAAAGCCCGCACGCGGAGGTCCCACGATGATCAAGGCCATCGACGGTGACAGCCATTTCATGGAGCCGCTCGATCTCTTCGAGCGCTACATCGATCCCGCCTTCCGCGAACGCACGGTGAGGCTGGTGCGCGAGCCCGAGACCGGCAAGGCTGCGATGATCGGCGACGGCAAGGTGCTCAAGCTGCGCGACGTGGACCAGGTGATGGGCATCCTGACCGGCTACGGCGAGAAGGAGCAGGGACTCAACATCGGCAACTTCGACCGCTACCGCGGCTACAGCGAGCAGTGGCAGGACATGCAGGCGCGCGTGCGCTTCCTCGACGAGGAGGGCTTCGAGAAGCAGGTGCTCTATCCCAGTCTCGGGATCATCTGGGAGGGCGAGATCGAAGACCCGGCGCTGGCCGACGCGCTCTGCCGCGCGTACAACACATGGGCCTTCGAGCTGGTCGCCGCGCACAAGGACCGCCTGTTCCCCGCCGCCCACATCTCGATCCGCGATGCCGCGCTCGCGGTGCGCGAGATGGAGCGGGTCGCCGGGCTCGGCGCGCGCACGATCTTCGTCTCCTCCGCGCCGGTGCGCGGCCACAGTTTCGGCCATCCCGAGTTCGATCCGATCTGGGCCGCGGCCGAGGCGATGGACCTCTCGGTCGGCATCCACCTCGTTTCCCATCGGCACTACACTGGCAGCGCGTGGTACCGCGACCCGAAGCCGGGCCTGATGTACTTCACGATGAACATCATCCAGGACCCGCGGATGGCGCTGACCACGATGGTAGTGGACGGGGTGTTCGAGCGCTTTCCAAAGCTGCGGGTGGCCACGATCGAGGCGATGGTCGGATGGGTGGGCGAATGGATCGAGCGGCTCGACTACCGCTACAGGTACATGGGCCACACCTCGCAGATGAAGCGGACGGCCGAGGAGTACTTCCATCGCAACATCTGGGTGAGCGCCGATCCCGAGGAACGGATGTTCCCCTACATCGTGCAGTTTGCCGGCGACGAGCGCTTCTTCATCGGCTCCGATTATCCGCACGCCGAGGGCTTCGTGCGCCCGGTGGAGAAGGCGCGCAAGCAGCTCGCCGCGCTGCCCCAGGCCTCGGTTGACAGAATCCTGTCGACCAACGCACGCGAGTTCTACCGCATCTGAGCGGCCGAACGCGACGGCCTCGCAGGGCCCGCTGCGGAACGGGCCGATAAAGGAGCGCGAAATGGACCTCGATGCAATCGAAAGGCGCGTCACCGAACTCGAGGACCTCGAAGCGATCCGCCAGCTCAAGGCGCGCTACTGCGCGGCGTGCGACGACAACTACGATGCCGACGCGATCGCCGCCTTATTCACCGAAGACGGCGTGTGGGACGGCGCGGGCTTCGGCCGCTTCGAAGGGCGAGCCGCCATCCGCGAGTTCTTCCGCACGGTGCCTCGCCGGATGGCCTTTGCGATCCATCAGGTGATAAATCCGATAATCGAGATCGACGGCGAGCGCGCGCGGGGAACGTGGTACCTGCTTTCGCCCTGCACGCTGCGCCGCCAGGGCGGCGAGCGGGCCTACTGGATGGCGGCGGTCTATCACGACGAGTATGTCAAGCTCGGCGGCGGATGGCTGATTAAGAGCCTGCGCGGCGAGAGCCGCCTGTGGGCGCCTTACGAACGCGGCTGGGCACCGGCGGAAAATGGCCAGTGAAGAATGCGCCGGCGCAGCCTTTGGGCACGGCTCAGTGCGAAAATCCGAAGCTGGGCGCCGCTGAGCAAGCCGTCAACCGCAGCCAATCTGCCAGGCTAAAAATGCGCCAAAGCCGAAGCTCAGCAGGCCCGAGCCCAGCGCGAGCGCGCGATTGAGCCCCGCCGCGCGCTCCGCCGCGACCATCAGCGGCATCCCGATCGCCGTGGTGACGATAATCATTCCGATGATCGTTCCGAGGCCGAAGACCACCAGGTAGAGCACTCCCCACAGGGGATTGGGAATCGCGCTCAGCACCAGCAGCGCGATCGCGGCGCTCCCTGCGAGTCCGTGCACGAGGCCGACACCGAACGCCTTGGCCTGCGGAAAGCGCGTGCCCGCTTGCGCGAGCGCCGGCATCGCCTGCGGCGGCAGGCGGTGGTCGCGATGTTCGACGTGCGGACCGCCAGCAGCGGGCGACTCACGTTTCGGCCCGTCTCCTGAAGAGAACGGTAGCGCGGAGTCACGCGCGCCAACCTCGACGCCTCCCACGACGTGGACGTGCGGATGGCGATGGGCATGCGCGGCGCCGTGCGAGTGCGGATGGCTGTGCACGATGATCGTCGGCGCGGTCACGCTCTCCCATCTGAAAAGCCGCGCCAGCGCGCGCCGCGCAAGCGTCATCACCGCCGGGATGCCCAGCAGGATCAGCGCGACGGCGACGGCGAATTCCATCGCGCGCCCGATGCGCGGCGGGATACTGACCTTGAACACGATAATCAGCATCCCGACTATCAGGATGGTCAGCGTATGGCCGACGCCCCAGCAGAGCCCGATCCGTGCGGCGACGCCGAGCCGGCGCTCGCGAGTGACGATGGCGCTGACGGCGATGACGTGGTCGGCGTCGGTCGCATGGCGCATCCCGAGCCCGAGGCCCAGCAGCGCGACGGCGGCGGGAGCGGCGTGCGTGAGATCCATCGGGGCGTATTTATAGAGCCAAACCGCGGCGGCGTCGATGGCGCTCGCTCTTCGCTCGTCGTTCGGAGCGAGCGCGGAACTTGCAGCGCCGGGCGCGTGTTATCGATTCGCAAGAGGGCTTGGGCCGGGCGCCTCCGCGCACCGAGAGGGGCAAGGGCAAACTAAACGGGGATCTGCCCGCGTTGGCCCTCTTTCGGAGCAAGCGCCGCGCCGGAGCGGAAAGAGGCCGCCCGGCCCTCACCTCGCCATCGCCCGGCGCGGGCAAGAGTTCGCTTTCTACTCGCCGCCGGAGGCTACGCCGACGACAGGCGGCGCCTGCGTGTCACTGAGCGCGGCCCGCCTGCGTATCGGCAGCGCGACCAGCAGCGCTGCGAGCAGGCACACTGCGGTCGAGACCGAAAACGCGTCGTGGAAGCCGCCGACGAAACTGCGGCGGTCGAGTGCCGCAGCGCTCAGATGGGCGCCGGCCAGCAGCTGCGCATGATGGGCCGCGCGGCGCACGCTGAAGACCTCGGCCGCGGTGGTCACGCCCATCACCACCCCCAGCGTCCGCATCATCATCACGGCGCCGCCCGCTACGCCCTGTTGCGCGCGCGGTATCGCCGCCATCACGAAGCTCATGTTGGCGACCGCAAAGGCGCCGAGTCCGAGGCCGATCAGGATCAGCGCCGCCGCAACTGTGGCGTAGGACGATTGGGCACCAAACCGGGTAGCGAGATACAGCCCCGCCGCCTCGATCAACAGCCCGGGCACTTGCAAGCGGCGGGTGCCGAAGCGGTCGGAGAGCAGGCCAGAGAGCGGCGCCGCCAGCGCCATTCCGAGCGGGCAGGGCGCAAGCAGCGTGCCGCCCGAGGCCGCGCGGTAACCGAGGACGTTGACGATGTAGTAGGGCACCAGCAGCCAGACAGCGAACATTGCGAGGTTGGCGAGCAAATTGGCGAAATTAGCCAGGCTGACGCCGGGCGTGAACAGCCGCCAATCGACGATCGGATGGGCGACGCGGCGCTCGGTGGCGACGAAGGCGGCAAAGCCGAGCGCACTGGCGGTCCACAGCGCGAGCACGCCGCCCGCCGCCCATCCCACCTCGCGCCCGCGGTTGATCGCGAGCAGCAGCGCGACGATGGCGGTCGCCAACGTGCCCATCCCGACCAGGTCGAAGCGTTCGCGACGTCCGCGCCCGGCGGCCCCGACGAGCAGCGGGGCGGCCGCAAGCGCGGTCGCGATCGCGATCGGGACGCGGAAAAGGTAAACCGCGCGCCAGCCGAAGCGATCGACCAGCCATCCGCCGATTATCGGTCCGCTGGTCGAGCCCACGTAGCCGCTCATGTTGAACAGACCCAGGGCGCGGCCCGCCTCGCCGGGTCCGAAGCTGACTGTCACGATCGCCGGCGCGCTCGCGAACACCATCGCGGCTCCCGTCCCCTGCAACACGCGGGAGGCCAGCAGCAGGCCGTAGCTCGGGGCCAGACCGCACAGCGCCAGAGCGAGCGTGCTCAGCGCGAGCCCGCCGACGAAGACGCGCTTGTGGCCGAGCAGGTCCGCCATCCGGCCGCATCCGAGCAGCAGGCTGGCATTAGTAAGTACGTAGGAGATGACCAGCCACTGGATAGTGGCGACGCTGACTCCGAAGTAGCTGCTAATTGCGGGGAACGCGATATTGAGCGCGGAATCGAGCGAGACCAGCAGCAGGCCGGCGCTCGCGATGGCCAGCGCGCTCCACCTGTTCACCGGACGATCGCCTGCGCCGCCGTGCCGAATCGCCAGGCCCTTGCCGTGCTGCGCATTGCCCTAGCGCGCCGAGCGCCTTGGCTTGTGCGACGTCCTGAACTCCTCGGCGACCTGCCGCATCGTCTTGAACTCCACGTCCTTGCGGCTGCGGATGTGCTCGACCAGCCGCTCGAGCATCAGCAGGCGATGGCCACGGCCGATGCACTGCGGATGCATCGTCAGGATGTAATTGCCTTCGCCGAGGCGGTCGTGGAGATAGTCGAAGTCGCCGGCCCAGATCTCGTAGATGCGCGACGGCGAGGCGTTGCCGGGATTGATACCGTTGCGGGTCCAGACGTGCTCGAAGGCGATGAAGTCGTCCAGCCCCCAGGTGAATGGGAGTTCGACCACCTCGGTTTCGCGCCCGAAAATGTATGCGCTGTCCTTGGGCGCCTGGTCGCCGACGCGGCAGAAGTAGGGCGTGAAATCGTCGCCCATCATGCTGCTGTCGTAGAGCATCCCGTGGTCCACAATGAGCTCGAGCGTACGCGGCGTAAGCCCTGCGGCGGGCGAGCGATAGCCAACCGGATTGTGGCCGGTGACCCGGCGCAGGGCGGCGATCGCCATGTCGAAGTCGCGGATTTCCTCTTCGGGCGTGGCGAGCCGCTCGTGGCGATAGCCGTGATGGGCGATCTCGTGACCCTCGGCGGCGATTTTGGCGACCACGTCGGGATAGGTGTCGGCGGTATGGCCGGGCACGAACCAGGTCGAGGGGATCTTCCATCCGCGCAGCATCTCGAGCAGGCGGCGCGCACCGACCACGCCGAATTCGCCGCGCGAGATCGCGCTGGGCGAAGTCGCGTGGAAGTTGCCGATCCAAACCGAGATCGCGTCGAAGTCGAAGGTCAGGCACACATTGACTTTCTTCGCCATGGCCGATTCCTCCTCGACTGCGGCCGCCCGCGCCGCGGCCGGATCGCACGCGGTGTTCGAGCGATTTGTAGCGCCGGAACCTTTGCGGTGTCCAGCAGACAGGCGCGCCTGCCGGCGAGCCGGCGCCGACCGCCGGGTACGTTTGGCGCGGAGTGCGCGCAAGTGGCGCGGCCGCGCGGCGCACGCACCGCCTGATGGAAACTTGCATTCACGCGTGCCGCTGCAAGCAGCTTGCGGCAACGTCCGGCATGCGCACAAAACGTTATGCAACCTTTACTTGACAGTTAAGCAAAGCTTGTTGTAAGCGGTGGCAGAACTTCAAGGGTAGGGGTTCCAAAGCGGCGCCGGACAAGGAATTTGCCGGTCTGCGGATGCGGCATTCGGTTGGGGAGCGATTGCCGTTGGCCGAAATGGCGCAGTGATGGCCGGAAGTGGAACGGACCATCAGGTGCGTCGGCGAGGATAGCGAGGCAGCAATCGCTTCGCCCGAGGCCGGGCGGATATTGACAAAAGATTCCGCCTTACTCTAGGGGAAGGATCGGACCGAGCATCAACTTCCGAACATAGTCCGCATCCGCTCGCCAGATGCGGATCCGAGGTAGGACTGTCCAAATGGGTTTGCCACGAAGTTGGACTTGGGTGCTGGCAGCGATGCTGGCGGCAGTCTTCACCGCCACCGCCGCGGTCTCGCGCGGCGCGGTCACGGGCAAACGCGTCAGCGGCGCGCCGACGTGGCTGTCACTCTACGGCTTGGCTATCCGCCCCGACCGCAGCATCTACGTCGTCGGCTCCAAGGGGCTGCTGATGGTCTCCACCGACGAGGGCAAGAGCTGGACCTCGCAGGTTCTCCACGAACGTGCGGGCAACTTGCTGTTCCAGGATCGCGATCTGTACGCGATCAAGTTCAGCCCCGACGGCAAGAGCGGATGGGTTGTCGGCGAGATGGGAATCGCGCTGCACTCGGACGACGGCGGCGAGAGCTGGAAGAGCCAGCAGACCGGCACCAGGAGCAACCTGTTCAATCTGTCGGTGGTGGATGCGCAGCACGCCTACGCCTGCGGCGCTGACGGCGTATTGCTGAGCACCGACGACGCCGGCGCGCACTGGAGTGTCTACAAGTACAAGGACCCCATCACCTTCTTCGACGTCAAGTTTCTGGCCCCAGACAACGGATGGGCGGTCGGTGAATTCGAGAGCATCCTGCACAGCACCGACGGCGGCAAGACCTGGAACCTCAGCCATGGCGGGAACACCGGCGACTATACGGTGGGCCCGTACTTCTCAATCGCGTTTACCGATCCCGAGCATGCGATAGTCAGTGGCCTCAACGGCGAGATCGTGGTCACCAACGACGGCGGCAAAACCTGGAGCCCCGAGAAGCTGCCGGAAACGGTGGCGACCTACGCGGCGGCGCAGGCCGACGGCCAGATCTGGCTGGGCGGCGAGGGCGGGCGGCTGGTCGGCAAAGACGCGACCGGCAAGTGGGTGGTTCATCGGCCCACCTTCAACGATATCACCGACCTTGCCTTCGCGGGCAAGATGGGATTTGCGGTGGGTCTAAACGGCACCATACTCCGGACAGACGACGCGGGTGAGCAATGGCAGGTGGTAAAGTAAAGGAAGGGCAGGCGGTCGGCCCGATCGGCGTATTCGTCCTGCGGTTTCGCGCGCCGATCGGCATTCTCCTGCTGCTTTTCAGCGCCTTCATGGGGTACCAATGTACCCGGGTCAAGATCGCGACCGACTTCGACGAATTCTTCCCCCGCTATCATCAGAACGTCCAGCTCTACGAGAAATGGAAGAAATACGGCGGCGCCCAGCGCCTGGTCGTGATGGTCCAGGTCAAGAACGGCGACATCTTCAACTTCAACACCCTCTCCAAAATCCAGGGCATCCAGCGCGACGTCGACAAGCTGCCAGGCGTTGACCATAACGAAGTGTTCTCGCTCGCCTCCTACCGGGTGAGCTACGCCGAGGCTGCGCCCGGCTCGCTGACCATCAAACCGTTCATGTTCCCCGACGTGCCCAAGGAGCAGGCGGGGATCGAAGAGCTCAAGCGCCATGTCTTTTCCAACCGGGCGCGCATCTCGCAGCTCATCAGTGCCGACAACAAGAGCGCACTGGTGACGGCCTCCTTCAACGAGCGCGGGCTGGATTACCGCGAGCTGTTCGACGACGTCCAAAACATCGTCAAGAAATACCAGGACGCCAACAACGAGATCTTCGTCGCCGGCGAGCCGGTCGTGCGCGGCTACGGCTATTACTACGAGCACCTCATCGATCTGCTCTTCCTGCTCGCCGTGGCCACCATGATCGTGATTCTCTACGTCACGCTCGGCCAGCGCACGCGCTGGTGGGCGCCGATCGTAACCGGCACGCTGTCGGCGATCTGGGGCCTCGGGTTCGTCGGTCTGATGCAATACAACTTCGACCCCGTGATGCTGGTCATCCCCTTCATCCTGACCGCGCGCGACATGAGCCACGGCATTCAGTGGCAGGGGCGTTTCCACGACGAGCTTGACCGCCTGGGCGACAAGTACGCAGCGTGCGAGGCGACCACCGACTTCATGCTGCCGCCTGGTCTGCTGTCGATCCTCGCCGATATCGCCGGCATCATCTTCATCTCCTTCGGCGGCATCCCGGTGCTTCAGCACATCGCGCTGGCGGGCTCGGTATGGCTCGCCGGCAGCCTGACGATGGTGTTTATCTTCCAGCCGATCTTCGTCAGCTACCTGCCAGCGCCCAAGATCAAGGAGAAGAAGAAGCGGGCGGGGGCGGAGCCGGGATGGCTGAGGGCGGCCAAGGACTTCGTCAACTGGCTGGTCCATATCCCGGTCACGCCGGGCCCCGCGCGCACGGGACTGATTGTCTTTGCGTTGTGTTTCCTCGCCGCCGGTATCATAGCCAGCATCCGTCAGGACATCGGCTACAAGACGCCCGGCACACCGCTTTATCGGCCCGACGCCAAGGTCAACAGGGATATCGTCGCGATCGGCAAGAAGTTCCCGCTCGAAGAGGGCTGGGTCATCCTGACTACGCCGTCGGGCGGGATGGCGGGAACCGCGTCGGCAGCGGGCGCCGAGCAGTCGGTGCTGGCGCCGCGAGTGCTGCGGATGGTGGACGACATGCGCGCCTTCCTGATGGAAGACCCGCGCGTGCGCCAGGTGGTGTCGTTCTCATCGACGATTTCGTACCCGTTCAACCAGATGTTCCATTACGGGTATCCGAAATTCCTCGCCGACCCCGATACCATGCAGCTGTCGGGCAACCTGTGGTTCCTCTACCTCAACGGCTCGGCGCCCGGCGAGCTCGAGCAGTACATATCCAACCGCTCCAACGATGACACCTGCATCCGCGTCTTCCTGGCCGACCATACCTACGACACCCTCAATGGCATCCGCGACCGGATAAAGCGGTTTGTCGAAGAGCGAGTGAGCCCCGATCCGGGCCTGAACAAGGTGCACGTATGGTATCTGGCCGGGTTGGCGGGTCTCTACCAGGCTGCCAATGATGTTCTATATGAACTCGATTTTCTCAATATCACCTTCGTCCTCGGAGTGGTCTTCATCTTCTGTGTGATTTCGTTCCGCTCGTTTGTGGCGGGTCTGATGTTCCTGTTCTCTTGCGTTCTGGCCAACTTTGGGGCCTTTATATACATGGGAATACGCGGTATCGGCCTGACGATCGACACCATACCGGTCATCTCGCTTGGTATCGGCTTGGGTGTCGATTACGGGATCTACACCGTATCGCGTATCCGGGACGAGGTGATGGGCGGAATGGCGGTGGAGGAGGCAATCGTCCTCGCGCTGAAGACCACCGGTCTGGCTGTGTTCAGCACCTTCATGGTCATGATCGGCGGCATTTTTCCCTGGATCTTTTCTCCCCTGCTGTTCCACAACGAGATGAGCACGCTGCTCATCTTCCTGATGGCCTGCAACATGGTGGCCGGTGTGCTGGTGCTGCCCTGTTACATCCAGATCGCGCGGCCGAGGTTCGTCTTCGGCGGCGCGCAGGCGGCAAAGCCTGAAAACGGGCTCAAGGGCGCTGCCGCTGCGTCCTGAACCCGTGGCAGGAAAAGGGCTCGAGCTGTGGAAGTAGCGGTAGAGAGTCCGATGGATCGTGGTCTGAGGGATCGTGGCCTGTGGGATCGTGGTCTGCAAGATAGTGGTCTGCCTGAGCGTAGTCTGCGTCTGCGTGATCGTGGTCTGAGGGATCGAGGCCTCCGGATCGTGTCCTGCGACTTCTACCTGAGACGGTTGCTTCATCTAGCTTTACGGAGGCGTGTATGCGGACTGGTTTGGAAGTTCGTCGATGGCGGAGGGGTGCGCTCAGACTAGCAGCAGCTTCTGCGTTCTTGCTCGCGGGGCTTGGCTTGTGTGTTGCCTCCTCTTGGGCGGGTGATGCGTCGGCGCAGGCGCCGGCCGGCACCCAGGATGGAACGTCCGTGGCCAGCAACGTTTTGGCCCAGACCAATACCATGAGCCAGCCTGCCGAAAGCTGGTTCAAGGACTTCCATGTTTCGGGGTTTCTCAACCAGACCGCGGGAATGTGGATCAATCCGACCAATCTGAAGGACTATACCCAGAGCCGCAACAATCTGGCGACTTCCCGCACCTGGCTACAGGTAGACGAGAACTACCGGCTCAACGCCAACAACCAGTTCTTCATGCGCGAGTGGTTCGTGTACGAGCCGCCGTATTCGTTCAACAGCGCCAACAACAAGTTCGGCGCCCACATGCAGGCGCTCAACGACTTCTACAACCAGTACAACGTGCGCGACGCGTGGTGGAAGCTGACGGCCGGGCCGCTGACGCTGTACACCGGCAACCAGATCGTGGTGTGGGGCCAGTCGCTCGCCTTCCGCGTGGGCGACGTGATCAACCCGCAGGACACGAACTGGAACTTCGGCTTCGCCAACCTCGAGCAGTCGCGCATGCCGCAGTGGATGATCCATCCGATCCTCAACCTGCCCGACTGGGGAGCATTCAACTCGAACTTCATCGAGGGCGTATTCATCCCCGGCGTGGAGCCGCTGTGGAACAGCGTGGACCATCCCGACGGCCGTTACAGCGGGGAATACGACATCGCGGGGCGTGTGAACAACGGCTTTCCGGCGGCCAACCACGCGCCGAGCGCACGGTTTGACGTGCACTATCCCGACTTTGCCTATCCGGGACGCACCGTCACCTTGGGCGGCGACTATCCGGTCGAGCCCGGTGCGACGAATCTGATTGCCTCGCCTTTCAGCCGCGTCTTCTACATGTGCAACAACGCGCCAGCCGGCTTCCCCGTTCCCTCGCTGACCGGGTTACTGGCCTTGACCGGACAGAAGAACCCGGCGCCGATGAGCCTGCGGCGCAACTGCAACTTTGCCAACGGGCTGGTCAACGTGGGCGCGTGGCACGTGCCGGCGGTGCAGTGGAAGAACATGGAAGAGGGGGTGCGCTTCCATACTCTGATCGGGAGCAACGAAATCACGGCCCTGTACTTCAACACTTTCCAATACTATCCGGTCATCTCGTGGGTGCCCTACACCGGCAATTTCCCGGCCGTATTTGAGCCGGTGCAGTACATGGGAGCGACGATCGACCGGCCGGTGCCGATGCCGCCCAGTCTGGCTGAATACTTCCCCTTGGTGGCGCGCGCGGAGGCGGTTTATCAGAACCACGCGCCATTCGTGAACTTCAACATGACCCAGCCTAACGCCATCCGGTTTTCCGACCTCATGACCTACATGCTGGCGGTCGACCTTGACCAGGCCTACGCGCCATGGCTGACCACGACCGGCAACCTGTCGGCGAACTTCGAGTTCCTCGACATGATTGCCATGGATGGCGTCAACAACCTGCTCGACGGTCCCAACGGTGGTGACCTCAATAACAACGCGTTGAAGAACGACATCAGCATGTTGTTCAACGTCGGCACCTCTTACTGGTGGAACGCGTTCGCGCCGACCTGGACGATGATCTATGAGCCGAAGGGCACGACCTTCGCGCTGTTCCCGTCGATCCAGCTCAACCCGCCGTGGACCAATAAGTATTTCGCCAAGCTGGGCGTGATCTACGTGCTGGGCGGCGACCGGAACTACGTGAGCCCGGCGCTATTCAAGGGCGAGAACATGATTACGGTTTCGGGCCAGTACAACTTCAGTGCCATGTAGGCGAGGCGTTGCACAACAGGGAGAGCTTGTTGTAAAGAGACCGAACGGGGAGAACCCATAAAAGAGCAACTGAGAGCGTGCCGCGGCGGGCCTCTGCTCGCCGCGGCACCCGCCTGTATCAGGGTAGGAAAGGAGGTGAACGCGACTTAAGTAGGGCTGCGGACTGACATACCGGAACGGGGTTTTCATGACCGAATCTCTTCGGTTTGAAGGGAGGAAGATATGGGGACTGGAACGCGCAGGCGAAGTTTCTCGGGGGAACTTGTAAGACTGGCGGCCGCCCTCGCCCTCGTTATGGCCGCGTCCGGCTTGTATGTGTCCGATACGCATGCGGGCGACCTTTCAGCCCAGGCTGCACCACCCGACCAGACCTCTGCCGCCTCGCCGGCCGGCAGCGTGCTCGCGCAAACCAATACGCTGGGCCAGCCCACCGAGGCCTGGTTCAAGGACTTTCACCTCTCGGGGTTCCTCAATGAGACCGCCGGGATGTGGACCAATCCCACCACGCTGAAAGATTTCACGCCGAGCCGCAATAATCTGGCCACGGCACGCACCTGGCTACAGGCGGACGAGAACTACCGGCTTGACGCCAACAACCAGTTTTTCATGCGTGAGTGGTTCATCTACGAGCCACCGTACTCGTTCAACAGCGCCAACAACCACGCCTATGCATGTAGGCCAGACCTTCTGGGGCCCGCGGGTTGCGGCAACACCGGCGGCGCGCCGATGTATCGCCTCAACGACTTCTACAACCAGTACAACGTGCGCGACGCGTGGTGGAAGCTGACCGCCGGGCCGCTGACGCTGTACACCGGCAACCAGATCGTGGTGTGGGGCCAGTCGCTCGCCTTCCGTGTGGGCGACGTGATCAATCCGCAGGACACGACTTGGAACTTCGGATTTGCCAACCTCGAACAGTCGCGTTTGCCGCAGTGGATGATCCATCCGATCTTCAACCTGCCCGACATGGGGCCGCTCAACTCGAACTTCATCGAGGGGGTACTGATTCCCGGTTTCCAGCCGGTGTGGAATTCATGGCAATATCCGGACAAGCGCTTCGACGGTTTCCAAGGAACGGCGGGCCGTGTCGACGCGGGCTTCCCGGCAGCAATGCACGGGCCGAGCGCACGGTTCGACGTGCACTACCCCTATCCAGTGCCGGGCGCGACCATCAACACGCTGCCGGTGGGAACGCCGCCTGACCTGGTCGTCGAGCCCGGAGCGCAGAACCTGATCCCGCCCCCAATCAATCGCTTCGTCTTCCAGTGCACACAGTTTCAGGCGCTGTTCCTGCCCATCTTCCACAACGGCAAGAATCCGACACCGGCGAGCCTGATCCGGCCCTGCGATCTGAGCAAGGGCGTGGTGCTGGCGCCGTGGCACGTGCCGGCGATGACGCTGGGCAACATGCAGGAAGGATTGCGCTTCCACACCCTGATCGGGAGTAACGAAATTACGGCACTATACTATAACTCCTTCCAGCGTGACCCGATTGTGGCCTGGCAGCCGTACACCCAGACCTTCCCTTTCATCTACGAGCCGGTGCAGTACGCGGGAATGACGGTTGACCGGCCGGTACCGATGCCGCCGAGCCTGGCCGAGTACTTCCCGCTGGTGTTCCGCGCAGAGGCGGTCTATCAGAACCACGCGCCGTTCATCTCGTTCAACTACACCAGCATGCAGGACTTCCGTTATTCGGACATCCTCACGTGGATGCTGGCATTCGACCTCGACCAGGCCTACGCGCCGTGGCTGACGACGACCGGCAACCTGTCGGCAAACTTCGAGATACTCGACCCGATTGTGATGGACACGGCGCACAACATGGCTACCGGCCCCAACGGCAACACGGTTCCGGAGCCGATCACGAAAAACGACGTGCAGATGCTGTTTAACATCGGGACGTCCTACTGGTGGAATGCCTTTGCGCCAACCTGGACGATGATTTATCAGCCCAAGGGAGAGAGCTTCGCGCTCTTCCCCTCGATCCAACTCAATCCGCCGTGGACTAACAAGTACTTCGCCAAGATCGGCGTGATCTACGTGCTGGGTTCGGACCGCCAGACGCTGGGTGTCGGCCTCTTCAAGGGCGAGAACCTGATAACCGTTACCGGTCAGTACAACTTCAGCGCCCTGTAGGCGACCTGCCGGCTTTCTGCTTGCTCGTAGAGCCGCGGCGGGGCGCAAGCTCCGCCGCGGCTTTTTTCCTCCTGGCCAGCGGGCGTGCCCGGCAGCGCGAAACCGGCTTGCCAGCCAGCCAACTACCCATGTACGCTTGGGTACCGCTGTGCAACGCGCCCAGGGGAGAGCGCGTCGGCCGGCTCGAATAAGATTGCCCCGCCGGCATCTATGTTTAGCCGGACGTCAGTTCGCATGGCCACCATTTCCCAGGAGGTACGGGCTTACGATGGGCCGTAGGGTGGGCTTGGCACTAGCCGCGGCGCTGATGATCGCGCCGCTAGCGGGCTGCAACTCGGGGAGCAATGCGACCGCCGGGGGCGATTACTTTCCGTTGACCCCCAACTCGACCTGGACCTACCAGATCGTCAGCAAGAGCCAGCGTACCCAGTATCAAATCACTGATCGCGTGCTGGGCGTGAAATACGTTCCCTCGCTCAAGGTGACCGGTTCTGTGGTCAACGAATCGTACAGCCTGTCGCGCGGCGGCACGCGTCCGCTGGTCTATTTTTCCAAGGACGGATACATCTCGCGGCTCTCTGCGCTCGATTATGACCAGAAGGCGATCCAAGGACCTTCGTGGGGCCGCTCCGAGGAGGCCGAGTTTCTGCCGCTTCATCTGGCGCCTAACCTGACTTGGAAGAACACTATCTTTCCCTACGGCCATCTCGCCGGCGCCTTCGATATTAGCCAGACCCATCGCACATTTGCCGAGACGCACGAGATCGACGTCCCGGCCGGCCATTTCGCCGGATGCATCCGGATTGAAACCGACGCCCAATACGAAGGTGGCGCCTATGCCCAGCACGGCGAGCATCTCAAGCTCGCTTATGTCGACTGGTACGCGCCGAACGTCGGGTTGATAAAGACGGTTGCGCTTGAGGGCGGAGCCAAGGGGCCCGAGATGGAGCGCGTCGAACTTATCCGCTACCGCGTCACGCCGCTCCAGCGCGCTGCGCACTAGCGAAGATCGGTAGAGCTCCCGGCCTTGGGCCGCCGCATCAAGATGCTGCACACGGGGCAGGGCGAGGGAGCCGACTTGGCCGGACTAGGGATTGGGTTGCTGGCGGTTGGAGTCCGCGGTTTTGTCCGGCGCCCAGTCGATAGCCACCGCGTCGACATAGAACCCGCTATGACCAGGCTCGCCGATACGCCGCGTATGCTCCATCATCTTGATATACTGGCCGGCCTGGTTGGCGGTGTTGTTGGCCGAAGTGACCTGGGTTTCGGTTTCGTTGGGCGTCGGGCCATAAAGCAGCGTTTTTACGTCCTGCGATTTGGCGTTGAGGATCAGCAGCGCCTGCGCGCCGGTGGCGCACGCCCTGCGCTTGAGCTCGGGCAGCACGCCGGACTCGTTCTTCGAGATGTCGGCCCACACGTCGATGATCGCGACCTGCTTGTAAGCGACAGTGGGTTCCGAGGTCAGGACCGGCATGTTGCAGTCGGGCGGCTTGGCCGCATGCATCTCCGGCGACACCTGCGAAACCATCACCTGCGTCGGACGCTGGCTCCAGCAACCGGCCGCGCCAGTCGCAAAGGCGAGCAGCAGGGCGGCGGCGGTGGACGCGGCGCCTCGCCGATGCGTGCGCGCCAAACGACGAACATTCATCGGACAACTCCCGTTGCGGGCAAGGCTATCACGCCATGCTTTCCGCGGCCAGATTGCGCGGGCGTCGTGCGAGTGGCGCCAGCCTGACGACCCCCTTTCCGCGCCCCCAACGCAGGCATAGGATTAAGACGATGCCCCGATGGATGAGCATTACGGCTGTTGTGTTCAGCAGCTTGGGGCTGCTGGCGACGTCGTCGTGCATGGCGGTGTCCAGCCCGAGCGGCTTCGCCGGCACGTCGCCCGCGGGGAGCTATTCCTTCGAGCGCAACTCCTCCAGCGGATCCGCGTCGAGCGGATCGCTGTTCGGAACTTCTTCGTCCACGACGGGCAGCGCGTCTTCAAGCTCTGGCACTTACGCCTCGGCGAGTTCTTCATCGACTGGCGATCCCGACTCGGCCGGGGCGGTTCCGCCCGGATACTCCAACGACAGCGCGCAAAGCAGCGCGTTGACCAGCTACCTTCAGAAGAATCGCCTACCGCTGGTCGGTGCACAGGTTTTGACGAACGGCTCCGGCAATCGTGAGGTCATCCTCTACGGCTTCGTCGCCACCGATTTCGGCAAGCAGGACGCCGTTGACAAGGCGCGCCGCTATCTGCACGCTCCCGACGTCGCCGTGGTCAACCGCATCGCGGTACGGCCCGAGCTGCTCGCCTCTAACGGCTCCGGCGCGCCGTCGTCAGCTCCCTCGACGCCGCCGAGCGGCTCGTACAGTCCGGGTGGAGTCGGCAGCCTGCAAAGCTACGAGAATCAGACCCAGCAGGCGCAGAGCCAGCAGTACCTGCAGAATCAGAACGGGCTTGCCGCGCTGGTCCCGCTGATCGGGATGATGGGATTGCTGAGCATGGGTAACAGCAGCTTCGGAATGGGCTACGGCGGTTATCCGCCGACCTACGGCTCGCCCTTCTCGCCCTTTGGCGCGCCCTACAGCCCCTACCCGATGACGCCGTACGGGTCACCCTACGCATCTCCTTACGGAACTCCGTACTACGGCTACGGTGGCGGCTTCACCTTCCCATAAGCGAGTACAGGACTCTCAGCTCAGCTCGCGGAAAAAAGCACGTACGTCCTCGGCGAGCAGCGCCGGCTCCTCCATCGCGGCGAAATGCCCGCCCGACGGCATTACGGTCCAGTGCACGACGTTGTAGGCGCGCTCGGCCCAGCTCCGTGGCGGGCGCATCAACTCGCCCGGGAAAACTGCGACGCCGGTGGGCGTCTCGATCCGCGTATTGGGCCTCAGCCGCCAGGGATGGTGGCGCGCTTCGTAGTACAGCCGCATGGATGAATTGATCGTGCCGGTCACCCAGTAGATCGTCACGTTGGTGAGGAGCTGATCCTTGCTGAAGCGCCGTTCGACCTCGCCGCGGCAATCGCTCCAAGTGCGAAACTTCTCGATGATCCATGCCGCCAGCCCGGCCGGCGAATCGTTGAGTCCGTAGGCCAGCGTCTGCGGCTTGGTGCCTTGGATCCACTGGTAACCG
The DNA here is from genome assembly GCA_035650475.1 of Candidatus Binataceae bacterium. Lineage (NCBI taxonomy): Bacteria > Candidatus Binatota > Binatia (SeqCode) > Binatales (SeqCode) > Binataceae (SeqCode) > Binataceae bacterium (SeqCode). The sequence goes on from DASRHP010000012.1 coordinate 315,736, forward strand.
GTTTCCTGCTGGCGGAAGCGCTCGAGGTCGCCGAGAAAGATTTTCTCCTCCTGGCTGAGCTCCGTCGGGCGGCGCCCCTCGGCCGCCCCGACCGCGATCATGTTGATATGGATGCCGTAGAGGTGGGGCTGGTAGAGCTCGCCCAGGCGCGAGGCTATCGCCGCGCCCCAGTCGCCGCCCTGCGCGCCGAAACGCCGGTAGCCGAGCACCTCCGTCATCAGCTTGAACATGAGGTCGGCGATCGCCTGGATATTCATCGCGCGCGTGCGCGGATGGTCGGAGAAGCCGTAGCCCGGCAGCGATGGCGCGATCACTGTAAACGCGTCGCGCGCGTCGCCGCCGTGCGCCGCCGGATCAGTCAGCATCGGGATGATCCGCATGAACTCGTACACTGAGCCCGGCCATCCGTGGAGCAGCAGCAGCGGCCTGGGATTGGGACCGCGGCCCTGCTCGTGGATGAAGTGGATGCCGAGGCCGTCAACTTCAGCGCGGAAATGCGCGAAGCGGTTGAGCTCGCGCTCATGTGTGCGCCAGTCGTATCGCGTCCGCCAGTAGTCGATCAGGCCGCGCAGGTAGGCGAGGTTGGTTCCGTAATCCCACTCGGAGCCGGGAATCTCGTCGGGCAGGCGCGTGCGCTCGAGCCGCGCGCGGAGGTCGTCGAGCACCGCGTCGGGGATATTGATCGTGAACGGGTGCGGCTTCGCATTCACCATTGATAAATCCTCACTCCCCTTTCTCTGAAGCGGAAGGGGGTCGGGAGTCAGGTCATTTCAGAGACGGCCCGCCTTCATTTCGCGGCCAGCGCCTCCTTGACCAGCTGGCTCGCCACCCGTCCGTCGAGCTGTGCGCCGAAGCGGTCCTTGAGCGCCTTCATCAGCGGGCCCATCTGGCGCACGCCGGAGGCGATTTGCTCGGCGATCGCCGTGCGCAGCTCGTCCTCGCCGACCGCCGCCGGGATGTAGCCTTCCAGGATGCGCGCTTCCTCTTCGTTCTGCGCGACGAGGTCGGCACGGTTGGCCTTGCGCGCAAACTCCAGCATCTCCTCGCGTCGCGCGCGCTCGCGCTTGAGCACCGCCACGATCTCGGCCTCGCTCGCTTCGCGCCGGACGTCCTTCTCCACGCGGGTGATCTCGGCGAGCACGCCGCGCAGGGTCATGGTGCGCACCTTGTCGCCGGCCTTCATCGCCGCCTTGAGGTCTTCCTGGAATTTCTGTTTCACGCGCTTTTCTCCAGATCAGCGCTCGCGCCGGGCCTGGCTGCATTTATGTTGATTGCGGCGCGGCCGCGCCTTAATTTACGATCTCGCCGGCGCTCCCGAAAGCGGGCCCGTTGGCGGTCGATCAGCGAACCTTGACGACGTCCGGCGACATTGCGCGCGTCAGGTGATATGACCGAAAAGATGAACATTCCCCGGCGATCAGGTTGAATCGGCATGGTCAATGCCCGACGCGATTCTCGGTTCGCGAGCGATGCTCCGGGCCGATCAGCAGCACAAGGAGCCATACGATGCCGCAGACGCAGAAGAACCTCGACCCGCCGTCGCTTCGGATATGGCTCGACCTGATGACTTTCGCATGGAGGGGACTCGCGCTGGCAGCCGCGGTCGAGCTCGACCTCTTCAGCCGAATCGCTGACGGCAACCTTACGGCAGAGATGATCGCGGCTGCCGCCGGCACCGCCGAGGACGCGACTCGCCGGCTGCTCGACGCGCTTGTTGGCCTCGGCTACCTCAAGCGCAGCAGTCAGCAATACCGGCTCACCTCGGGCGCGGCGGAATACCTCGTGCGCGGCAAACCGCTCTACATGGGCGAGAGTGCGACGCTGGGCAAGATGCTGGCGGGCACGTGGTCGATGCTGCCCGAGGTCGTGCGCAGCGGCCGCCCGCTCAACCAGCAGGCCTCGCCGCAGGACGCGCAGGAGTTTTTCGCCAGACTGGTCCCGGCGCTCTTCGCCAACAACTTCAACGCCGCGAGCGCCGCCGTCGCGCGCCTGACGCCGAAGGAAAAAGCCGGGATTAAGCGCATCCTCGATATCGGCGCGGGCGCCGCCGCATGGTCGATTCCGTTTGCGCGCGCGCTGCGCAAGACGCGGGTCACCGTGGTTGACTATCCGGCGGTCGCCCGCGTCACGCGCGAATATGCCGAGCGATGGGGTGTTGGCGACCGCTACGATTATCTCGAAGGCGACTTCAACCGGGTCGAATTCGGCGCGGGCTTCGACCTCGCGATCCTGGGCCATATCCTGCACGGCGGCGCCACCGAATGGGCGCGCGGGCTGCTGCGCCGATGCGCCGCGGCGCTGAATCCGGGCGGGATGCTGCTCATCGGGGAGTTCGTGCCCAACGACGAACGCACGGGCCCGGAGCTCGCGCTGCTGTTCGGACTCAACATGCTGATCAACACGCAGGACGGCGACGTTTACACGATGCGCGAGTATCGCGAGTGGCTCAAGCAGGCCGGCTTCCGCAAGGTCGCGACGATCGAAGCTCCGCACGTCTCGCCGCTGATCCTGGCGACGAAGTAGAGGTCGCGCCGCCGGAGGCGTCTGTCGCTCCGGTGGCGTCCCGCGCGCGTGCCGGACGCGCGCGCGAAAGCGCAGACTACTGTCCCGCGCGCAGGACGTGGACCGGAAACGGCACTTCCTTGCCGCGCAGATTCAGCGTGCGCTCCTCAGCCCCGGAATACTTCCCCGCCAGCGCCTCATAGACGTCGGCGCCGAGCAGAATCTCGCCGGCGGCCGCGCTCGCAGCCAGCCGCGAGGCGGTGTTGACGGCGTCGCCCAGCGCGGTGAAATCCACCACCCCTTCGGAGCCCACGTTGCCCACGTAGGTCATGCCCGAGTTGACCGCGACGCCGATCGGCATCCACGGCTCGCGCCCGCGCCCGTAGCCGACGGCGCCCATCAGGGCGAGCGCGGCCTCCGCCGCCTTGCGCCGGTAGTCCGGGCCGCATATCCCCGGGATGAACAGCGCCATCACCTCGTCGCCGATGAGCTTGTCGACGAGCGCGTCGCGCCGGATCAGCACCTCGGTCGCGGCGGCATAGAAACGATTGAGCGCCGAGGCATACTCGGCCGGCCCCAGCCGTTCCCCCAGCATCGTCGAGCCGCGGATATCGGCGAACAGGATCGCGATGTCAACTTCCGCGCCGCCGGGCGGAAGGGCTTCACATCAGAAGGCGCACACCAACGGATTCTTGCGCGACGGCCGGAAACCCAGCAGCCCGACGATCTTGCCGCCGATCCCGCCAAACGGATTGTGGCAGACCTTGCATCGTGGCGGACCGGGAAGATAGCGAAACAGGCGATGGAGGATGGTGATGCTGGGGTGGCCCTCGGTCAGCACCTTGCGCCAGGTTTCCCGCTGCTCCTCGGTCATCTGCTCCCCGGCCATCGGATCGTCCTCCGGGCGTAGTTTCCGGCAGCTAAGCGCCGGTGCCGATTCGCTGCGCCATGCTGACCCTCTTGCTAATGGGAGTCAATTCGGGGAGCGGCGGCGCTCCGAGGTTTGAAGCCCGTGTGGGGAAAATCTATAGTGGCGCCGCGCCGGGCTTCGGGCGAAATCCATTCGCGGGGATGGCAACGATGGACATCGGCAAGGTCGGAGCGTTCTGCTTTCTCGACGCGATGACGACGCCGGAGAGCGTCGCGTTCTGCCGGCGCGTCGAGCGCATGGGCTACAAGGTCCTGTGGACGCCCGAAGCGTGGGGCCGCGAGCCCTTCTCGCACGGCGGTTACCTGCTGGCGCGGACCGACCGCCTAATCTATGCCACCGGCATCGCGAACATCTGGGTGCGCGATCCGATGTCGATGGCGTCGGCGGCAAGAACGCTGGCGGAAGCCGCCGAAGGTCGCTTCATTCTCGGCATCGGTGTCAGCCATCGCTCGCTCGTCGAGGAATTGCGCGGGCATCAGTACGTCAAACCCTTCAGTTACATGAGCGAGTACATTCCGCGGATGAAGCAGGCGCTGTACAAGGCGGCAGCGCCCAAGGCCGAGCCTCCGCTGGTCATCGCCGCGCTGCACCCCAAGATGCTCGCGCTCGCTGCGCGCGAGGCGCAGGGAACGCATACCTACATGTGCGGTCCGCAGCATACCGCCAAGGCGCGGGCGATCATGGGCCCGGACAAGTGGGTTTGCGCGAGCCTGGTCGTGATCCTCGAGCGCGACGCGGCCACGGCGCGCGCCCGCGCCCGTGAGCACCTCAGCTTCTACGCCAACCAGCAGAACTACCGCCGCATCCTGATGTCGCAGGGGTTCACCGCGGCTGACTTCGAAAACGGATGCAGCGATCGCCTGATCGACACGATGATCGCGTGGGGCAGCGAGGACAAAATCGCTGCCCGCATCGAGGCTCTGCTCGCGGCCGGCGCCAATCACGTTTGTCTGATGCCGCTGCGGTGTGATTCAAGCGGCCTGCCCGACGAGCGCGCGCTGGGGGCCTTCGCCCCGCGCTGATCCCCGCGATCTCGTAGGTCACTGCCTGGCGGCGGGCGCCGGCGGCAGCCCGATCGACGCATGGTCGATCACGTAGCGCCATCTGCCTGCCGACTGGTGCAAAAGCTCGGTGGTGCGCACGCGCATCGTGACCGGCTTGCCGTCGGGCCCGTTCATCGTGTCGTCCCACATTCCGACGTTGACGATGTAGGCCTTGCCGATCGCCTTCGAATCGGAGCTTATTGACTTGAGCGTCGATTTGCCGGCGCTCGCGCATTGCTCCTTGATCACCTTTTCTATCGCGGCCTTGCCGGTTGCGACCTCGCCCTCGCCGGGCCAGATCAAAGTCGCGTTATCTTCGTAGAGCGCGAGCACCGCAGGAACGTCGCATTCTTGGAAAGCCTTGGCGAAGGCCTCCGAGTGCGCCTTGACCGTGGCCGCCGGGTCGGCCAAGGCCGTCCCGGCACACATCAGGACTACCGCCAGGCAAACCAACCTCCGCTTTCCCATGGCAAAGCCTCTTCCAGCCGGAATTCCGCCGGCAGGTTTCCAAAGCCGATTCGGGTATCCGGGTGGATGCTGGTGGGTGCATCTAAGCGAGTCAATTAGTCAAATCGGTAAGCCTCGGTCGGCGATTGTGGGAAAGAAAATCTCCTTGCTTCGTGCCGATCTTGCGCTGTCGCCCGGGATGGAAAGAAAAGATCGCTGAACCAAGGCCGTCGGAGTGAAGACCACGCACAACGATTTTCCGGGTGACCCGCCGCGGTTTGACCGTGATACCTCACGTTCCCGTGCGGTAAAGGAGATGCATGCGAATCTTTTTTTCTGTTTCTCCAATGAGCCCAATAGGAAGGACGAAACGCAATCGTCCCTTCGGCTGCTCAACCTGATCCTCGTTTGACTCTCTGCTCGTTTCGCGCTAGAAGCCAGCTTCAGAAACTGAACCGTGCTTCATCGGATCACTGCCGCATGAGCGTGCGCGAGCGCAAAGCGCGCGAGCGCCGGGCCCGGCGCGAGGCCATCCTCGCCGCCGCCGCCAAGGTCTTTGCCGCCCACCGGCTCGAAGGCGCCACCGTCGAGATGGTCGCGCGCGAGGCCGAGGTCGCCGTCGGCACCATCTACCTCTATTTCTGTTCGCGCGACGACGTTTTCCTCAGTCTGATGGCCGAGCGCATCGGCCGCCTGCGCGCCCGCTATCTCGAAATCCGCGCGCGCGGTCTCGCGCCCGCCGACGAGGTGCGCGCGATCGGCGCGGCCTACCTCGATTACCTCAGGGAGTCGCGCGGGCTGTTCCTCGCGCAGCTCGCGGTCGATTTTGGCAAGCTCCCGCTGCGCCTGTCGCGGCCCGAGGAGCTGGAGCGCTACGAACAGGTGCGCCGGCTCGGCCGCGAGTGCTTCAACTTGTGGCGCGACGCGGTCGGGCGGCTGCTCGGCGGCGCAGGCGAGGCGAACGCCGCGGCCACACGCGCGGCGACCGTTATCTGGGCCGCGCTCAACGGCGCTTTCCTGCTCACCGGCGACGAGGCGATCTTTCGCGATGTGACCGGGCTTGAGGCGGCGGGACTGCCCGAAGAGACCTTCGAATTTCAGCTCGCGGCGGCCGAAGCTGCGGCGGCCTCGACGCGGCGAAACGGGATGCATCCGGAGAACGGCAACCGGACGGCGAACGGACACGGCGGCAACGGCAAGGGTGCCGCGCGCCCCTCGCCGCGGAGGCGGCGCAAAGCGGCGCCGGCCGCGAATGGCTAGTCGAATCGAAACGGCAAACAGCCTGAGAACAGCTTCTCCGGAGGAGATCTGATTATGAAATTCACGTGGTTTCACCTCATGCCCTATCGCTACCTGCCCGATGACTTCAAGCAGAAGTACCGCAGCGTATGGGTCGATATCCCGCGCGACCTCTACGACCCGAAGATAGGCCATCGGCTATACAACGACTACCTCGATCAGCTCGAATTCGCCGACCGCATGGGCTACGACGGGCTGGGCGTCAACGAGCATCATCAGAACGGCTACGGCCTGATGCCCTCGCCGAATATCATGGCGGCGGCGATCGCGCGCCGCACGCGCAACGCCAACCTGGTCGTGCTGGGCAACTCGATCGCGCTGTACAATCCGCCGGTGCGGGTGGCCGAGGAGTTCGCGATGCTCGACGTGTTGAGCGGCGGACGCCTGGTCGCGGGCTTTCCGGTCGGCACCTCGATGGACGTCAACTTCTGCTATGGCGAAGTGCCGGCGACGATCCGCGCGAAGTACCTCGAGGCCCACGAGCTCATCGTCAAGGCGTGGAAGGCGCGCGCGCCGTTCGCCTTCAACGGCAAGTTCACCAAGCTGCGCTACGTCAATCTGTGGCCCAAGCCGCTCCAGCAGCCGCATCCGCCGATCTGGATCCCGGGCGGCGGTTCGGTCGAGACCTGGGACTTCGTCGCCGACCACGACTACCAATACTCATTCCTTTCCTACTTCGGATATATCGCGGGCAAGAAGGTCGCCGACGGCTACTGGAACGTGATGGCGAAGAAGGGCAAAGAGCTCAACCCCTACAGCCTCGGCTTCGCCCAGATCATCGCGGTCGCGGAAACCGACGAGCAGGCCGAGCGCGACTACGCCCAGCACATGGACTACTTCTTCAACCGCTGCCTGCACGTCTACCTCGGCTACGCCGACGCGCCGGGCTACCGCACGCCGAGCACGATCAAGGCCGGCCTGCTGGGCCAGATCACGCGCGACGCGGCGCTCGTACGCGCCGCGATGAAGTGGAAGGACTTCGTCGATCAGGGCTACGTGATCGCGGGCTCGCCCAAGACCGTGCGCGAGCGCCTGCGCGAGGCGATCAAGAGCCTCAGGTGCGGCCATCTGATGCTGCTGCTGCAGATCGGCTCGATGCCGCCCGAATTAACGCGCAAGAACACCGAGTTGTTCGCCCGCGAGGTGATGCCGCATCTGCGCGACCTGTGGAGCGAGTTCGAGGACCGCTGGTCGCCCAAGCGGCTGCCCGAGAGCGAGCTCGCGATGCCGGCGCCGGTGTCGTTCAAGCTCGAAGTCGACAGCGGCAAGCGCAACGGCAAGACCAACGGTAAAGGGCGCAAGGCGGCCGCCGCCGAGGCGAGGAGTTCAGCGAAGTAATGAAGACCCATCACAAACTGCGCGACGGCAAGTGGTCCGTCGAAATGGAAGTCACCGGTAGTGGCGAGCCCCTGCTGTTCATCCACGGCGCCGGCGGCCTGCTCGGCGTCGATCCCTTCCTCGAAGACCTGGGCCGCAGCTTCAAGGTTTATGCGCCGCATCTGCCGGGCTACGGCGAGTCGACCGGCGGCGAGCTTATCGACGACGTGATCGACGCGGCGCTGTTCTACCATGAGCTGATGGACGACCTCGGGATTGCGAGCGCCAACATTGTCGGCCATTCGATGGGCGGGATGCTGGCGGCCGAGGTCGCCGCGCTCGACACCCGGCGGGCGAAGAAGCTCGTGCTGGTCGGTCCCGCCGGCTTCTGGCTTGACGAGCATCCGATTCCCGACCTGTTCGCGGCCGACCTCGATGAGCTGCCCGCGCTGCTCTTTCACGATCCCAAGTCGCCGCTGGCGCAGATGATGGTCGCGCTGCCGTGGGACGACCAGGAGGCGCTGACCGCGATGTTCATCGAGCGCACCAAGCGCTTCTCGACCGCGAGCAAGTTCCTGTGGCCGATTCCCGACCGCGGCCTGAAGAAGCGCGCGTACCGGATCGCGGCGCCGACGCTGCTGGTGTGGGGCGAGTCAGACCGGACGATCCCGCCCGCCTACGCGCGCGAGTTCCTTGGCAGCATTCGCAACTGCCGGCTGGCGACCATCAAGGAGGCCGGACACATGGTGATGTACGAGCAGCCGGCCGAGTTCGTCAAAGTGGTGACGGAGTTTCTCAACGCCTGAGGCGTCGGTGCTGCGACGAGCGAAACGACGGCCGCGGCGCCTGGGGCGCCGCGGCCGTTACATTTTGGCGAGCTCGCAGGCCGGCAGCAGGCCTCGGCCGCATCTGCGGCGCGATGCGGAGCGCCGCACAGGCAGCATCGAGACGCCAGATAAACTTCGCTATCCCTTGGGCAGGCCGAGCACGCGTTCGCCGATGATGTTGCGCTGGATCTCGCTCGAGCCGGCGGCGATGGTCAGCCCGCGCGACGCGAGCATCCGGTACAGCCAGCGCCCCTCGTCGATCGCGAACGGCGCGTCGAGCTCGATCTGCCCGTAGGCCCCGAGCAGCTCCATCGCGAGCCTGTTCATCCGCAGGTTTATCTCGGTCGTCACGACCTTGACGATCGAACTCTCCGGCCCCGGCGGCAGCCCTTTGAGCTGACGGGTGAGCTGGCGGAAGTTGAGCAGCCTGAGCGCCTGCGCCTCGCAGTAGAACTGCGCGACCTGCTGGCGGACGTCGTCGTCCTCCCATGCGCTACGGCCGTTGCGGCGCACGCTTTTGGCGAGTTGGATCAGCTCACCGACGTTGTTGTCGAGCCCGCGATAGCGCCGCTCGTACATCAGCGAGGTCAGCGCAACCAGCCACCCGTTGTTTTTCTCGCCGACGACGTTTTTCTTCGGCACCCGCACGTCTTCGAAGAAGACCTCATTGAAGCCGCGGTCGCCGGTCATCTGGACCAACGGGCGCACCGTGATTCCGGGACTGTGCATATCGACCAGCAGGTAGCTGATGCCCTTGTGCTTGGGCGCGTCAGGGTCGGTGCGCACGAGCAGGAAGCACATGTCGGCGTGATGCGCGTCGGAGGTCCAGACCTTCTGGCCGTTGACAATGAAGTCGTCGCCGTCTTCAAGCGCGCGGGTCTGGAGCGAGGCGAGGTCGGAGCCGGAGCCGGGCTCGGAGTAGCCCTGGCACCAGATCTCGGTTGCCGCGAGCATCGGCGGCATGTAGCGTTGGCGCTGTTCCTCGGTGCCCCAGATCATCAGCGTGGGGCCGACGAGCCCGATGCCCTGCCCGTTGACGAGCATCGGCGCGCGCGCCCGCTCCAGTTCCTCCTGGTAGATCATCTGCTGGGTGAGGGTGGCGCCGCGGCCGCCGTATTTTTCCGGCCAGTGCACGGCGACCCATCCGGCGGCGCGCATCTTCTTGTGCCAGGCCAGCCGCCGCTCCCACTCGTCGCCCTCTTCGCTGTGCATGAACTCGAGCATGAAGCGATGGCGCCGCTCGCTCGGCGGCAGGTTGGCGTCGAGCCAGGCGCGGAACTCGCGGCGAAAGGCCTCGTCCTGCTCGCTCAGCTTGAAATCCATCTGCGCTCCCCTCACTCGATGCGCCGCGTGGGGCCGCCGCGCGGCGGTTCAGGTTGCAGGCAGCGGCGCCTGCGCGGTCAGCCCTTGGGCAGGCCGAGCACGCGTTCGCCGATGATGTTGTGCTGGATTTCGCTGGTGCCGCCGGCGATCGTGAATGCCCGCGCGCGCAGCATCCGGTAGCTCCACACGCCGCGCGCGAGCGCCCACGGCACCTTGTGTTCGAGCTGGCTGTACGGCCCGAGCAGCTCCATCGCAAACTTCGTCATTCGCACATGCAGCTCGCTCGCGCCGAGCTTCATCACCGAGCCCTCGGGCCCCGGCGGCAGCCCCTTCAGCCGGCGCGTGAGCTGGCGGTAGGCGGTGTACTTGAGCGCGGCCGCCTCGAGGGCGAACTGGGCGATACGCTGGCGGACGGCGCTGTCGTCCCATGCAGTAGCGCCGTCGCGCGGGATGGTTTGCGCCAGGCGCGCCAGTTCGAGCACCTGGTTGGTGTTCATGTTGGGGTCGCCGACGCCGCTGCGCTCGAACATCAGCGTGGTGATCGCGACCTGCCATCCTTTGTTCTTCTCGCCGACGAGGTTCTCTTTCGGCACGCGGACGTCTTCGAAGAAGACCTCGTTGAAGCCGCGCTCGCCGGTGATTTGGATCAGCGGGCGGACGGTTACGCCCGGGCTGTGCATGTCAACGAGGAGGTAGCTGATGCCGCGATGCTTGGGCGCGTCGGGATCGGTGCGCGTGAGCAGGATGCACATGTCGGCGTGATGGGCGTCCGACGTCCAGACTTTCTGGCCGTTGACGATGAAGTAGTCGCCGTCCTCGACCGCACGGGTCTGGAGCGCGGCGACGTCGCTGCCGGCGTTGGGCTCGGAGTAGCCCTGGCACCAGATTTCGTCGGCCGAGAGGATCTTCGGGATATAGCGCTTCTTCTGTTCCTCGGTGCCCCACTGGATGAGCGTCGGCCCGACCAGCATCGTGCCGAGCTGGTTGACCAGCGCGGGAGCGTGCGCGTGGGCCAGCTCCTCGTCGTAGATGACCTGCTGGGTGAGCGTGGCGCCGCGTCCGCCGTACTCCCTGGGCCAGCTGATTCCGACCCATCCGCCCGCGTGCATCTTCTTGTGCCAGGCCAGGCGCCGCTGCCAGTGGCTCGCGCCCTCGTCGGCGAAGGAATCCTCGGCCGCTTCGTTCCGCTCGCGGCGCGGCAGGTTGGCCTCCAGCCAGGCTCTGAGCTCGGCGCGAAAGGCTTCGTCCTCGGGGCTGAACTTGAAATCCATCGCTCCTCGCGTTGGGCCTGATTGGCGCGCGGCGCGCGTGCCCGCGGCAGCGAAGAAATTTTCGCACAGTTGCGCCCGCCCGCGCAAAATCCTCCGGCATGATGCGGCGCCGAGGAAACTTGGCGCCGCGTCGTTCGACCCCACAGCGTACCCATCCCGAAACCAAGTGGGGGAGGCCCCGGCAAGAGCAGCGCGCGTGTGAGATGCTTGGGGGGGTCAGGCGCGGCCGCGCAGGTTCATCACCATCATCCGCGGCTCGGTCATCGCCTCCATCGCCCAGCGGACGCCCTCGCGGCCCAGCCCGGAGCCCTTCACCCCGCCGAAGGGGTAGGTATCGACGCGGAAGACGCCGGTGTCGCCGACGATCACGGCCCCCGCCTCGATCTCGCGAAACGCCATGAAGGCGTGCTCGAGGTTGTTGGTGAAGACGCCGGCTTGCAAGCCGTAGGGCGAGTCGTTGGCAGCGGCGACGCCGGCGGCGAAGTTCTCGATCGGCTCGACCGTCGCGACCGGGCCAAAGACTTCCTCGCACCACACGCGCAGGCGATGCAGTCCGGGCTCGCCGAGCTCGACCAGGGTGGGGGCCACGACGTTGCCCTCGCGCCGGTTGCCGGTCAGGATACCGGCGCCGGCCGCGCTCGCTTCGCCGATCCATTCCATCACGCGATCGGCAGCCTCCCTGCTGATCATCGGCCCGACAATCGTGCGCTCGTCCATCGGATCGCCCACGCCCAGGCGCTCGGTCGCCTCCACCAGCCGCTTGAGAAAGCCTTGGTACACGCGGCGATGAACGAAGATGCGCTGGACCGAGATGCAGACCTGCCCGGCGTGGATGAAGGCGCCGCGCGCGGTGCGCGCTGCCGCGTAATCGAGGTCGGTGCCCTCGTCGATCACCAGGGGGCCGTTGCCGCCCAGCTCCAGCGACACGCGCTTGGTCCCGGCCTTAGCCTTGAGCGCCCATCCGACCTTGGCGCTGCCCGTAAAGCTGAGCATCCGGATGCGCTCGTCGGTGGCGAGCCGCTCGGCGACCGGCGGGTCGGCCGAGATGACGTTGAAGCCGCCTGCGGGCAGGCCGGCCGCGGTCGCAAGCTCGGCCAGCATCAATGCCGGCCCCGGGCATTGCGGGGGCGGCTTGACGACGATCGTATTGCCGGTGGCGATCGCGGGCGCGACTTTGTGCGTGATCAGGTTGAGCGGGAAGTTGAAGGGGCCGATCGCGCCGATCGGGCCGAGTGGAAAGCGTTCGACGAGGCCTACCGCGCCGGCCAGCGCGGGCTCGAAGTCGATCGGTTCGTAGCTTGCGCCGAAGCGTTTGACCTCCTCGGCGGCGAGTCCCAGCACGCCGATCGTGCGGCCGACCTCGGCGCGCGCGTAGTCGATGGGCTTGCCGGTGCCCAGCGTGATCGCGCGCTCGAACTCGGTGCGCCGCTCGGCGACACCGCGGCCCATCGCGGTCAGTATCTCGGCGCGCCGTGCGCGCGTCAGCTTGCGCGTTTGGGCGAAGGCGCGCGCGGCGGCCGCGATCGCCGCGTCGGCTTCCTGCTCGCCGGCGCGCGCGACGGTGCCGACGACTTCGCCGTTATAGGGGTAGTGCAGATCGTAATGCTCGGCGGTGTCGATTGCTTGGCCGTCGATGAACAGCCGATAGAGCGGAGTCGCCATCGCAGGGCCTCCCATGCGCGGATGCGCCGGCCGAAGACGGATTCGGCGGTCTCGCTCCAATCTTCGCGCAGTCCGGCCGCGCGGGAAAGAGTGAGCGGCTCATTGCGCTGGGTGGCGGGGGCTTCCGTTGAACCCGCCGGACGACAGTCGGGGCAGAGAAGCACGGAGGCCCGCCCCACTCCACCACTACGAGGCGGCGCGCCGGCGCGGCGCCTCGCCCGCGGCGCGTTTGCCGCGCTCGACCACGTGCGGGCCGGCCTCGTGCGCGGCCGGCGCCGGACGTCCGCGCAACGCTCGGAGCCAGGCGTGGAACGACTCCATGTAGGTGTAGATCACGGGCGTGATGTAGAGCGTGAGGAACTGCGAGAAGAGCAGACCGCCGACCACCGCCACCCCCAGTGGACGGCGCGCGTCGGCGCCCGCCCCGGCGCCGATCGCGATTGGCAGCGTGCCCATCAGCGCCGCCATCGTGGTCATCATGATCGGCCGGAAGCGAATCATGCAGCCCTCGAAGATCGCTTCGGCCGGGCTCTTGCCTTCGGTGCGCTGGGCATCGAGCGCGAAGTCGATCATCATGATCGCGTTTTTCTTGACCAGGCCGATGAGCATGATGATGCCGACGAAGGCGAGCAGGTCGAGCTCGAGGTGGAAGATCATCAGCGTGAGCAGCGCGCCGAAGCCGGCCGCCGGCAGGCCGGAGAGAATCGTCACCGGATGGATGAAGCTTTCGTACAGGATGCCGAGCACCATGTAGATCACCAGGATCGCCATCAGAAGCAGGATGCCGAGGTTGCGCAGCGAGGACTCGAACTCCTGGGCGGTGCCGGTGAAATTGACGCTGATGCTGGCCGGGATGAGGTCGTCGGCAAGCGCGCGCACGTGGTCGAGCGCCTTGCCGAGCGAGACACCGGGCGCGATGTTGAACGAGATCGTCACCGACGTAAGCTGGCCCGAGTGGTTGATCGCGAGCGGACCGAGCGTGCGCTTCAGATGTGCGATGGTGTCTAGTGGAACGAGGTGGCCGTTGTCTGAGCGGACGTAGAGCAGCTTGAGCGTGTCGGGATTCGCCTGGTAGCGCGGCTCGACTTCAAGTATCACCCAGTACTCGTCGTTGGGCGCGTAGATGGTCGAGACCTGACGTTCGCCGTAGGCGCTGTCGAGCGCGTCCTCGATCGACTGCGCGGAAATTCCGAGCGCGTGCGCCTTGTCACGGTCGATTACCACGTTGACCTGCGGGTTGGCGATCTGGAGGTCGCTGGTCACGTCCTGGAGCTCGCGCGAGGCGCGCAACCTGCGCTCGAAGAGCTGGGCATACCTGTAAAGCTCTTCGGTGTTGGGGCTCTGCAAGGTGATCTGGTAGGTCGCCTCGGTGAACTTGGCGCCGATCTGGATCGGCGGCGGGTTCTGGAGAAAGGCGATGATGCCGGGGACCGCGGCGAGCTTGGGCCGCAGCTCGTTCATCACCTGGTCCACCGTCAGCTTGCGCTCGGGACGTGGCTTCAAGTGCGCAAAGAGGATGCCCGAATTGGGCGCGCCGTTGGGGCCCGCCGCGCCGACGCTGGAGAAGAAGGTCGTCACGTTGGGGTCGCTGCGCAGGGCGTCGGCGAGTGCCTGCTGATGCTTCACCATCGCGTCGAACGAAATCCCCTGTGCCGCCTTGGTGAAGATCAGCACCTCGCTCAGGTCCTCGCTGGGCAGGAAGCCCTTGGGCGCGACCTCGTAGAGATAGACCGTGCCGGCCAGCAGTCCCAGCGCGAACACGAGCGTGGCGGGCCGATGCCGCATCACCCAGCCGAGACTCGTCCGGTAGCCGGCGAGCATCTCGTCGAACCATCGTTCGGTCACCTGGTAGAGCCGGCCGTGGCGTTCGCTTTGCGGCGGCCGCAGGAAGCGGCTGCACAGCATCGGAGTCAGGCTCAGCGAGACGAAGCCCGAGACCAGGATGGCGGCAGCGATGGTGACCGCGAACTCGTGCAGGAGGCGGCCGATGATCCCGCCGAGGAAGAGCACCGGGATGAACACCGCGGCCAGCGAGAAGGTCATTGACAGGATGGTGAACGCGATCTCCTGCGAGCCGTCGAGCGCGGCCTCCCACACCCCCTTGCCGAGCTCCATATGGCGCACGATGTTCTCGAGCATCACGATCGCGTCGTCCACCACGAAGCCGACCGAAAGCGTGATCGCCAGCAGTGACAAATTGTCCAGGGTGTAATCGAGCGCGTACATCACCGCGAACGTGCCGATGATCGACAGCGGCAGCGCGAGGCTCGGGATGATGGTCGCCGAGAGGTTGCGCAGGAACAGGAAGATCACCATCACGACCAGGAACACGGTCAGCAGCAGGGTGAACTGGACGTCGTTCACCGAGGCGCGGATCGACTCCGAGCGGTCGTACAGGCGCGTGATCTTGACCGAGGCCGGCAGCTCCGAGCGGAAGGTCGGCAGGATCCTGTTGATCGCGTCAACCACTTCGACCGTGTTGGCGCCCGGCTGGCGCTGGATCGCAAGCACCACCGCGCGCTCGTTGTCCACCCATCCGGCCACCTTGTCGTTCTGCACGCTGTCGACTACCCGCCCGAGCTGCTCCAGTCGCACGGGCGCGCCGTTGCGATAGGCGACGATCAGCGGGCGGTAGGCGGCGGCGCTGGTGAGCTGACCGGTGGCCTGCACGGTAAAGGCCTGATGGGAGCCGTAAAGGGTGCCGGTGGGCAGGTTGACGTTGGAGTTCTGGATCGCCTTGGCCACCTCGTCGATGCCGATCCCGCGGTAGGCCAGCGCTTGGGGATCGACCTGCACCCGCACGGCGTACTTCTGCGAGCCATACACCTGAACCTGCGCCACCCCGCTCACCATCGAGATGCGCTCGGCGAGGTAGGTTTCGGCGTACTCGTCAACCTGGGAGAGCGGCAGCGTGGGCGAGCTCAGCCCGAGGTAGAGAATCGGCTTGTCGGCCGGATTGACCTTCTGATAGGAGGGCGGGCTCGGCATCCCCTGCGGCAGCAGCGCCTGGGCGGCAGCGATCGCGGCCTGGACGTCCTGGGCGGCGGCGTCGATGCTGCGGTCGAGGTTGAACTGGAGCGTGATGTTGGTGATGCCCTGGATGCTGGTCGAGGTCATCTGGTCAAGCCCGGCGATGGTCGAGAACTGGCGCTCGAGCGGCGTTGCCACCGACGACGCCATCGTCTCGGGGCTCGCGCCGGGCAAGGTGGCGGTGACCAGGATGGTCGGGAAATCGACGTTGGGCAGGTCGCTGACCGGCAGCGTGCGATAAGCCACCAGGCCGAAGATGACGACCGCCAGCGACAGCAGCGTCGTCATCACCGGGCGGCGGATGAAGGGTTCGGCCAGGTTCACGAGGCTACCTGCTGCGCCGGCTGCGCGGGGGCATTCTTGATTCTGACCCTGGCGCCGGGGAACAGCCGCAACTGACCGTCCGTCACCACCGTCTCGCCGGCCTTAAGCCCGCTCTTGACGACGGTTTCGCCGTCGAGCGAATCGCCCACCACTACCGGCCGCGGGCTTGCCGACAGATCGCGGCCGACTACGAAGACGAACGACCCGTCCTGTCCGGTCTGGACCGCCTGCGAGGGCACCACGATTGTGTCCGGCTCTTCGCTCAGAGTCAAAGTGACATCGGCGAATTGGCCTGGCCACAGGCGCTGGTCCTCGTTGGCGAATATCCCCTTGGCGGCGAAGGTGCCGGTACTGATGTTCACCGCGTTGTCGATGAAGCTCAGCGTGCCAAGCTCGGGCCGGCCCGCCGAATCGCCCTTGGGGCGCGCGGCAACCGCGAGCTGGCGCCCGTTCATGAACCGGCGCACCCGGGCGAGCTCGCGTTCGGGCATGCTGAAGTCCACGTAGATTGGTTTGATCTGGTTGATGATCACGATCACGCTGCCGGCGTCGTTGGCCTTGACCAGGTTGCCCGGGTGAAGCAGCAGGGCGCCGGTGCGGCCGTCGATCGGTGAGCGGATCTCGGTATAGCCGAGGTTGATCTTCGCGGTCTGTACGGCGGCCTCGTCGGCGAGCACGGTCGCGCGCAGCGCGGCCGCGTTGGCGTGCGCCTGATCGTACTGCTGCTGCGAACCTACGCCTTGCTGGAGCAGGTAGGTGTAGCGCTTCTCGTCGGTGTCGGCTTGGAAGAGCTGCGCGCGGTCGCGCGCGAGGTCGGCCTCGGCCTGATGGAGCGCGGCCTCGAATGGGCGCGGGTCGATCTGGACCAGCAGGTCGCCCTTCTTTACGGTCTGGCCCTCGCGAAAGTAAACCGTGGCGATTCGGCCGTCGATCTGCGACTTGAGCGAGACGGTCGAGTAGGCCTGAACCGTGCCGATCGCCTGGAGCTGGATGGGGACGGTCTTGCTGACGACCTGGGCGACGGTGACCGGCACCGGCCCGTGCATAAACCCCATCTCCGGCGCCGGCTTGGACTTCGAGCAGCCGGCGCCGAGCAGCGCTGCCAGCGCGAGGACGGCCGCGAGCGCGGCGCTTGAGCGCGCGCACGGGCGCACCTTGTTGAGGAAGGTTTCCAAAGCCAACTCCGGTCCAGACCTCGCAATTCCCACCCGCGCCTTGGCGGCTCCGAGACTCGGCGCGGCGACCGGCCGGCGTCGCTGGCCGCGCCGCCCCAATCTCATCAAGGATAGCAGAAGCCGGGCACCGGCGCTCGGCGGAGAGCCCGCGCTTCGGCTAGCGCGGGATCACCGGCAGCACCAAACGTGACGGATAGCGGCTGTCGTGGAAGACGCTCTGACGGGCGGTTCGCAGTTCGCTATCGGCGAAGAGGTCATGCCCGGTGTTGGGGTTGCGATCGTAGCGCGGGAAGTTGCTCGAGGAGACCTCCAGGCGCAGGCGATGGCCCGCGCGAAAGAGGTGGCTCGTTGCCCACAGGTCGATGCGGTACTCGTAAACGCGATCGGGTGTGATGGGCGCCGGCGCGCTGAGCGAATCGCGAAACCGCGCGCGCACGGCGCCTTCGACGATATTTTGCGCGTAGCCGTCGGGCCGAACGTCGCACAGCTTGGCCGTGAAGTCGGTATCCGGCGCGGATGACGCCGCGTACAGCACCATCATTACCGGCCCGGTCAGCTCGAGATCGCGCTCGAGCACGTCGGCGGTGTAAACGAGCACGTCGCCGCGCCGCTCGACTTCAGTCTGATCGAAAACGCCGGCTTTCAGCCCCAGCGTGGTCCCGCCGCGCGTAGGCACCGGGTCGTTGGGATCATAGACGTAACGGTCGACCGGCTCCTCGGCCGGACGCTCGAAGGCCAGCCGGCCGTCGCCGGCGAGAGTATTGGCGCGTCCGCCGCTGTGCAGGAACATCTCGGTGTAGCGCGTGCGCGCAAGCGGCCATTCGTTCTCGTCGCGCCAGCGGTTCTCGCCCATCACGAACAGCCGCACCGGCGGCTCGTCGAGCACACCGTTGTCCATCCCCTTGAGAAAATGATCGAACCATCGGAGCTGAAAGGCGTGCAGTTCGATTACCGCCTCGGCGCCGAAATCGATGTCGCCGGTGCCGCGCGAGGTCGGGATAGAGTAGGGCAGCAGATGCGCCCACGGACCCATCAGCAGCTTCTGCGCGCGGCGCGCGCGCTCGCTGCGCGCGCGATCGCGCATCCCGAGGTACATCGCCAGCGTGTCGTACTGAAAGACGTCGTACCACGAGCCGACGTGCAGCATCGGGGTGTCGAATTCGCCAAAGCGTGTGCGCAGATCGGTCTGCGCCCAGTACGGGCCGTCGGTCCAGTTGCGCAGATAGTCGGCCAGATACGGCGCGCCCTCTTTGAGCCGCTCACCCCAGTCGCGCAGCGGCAGATGGTGGTAGGCTTCGCGCTTGAGCGGCGCCATCGGGATGTCCGGGCGCGAGACGTAGCTGTCCAGGCGCGCGCGATGCGCCTCGTAAATTCCCTTGCGCGCCAACGTGTCGCGCGCCATGAACATGAAGTACGCCAGCATCCACCCCAGTTCGAGTAGCCCGCGCCGATAGGCGAAGTTCTCGAAGTAGGTGACCGGCCCCGAAACCGGCGCGGCGGCGAGCAGATTGGGCGGTCGCAGGCTCGCCGCATAGTACTGCACCAGTCCCAGGTACGACTGCCCGACCATCCCGACCTTGCCGTCGGCCCACGGCAGCGCGGCCGCCCACTGCACGGTGTCGTAGCCGTCGCATGCCTCGTGGACGAAGGGATAGAAGTCGCCCTCGGAACTGTGGCGGCCGCGGGTGTCCTGCACCACGACGACGTAGCCACGTGGCGGAAAGTAGTCCTTCTCCGTCAGCGCCATTCCGGCGCCCTTGTCGTAGGGCGTGCGCACGACCAACACGGGGAAGCGGCCGGGCGCGTCGGGGCGATAGATGTCGGCGCGCAGCTGCACGCCGTCGCGCGTGCGCATCGCCAGATCTTTTTCGACGGTCACCTTGTAGGTCGGTTCACTTTGCTGCCGCGCATTCGCCATCGTCGATGCTCCCCGCCGCGCGTACCGCGCGGGCGCTCATAAATCGTTCGTCGATCGAGTGTGTAGAACACTGCGAGGCGCAAAAGCCAGCGCCGCGATTGTCGCTCTACCGCGGCCGTGGGACCACTGGGGCCGTTGGGCGAGCAGGCAGAGATCGCGCCCGCCCGTGATCGCTGCGATCGCGCGATGGGCCTGGTCTGCGGATGCTCATTAAATGCCGTCGTGGCTACCGTTGATTTTCGGTCGCCCGCTTCGCATTGGTGGGCTTCGCTTCCCTCGCTTAGATTTTGCCTTCCGCCCCGGCCTTGGTATCTGCCTTGCACGCCTTCATATCGGAGCGGCGGGCGAGCGCCGGCACGCGACGGCGAGCGTCGCGAGCGCCGAGGGCCGCGGGTGGCAAGGCCGCCGGCGCGCGCAGGACGGGCGGGTGAGCGGTCGGGATGGCGGACGGGGCCGGGCGGTGCGGTTTGGGATTCGCGATGGCGAGTATCGCGGTGGCCGATAACGCGCGAGTCTTCCTGGAAGAGGGAGTTTCCCAACGAGTGGCTCCGCTGCTTTCGGCGCTCGGCGTCGAGCTGACGAGCGCGGCCGAAGGCCAGGGCGCCACCTTGCGCGCAGAGTTTATCCGCGGCGCCAACGCTGCCCACCGCCTACGCCTGTATCGTGCGGACGTGGGCGATGCGCTTGAGTTCGACGTCCCCAACGCCTGCGCCGCCGCCAGCGCGATCCTTTCCCACGCGCTCAACCTGCCCTCGCCGTTGCTCACCGCCGACGAGGGTATGTTCGCCGTCCTGCGCGCCGCCGTCCGTACTGCGCGCACCGATTCGCCGATCGTGCTCACCGGCGAAACCGGTACTGGCAAGGAGCTGCTGGTGCGTTTGATCCACGCGGCGAGCGGGCGCGCGGGCGGGATGTTCTCGGTCAATTGCGCGGCGCTCAACGACAGCCTGGGCGAGCACGCGGCCAGCCTGGCGGAGGATGTCGCGGGCGACGGCATGATCGGCGTTGACGCGCTGTTTGCGGCCCCCGACACCACACTCTTCCTCGACCAGGTCGCGGAGCTTACGCACGTCTCGCAGACCTGGGTGCTGCACGCGATCATGCGCGCGGCGGACCAGGCGGCGGGGCCGACGGTGCGTGGGGGCGCGCGTCTTATCTCGGCAACCAACCGCGCGCTCGAGCCGCTGGTCGCCGCCGGCGAATTCCGCCGCGAGCTCTACGATCGATTGGGCGTACTGACGATCGCGCTGCCGCCACTGCGTGAACGTCCGCCCGATATTTTGCTGCTCGGGGCGTATTTCCTGCGCACGGCCGCCGCCGACTTGAGCTTCACTGCGGGCGCACTCAAGGCGCTGACCGCCTATCCGTTTCCGGGCAACGTGCGCGAGCTGCACAATCTGGTGACCCGCCTGGCGATCCTGCCGCGCGAGGCCGCCAGCCGCGTGATCCATGCTTCCGAGGTGCGCGCGCAGCTCGTCGCGGCCAACACGCCGGCCTCGATCTGGAAGGCCAGTCCGTTTCGGACCCGCTGCGAGATGGCGCGCCAGGCGCTGGCCGCGTGCAAGGGCGACCGCGCGGCCGCCGCCCGCAAGCTCGGAATCAGCATGCGCGCTCTACAACGACACGCCGTCGCAAATCGCGGCGCCTCGCAGCCGCGCGGCCGCTAGGCGGTTGCGTCGGCGCCCAATTACCCGCCACCGGCCCGATCACTTCTGTTGGCCTCCGATGCGGGAAAGCTCAATTGACTTAACTCCGCACGCGGCATACGGATTAGCCCAGCTTGGGAGACAAATTAGGTCGGCTAAAGCTGGGAAATCGCCGGAGAAGGACTTCCGGCTTGTCATGGCCTAGCCGGCGTGCGTCCGAAGCAACGCAGTGCGCCCGCGAGCCTCATGGCGACCGATTAACCGCGGACGAGTTGGGGGAACTGGACGGAAAGGAGGACCGAGGTTTATGCGTATGTCACGCAGCCTGGGAACCTTGCTCATCGCTCTCTGCGTGGGAGCGGTGGCGCCGTCGGCAACCGCGCTGGCGCAAGGCGGGGAGGCGCAGACGATCCCGCCGGGCACGGTGATCACGAAGCAGAACTGGCGCCAGTACCAGCAATTCTTCTCGGACGGCGAGAAATATTTCTGGGAGGGACAGGGATTCTGGAAAATGCCGGACGACGTCGAAATTCATGTCGGCCAGCCGCATCATTTCACCCTGCCGCCGCCGTTCGTCGAAGCCAACGAGAAGTACGGCGGGCAAACGCGGCTGGTCAAGATGCCCGACGGCCGCTTCAAGCTGGAGAACTACGTGGCGGGATTCCCGTTTCCCAACCCCAGCGGGCCCGACATCGGAACTGAAATCGCGGCCAACGTGACGTATCGGCTGCAAGGCGAGATGTTCGCCGTCTTTGCCGACCTCTACCCGGACGGCCAGTTGCCCGGCGGCTTCTTCGTCAAGGATCGCTTCGGCCACTGGGCGGCAACGAAGGTTGATGCGCTTTATCGTCAGCTCGCCTACAACTGGGAGCCGGGCAAGCCGCGCATCAACCCGCAGGCCGCCGGCGCATGGTACACCGAATGGCTGATGGTCGAGGTCCCTGAGCAGTCGAAGTACACCGCCGACCTGACGATCTTCTTCCAGGACAATCTGCGCGAGGAGGAAAACTACGTATTCATCCCGGCGCTGCGCCGCTCGCTGCGGCTGTCAGTGTCGGCGCGCTGCGCGCCACTGTTCGGCAGCGATATGACGCACGACGATCAGCGAATCGGATGGAACGGCGGAGTCGGCATGTTTCAGGCCAAGCTGCTCGGTTCGCAGCCGCTGTTGACCTTGCAAGACATGACCAAGGCGGCGGGCAGGTTCCCCGACGAGTACGACGGGATGCTGGGATGGCCCAAGCCGTCGTGGGGCGATTGGGAGGTGCGCCAGGTATGGAAGATCGACGTCGGGCGCATCCCGTCGCTCTCCCCAGGCTACTGCTACGGTCGGCGCGTGATGTATATCGACAGGCAGTACTACCAGACCCAGGCCGAAGACCTCTACGACGCCAATCACAAGCTGTGGAAGGTCGTGGTGATCGCGCTGACCGCCAAACCGATCGACCACGGCGAGGGCGGGCCACAGATGGGCGCGTCGGCGATTTGGGAGACGTACTGGGACGTGCAGAACGAGCACGTCAGCTACGTCACCAGCATGGGCGCCAACGGCGACTCGTTCAAAGTCGATTACGAGATTCCCAAGCAGTACGACAACATCCCCAAGTACTCGACTCCGGGCGGTCTGATGCAGCTGATGCGCTAGACGCAGGCTTTTCAAGCTGACAATGCAAGCGGGGCGCGGCCATCCGCCGCGCCCCGCTTGCTTTCCGCCCTCAGGATCCCGGTCTGCTGCGCGCTTGCGCCGCAGGCGCTCCTAACCCTTGGGTAGGCCGAGCACGCGCTCGCCGATGATGTTGTGCTGGATCTGGTTGGTGCCGGCGTAGATCGTTGGCCCGCGCGCCGCCAGCATCCGCTGCGACCAGACACCCTGGTCGAGCGCGAAGTCGGCGTGATGCTCGAGCTGGCTGTACGGCCCCAGCAGTTCCATCGCGAACATCGCGATCCGCAGCCCGAGCTCGGTCGCGCACAGCTTCATCATCGAACCCTCGGGCCCCGGCGGCAGCCCCTTGAGCTGGCGCGTGAGCTGGCGGAAGCCGGTGTACTTGATCGCCTCGGTCTCCATCGCGAACTGCGCGATTTTCTGGCGCACGCTGCTTTCCTCCCATGCGCTGCGCCCGTTGCGCCGGACGCGCCGCGCAAGCTCGGTCAGCTCGCGCACTTGCTTGCGCAGCCCGCGGTCATGGCCGCCCGAGCGTTCAAACATCAGCGTCGTAATCGCAACCTGCCATCCCTGGTTCTTCTGCCCGACGATGTTGGCGCGCGGCACCCGCACGTCCTCGAAGAAGACCTGATTGAAACCGCGCGCGCCCGTCATCTGGACCAGCGGGCGTACTGTGATCCCGGGCGTCTTCATGTCCACCAGCAGGTAGCTGATGCCCCTGTGCTTGGGCGCCTCGGGGTCGGTGCGGGTAAGTAAGAAGATCCAGTCGGCGTGATGCGCCGAGGAGGTCCAGATCTTCGAGCCGTTGACGACGAAGTAGTCGCCGTCCTCGACCGCGCGGGTCTGAAGCGAGGCGAGGTCCGAGCCCGAGTTGGGCTCCGAGTAGCCCTGGCACCAGATCTCCTCGGCGGTGAGGATCTTCGGCAAAAAGCGCCTCTTCTGTTCCTCGCTGCCCCAGTGGATGAGCGTGGGGCCGAGCAGCGGGATGCCGAAGCCAGTGTAGGGCGCCGCCGATCCGATGCGTTCGAGCTCCTGCTCGTAGATGATCGTCTGGAGCAGGCTTGCGCCGCGTCCGCCGTACTCCCTGGGCCAGCTGATTCCGATCCAGCCGCCCTCGTTGAGCCTGCGGTGCCAGCGCACGTTGGCCTCCCATTGGCCTTCGGCCTCGTCGGCCAGCGGCTCGCGCAGCGGGATGGCGTACTGCTTGTTGTTCTCCAGCCAGGCGCGGAATTCCGCGCGGAACGCCTCGTCCTCGGGACTGTAGTTGAAATCCATCAGCGCTTCGCCCTCTGGAACATGATTTTCGACCGTCGCGCGCGCGCCGTCTAGCCCTTGGGCAGGCCCAGGATGCGCTCGCCGATGATGTTGTGCTGGATCTGGTTGGTGCCGGCGGCGATCGTGCCCGAGCGCGCCGAGAGCAGCCGGAACGACCAGCATCCGTTATCGAGTGCGAACGGCGCGCCGTACTCGAACTGGCTGTAGGGGCCGAGCAGCTCGGCCGCGAAGAGCTGCAGGCGCATGTTGAGCTCGGTGCTGCACAGCTTGAGGATCGAGCCCTCGGGCCCCGGCGGCAGGCCCCGCAGCCGGCGCGTGAGCTGGCGGTACCAGGTGTATTTGATCGCCTGCGCCTCGCACTCCATCGCCGCGATCTTCTGCCGCACGCTGCTGTCCTCCCATGCGCTGCGCCCGTCGCGTTCAATCCGCCGCGCGAGGCTTGCCAGCTCGCGCAACTGAACCTCGGTGTTGCGGCTTAGGTTGCGCTCGAACATCAGCGTCGTGATCGCGACCTGCCATCCCTGGTTCTTCTCGCCGACGATATTCTTTCTGGGGACCCGTACGTCCTCGAAGAAGACCTCGTTGAAGCCGCGTGCGCCGGTCATCTGGACCAGCGGGCGCACGGTGATGCCGGGGCTGCGCATATCGACCAGCAGGTAGCTTATTCCGCGATGCTTGGGCGCGTCGGGGTCGGTGCGCACCAGCAAAAAGCACCAGTCCGAGTGTTGCGCGCCCGAGGTCCATACCTTCTGCCCGTTGACCACGAAGTCGTCGCCGTCCTCGACCGCGCGGGTCTGAAGCGAGGCGAGGTCGCTGCCGGCGTTGGGCTCGGAGTAGCCCTGGCACCAGATCTCCTCGACGCTGAGAATCTTTGGAATGAAACGGCGCTTCTGCTCCTCGGTGCCCCAGTGCATCAGGGTCGGCCCGATAAGGCTGAGTCCCGAGCCGATAAACGGCAGCGGCGCGCCGACGCGCTGGAGCTCCTCGTGATAGATGATGGTTTGCAGGACGCTCGCGCCGCGTCCGCCATACTCCTTGGGCCAGTCGATGCCGAGCCATCCGCCCGCGGCGAGCTTCTTGCACCAGGCGATCTTCTGGGGCCAATCCTGGTCGTCTTCGGTCGCCAGCATCTCGAGCGCGAAGCGGGCGTCTTTGGGCGCGTTGCGCTCCAGCCAGGCGCGGAACTCGGAGCGGAAGGCCTCGTCCCCGGCACTGTAGTTGAAGTCCATCGTTGACGCTGTCTCTCCCCGCGGCGGCGTCCGGCCGTCAATGCGTGCCGGCAACCCTAAGGATGCATATCAGGCGCCGTTTGCAAAGCGCTGGCCAGCGGCCGGACTGTGCGCACCGTTGCTACGCTTCGGGGCGCGATTGACAACTCCGCGCCGTTCGCGGAAAACAGCCACGTACGGCCGTGAAAATCACGCTCGATCTGCCCGCCGACGTCTTCGACGCCGACTTTCCCGAAGACGCCTTCGCCGCCCGCGTGCGCGAACGCGCGATCCTCGAGCTGGTCGGCATGCATCGCCTGCACGAGCACGAAGCGGCGCGGATGTTGGGGCTGCAGCGCTGGGAGCTGGTCGAGCGGATGGAGGCGGCAGGAATCAGCCCCACCGAGAAGGTCTTCGACGAAATCCGCGGCGCGCTCGGCCGCGCGCTCGCCGCGCGCGGCGCGGCCGCCGGCGAAGGGAGAATTGCGATGCGGCTTCTGCACACGATGATCCGGGTCAACAACCTTGACGAGACGCTGAAATTCTACTGCGACGCGCTGGGGATGAAGCTCTTGCGCCGCAAGGACTATCCCGAAGGCCGCTTCACACTCGCCTTCGTCGGTTACGGCGGCGAGGATGACAGCACGGTCATCGAGCTGACCCACAACTGGGACATCAACAGCTACGAGCAGGGCAACGCGTTTGGCCATCTCGCGATCGGCGTCGCCGACATCTACAAGACCTGCGAGGAACTGCGCCGCAAAGGGGTCAAGATCACGCGTGAGCCGGGCCCGATGAAGTTCGGCGGCGGCCCGATCGCGTTCATCGAGGATCCCAACGGCTACAAGATTGAATTGATCGAGCGCACGTAACGGAGAAATCAATGAAGGCGGTCGTCTACCAGCGCCCGAACGAACTCGAAGTCGTTGACCTGCCGCGGCCCAAGGCCGGCGCCGGCGAGGTCGTGCTCAAGGTTCATGCCTGCGGCATCTGCGGCTCCGATCTCCATGCCGTGCAGCACGGCTTCGGGCTGCGGCCGGGATCGGTGATGGGCCATGAGTTCTGCGGCGAAATCGTCGAGCTCGGTCCGGGCGTCAGCGGCTATGCCGAGGGCGAGCGTGTGACTTCGCTGCCGTACATCGGTTGCGGAACCTGCGAGTTCTGCCGCAAGGGGCAGGGGATCCACTGCGAGAATATCCGCGGTCTCGGCCTGGGCCAGCTTCCGGGCGCCTACGCCGAGTACGTGATGTGCGGCGCGCGCAGCCTCTTCAAGCTGCCCGCCGGCGTCGATTCGCGGCTGGGCGCGATGGTCGAGCCGCTGTCGGTCGGATTGCACGGGGTCAAGCGCGCCGGACTGGGACGCGGCGCCTCGTGCGTGGTGATGGGCGCAGGGCCGATCGGGCTCGCCACGCTTGTCTGGTGCAAGGCGCGCGGCGCCTCGACAATTCTGGTCTCCGAGCTGGCGGCGGGACGCGCCGAGCTGGCCCGGCGCCTGGGCGCGACCGAGGTCGTCAATCCGACAGCCAAGGATCCGGCCGAGCGGATGCGCGAGCTCACGGGGCGCGCGCCCGACCTAGTCTTCGAGTGTATCGGCGTGCGCTCGACCCTGGAGGCGGCGATCCACATGGTCTCGACGCTGGGGAGAGTCGTCGTGCTCGGCGTATGCATGGAGCCCGACCAGATCACGCCCGTTTCGTGCATTTTCAAGGAGCTCAGCCTCGACTTCGTGCTCGGCTACAACGACGCCGACTTTCAGGAGACGATCGACGCGCTGGCCGCGGGCGCGATCGATCCGCGCCCCATGGTGACCGATGTGATCGGCGTCGAGCAGGTGCCGGAGATGTTTGAGGCGCTGCGCAAGCCGGGCAATCGCGCCAAGGTGATCGTCGAATTCCCATAATAGTGTCCGGAAGCGGACCGGCCTCTCCGCCCGCCTCTGCTTCCGCATCAATGCGCGTGCGTGGACCGCGAAGGAGTCCGAGGGCTCCCCCGCAGTCTCGGCTGCTGGTTCCCATGCACCCCACCGGCATGTTTCTTGACTAAAGCGCGCGCCGGCACAGAATTCGGCTATCCGGCAGTCTTGAAATAAGCCAGACGCTGTGCGGCCGAAAAGCCGCGCTCGCGCCGCGCGGAGCGTTTCTTGCGAGATGCGGCCCGCGATGGGCGCGCGTACGCCACCCGGGGGGCGGAGCTTCAAGCTTCGGCGGCGGCTTTTTGTCAGTGCCAAATTTCCGGTGGCTGCCCTTTGTCTGGCGCTCGCCTCGATCGCCCTGCTGACGCTGGCGTGGCCGACTCCGTCCGACAGCCCCGGTGCGGGCGACACCAGCGCCGACCGCGAGCTCGGGCAAGCCGACCTCGCGCACAATATGCTGAACTTCGGCGGCGCGGCGGCGCTCTCCAACCCCTCCGGCATCGCGATTGACAACTCGGACCATCTCTATATCGCGGATTCGAGCAACAACCGGGTGCTCGGGTGGATCAGCGCGAGTGCGTTTGCGGACGGCGCGCCGGCCGACCTCGTGATCGGCCAGCCCGACTTTTACAGTTACCGATGCGACGACGGCACGGCGCCGGGCGACGTGAACGGCGTGGGTGCGGACAGTCTATGCGGACCGCGCGGCGTCGCGGTGGACGGCACAGGCAACCTGTATATCGCCGACGCGATCGACAACCGCGTGCTCGTGTATGTCCATCCGTTCACCAGCGGCTCCAGCCACGGTCAACCGGCCTCGATCGTCTTTGGCCAGAACGGCAGCTTCACAGCCCGCGTATGCAACGGCGGGCAGGTCGCGGGCGACGCTGCCGGCCTCGGCCGCGACAGCCTGTGCGACCCGCGCGCGGTTGCGCTCGACGCGGCCGCCAACCTCTTCGTCGCCGACACCGGCAACAATCGCGTGCTGGAATACAACACGCCGCTCAACTCCACCAGCGGCGAGAGCGGCGCCGGCGACACGCTGGCCGAGCTGGTGTTCGGGCAGAACCTCAGCTTCACCACCAGAGCCTGCAACAACGGGCAGATGGCGGGTGATGTCAACGGGATCGGGCCGGACAGCCTGTGCGGGCCGGCCGCGCTCGCGCTCGACACCGCGGGCAGCCTCTTCGTAAGCGACTCCAACAACAGCCGCATCCTCGAGTATCACACGCCGCTTAGCCCGGGCGGCGGGCTCGGCGGAGCCGGCGACACGATCGCCGACACAGTCTTCGGCCAGAACGGCAGCTTCACCAGCGCGGTGCCCAATGGCGGCGCGGCCGGGCTCGGTGCCGACAGTTTGCTCAACCCCCGTGGGCTCGTGCTCGACATGGCTGGCAATCTCTACGTCGCCGACCGCGGCAACAACCGTATTTTGCAATTCAATCCGGCGAGCACCACGGCGGCGCACGTCTTCGGGCAGAGCGGCGTCTTCACCGAAGCGCAGTGTGACGGCAACGACGGCGGGATGCTCGCCGGCTTCGGCGCGGTGGTCGGCGCCGCGACGCTCTGCACACCCGCCGACGTCGCGCTCGACGCAGTGGGCAACCTCTACGCGCTCGACTCGGGCAACCGTCGGATGCTCGTCTTCGATACACCGCTCAACGGACAGAGCGGAGAGCCGGGCGCGGGAGACACCACCGCCGACCGCGAGCTCGGCCAGAGCGATCTCGATCACAACATGGACAACTTCGGCGGCGCGCGTGCGCTGACGCTTGCAAATCCGGCGCAGACCGGCGGCCCGGCCGCCCATCTCGCGATCGACACCGCCGGCCATCTCTACGCCGCCGACACCGCCAACAACAGGGTGCTCGGATGGGCGAGCGCGGCGGCATTCGCCGACGGCGAGCCGGCCGCGCTGGTGATCGGCCAGCCAGACTTCTTCAGCTACGGATGCGACGACGGACGCGCGGCCGGTGACGTCGAAGGTGTCGGCCCCGACAGCCTGTGCGAGCCCTCCGGGGTTGCGGTCGATACCGACGCCAGCCTCTACGTCGCCGACAGCGCGGATAATCGCGTGCTGATGTATGCGCCGCCGTTCGCCAGCGACACGAACGCAGGCCAGAGCGCCGCGACGGTTTTCGGACAGGGCGGCAGCTTCACCGCGACCGCCGCCGGCGCCGGCCCCGCCGGCCTCAACGATCCGCGAGCGGTGGCGCTCGATCCCGACGGCAACCTCTTCGTCGCCGATACCGAAAACAACCGCGTGCTCGAATATCTCACCCCGCGCGGGCCTGGAGGTGGCACGCCGGGCACGCCCGGCGCGGCGGGCGATACCACCGCCGACGCGGTCGTCGGGCAGGACGGGAGTTTCACACGCGTGGAGTGCAACGACGGCACGGCCCCCGGCGACGTGGACGGCGTCGGGCCGGACAGCCTGTGCAGGCCCGCCGGCCTGGCGTTGGAGGCCAAGCACAGGCTCTACGTCGCGGACTACGAGAACAGCCGCGTGCTCGAATACGTCCTGCCGCTGGACAGCGCGGTTGCCGGCTTCGTCTTCGGCCAGAACGGCAGCTTCACGACGCGCGGATGCAACCACGGCGCGGCGGGCCTCGGCCCCGACAGCCTGTGCAATCCCAGCGCCGTGGCGCTCGACTCCAAGCGCAACCTTTACCTCGCCGACAGCGGCGACAACCGCGTGCTCGAATACAACGCACCACTCGAGCCCGACGCAGCCCGGACGTTTGCCGCCGATCGCGTCTTCGGCCAGGACGGCTTCACCGCTGTCGAATGCGACATGGGCGCGGTCGCGGTCAGCGCCGAGACGCTGTGCGCACCCAACGGGCTCGCAGTGGACGGCGCCGACAACCTCTACATAGCCGATTCCGGTAACAATCGTGTGCTCGAGTACAACGAGCCGCTGGTGGGCGCTCCTTCGCCGACGCCAACTGCCACGCTCTCGCCCACGCCGACTGCAAGCCCTTCGCCCACGCCGACCGCGACGCCGTCTCCGTCACCGACGCCGACGGGGACTCCGTCGCCCACGCCCAGCGCGACACCGACTTCGAGCGCGACGCCCACTGCGACTTCTACACCCACACCCACTCTGACGCCCACGCCGACGGCGACGCCAACCCCGACTCCAACGCCGACGCCGCTTCCGCCCGGCGGTGTGCTTTCAGTTCCCTCGCAGCTGCTCTTCGGCAAAGTTGGAGTGGGTGTCGCGCCCAAGACCAGGACGCTCAAGATCAGCAATCTCGGCCCGGCGCGGAAGCTGACCGTGATGCTGGGGACGGTGAGTGCGCCCTTCGCGCTGCTCTCCGCGCCGGGTCCGTTCCAGATTGCGCCGCTTGGCATGCTTGGGGTGAAGATTCGCTTCACGCCGACGGCCTTCGGCCCGGTCTCGCAGACGTTCACGATCCGCAGCGGTGACGTCAGGCATCCGTCGGCCAACGTCAAGCTGTCCGGCAATGGGCGGTCGGGTCAGCTCTCGCTGCCGACTACGACATTGTTCTTCGGCAAAGTTGGAATCGGCGTAGCGCCCCGCATCCTAGGCTTCAAAATCACTAACGCAGGTATCGGCAGGCTCAACGGTTCGGTCGGCACCCTGAGCGCACCGTTCAGCGTGGTCGAAGGCGCGGGGCCTTTCAACCTGCTGCCTCAGGCGGCCTGGAGAGTGCGAGTCGGCTTCGCGCCGCAGAGCGTGGGCCCGGCCGCTTCGACCCTGAAGATCAGTAGCGACGATCCCCTCCGTCCGAGCACCGACATTGCAATCAGCGGCACCGGCGTCGCCGGCCATCTGCGGATCGATCTGCCGTCGCCGCCGACGCTTGCCTTCGGCGCAGTCGCAGCGGGCTCGGCTCTCGCAAAGAGCTTTACGATCACCAACAGCGCCAAGGGATTGTTGCGCGGCAAGGTGGGCACGCTCGACGCCCCGTTCACGGTGACGCTCGGCGCAGGCGACTTTACGCTTCAACCCGGACAGAAGAGAACGCTCCGCGTACGCTTCTCTCCCTCTGCGACGGGCAAGGTCGTCACTTCGCTGACGATAACCGTCGAGGCGCCGAGCGCGCCGGCCTCGGCGACCGTCACGATCGCCGGCAAGGGAGTCTGAGCTGCGCGCGCCGCCGCGTCGGAGAAGTTTCGCCGCCTGGGCGCGCTACGATTCGAGCCCGAGGAAGTCGCTGAGTGCGGCCAGCGCGTGGGGCTCGACCAGCGACGGCGCGTGGCCGACCCCGGGAACCTCGACCGCGCGCGCGATGCGCTGCACCTTGAGCATCCGCGCCACCGTCTCGGGCGCCAGCACGTCGCTTTGGGCGCCGCGCACGATGAGGATCGGCGCCAGCACCCGCGTATAGTGCAGCCACAGATCAAGCGGACGCGCCGCCGAGCCGCCGCGCGGCGGCTTGCGCACCGCCGGGTCCATCTTCCACGTAAGCCCGCCGCCCTCGGCCGGCTTGACGCTCCATCGCACCCACTCCGTCAGTTCGGCTTCGGAAAGCTTGGCCGCGGGCGGGTAGGTCTCGCGATAGTAGGCGGCGACGGCGGCGAGGTCGGCGAAGCGTTCCGGCGCCTCGCAGACGTAGGCGAGGATACGCTGGAGGCCGGCGGGAGCGATCTCAGGCCCGATGTCGTTGAGCACGAGGCGCTCGACGCGCTCGGGATAGCCGCCCGCGAACATCATCGAGACGATTCCGCCCATCGAGGTTCCGATCAGCGTTGTGCGTGCGATGCCGACGCCGTCGAGGAACTCCCTCAGATCGTTGACGTAAGTCTGCGGGTTGTACTCCAGCGGCGGGCCCCATTCGCTGTCGCCGCGGCCGCGCACGTCGAGCGCGAGCACGCGGTAGCGCGGCGCAAGATGAGATGCCAGGAGGTCGAAGTTGTGCGCGTTGCCGGTCAGGCCATGGATACAGACCAGTGCGGGCTTTCCCGCGCCGCCAAAGTCGAGATAATGCAGCCGCACGCCGCCTGCGTTTTGAAACTTGTCCTCGGGCATCTTCACAAAGCTCCCCGCGACGCGCACGCGCCGGCGCGATACGAAGTTTCGGCTGAATCGAACCTACGAGACTTTCGGGTAATCCGCGCGCGATTTCAAGCGCCTCACCGCCGGCTCAGTCGGCGCCGCCGGTC
Source organism: Candidatus Binataceae bacterium (assembly GCA_035650475.1). Classification (NCBI taxonomy): domain Bacteria; phylum Candidatus Binatota; class Binatia (SeqCode); order Binatales (SeqCode); family Binataceae (SeqCode); species Binataceae bacterium (SeqCode). The sequence goes on from DASRHP010000012.1 coordinate 347,639, forward strand.
GGGCCGCCGCCCGTTGCGCCGGGCGGCCGCGCCCCCTGGACCAAATAAAGCAGCCGCTCAGGCGAGATTATCAACCGCCGCCCGTCGCGGATGATCACGCCGGTACGTTCGAACTCGCTGAGCTGTTCGGTGATCCGCTGGCGCGAGGCGCCGACCAGCTCAGCCAGATCCGCGTGGGTGAGCTTGAGCGTGAGGAGGCGGCCGCGCGCGTCGTCGGCGCCAAATTTCGCGCCCAGTTCGAGCAACGCACCGGCCAGGCGCTCGCGCAGGGCGAGCCCCAGAAAATTGGTGTAGCGCAGCAGCATCGCCCACCATCGCCCCACCGTGACGTCGAGCATCCGACTCAGCTCGTAAAGCGGCACGCCGAGCGCGGCGTCAACGAACGTCTCGGGCGAAGTCACGCCGACCACGCAGTCGCTGAAAGCGTCGCATCGGAAAGGGCGCTTGGCCGTAGGCAGGAGCGAAGACACACCAAAGATCTCGCCCGGGCCGACTAACGAGACAAGGACCCGCTCGCTGGCGTTGAGGAAGGTCAGCTTGGCGACGCCCGAGAGCAGCAGATAGACGGCCGCCGAGTCCTCGCCTTCGAAGAAAATCGTCTCGCGCCGGTGTACGCGGCGAGTGGTGGTCGCGTGAGCAAGGCGCTCCAGCCTCTCCGCCGGCAACCAGCTCAACGTGCGAAGCCGGCGCAGTAGCCTGGGATCATTTGCGGCGGCGCCTTCCACAACATGACTGGTTAGCACAGAGCACAGTTATGTCACTAAGGCGACGAAACGAGACGCCACTCACGGCGGGCGTAAAGAATTGGTCGCGCGAGCGACATTCATTAGACGAGTTGATGTTGTCTGAACTCGGACATGAATTTATCTTTTCTCCATCGGAGCCGATGGAAACTTTTGGGCGACCGCTCCAACCCGGATTCATCCAATTGCTACCTCTTGGCAACCCGGCGACAACGCTGGCTATCCAGATTTTACCGCGCGCCCTGCAAGCTGACGTGGAGCGAGTCGCGAACGCAAATCAAACGATGGCGTCAGGCTGCCATCAATGAAATTTCAGTTTGGCCTGAGGAGGCAGAAGTGGTGAGCGCAAAACTTTTTCAGGAGCTGACGAGGCTGGGCGAGGCGGTCGTTGAGCTGCCGCTCGCCGCGATGCGCCGCTTCGCCGATGCCGACGGCGAGCGCAAAGCCCAAGAGGCAGGATGGAAGGCCTACGACACCTGGGTGCGCGCGATCAGCGCGGCCACCGACGCGCTCTACGATAGCGAGGCTTTCGGCGCGGCGGCCGGGCGTTGGATTGAAAGCGGACTTAAATGGCAGCGGCTGTCCTCTGCCGCGGCGGGCGCATTCTTCGGTGCGCTGTGGCCAGCGATCGGGCTGCCCACAGCGGCCGAGATGACTGAGCTGCGCGCCGAGCTGCGCGCGCTGCGCGACGAAGCGGCAGCCGCGCGGCTGGAGGCCGCGGAGGCGCGGGCGGCACAGCCAGTGCTCCCTCCGGCCGCCGGCGAGCATCCGACCAACGAGTCGCTGGCCGCGATGTGGAACGGATGGATTGCGCAGGCTCCATACGTCAACGGCAGGGAGGGCGGCGATGCTTCGGCCAATTAACGCGCTCGGCGGTTATTGGTTCGACGGCGCGCTCCGCGCGCTAGAGGGGCTGCGCCACGGCCTGGCCTCGACGGTCAGCGATCCGCCGCCGGTCACGCACCACCGCGTGGTGTTCGAGAGCGGCAAGCTGCGCCTGCGCCACTACGCGGCCGCCGGCAAGCCGCATCGCACGCCGATCCTATTCGTTTACGCGCTTATCAAGCGCCCCTTCATCCTCGACATCCAGAAGGGCCGCAGCGTGATCGAGTATTTGACGCGCGCGGGCTTCGACGTTTTCGTCACCGACTGGCAGCCGCCGACCGCGGCCGACAGCTGGCGCGGCTTCGACGCCTACGTCAACGGCGACCTGCACGCGGCCGTGCGCGCGATACGCGCGTTCACGCGGCGCGAGCAGGTGACGGTGCTGGGCTACTGCTTCGGCGGGATGCTGAGCCTGGCCTACACCGCGCTCAATCCCGAGGGCGTGCGCAACCTGGTCACGCTGACCACGCCCTTCGATCTGAGCAGCGACGAGCTGCCGATCTACAACGTGGTCGAGCGCATGAGCGACGAGTCGATCGAGCTCGTCACGCGGATTTACGGCAACTGCCCGGCGTGGATGGTGCAGACGTTCTTCACCGCGATGGCGCCGGCGCATCACGCGATCGACAAGTACGTCGGGCTGTACCGCAACGCCGAGCGCGAGGGCTACGCCGAGTCGTTCGATCTCTTCGAGCGCTGGATGAACAGCGATGTGGCGCTGGCCGGGCGCATTTTCAAGGAGACCGCGGGTGGAATTTTCAAGCGCAATCAGCTGGCCCGCGGCGAATTCGAGATCGGCGGGCGTACGGTTGACGCTGCGCGCGTCGAGTGCTCGTTCCTCAACGTGGTCGCCGAATTCGACGATGTCGTCCATCCGCGTTCCAGTTTGCCGTTGGCTGAAAAGGTGAGCAGCCGCGATGCGCGCAACCTGACTTTTTCGACTGGCCACGTCGGCGCGATCGTCAGTGGGGCCGCGCATAAGGGGCTGTGGCCTCAGATCGGCGCGTGGCTCAAGGAGCGTTCGAACTGAGGGCGGAAAGCGGGGCCGACGGCGCGCTAGCGTGACGAAGCGGCGAAACTGTCGCGTACGCGACAAAGCGCGCCGCCCGCCTCCGGGCTTCGTGGTTAAATAAAAATAAACGGGAGTTCCACTCCCGCAAGCACAGCGGAGGAAATTAATGGCAGAGAAGGAACATCGCGAACATCGCGGAATCTACGAGGGCGTCTCGCGTCTGGCCGAGGCCTGCCTCAGCCCCGAGGGCGCCAAGAAGGCCGCTGCCTGGTACATCGATACCAGCGAGAAGCTCGCGACTCAGGCCCTGGATTTCCAGGCCAAGGCGACTGAGTGGGCCAAAGAAACCCCGCTCTACCCGCTCATCGAGGCCCAGCAGAGCATCGGCCGCAAGCTGATCGAACAGAGCGCCAGCACCGCGCGCACGCTCTGGCGGCTGGAGTAGCGCGTTTTCGCGCCGGCGGCGCGCTTCGCCGCCCAGCGCATCCGCGTCCGGTTCTGTGGCGGCTCGCGCCTGAGCGCGCGGGCCGCCCTTTTCTTTGAGCGGGCATCGATCAACAGTTAATTGTGCGGGAGGTTTAATCGTCATGCACAAGACCAGGAACGATCTTCCGGAGAAAACCCGCCACGAGGTGGCCGCGCTGCTCAACGCCCGGCTCGCTGACAGCGTTGACCTGATGCATCAGGCCAAGCAGGCGCACTGGAACGTCAAGGGCCCCAGCTTCATTGCCCTGCACAAGCTCTTCGACGAGATCGTCGATGAGGCCGAGGAGTGGATGGACCTGATGGCCGAGCGGGTGGTGCAGCTCGGCGGCGTCGCCGAGGGCAGCGTGCGTATCGCGGCCAAGCGCTCGACCCTCAAGGAATACCCGCTCGACATCAGCGCCGAGCGCGAGCACGTCGAGGCGATGGCCGCGGCGCTGGCGGCGTACGGCAAGAGCGTGCGCCAGGCTATCGACCAGGCCGACGAGCTGCACGACAAGGACACCGCCGACCTCTTCACAGAGGTTTCGCGCGGCGTGGACAAGTATCTCTGGTTCGTCGAGGCGCATCTCGGCTGACGATGTCGGTGGTGCGGCAGGCGTCCGCGCCGCCTTCAGGTGCAAAAGGTTTTTTGGCTGGCCGCCGGCGCCGCCGCGCTTTGCGCGGCGGCGCCGGCGGGATAATATCGGCTGCGCGCGATTGAGCCGCGCCCGCTCGTTCACGGCCCGCATGCTCGCGCGTGAGCGGCAGCGGCGCCGCGCCGCGCAAATTCCTTCGACGGAGAATCCGGTGGCTACACGCGCATTCGCTCAGAGCAAGGACGGGGTCAAGCTGCGCTACGAGGTTCGCGGCCAGGGCGAGCCGCTCGCGCTGGTCTTCGGTTACAGCGGCTCGGGCCGCGGATGGGGCGAGCCATTTCTCAGGCTGCTCGAGGCGCGCTTCAAGCTGCTGGTGATCGACAACCGCGGCACCGGCGAGAGCGACAAGCCCGAGCGCCCGTTCACCATTGCCGACATGGCCGACGACGTCGGCGCGGTGCTCGACCACGCGGCGGTCGAGCGCACGCACCTGATGGGGATCTCGATGGGTGGGATGATCGCGCAGGAGTTCGCACTGCGCCATCCGCAGCGCCTGCGCGGTCTGGTTCTCGGATGCACGTTGTGCGGCTTCGCCCACGGGGTGGCGGGGGATCCGGAAACGCTGGCCGCGCTCCAGGTCAAGCCCGAGCAGCCGCTCGAGCAGCAGATCGAAAAGCTGCTCGCCGCCTGCTGCGCCAAATCCTTTCTGGCCTCGGCGCGCGGCCAGGAGGTGCTCAGGGCGCGGCTTGCCGAAATCATGAACTACCCGATGACGCCGCTGCATACGTTCGCGTTGCAATGGCAGGCGATCGGCGGCTTCGACACTTACGAGCGCCTGGGTCAGATCAAGGCGCCCACGCTGGTGGTTACCGGCACCGCCGATCTTCTGGTGCCGGATCGCAATTCGGAGATCATTGCCGAGCGGATCCCGGGCGCGCGCCTGCACAAGATTGCCGGCGCCGGTCATGTCTTCTTCTGGGAGCAGCCGGAGCAGAGCGCCGAGGCGGCGGTCAAGTTTCTCTCGGCGGCACATTAGACCGGAGGGCCGCGCGATGGCCGAATACGAGACGCTGATCTACGAAAAGGTCGAGGAGCGGATCTTTCGGCTTACGCTCAATCGTCCCGAGAAGCTCAACGCGCTGTCGCAGAAGCTGCTGCGCGAGTTCGAGGCCGCGATGGACGCTTTCGAGGCCGAGGCCGCGGCGAGCGTGCTGATCATCCGCGGCGCCGGCCGCGCCTTCTGCGCCGGCTACGATCTCGCTGCCACCCAGCATCCGGGCTCGACCTTCACGGTCTCCAGCGATCGCATCTCGTTGCATCGCACGATCGAGCGATGGCAGAGGCTGTGGACGTTGGGCAAACCGACCATCGCGCAGGTCCACGGCTATTGCCTGGCCGGCGGCACCGAACTCATCGGCCATTGCGACATCGTCTTCGCCAGCGAGGACGCCCAGTTCGGCCATCCGGCCGGCCGCTCGCTCGGCATCCTGCCGACCCTTTCGATGTGGCCGGTGCTGATGGGTCCGCGCAAGACCAAGGAGTATTTCTTTACCGGCGATCTGATGTCGGCGCGCGAAGCGCTGCAATGGCATCTGATCAACCGGGTCTTTGCGCGCGAGCGCCTGGAGGAGGAGACGCTGGCCTACGCGCGGCGGGTTGCGATGGTGCCGGTCGAGCTGCTCGCGCTGCACAAGGCGGCGGTCAACCGCTACTACGAGGTGGTGGGGATCCGCGCCGCCGAGCAATCGGCCGCCGACCTCGACTGCATCGCCCATCAGACCGACGCGGTGAAGAACTGGATGAAGGCCAGCCGCGAGCGCGGCCTGAAGGCCGCCCTGAGCGAGCGCGATCGACCATTCGCACGCAAATAGACCATCCTGCCGCAGCCGTCCGCCGCGTCACGCTGACCACGGTAGCGCTCTAATGCGACGGCCAGTCTCGGCCCGGCATAGTTGCGCTCCACTCTGCCGCTGTTGCATCTGATCACGCCTTATGTGGGGCTCCCGCGCACCTCGCTCAACGTGAGGAGAGGCTGATAAATGCTGCCTCAATAAAGTTCAGTGCGACATCGGGCATGGAGCTTGCTGTTTAAGGTGCGCAATGAGTCCGCGCTCAAGCCCAGAGATGGCGACTTCGGGGAGGTGGTTCGTGGACGCACAACGCATAGTCAATGCCTCGGTCTCCGAGCCGGATATAGATATGAACCGGGCTGCGGGTCTGCGCGCGCGCGGCTCGCGGCTGATGGCCGCGCTGCGATGGTTGCGCCCGTCGCCATACATGATTGATACTCCGCGTCGCTCGGTCGATCGCGAGCTTCAGGAATACGAATACTCTGATAGCTGGCAGTAGCGCACGCAGCGCCTGCAAGACACGCACTCCGGACGTGCTGTCGCGCCGGCGACGCGTCGTCTGACCCGAATACTCATCCATCGTGGAATACCGGCCGCCGACAGGCCCGGTCGGCGTTCACCACCTCGTCGATTTCTGGCGGCTGTATAGAACTCGACCCTCCGCGAAGGCGGAAGCGCGCGTCCCGCACTTGATAATCCAGGTACGAGCGCGAGACACCGCGCCGCACTCGAGACCTCGCTACGCTGACATATCTTCCGTCCGCATCAGCTTAGTCTTTCTTCCCGACCGCTGAATGGGATGGCATCGCTATTGCCGAATCTCGTGATTCGGCACCGTGGCGGCGTTCCCGACCCGCGATGCCACACGGCTATGCCAATTGCAAGATTGAATCAGAGCGCCGCGCTCTGGCGTCTCATATGGATATTCGCCGTGCCGCTCGGGCTGATCTTGTCTGCGGCTGCGCGCAATGGTTACGGCCAAACCGCGGACAGCCGTCAGGGAATCGACGCTGCAATGGCGCAACTTACGCGCACCGTCAGTCATCCTGGCTTCGATCCCGGAATGCTCTCGTCGGCGGGTCGCAACCTGGTCAACATTGCCCAGCGATGGCACGCACTGCGTGGCAAGTCGCTGACGACGGCGGAGCAACCGGCGAAGTTTCCGGCCAACCTGGCCCACTCCAAATACTCCGGTTTCACCCAGAGCGGAACTTCCACCGCATGGTGCGGGCGCAGCGCGGTGATCGCATTCAATGACACCGGCGCCGAGGTGGCGACGATGTCATCCGGACGCGGCATCAGCGCCGACGGCTACGCGGTGTCAGGCGACCACGGAACTTCTTTCACTTACATGGGATCTCCGGCGACGCCGAACGATCCCAACACATTCATGGCGGGCGAGCCGGCGGTGGCGTGCACGAGCCGCGATAATTTCTTCCTGGTTTCGACCTGGCTCGATGGCACCAACGCAATCTCAGGAGTAAGTCTGTCGCGTTCAGTTGACGGCGGCCGCAGTTTTGCGGCGCCGGGTGTGATCGCAGGCGCGCCCCTAACCACCCATCTCACCGATCGGCCCTGGATCGCGGTCGATCCAAACGCGCGCAACCGCCTCTACGTGGTTTACACGGACCTGGACTTTACCGGCTCCCTATGCGGAATCCTCGATGATACGCCGATTCCGCGCTACGCGATTGAACTGGTCAGCTCGTCCGACGGCGGGGTGACATGGAGCGCACCGCCGGTCGTGGTGGGCGAGGTATGCGCCGACGCCGAGCACAGCTTTGCCTTCGTCAACGGCGCCCAGGTCGCGGTGGGGCGGAAAGGCGAGGTTTACGTGGCATGGGAGGCCTTCGGCGTCAACAGCAACCCGCGCGGCGAGACGTCTGCGGTCCTCAATTCCACCGATCTCGGCCGTGCCATCCATTTTGCCCGCTCGCTCGATCACGGCGCCACTTTTTCAGCCCCGCTGTCGGCGACTACGGTCAATTGCGCGGGTGACTGTACCAACTGGCAGGGGCTCTTCCGCAGTAATGAGTATCCTAGTCTTGCAATTGGTAAAGGGCCTTATAATCAGACGAAAATCTACCTCGCATGGAACGATGGCAACAAGGCAGTGGCTGACTCGTTAAGCCCCTCGGGGTTCTACCATTATACCGACATCATGATCATCCGGTCGGCCGATGGCGGCGCCACATGGTCAACACCCAAACGGGTGAACAACAATCCCGAAGCTAACGGGGCGTCGTTAACCGACCAGTTCGAACCTGCGCTGGCGACCGCCGCCGACGGCCGGGTCGCGGTATGCTTTTACGACCGCAGGAATGACCCGAAGAACTTCCTCATCGATCGCTACTGCGCGGCATCACAGTTCAACGGCCCCTGGACTAACACCCGCATCACTTCGAAAAGCTTCCCGGTGCTCATCGGACAGGACCTCCTGGTTGCGGCCGACGATATGGGCGATCACGACGGACTCGCCTCCGACTTCAACAATAGCTACCCGGGCTTTCTCGGTGGCTTCGCAACCAACGCCTCCGGCAATCCGAGCGTAAGGGTCAATAGATACTGAGCGCGGACGCGGGGACTGGCGCACCGTCGCCACCGCCAGACGTAGCGGCTGCAAGCTCCTGGCGGTGTCCCAATTTGCATACGGTAGCAACCGCCGGGCGAACACTCGTCGCCGGCCGAGCGTCTCAGGTCCGGAACAGTGTTCAGCACGCCTCAGCTGTTGTCCGCAGAACTGAAAGGATTTCATCTGCAGCCGTCCGTGGCATCGGAAGTGCTGAACATCCGGTGAGCGCGCCATCACGCGCACCGGAATGGAAGCTGCCCACGCATACTCGCCGCGCCCGCGCGGCAGTCAGATCATCGTGGTACTGGCATTGGCGCTGCCTGCTCTGCTCGGCGCCCTGGCGCTGGGTACTGATATCGCAGTGCTCTATTACAACTGGCACCTGCTCCAGAGCGCCGCCGACTCCGCCGCGCTCGCCGGCGCGAGCTACTTGCCGGGATACCCGGCCCTGGCGGTCTCGAATGCTACTGCCTACGCGCAGCGCAACGGCGTGGCCAGGGACGAGATCGTCTCAATTAGCATCGCATCCGATAACCAGTCATTGACCGTGAGGTTAACGCGTAGCGTTCCGTACCGCTTCGGCGTCCTGCTCGGACTGTTCGGGGGGCGCGTGACCGCGCGCGCGACCGCGCGCCTAAAAACGGTCGGTGCCGCGCGAGGCGTCACGCCCATCGGCATTGATTATCGAACCCGCTACACCGCAGGCCAGGTGGTTACTCTGCTCGAAGGACGAGTCGGGCCGGGCAACTGGAGCCCGCTCGGACTCGGCGGCAGCGGCGCGGCCAATTTTCTCACGAATGTTGAATACGGATATCAGGGATCGGTTGCGGTCAACGACTGGCTCGCGACTGAACCAGGAATCAAGGCGGGGCCCGTAGGGGAAGCCTTCCAATACCTGATCGACCGCGGGCGCAGCATGGACCCTGGCGGCACCTTCTCCAACCACACGCGCAACGACCCACGCGTGCTGATCGTTCCGATGGTGGACTTCAGCAGCATCAATGGGCGTGACGAGGTGCCGGTTAAGGGGTTTGCGGCGCTGTGGCTGGTTGGCGTCAACAGCAAGAACGACATCCAGACTTACTTCATCAGCGAGGTGGCCCCACACAGCATACCAGACTCAAATGCGATGAACTTCGGTGCCTACAAGGCAGTGCTGGTTGAGTGATCTACGGAGCATAGCCGGCCAGAGCCGGATCAATTGGAATGAGAGGAGAAAAGGCAATGCAAGTGAGTATCAGGATGATCGGGTGGATTACTCGAAGGCGCGACGGTCAGACCATGACCGAGTATGCGCTCATTCTCGCCGCCGTCGCGATCGTCGCCTACGTCACCTACAAGGTGATGGGCCAGGACATCGGCTCGATGGTGAGCAAGATCAATAGCGCGCTGCTGGCTGCCTGAGTGTGTGCCGGTCGGGCGCCGACGGAGACAGGAGGGCGACAATGAAGAGCAGCGGTGCGTTGCGCAGGTGGATAGTTCGCGGCTCGCTGGGGCAGACGATGACCGAGTATGCGCTGATTCTGGCCGCCGTCGCGATCGTTGCCTACATCACTTATCAGGTGATGGGTCAGGACATCGGCTCGATGGTGAGCAAGATCAACAGCGCGTTGCTCGCGGCCTAAGTGGTGCGGCAGCGCAGGAGCGCCGACGTGAAAGCATGGCGCGCGACGGCGAAGGTCGGCAGGCGTTGACCGTCCTGGTGGCGGGTGACGACGCGTCGCAGCGCAGCAAGGTCCGCGCCACCCTGCTCGCGCTCGAGGAGCCGCTGCTGGCGGTAGTGGAGGAGGGTGTGGAGGGCGACGTTGAGGCCGACGTCGCGATGGTCATCGTGGGCGAAAACAAGGAGGCGGCGCTTGCCCGCTTGGAGGCGCACGCCCGGCGCCGTCCGCGTCCGGCCGTGTTCGCTCTGCTGAGCGAGCCGTCCGAGCCGCTGATTCGCCGGACGCTCAACGCGGGCGCCGACGAGGTTTTGCTCTTTGAGCCGCCCCAGCCGCAGGCCTGGATGCGCGCGCTGCTGAAGGTTGACGAGCGGCGCGCCGCTCAAAGCAAGGGACGGGGCGCGATTGTTTCGTTGGCGAGTGTGACCGGTGGGGTCGGCCTGACCACGCTGAGCGCCAACTTGGGCCTGGCGCTTCTGCGCACCACGGGCGGGCGGATCGGGATCGTCGATCTCGACCTGCAGCAGGGCGGTTTGAGCGTGGCGCTCGGGGTTAAGCCCGAACGAACGATCCTGCCGCTGGCCGCCGTCGCCGTCGACAAACTGGATCCGGGCGCCCTGGAGGCGGCGCTCACACGCCATCCGACGGGGCTGTACCTGCTGGCCGCGCCCGGCCGGATAGAGGAGAGCGAGCAGGTCTCGGACACCACGGTTGAGGCCGTGCTCGAGCTGATGGAACGGCTTTTCGACTACGTGGTGGTTGATTGCGGCCGCCACGTCGACGGCAATACCGCCGTTGCCCTGGAACGTTCGCGCGAGGTGCTTTACGTGCTGCGGCAATCGGAGGGCGCGGCGCGCGGCGCGCTGCGCTTTATGGATTTGCTCGGCCGCCTGCGTATCCGGCGCGAACCGCGCCTGGTGCTCAACTGCTACGACCCGCGCAGTCCGCTCACCGAAGCGCGATTGGCGGCGGTGGTGCGCCGTCCGATCTATGCGCGCATCCCGCGCGACGACCGGCTGTTGGAGCAGGCCGCGGTGCTGGGCAGGACGCCCTGGCAAATTGCGCCGCGCTCGGCGTTGGTACGCGCTTACGAGAAACTGGCGCAGCGCCTGAGCGGCGCGGAGCAACCGAAGGATGAGCCCCACACCGCTCATCCCGCGGGTGTCATTGCCCGGCTGCTGAGCGCGCTTGGAGCCCGCGCCTGAGGGCATGTTTATGAAACTGAGCGAGCGAATTTCAAAGATCAACAAGGAGGCGATGCCGGAGCATCCGGGGTCGCTCATAAGCGTTGCGCGCCATCGCAGGGAGGAGGGCCCCGACGCTTCGCGCGAGCTCAAGATCAAGGTCCACAACCGGCTGTTCGAAACGCTCGACATCTCGCGTCTGGAGGCGCTCGAGCCGGCGCTGATCACGGCCAAGGTCGTCGCCGCCATCCAGGAAACTCTCGACGAGGAGGGCAGGCTGCTCACCGAGGCCGACCGCGCGCGCCTGATCGACGAAATCAAGGACGAGCTGCTCGGCCTGGGACCGCTGGAGCCGCTGCTGCGCGACGATGAGGTGACCGACATCCTGGTCAACGGCCATTCGCAGGTTTACGTCGAAAAGCGCGGCAAGCTGCGCCACACCGAGATCAGCTTCCACGACGATCAGCACCTGATGCTGATCATCGACCGCATCGTGGCCCAGGTGGGACGACGGATCGACGAGGCGTCACCGATGGTGGATGCGCGGTTGCCCGACGGCTCGCGCGTCAACGCGATCATTCCGCCGCTGGCGCTCGACGGCCCGGCACTCTCGATCCGGCGGTTCGGCCGCAAACGCTTCTCGATCGGCGACCTGCTCGCCCGCGAGAGCATCTCGGCGCAGATGGTCGAGCTGCTCAAGGCGATGATCCGCGCGCGGCTCAACCTACTGGTCAGCGGTGGCACCGGCTCGGGAAAGACCACGCTGCTCAATTGCCTTTCGAGCTTCGTGCCCGAGGACGAGCGTATCGTCACGATCGAGGACTCGGCCGAGATCTCGCTCCAGCAGCCGCACGTCGTGCGGCTGGAGAGCCGGCCGCCCAACCTCGAGGGCAAGGGCGAGGTGACGGCGCGCGACCTGGTGCGCAATTCGCTGCGGATGCGCCCGGACCGGATCATAGTCGGCGAGGTGCGCGGCGGCGAGGTCTTCGACATGTTGCAGGCGATGTCTACCGGCCACGACGGCTCGCTGAGTACCATCCACGCCAACAGCTCGCGCGAGTGCCTGGGCCGGCTGGAGATGATGATGCTGCTGTCGGGTTTTGCGATTCCGCAGCGCGCGATGCGTCAGCAGATCGCCTCGGCCGTCAATGTGATCGTCCACATCGCGCGCCTGTCCGACGGCTCGCGCAAAGTGATGAAGATCTCCGAGGTCACGGGGATGGAGGGCGACGCGATCATGATGCAGGATCTGTTCGAGTTTGTGCGCTCGGGCATCGACGCCTCGGGCAAGGTGCTAGGCGAATACCGCAGCACTGGCATCCGTTCGACTTACGCGCAGCGCATCGAGCTGGCCGGCTACAAGCTCGAGCTGCGGCCGACGGGGAGCGATTGATCCCGCTGCTGGCGGCGCTTTCTGTCTTCTTCCTACTGACCGCGGTCGGCGTGCACCTGGTCCGGCGCAGCCTCGAGAGCGCCGAGGCTGCGCAGCGCTTGGAGCAGATTACCCGCGGCGTACCGGCCGCGGACGAGTCGCTGCTGCGCTCGGTGCGCCGCACGCGCACCCGCGGCCCAGCGCTGCCACGCCTGCCCGCCCTGCGGCGGCTGGAGCAGACGATGTGGCAGGCCGGGATATACGAGAGCGCCTCGACGTTGGTGCTGCTGATTGCGGCACTGTTCGCGCTGGGGACCGCGGCTGCGATGCTGGTGGCGGAGGATGCGCTGATCGCCTTCGGCACCGGCTTTGCGTTGGCGCTGTTCCCGCTGTTCTACATTCGGATCCGCCGCAAACGTCGGCTCAACGCCTTCCTCGGCCAGTACCCGTACGCGTTGGATCTGATCAAATCCTCGCTGGAGGCCGGGCACACTCTGCAGCGCGGCCTGCAAGTGGTCGGGGAGGAGTTCACCGATCCTCTCGGCGGCGAGTTTCGCACCGTGGTCGAACAAACGCGCCTCGGGCTGGCACTCAATCAGGCGTTGGCCGACATGCTCCAGCGCGTGCCGCTCGACGATCTGCGGCTGTTCGTGGTCGCGGTTAAGGTGCAGAGCGAGGTCGGCAGCTCGCTCGCGCAGATCGTCGCGCGTCTGGCGGAGATCGTGCGTACGCGCCAGCATCTGCACTCGCAAATCGAGGCGCTCACCGCGCAGTCGCGGTTGAGCGGGATGGTGGTCGGGCTGCTGCCGGTGGTGGTGCTCGCAATGTTCAGCATCATCCAGCCCGGCCATACGGAAATGCTGCTGTTCGATCCGACCGGCCGGCAGATTCTCAAACTCGCCCTGGGACTGGATATCGGCGCTTTCCTGATCATCCGCCGCATCCTCAACGTCAACTACTGAGCAGCGACGAGGGATGCGCTGTATGGCGAGGTTTGAACCGTGACTCCGTTGGCGGCCAGCCTGGTCATTTTCGTGTTGTTGAGCGGTGCGGCGGCCGCGATCTACATGGCGGCCTCGGCCGAGCGGCGGATGACGCAGGCGCGGATGGCTGAGGTCGCCCTGCGTGCGCGCACCAGCGCCGCCGTCATGGCCGGCCTGTCGCCCGCGGATCGGCGGGTGACCCGGATGCTGCTCCAGTGGGCGGTGGGCAGGATTCCGAAAACGCCCGCCTCGCCGGCCGCCGCGAAGACGGCGCAGCTACTGTTACGCGCCGGATTCACCGGCGCATCTGCGCCCGCCGCCTTCCAGGTCGTAAAAACCTCGACGACGGCGGGAGGCGTGCTCGCCGGCGCACTGACCGCGCTCATACTGGACAGGAGCGGCGTTGACCTTGTGCTCTATGCGATCCTGGGCGCTGCGGCCGGCGCGTGGCTGCCGACGTACTATCTCTCCAAGCGCGCTGCCAAACGCCAGGCCGAGATCGCGCGCCAACTCTCCGATGCGCTCGACTTGCTGGTGGTGTGCGTCGAAGCGGGGCTCGGCCTGCTCGAGGCGATCAAGGTTGTTGGGCGCGAAACCCAGGCGCAGAACCTCGCCATCGGGCATGAACTCTCGATGGTTTCGGGCGAGGTCAACGCGGGCGCCTCGCTTGGGCAGGCGCTGCGCGCGCTGGCCGAGCGCACCGCCGTGAGCGATATCAAGCCGCTCGCCGCCACGCTCATCCAGAGCGAGCAGCTGGGCGCGGCGATCGGTCCCGCCTTGCGCTCGATCTCCGATGCGATCCGTATCCGGCGCCGGATGCGCGCCGAGGAGGCGGCCCAGCGCACGACGATCAAGATTCTTTTCCCGCTCGTCCTGATGATTTTGCCCGCGATGCTGCTGATCATCGTCGGCCCCGCGATAGTGCAGACGATGCGCACGCTGAGCTCGTAGCCGCGCGGCTCGTCGTACCTGCCCTTGACGCCGCCGGCTCATGGCAATATCCAAGGATCTATGGGCAACGCGGTCGAAAAACAGCGCGCCCTCGAGTTGTGGAACGAGGGCGTGCGCCATCACATGCGGGGCGACTTTGAACGCGCGATCGCGCTGTATACGCGTTCAATCGACGCCTGGCCAACGGCCGAGGCCTACACTTTTCGCGGATGGGCTTACAATTTTTTGGGCCGCGTCGATGAGGCGATCGGCGAATGCCGCAAGGCGATCGAAGTGGATCCCGACTTCGGCAACCCCTACAACGACATCGGCGCCTACCTCATCGCCAAGGGCGAGTTCGACGAGGCGATCCCGTGGCTGGAGCGGGCCAAGCGGGCGGCTCGCTACGAGCCGCGCCATTTCCCATATATGAACCTGGGCCGGCTGTACGCGGCGAAGGGGATGGTGATGCAAGCCATCCGGGAATTCGAACAAGCGCTCGAAATCCAGCCCGGCGAGCCCCTCTGCGAAGCCTTCCTTTCCCGACTCAAAGCGACGCTCAACTGACGCGCTACCATCGCCAGCGCCACCCCAGGGAGGCACACGATGCTCAAGATTGGCGATCCGGCTCCTGAATTCAGCCTGCCGGCTCACGACAGCACGACGCTCACGCTCGGCGGCCTGCGCGGGCGCAGAGTGCTGTTATGGTTTTTTCCCGAGGCCGACACCCCGGGCTGAGCGCTTGAAGGGCGCGGGTTCCGCGACCATCAGCAGTACTTCGACGACAACGGCATCGTAATCCTCGGCGCGAGCTTCAACACCCCGGCCGAGAACGCCGCCTTTGCGGCCAAATACGGCTTCGGCTTCAAGCTCCTGAGCGACTCGAGGCGCGAGGCCGCCGCCGCCTATGGCGCCTGTGACGATCTCAAGGCGCGCTATCCCGAGCGGATGAGCTTTCTGATCGGCGCCGACGGGCGCGTCGAGCGAATCTACGGCCAGGTCGATCCGCGCGACCACGCCGCGCGTGTACTGGCTGACGTGCTCGGCATCTAGCGCTGCGCGGGCGGGCCGCGTGGGCGCCGCGCTTGCCGTGGACCTGTGCTGTGCAGCCGCGCTGGTCCGCACTTTGCATCGGCGGCTTGGTATGAACTCGCGCCGGCTTATTCCTCCCGTTCGCGCGCCAGATGCCGCACATGGAGGAAATCAGCGGATTCGGGACAACTCTTCCGATGCCTACGACGCGCGGCCGGCCGGCGGGACCGCGCCGAAGGGGCTAGCGCCCGCTGATGAGCCAGACCGGTGGCTCGCAATCGAACGGCTCACGCTCGGCTCCGAGCAGATCGGCGGGATGCTGGTCGCGTCGGGGCCGATGCGACGCGTGATGTACACGGTCGCGCTGCTCGCTGCGGACAACTCGCCGGTCCTGATCGAAGGCGAGTCGGGCACCGGCAAGGAGCTGATCGCGCGCATGCTCCATACGCTCCGACCGGAACCGCGCGGCCCTTTCGTGATCTTTAACTGCTTCAACGCCGAGGAATCGCTTGCCGCTGCCCAGCTCTTCGGTCATCTCAAGGGGGCCTTGCCGGGCGCGGTCGAGGATGCGGCGGGATGCCTGCGCAGGGCCAACGACGGGGTGCTGTTCCTCGACGAGGTCGGCGAACTGCCGCCCTCGTTGCAAGCGAAACTGCTGCGCGTGGTCGAGACGCACGAGGTCTGGCCGGTCGGCGGCATGCATCCGGAGCACGTCGAGTTGCGCTTGATCGCGGGGACGAGCCTCGACTTGCGCGCGATGGCGCGGGCGGGGCGATTTCGCGACGACCTCTACTATCGGCTCAACGCCGCCGCTATTTCAGTTCCGCCGCTGCGCGAACAGCGCGAAGCGATCGGCGCACTGAGCGGCCACTTCATAGCGCGGGCCAACAGCGCCTTCGGACGCCGCGTAAATCTGATTTCGCGCGACGCCCTGCGGCGGCTCGAAGCCTACGACTGGCCGGGAAACGTTCGCGAGCTGGCCCAGGCGATCCAACGAAGCGTATTGCAGTGCGAAGGTGAGGGGCTCGACGTCGCGTCGCTGCCCGATTATCTGCTCGCGCCGCCGGACGCCGCCGCGAGACGATTGCCCGCCCGCCCCGCGCCACCCGTTGCATCCGTAGGGGAGGCTGCGCACTCGCCGGATCATCATCAGTGCGCCGGCGAGGCCGAAGGACCGTATCCGCTCGCGCTCGACGAGGTAATCAAGCGCACATTGTTGCGCTCGCTGCGCCAAACCGAGGGCAATCGCCAGCGCGCAGCCAGCTTGCTCGGCGTCTCGCGCTCGACGCTGTACCGGATGCTCGCACGCTATCGGCTCGGGGGCTTCGGCCGCGGCCGCGGCGGCGCGCTGCCGCCGTCGTAGGCGCTCCCGCCTATGGTTAGCGCATGATCGAGCCCAGCCCTCCGGGCGTGGTGTATTTAGAGATGCTGCGCCATTGCTGCGGCACCTCGCTATTGATGAGGACGTCATAGCCGTGGCCGTCGGCGGGGCCGGAGAAGGTTGCGTGTTTGTTCTGGACGTCCCAGATGTGCGAGATATGTGCGCCGCTGGAGTTCTGCGGTCCGGCGCCGGGAACGTCGATCACGATCGGCTGATCGAAAACAAACTTCCACGGCCGCATCCGGACGTCATATAAATCCTCCCACAGCAGCCCGTAGAACTGCTTGTCGATGTACATGATGCGTTTGCCGTAGCAGTAGCCCCGCCTGTGCGCGGGCAGTCGGCGCACATCTATCACCCACGCATCCCGCACTTCCCATTTTCCCCACGACGGCTTCGGCCATCCGAGCGGCATATAGTAATTGCCGGGGAAATCGCCGCCGGCGGTGCCGAAGTCCTCCAGCGTCAGCACCTTGCGCTCGCCGAGCAGTTTGGCCTGGAAGAGGGTGATGTTGCCGTTGAACCCGAAGCGTCCGTCGTCCGGGGTGGCGTCGGAGCCGTTGCTGGCGCATCGCGCCGCCGAGGCCACCGGCTCGTAGCGCCGGAGCGCGGGGCGAAAGGCGTAGATCTCCTGCGGCCGTGCCGGATCGGTAAAGCCGATGGTCAGCGTTGCGCTGTACTTTTCCTGCTCCGGCTCGTAAACCATCGCCCACATCGTGAAGAACTTGCCTTCGCCGCCGGCAATCGTCGCCGGGATGCCGGGATCCGTATTGAAGGAAAGCTGGCGATAAACCCACAGGCTCTTGATGCAGCTGATCGAGCGATAGGAATCCTCGGTGCAGAAAAAGCCCAGATTGTCCTGTGAATTGACTACCAGGTGGGGAATGTAGCGATACCAGAAATCCGCGAGGATTTTCCATCCGCGATGCGGCGTCGCTGGATTGGGAAAGGGTTCGCCGCCCCGGTAGTTAGCAACCATGAAGCCGCCGTCTGGAAGCATTCCGAGCTGGACCTGCGAGGCATATTTCTCGGTCGCATCGAGATAGCCCTTTGGCAGCGGATGGATGACCGTCGGGCCAACGTTGATTAGTACGTCCCGCGGCATCTTCCAGAAGTACTTGCCTTCGAACAGCGAAATCATCCCGTCCGGCATGTACTGTTGATAGTCACGCCAGTTCTGCATCGTGATCGTGGTGCCGGGGGCGATAGCGGGAAGTGCGGGCGCAACCGCTGGGTCACCTGCTGCCGCGCCGACCCTCACGGCGTACAGCAAGGCTGCGAGCGCCAGGGCTGTGGTCAGACGAAGTTGTATATCCATTCGCTTGTTCCTAGCGCATGATCTGGCCCAGGCCGCCGGGCGTCGTGTACTTGGGGACATCCTGGTACTGTTTGGGCGCCGCGTCGTTGAAGTAGAAAGGATTGCCCTCCGAGGGATCGATAAAGTAGGTCGCGTGGTTGTTCTTGATGTCCCAGAAGGCCTCGTATTCGGATCCGCTGGCATTGACTGGTCCAATCTGAGGCACCTCCATCACGCGCGCGAAGATGCCCACGATTTTCCATAGTTGCATGTGGGAATCGTACAGTTCTTCCCACAGCGGCGTGCTCGACTGTTCATCGACGTAGATGATGCGCTTGCCGTAGCAGTACCCGGACGACATCGAGGGAATCTTGCGGACGTCGATTACGTCGACATCGCGCACCTGCCATTTGCCCCAGGCCGGCTCGGGCCATCCGAGCGGCATGTCGAAGCCTTCGGGGAACGTGGTCTTCGGCATCTCGTAGTCGGTTAGCGCCAGGATCTTGCGCTTGCCGAGGAAGGTCGCCTGGAACTGGCCGATCACGCCGTTGAACCCGAAGCGGTAATCATCCGAAGTGACGTCGTAGCCTTCCGACTGGCTGCATCGCGCCGCCGCCGACACCGGCTGATAACGGCGCAGGCTGGGGATGAAGACGTAGGTGTCCTGCTGCTTGGTGATGTCGGAGTAGGAAATGGTGAGGCTCGCGTTGTACTTCTTGTTCTCCGGCGCCACCGTCATTACCCACTCGGTAAAATACTTGTCGCTCGCACCCGCGATGGTCGCCGAAACTCCGGGGTCGGTGTTGTAGCTGAGCTGGCGCAAGACGATCGTGTCCGCGCTGCAACTGACGCTGCCGTAGCTGTTTTGCAGACATCCCAAGCCGTACGTATCAACTATCAAGTGCGGCATGTAGCGAAACCACATATTGGCCAGAATTTTCCATCCCTTGTCGGCCCCGGACGGATTGGGAAACGGCCGGCCGCCCTGGTAGCCGGCGATCGCGGTCTGGCCGTCGGGCCGCTTGACGAGTGTGGTCTGTGCGCTGTGCTGTTCGGTCGCCTGGCGGTAGCCCTTTGGCAGAGGATGGATGAGCGTCGGCCCAACCTCAATCGAGACGTCCTCGGGCATCTTCCAGAAATACCTGCCCTGGAACAGGGCGACCATCCCATCCGGCATGTACTGCTGATACTGCTGCCAGTTCTGCATCGTGATCGTCGTACCCGGCGGAATCGGGGCCGTGGGGTCCTGCCCCGCCCATACGGCGGGCGCGGCCCCGGCGGCGACGGTCGCGAGCATCGCAATCAAGCGCAGCGTTCTCATCTCATCTGTCCTCCTCGCCACGGGTATGGTCCGGCTGGCGCGGCGGCGCCGAGCGGCGCCCGGCAGTGGCTGGCTGGCGGGGTGCCTCAGTGATGCCGGCCAACGCGCTTATTCTTTGGAACCGTAGCTGACCGCGAGGCCGGCGCGTGCGTCCTGCTGGATCCCATATTGCGGAATCGGATAGCGCAGGCCGTTGGCGGCTAGTCTCTTCAGTCCCTCGATTGTCTTGGGCAAATAGCGCGGCGGAATCGCCATCAGCAACTCGTCGTCGAGCACGCCGCCGTAACGGCGCTCGGCAAAGCAAGGGATCGACAGGCTCGGCTCTCCAGTCTTGAGCGCGCGCCCCCACGAATCGGCGCAGGCCGACTCGCCGACGCACCCCCACTGAAACTTGCGGTACCCCGCCCACTGGAGGCCGTTGATGAAGATGATCATCTGGCCGGGGGTGCCGTAGATGAGACAAATGTCGGGCGGGTTGAGCCGTCCCGAGGTGAGCGGCGAGACCGCCATCGCGGCGTAACTGCCGTGCGGCACGACGTCCATCGCGCGCTGATGGGCGGCGGAGTCCTCCAGCGTCGAATACCACACGCCCTTCATCCGCGCGCCCGACAGCCAATCTTCGTCAGCAGGCTGTAGGCCGATGACGACCGCGCACTGCGCGCCGACTAGGTCCTTGGCGGTGATGCCCACGGTCCATCCCAGGCGCGCCGCCTGTGCGACGATCTGGTCGGTGGTGTGAATCGACTTGGGCCGGCGCAGCTTGGGGATCTTTTCCATCTCTTCGACCGAGGTGAAGAGCTTCATCCCGATCGGCGTGGTGCGCAGCCTGAGCAGGCGATTGAGCTCATCGACGATCTGATTCCAGTCGTAGTTATCCGGCTCGGCCAGCGCCGGTCTGCCGGGACGCGTTTGTTCCATTTCCGTGCCTTCCTCCGAATTGCGCGACGAGTCCGCCGGCCGCCGC
This sequence comes from Candidatus Binataceae bacterium, assembly GCA_035650475.1. Taxonomy (NCBI): domain Bacteria; phylum Candidatus Binatota; class Binatia (SeqCode); order Binatales (SeqCode); family Binataceae (SeqCode); species Binataceae bacterium (SeqCode). Next base: position 367,887 of record DASRHP010000012.1, read on the forward strand.
GGCAGGCGCGCGCGGGCCTGCGTCACGGTCGCTATATACCACAGCCGTTTCAAACCGCCACCGCAGAGCTTGATCATTTGATCGGCGCCGTAATCGCTGGCGCGCGGCGCGCGATGCGGCGTAGATTGGGCATCAAAATCGATGGGCGAGGAGCACTGAGAGGTGGCGCGATGGCGCGTAAGAGGCTTGTTCCGGAAGACTTCGGACCGCTCAGCGACGTGCGGGTGATCTCCGCCGGCAATTTTATCGCCGAGCCGTTCGCAGCCCAGCTCGCCGCCGAGATGGGGGCCGAAGTGATCCACATCGAGGCGCCCGGCACCGGCGACGCAACCTGGCGCAGCTTCGGCAACAAGCTGCCCGCGCGCGACGGCGGCGCGCCGGTGGGCACCAACTGGATCCAGGAGCGGCGCAACATGTTCTCGGTCTCGCTCGACATCTCCAGCACGCGCGGCCGCGACATGCTGCTTGGGCTCGCGCGCGACGCCGACCTCCTGATGGAAAGTTCGAAGCCCGGGACGTGGCAACGATGGGGCCTCGATGACGAAGCCTTCTGGAAGCTCAATCGCCGCCTGGTGATCACCCATGTCTCCGGCTACGGCCATTACGGCGACCCGGATTGGATCGGGCGCGCGTCGTACGATTCGATCGCCCAAGCTTTCGGCGGCACGATGTACCAGACCGGGTTCGCCGACCCGATGCCGCCGACGCGCGCGCAGCCCTATCTCGGCGACTACACCTCGGCCTACATGGTGCTGTGGTCGTCGCTGGCTGCGCTCCTCCACGCGCGTGCGACCGGCGAGGGACAGGCGATCGACCTGGCGCTGTTCGAGGCACTCCATCTTACGCTCGGCGGCACGATGATCGATTATTTCCAGCGCGGGATTGTGCGCGAGCGCAGCGGCAACAAGGGCGTCGAGGTGCAGCCGCTCGATACCTTCAGGGCGCGCGACGGCTGGGTGATGCTGGCGGCGGCGGGCGGCGCCTACGAGCGGCTGCTCAAGGCGATCGGCCTCGACCCTGCCGACCGACGCTGGAAGAAGGCGCACGTCGAGCTCGACTCGCCCGAGGGTGTCGAGTTCGATCGCTACCTGCGCCGCTGGATCGCCGAGCGCAGCGCCGACGAAGTCGTGCAGCGGCTGAGCGCCGAGGCCAAGGTGCCGTGTGGCGTCATCATGTCGAGCCGCGAGATGGCGGAGAACCCGCATTACCGCGCGCGCGGGCTGCACGTCGAGTGGGAAGACGAACAAGTCGGACCGGTGAAGGGAATCGGCTTTGCGCCGCGCTTTTCCCGAACGCCGGGCAAGATCTGGCGCGGCTCGGTCAGGCTCGGCCACGACAACGCCAGGATCTACGGCGAACTGCTCGCGCTGAGTCCTGCCGAACTCGAACAGCTCAGGCGCGACGGCGTGATTTAGCCCCGGCGCCATCGCCAAGCGATGCTTTAAATCTCTGGCCGCTATCGTCCGTGGTAGGTGAATAGCGGAGTCACGTGGATTGATTTCAGCCGCTTGTTGCCGTCGAGGTCGATTTTGATCGCGAGGTCCTCGCGGGTCAGGCTGAAGCGCGAGCCGACGTTGCGCACTCCCGCCAGCCACGAGCGCTCCTGCGGCAGATAATCGTGCATCCAGCCATGCGCGGCCAGATAGGCATCGATGCGAGCCGACGGTGTCCCCACCGGAAGGTCGCGCCGCAGTTGCGCTTCGAGCCGCCGCGCATCAGGCCCGCGCGCGCATCCAATCGTCGCGCACAGCGCGAACGCAAGTATCACTGCCCGGGCGACCCTCATCGTTGAGCCCGCCGCCGAGGTCGAAGCCGGTCGACCTCAGGCGGCGGCGCGCTGGCCCAGCACCTGGCGAAGGAATCTTCCGGTGTGGGAGTTGGGCGCGGCCGCAATTTCTTCCGGCGACCCCTTGGCCACGATCTCGCCGCCGCGATCCCCGCCTTCGGGACCGAGATCGATGACATAGTCGGCAGTCTTGATCACGTCGAGGTTGTGTTCGATCACGATGATAGTGTTGCCGGCGTCGGCGAGCCGGCCCAGCACCTCGAGCAGGCGCTTGATGTCGTCGAAATGGAGGCCGGTGGTGGGCTCGTCAAGGATGTAGAGCGTGCGCCCGGTGGCGCGGCGTGAGAGTTCTTTGGCAAGCTTGATGCGTTGCGCCTCGCCGCCCGAGAGCGTGGTCGCCGACTGGCCGAGATGGATGTAGTCCAGCCCCACGTCGCGCAGAGTCTCGAGCTTTTGGCGGATCGGCGGCACCGAGCCCATGAATTCGACCGCGTCGAGCACAGTCATGTCGAGGACCTCGGCGATGCTTTTGCCTTTGTACTGAATCTCGAGTGTGTCGCGGTTGTAGCGCTTGCCGCCGCAGACCTCGCAGGTGACGTAAACGTCGGGCAGGAAATGCATCTCGATGCGGATGATGCCGTCGCCCTGGCAAGCCTCGCAGCGCCCGCCCTTGACGTTGAACGAGAAGCGCCCGGGCCCGTAACCGCGCATCCGCGCTTCCGGCAACTGCGCGAACAGTTCGCGGATATGGGTGAACAGGCCCGTGTAAGTCGCCGGGTTGGAGCGCGGCGTGCGCCCGATCGGGCTCTGGTCAACGTGGATGACCTTGTCGAGATGCTCGATACCGTCGAGGCTCTTGTAGGCGCCGGCCCGCTCTCGCGAGCGGTTGAGCTTCTGCGCCAGTGCGCGGTAGAGCGTGTCGAGCACCAGCGACGACTTGCCCGAACCCGACACGCCGGTGATGCAGATAAAAACGCCGAGCGGGAACGCCACGGTCAGATCGCGCAGGTTGTTCTCGCGCGCGCCGCGCAGGGTGAGCCAGCGCCCGCTCAGCGGACGTCGCCGGGGCGGGATCGGAATATCCAGCTCGCCCTTGAGATAACGCCCGGTGAGCGAGGCCGGATTACGCATCACCTCTTCCGGCGTACCCTCGGCGACGACGTGGCCGCCGTGGATGCCTGCGCCGGGGCCCATGTCGATGACGTGATCCGCCTCTAGCATCGTCTCGCGGTCGTGCTCGACCACCAGCACGGTGTTGCCGAGGTCGCGCAGCCGCTTGAGCGTCGCCAGCAGGCGCTGGTTGTCGCGCTGATGCAACCCGATCGACGGCTCGTCGAGGATGTAGAGCACGCCGACCAGGCTGGAGCCGATCTGCGTCGCCAGCCGGATGCGCTGGCCCTCGCCGCCCGAGAGGCTCGCCGAGACGCGGTCCAGCGTCAGGTAGTCCAGCCCGACGTCGGCCAGAAAGCCCAGCCGCTCGCGAATCTCCTTGAGGATGAGCCGCGCGATCTCCTCCTCCTGGCGGCTCAGCCGGGGCGCGGCGAGAAACGCGATCGCCTGCTTGACCGACATCGCGACCACTTCCGCGATTGACTTGCCGTTGAAGCGGACGTAGAGGCTTTCCTTCTTGAGCCGCGCGCCGCCGCATTCGGGGCACGGGCGCATGTTCATGTACGCTTCGAGCATCTCGCGGATGCTCTCAGAGTCGGTCTCCTTGTAGCGGCGGTCGAGCCATGCGAGCACGCCCTCGAACGGGCGCGCGTAGCCGTGGCGATGATCGCCGCGCTGGTAGGTGAACTCGATCTCCTCGTCGCCCGAGCCGTTGAGGAGCGCGCGCCGGACCTTGAGCGGGATCGCCTTCCACGGCTGGTCGAGGCTGAACTTGTAATGCGCGGCCAGCGCCTCAAGCACCGGCTGCATGTGGTTCATCGACGCCCACGGCGCGATTGCGCCGTCGGCGATGCTCAGGTCCTCGTTCTGCACCACCAGCTCGGGATCAAAGTACATGATCGAGCCGATCCCCGAGCACGCCGCGCACGCCCCGTGCGGGCTGTTGAACGAGAACATCCGCGGCGTGATCTCCGGGTAGGAGATGCCGCATTCGACGCAGGCGAAGCGCTGGCTGAAGTACACTTCGCCGGCGTCCTTGCCGTCGAGCCGCTCGATCTTGAGCAGGTCGTGGCCGTGGCGGAAGGCGACCTCGAGCGAATCGCCGAGCCGCTTCTCGATCCCGCGGCGGATCGCGAGGCGGTCGACCACGACGTCGATGCTGTGGCGGAGGTTCTTGTTGAGCGCGATCTCCTCGCTCAGCTCGCGCATTGCGCCGTCCACCTTGACCCGCACGAAACCCGCGCGCCGCAGGTCGCTCAACTCCTTGCGGTACTCGCCCTTGCGGTCGCGCACGATCGGCGCCAGCACGTGGATGCGCGTACCTTCGGGCCATGCCATGATCCGGTCAACGATCTGCTGCACGCTCTGCTGGGTGATCTCGCGCCCGCAGTTGTGGCAAAACGCGTGGCCGACGCGCGCAAACAACAGCCGCAGGTAGTCGTAGATCTCGGTGATGGTGGCGACGGTCGAGCGCGGGTTGCGCGAGGTCGTCTTCTGCTCGATCGAGATCGCCGGCGACAGCCCCTCGATCGAGTCCACGTCGGGCTTCTCCATCTGTTCGAGGAATTGCCGGGCGTAGGCCGACAGCGATTCGACGTAGCGGCGTTGGCCTTCGGCGTAGATGGTGTCGAAGGCGAGCGAGGACTTGCCCGAGCCCGAGAGCCCGGTAATTACGACCAGGCGGTCGCGCGGGATCTCGAGGTCGATGTTCTTGAGGTTGTGCTCGCGCGCACCCTTGATGATTATCCGGTCCGCCATCGATGCAAACTTTCCGCGTCAGCGGCCGCGCCGCGCGTTGGGGACCCGCGGCCGGCGCAGTGTGCCATCGGCCGCTGCGGCGCGCGCCGCATATTCGATCGCCCCAATCATGCTCGCCGCATTCGCCGTGCCGCTTCCCGCTATATCATAAGCAGTGCCGTGATCAGGCGAGGTGCGCACGAACGGCAGCCCCAGCGTCACGTTGACCGCGCGCTCGAACTCCAGCGTCTTGAGCGCGATCAGCCCCTGATCGTGATACATCGCGACCGCCGCGTCGAACCCGAACTCGCCGCCGCGGCGGATAAACGCGGTGTCCGGCGCAAGCGGCCCGTAGGCATCGATACCGCCGCGGCGCGCGCGCCGGATGGCCGGTTCGATGGCGCGAATCTCCTCGTCGCCGAATAGCCCGTTCTCGCCCGCATGCGGATTGAAGCCGAGCACACCGATCCGCGGACGGCGGACTCCCATCCGCTGCCGCAGATGCTGCGCCAGCAGGCGAATCGTGTCAAAGACGCCCTTGGCGTTGAGCGCGCGCGGCACCCGGGCAAGCCCCATATGAACGGTCACCAACGCCAGGCACAGCTCGCCGCCCGCGAACATCATCCGCCACGACGGCGCCCGCCCCAGCCGCGCCAGCAGCTCGGAATGCCCGGGAAAGTGATGGCCGGCGCGGTTGAGCCACTCCTTGCTGATCGGCGCCGTCACCAGCGCGTCGGCCTCGTTCCTCATCGCCATCCGCGCGCCCTCGACGATATAGCGGTAAGCCGCGTCAGCACCCTCGACAGTCGGCCGCCCCGGACGCAGCGCGCGCGCGCTCAGCCTGCCGACGTTCCGCACCGCCAGCCCGTTGCGCCCCGGGATCAGACAATCTCTGTGGTGCGACGCAGCATCGTCCGGATGCCATTCGTAAGGCTCCGGCACGCCTCGAAGCCTCCGCGCGGCCGCGCGCATCGCGCCCAGATCGCCAATTACAACCAGCGCCGGAGCGTCGCGCCGGTCCGCCGTCGCGGCCGCCGCCTTGAGGATGACCTCAGGGCCGATCCCGGCCGGATCGCCCATGCTGAGCGCCACAAGCGCGCGCCGAGCGCGCGCCGCCCGCGCAAGCGTATCAGTAGAGAGTTTCGACGTAATGCTGCTTGACGAGATCGGTTTCAACCCACTTGGCGAATTGGTTCTTGGCCTTGTCGGTCATCAGCTTGTCGCGGATTTTGGCCGAGACTTCGGCGAGCGGCTTGACCCCGGGCGCGTCGTGCTCTTCGAGCTTGACGATGTGGAAGCCGTGCTCGGTGCGGATCGGCTCGGAGATGTCGCCGGGCTTCATCTGGTCGAGCGCGCTCTGGATCGGGTCGAGCACCTCGCCGCGCGAGAAGTCGCCCAGCTCGCCGCCCTGGCCCTTTGAATCGTCGTCGGAGTACTGGCGCGCGAGGGCCGCGAAGTCGCCGCCGCTGACCGCCTGCTTGCGGATGTCCTCGGCCTTATTGCGCGCCTCCTCGACCTGAGCAGGGGTCGGATTGGGCGGCAACGCGATCAGGATCTGGGCGAGCTTGAAGCGCTCCTTTTTCACGGTGAACTCGCCCGGATGGGCGTCGTAATAGGCCTTGACCTCATCGGGCGAGATGTTGACTTTCTGGCGCACTTCCTTGTCGATCATCAACATCTTTTCGATTTCCATCCGCGCGTGCTCGCGGAATTGCTCGTAGGTGACGCCCTGGGCTTGGAGCTGCGCGCGCAGCTGGTCGTCCGTAAGTCCGGCGTTGTGCTCGAAGTCCTTCATGTAGGACTTGATCTGATTCTCATCGACCTGGCCCGAGTACTTCTTGACCTCGCTTTCCAGCAGCCGCTCCGAGATCAGTCCCTTGAGCACTTCGCGGGTGGTCGGCGCATCGGTGTCGTCAGGACTGGCCAGCGTAACCCGGTTGGCGGCGGCAAATGCCGCGATGTCGCGGGTGGTTATCGGCTCGCCGTCAACGCTGGCGACCACCCGATCGACGGTCTGCTGCGCACGGGCACGCGGCGGCGCGGCGAGCGCGCCGATCAATATCGCGGCTCCCGCCAACGCGCTGAGGCCTTCCCACGCGCTTGATAGAACCTGCTTCATGATTCTAACTGGCGAGCCGCCCGGCGGGGCGGCTCACTTCGCCGTCCAACTTTTCACAGCCCGCCAACACCTGCAAGACGCCGTCGAGCTGCTCGAACAGCAGCCCATAGTTGCCGGCCGCGGCGCCCTCCGTATCGAGCCGCACGATTACCTGGAACGAGGGCGTAAGCCGCATCCGGCGGCGGTTGGCGTCGGCCAGCGCCACCAGTTTGGCGGCCTCGAGCGGAGCGTCGGGATGAAATTTGACCTCGAGCTGGTCGCCCTTGAGGATGGCGCTGAGGATCAGCATCTGCTTGAGCCGCCGGCGCAGGTCCATCGCGGCCAGCAAATTGTCCACTAGCGTCGGCGGCGGGCCAAAGCGGTCGCGCATCTCCTCGCGCAGCGTGTCGAGGTCGGCTTTCGATTCCGCCCGCGCCATCCGCCGGTACAGCACCAGCCGCTCGCCCTCGTCGGGCACGAAGGCGTCGGGGATGTAGGCCGGGATGCCGAGCCGCAGCTCGGGCTCGAAGTCCGGACGCATCGGCTGGCCGCGCAGCTCGGCGATCGCCTGCTCCATCATGTCGGTGTACAGCTCGAAGCCGACGGCAGCGATCTGGCCCGACTGCTCGCGTCCGAGCAGGTTGCCGGCGCCGCGATGTTCGAGGTCGCGGATCGCCAGTTTGAAGCCGCTGCCGCTTTCAGCCTCCACCAGCTCGCGCAACGCCTCGATCCGCTTCTTGGCGTCGCGCGTGATGATGTGCTCGCCGGGGATGAGCAGGTAAGCGTAGGCCTTCTGGCGCGAGCGGCCGACGCGGCCGCGCAGCTGGTAGAGCTGGGCGAGGCCGAAGCGGTCGGCGCGGTTGATAATCATCGTGTTGGCGTTGGGGATGTCGAGTCCGGACTCGATGATCGCCGAGCACACCAGCAGGTTGACGTGGTTCTCGATGAACTCGCGCATCACGTCCTCGAGCTGGCGCTCCTTCATCTGGCCGTGGGCCACCGCGATCTTCGCCTCGGGCACAATCGCGCGCAGGTGGCGTGCGACGTAATCGATGTTCTCGACCCGGTTGTGGACGAAGAAGACCTGGCCGCCGCGGTTGAGCTCGCGCATGATCACTTCGCGCAGCAACCCGTCGTCGAAGTGGGCGACGAAGGTACGGATCGACTGGCGGTCGGGCGGCGGCGTCTCGATCACGCTGAGGTCGCGGATTCCCAGCATCGCCATGTGCAGCGTGCGCGGGATCGGCGTCGCGGTCAGGGTCAGCACGTCAACCAGCTTGCGCAGGCGCTTGATCCGCTCCTTGTCGGCGACGCCGAAGCGATGCTCCTCGTCGATAATCAGCAGGCCGAGCTTGGGAAACTCGACGTCGGCCTGAAGCAGGCGATGAGTGCCGACGACGATATCGACCTTGCCGCGGCGAACGTCCTCGATGACCGCCTTGTTCTCTCGCGCGCTACGGAAACGCGAGACCATCTCGATTCGCACCGGGTAATCGGCGAAGCGCTTGCGCAGCGTGTTCCAATGCTGCTCCGCGAGCACCGTGGTCGGCACCAGCACCGCGACCTGCCGCCCGCCCATCACGGCGACGAACGTCGCGCGCACCGCCACCTCGGTTTTACCGAAACCGGCGTCGCCGCAGATCAGCCGGTCCATTGGCTTGGGACGGCACATGTCGCGGACCACTTCGTCGATCGCCGCGAGCTGGTCGGGCGTCTCCTCGAACTCGAAGCGCTCGGCGAACTCCTCGTAGTCGGCTCCCGGATGCGCAAAGGCGTGGCCCTCCATCACTTCGCGCGCGGCGTATATGTCGAGCAGCTCGGAGGCCATCGCCAGCACCGCCTCCTTGGTCCGGCGCTTGACCCGGTCCCACGAGCCGCTGCCGAGCTTGTCCAGCTTGGGCTCGGCGCCGTCACCGCCGACATAGCGCTGGACCAGATTGATGCGCTCCACGGGGACGTACATCGCGTCGCCGCCCGCGTATTCGAGGTTGAGGAAGTCGCCCTCGACGCCGGCGACCTTCATGTGGCGCAGGCCGCGGTAGCGTCCGATCCCGTGGTCGATATGGACCACCAGATCGTCGGGCTTGAGCTCGTCGAGGTTGAGCAGCGCCCCCTTGGAGACCCGGCGCGGGCGCCGCCGCGCGCGCGGTTCGCCGAAGACGTCTTCTTCGCTGTAGAGGTAAATTCCGTCGGCCTGGAGTACGGCACCGGCGGAGATTTCGCCTTCCATGATCGCGGGGCGGAAGTCCGGCCATCCCATCAGTGCGCCGAAGCTCTTGCATTCGGTGTTGAGTTCGATGTCGTAGGCTTCCAGATGCCTGCGCAGACGCGCGGCCTGGCTCGCGCCCTCGACCACCATCAACGCGCGTCCCTGCCCGCGCTGGACTTCCTTGAGCTCCTTGGCGAGCGGCTCGAAGCTCGGCGGCGTGCGCTGACCGGTGAGTGTGCTCGCGCCGAGCTTGAGGCTGGGCTGGCATTTGATCTCGATCGCTGGCGCCCATCCCTCGCGCGGCGCTGATACCGTGACCAGCGAGCCGACCTCGACCGCGGTCAACGCTCCCAGTGCGCGCTCGAACTCCTCGGCCCCGAGGTAGAGCGACTGCGGGGGCGGATAGAACGACGGCTTGGCTTGCGCCGCGGCGGCTTCGAGCCCGACCTGCTCGGCTATTCTGAGCGCCTCGGCAAGCACACGGCCGGGCTCGATTATCCATCCGAGCGTCTCGGGCGCGAGGTAGTCGAAGACGCGGTCGAGCGGCCGTCCGAAAAGCATCGGCGTAAGCAGCTCGGCGCCGGGGAACAGCAGCCCGTTTACCAGCGAGTCGCTGAGCTCGGCCAACTCCTTGCGCACCAGCCCGATTTCGCTCGCGCGCAGCGCGACGCGCTCGCGCAGCTTCTCGTCCTTGAGCGCGACCGGCGGGACATGGCGCGCGCGTATCACCACCGCCTCGGCGCATTCGTCCGCCGAGCGCTGCGAGCCCGGATCGAAATGGCGCAGCGAGGTGACGATGTCCTCTTCGAGCTCGATGCGCACGGGGTCATGGTAGAGCGGCGAGTAGATGTCGATGATGCCGCCGCGCACGCTGAAGTCGCCCGGCTCCTCGGTCTGCGGCACGCGCTGGTAGCCGAGCGCGCCCAGCGCATCGATGAGCGCGTCGAGGTCGAGCCGGTCGGCGACGCTGATTTTGAGCACCGAGGACTCGAAGGCGGCGCGCGGCACCGTGCGCATCATCAACGCCTCGGCGGGTGCGACCACGACCGGCGCCCTGGCGCGCAGCATCGCATACAGCGCCGCGAGCTGCGCCGCCTGGGTGTCGGGCGGCGGCGACAGATGCGCAAACGGCCGCATCTCCCAGCCAGGCAGCAGATGGACCCGGCGTGCCGCCGGGTCGGCGCCTGGCGCCTCGTCGAGGAAGAATGCGAGCTCGCCCGCCAACGCCTCGGCCTCGCGCGCGAGCGCGGTCACCACCAGCAGCGGCCGGCCCAGATCGAGCGCCGCCTCGCGAAGCATCAAGGCGCCCGCCGCCCCCTTCAGCCCCATCAACGGAAAGCGCCGCGCCGAGCCGGCCTCCAGGCGGGCTTTGAGCTCGCTCGCCGCCTCTTTCAGACTGCGTTCCAAATCGCTCTTCGAACGATCCGCAGGCGAATCGGCCGCGGATAAATCGGATCGATGATAGCAGACGCGGCCGTAATTCCGCGCGCGATCGGATGCGCGCTAGCGCGCCGCGGCGGCCTTGCCCACGTTGGGTGGGAAGCCGAGCGTCGCCGGCAGCTTGACCGTTTTGTAGGAACCGTCGCGCTGCTGGCGCAGCACGGTGAGGTAGATGACGTCGCCCGGATGGAGCTGGGCGAGCCGGTCGCGCAGGTCGGTGGCGGCGGTGATGCGATGGTCGTCGATCGCGACGATCAGATCGCCGTCGGTGCCGAGCTGACCGGATTTCGCGAGCAGCGGCCGCAGCGCCGCGTCCAACGGCCCCAGCAGCTGGCCCGCAGTCTGTGTGCTCGCGCCGATGGTGGACGCGGGCGTGCCGATGTTAAGCCCGGCGCGCGCCGCCGGACTGCCGGGGTCGACGCTGATCACCTTCAACGCGTTTACCTGCTGTCCGTCGGCAGACGAGACCGTGTACATCACGCCCACGCCCAGATAGGGCAGCGGTCCGCGACGGGGTTCCGGCGGCAGGTCGGCCGGCAAAGGAGAGTTGTCCGAGCCGATGTCCGGCTGCGGCGCGCTCGGTTCCTCTGGCGCGGGCTCCTGCTGTTCACCGGGGGCAGGCTGTTGCTCTGGATTCGCCGCTGGCGGGATGACCAGCGTCTGATCGCCGCCAGCGGGGATGCTGCTTGCAGACGCCGCCTGTCGGGAGGCGGGCTTCGACTCGCTCGCGCCGACCGTCATCGCGGCGGTTTCGGTCCGCCCAGCCGAAGCGGTGTCGCTGTCCGCGGCGGCACATTCGATCGCAGCCGAGTGCAGGCAAAGTGCAGCCCCGAGCACGCAGACGGCTGCGACCCGTTTCCATCCGCAGCTTCGCACGAATGGATCATAGGGGAGCGGGAATCGCCGGCTCAAGGGCCGACTGTTGGCTGGCGAACGGCGCTTGGGGGCGCCGCTCGCGCAGCGCCTCCAAGTCCCACGTTAGGAAACCTGATGAAAACCCACGCTTGCTACCATGGCGCCTTCGAGCTCGGACACGAGAACACGAGCGCCGACTCGCAATCGACGCCGAAGAATCGGACCAGCCCGCGATTCTTGTCGTGTTGCCCGACTGGCGTCGAGTTTTCGCGGTTGCCGCCTTCGAAGCGGAGGTCGAAAGCCGGGTTGGTAGCCGTTCCGGTATCGAAGAGCTGGAAGATTGTGGCCTGCGAATTGTCACCGATCAGGTTGCCGTTGGGGAACGTGCTCAGGTTGGCGGTCGTGCACAAGCCGGAAGGTGCTGAAGGCTGATCGCCCACCGAGTAGCCCACCATGACCGGGTTGGCCGCGCTGCCCAGCAGGTCCGTCGCGCCGTAGCGGAAGGTGAAGTAGGCGCTGCCGTCGGGCCGGGCGGGCTTGCCCTTGAGCACGCCACCGACGACCTTGAAGCGCAAGTTGGTCGGGCCTTCCTTCAGATCAAAGGGCACCGCATTGTTGCCGATCGGATTCGCCGCGTTGAGCGTCTGGTCGGCGTTTTCGTCATCCCCGGTTCCATCGTCCATCAGCTGAACCTCAAACGTGTTGCTTGAGCCGCAGGCTTCGTTGCCCGTCTGCGGGACGTTGATCCAGCGCACGACGAAATCGTTAATGTTTGCAAAGCCCAGCGCCTGCACCGGGAAGGTGTTCTGGAAACTCTCCCGGCTGGCGGTGTTCAAAGCAGTCCACGCCGGTGCAACCATCGGCGGGCCGGACAGAAAAGATGCCGTCGAGGGCGAGGCGCTGGTGTTTCCGGAGCCGAAGCTGATGCTGCCGTTGGAGTTGACGAACAGAGTGTTCCACGGCGATGAGCACACGGCGCTCTGGATGCCGCCGAAGATCATCTCGAAGCCGCCCGCCAGCGGGTCGGTCACCGCCGGATTGTTGGGTCCGGAGGTGTCGTCGTCGTCGTCGCCCTTGAAGGGGAACAACTGGTCGTCGCCGCCGGCCACCTGGTGGCCCGGATCGAGGTTCTCGAAGAATTCCGGCCCGCTGGTGCTGTCGGCGGCCTGGGTAACCCCATTGGGCAGGTTCGGGGTATGGTCGTCGGTGCGGGTGCGGTTGAGGTAAAGCAGGAATCCGCGTGCCAGGCCGGCCACTCCAATCGGGGTGTTGGTGGCGGGGTCGAGCGGCGCCTGCCAGTAGATGTAGTCGAAACGGTTGGCAACACCGTTGCCCTGGTTTCCTCCGCTGATTCCGCTGTTGGGCGGAGTGTCGCCGCGCAGGTCGAGGTAGTCAGCCCGCCTATCGTAGGGTCGGTCGTCGGGCAAGGCGAGGATCTCGCTGCGCTGCGGCGATGGATTAGTGCCGACGTTTGCCGGCGTGCCGCCCGAGATCACGTAAACCTTGGCCTCCTCATCCACGGCGATGCCCGAATAGATGGTGTCGTCGATCTTGAGGTCGATTTTCTGCGTGTTGGTTGTGCTTCCGAAGACCGCGCCGCCGTCGCGCCGGTCCGGCCCCGCGCCCATCACGAAGGTGCGGAAGTTGTTAATGCCGGGGCGCAAGGGTTGACCGCTGACCACCACGTCCGCGAATCCGTCGGCCACGGGTATCCGATCCGAACAGGGATCAAGTGCACCGCTGTTGTCGGCCATCGTTATGACCATTGACGGCGTTGATCCCAACGCGGCGGGGTTCGTGAACAGACCCTCGCTATGCTGCGCCCGCGCAGAATCAGTCGCCACGAACGAACGCGCGACCGCCGCATACAGTACGTTGCCGGGACCGGCCGCAAGCGCGGCGATGTTGCCAAAGAACTTCGAGGTCCCCGAATAATTGGTGACCCGGTTCACCTGGCTTGAGGGCCCGCTGGTCGTTCCATAGGATCCGCCGCTGGGGTCAAGGGTCGTGAGGGTGGCAATCCCGCTGACCGCCAGCGAGCGGGTCTGATTGCTGCCGACCGGCGCAATCTCGACCACGTTGCTCCCGGTCAGCTGAACCAGGTCGGCTTGGTGGAAATAGACGGCGCCGTTGTCGTCAACGGCAATCCCGCCTGGGTTCGCGAACACGGAAAAGATCACCCCGAACGAACCTCCTACGGTTACTGGAAACCCACTCGGGCTCAGAATGCCAGGCGGGCTGGCCGCAGCCGAAGTAAAGTCTCCGATCGGGAAGGCCAGCAGCCCGCTCCGCACTATGGTGCCGTTTGAAGTCAGGCGAAAACCGCCGCCATTGTCGGTGAAACTGACGTAGAGAATCTCGCCGATCCTTCCGGCGAAGAGCGCAAACGCGCCGTTGACGTTGGCGAAAGAGGAAAGATCGGCCACTGGAGAAACGGCCAGGCCGGTGATCGCTATCTGGTCGTTGCTGTTGAGATTGCCGAATGCATTGAGCACCGTGGGCAGGTTTATACGAAACTCATCGGTTGCGGGAGCGGTCAAGGTCCCGCCGCTGCTATTGTAGGCCACCACCACGTTGCCCAGGGAATCGCCATAGTAAAAGAGGTCCTCCGCGAAGCCGTTGGCGATAGTGTGTTCCGAGATCGCCACCCGAGTCAAAGTGTCGCCCGGCAGATCCGCAAGCACCGAGCTTGACAGGTCGTCGACCTTGCCGGCATGGTCCGCGACCTCGTCCTCGGTGCCGTCCCAATCGCCGAGCAGGTCCACTTCGGCGATCGTTCTCTGCGGCCCGCCGAGAGTTGTCGCGACTGCAGCCGAGAACGCGCTGGAGGCGGACATTGTGTTTGGTATTGCGGCCGCCCGGATCGGGCTGCGTGTGCTCGCAGAGCGCGACGCTGACAGGACCGCAATCGTGGTCAGGCACAGTACCATCACGACAAACGCCAGCTTCCCAGCCTTCATGAGCTTACCCCCTCCGAAAAGTCCGGTTGGCCAAAAGAGTACTTTGCAACTGTCTGTATCGAGCCGATGGTCTGAATAATTAGTCAGATTCAACATTCACGCAAATCAAAAAATGATATTCAGTTCGAAGCATAATAGTCGACAGACCTAGATAGAATATGCCAATATGGCGTTAGTCTAGAAGCAATAGGGAGCAGTCTGATCATGATAGGGAATATCTAAATGGAATAAGGCATTACTTGCGTGCTGCACTTGAAATACAACAATCGGGCGTGTCATAGTGGCGTCGGGCCGGTCTCGACGCGGTCTTTGAAGCCAATGAAAATTGTTTCGACAGTCAGTCTCGGACCTCAGTTGCGCGCGATAGTCGAGCGCGCGGCGCCCGGCGCGTCGATCGTCGATCGTCAATGCCGCGGAAATGATGAGATCGTCGATCTGGTGCGCGAGACGGGCGGATGCGAGGTGATGTTTACTTTCCGGGTGCCGCCACAGGCGATCGGGCTGGCGCCGCAGCTTCGCTGGGTGCAACTTTTGAGCGCGGGCGCCGATCATCTGCCGAGGGCCGAGCTCGGACACAAGGTCGCGGTCACGACCGCGAGCGGAATCCATGCGGCGACGATGGCCGAGTACACGATCGCCTCGATGCTCGCCTTCGCACACAAGCTGCACACGCTCATCCGGGCGCAGATGAACCGCGAGTGGCGCCGCTCGGGCGAGTTCATGTCTACGGTCGATACAATGCGCGGGCGGACGCTGGGCGCGGTCGGCTACGGTTCGATCGGGCGCGAGACGGCGCGGATCGCCCAGGCGCTGGGGATGCGGGTGCTCGCGCTCAAGCGCGATCCAGCGGCGCGCGCAGATCCGGGGTGGATGCCCGCCGGGCTGGGCGATCCCGATGGTCACATCCCGGAGCGCTTCTACGGCCCGGGCGAACGGCGCGAGATGCTGGCCGAGTGCGATTACGTAACCGTCACGCTGCCGCTGACCGAGGCGACGCGCAGCTTTATCGGCCCGAGCGAGCTGGCGGCGATGCGCCCGCATGCCTACCTGGTCAACGTCGGGCGCGGCGAGGTGATCGATCAGGGAGCGCTGGTGGAGGCGTTGCGCAGTGGACGGCTCGGCGGCGCCGGGCTCGACGTCTTCGAGCGCGAGCCGCTGGAGCGCGAAAGCCCGCTGTGGGAGATGGAGAACACCATCCTGACCCCGCACATGTCGGGATCGTTCAAGGGCTACGTCGCGGCGGCTTGCGAGCTGTTCGCGGAGAACCTGCGCCGCTTCATCGCCAATCAGCCGCTGCTCAACCGTATCGATCCGGCGCTCGGCTACTGAGCGCGCCCCGTCGCACGCGCTTGTCCCAGTTGGCGGTGGCTTTTATGCTGCCTGTGCGGCGGCACGCGAAAGATGGTTGACTGGGATCCCGAACTCTACAACCGCTTTCGCCGCTATCGCGCCGAGCCGTTCGAAATGATTCTCGAGCGCCTGCGGCTGAATCGGGCGGAACGGGTAATCGATCTCGGATGCGGCAGCGGTGAGAACACGGCCGAACTGGCGCGCCGCGCGGCGGACAGCGTCGTGCTGGGGATCGACTCGTCGCCGGCGATGATCGAAAGCGCGCTCAAGCTGCGCGATAGCCTCGAGCCGGAGCTACGCGATCGACTGAGTTTCGAGCGCCGCGACATCCGTGAACTTAAAGCGACAGTTGAATATTCGCTGGTGTTCTCCAATGCGGCCATCCAGTGGCTCGCCGACCATCGCGACGTGTTCGTCCGTTGCTATCGCGCGCTGGTTCCTGGCGGGCGTCTGGTAGTCCAGATGCCGGCCAACGACGGGGAGACCGCGCAGGCGACGATCTCCGCGATGGCGCTTGAGGAGCCGTGGCGCGCGCGTCTCTCGGGCCTCGCGCCGCCTTCGCGTACAGTGGCCGCGCCCGAGAATTACGCCGCGATGTTAGGCGAGATCGGGTTCGCCGACGTCAACTGCCACTACCATACGTTTCGCCATCCGATGGTTTCGCCCGGCGAGGTCGTCGAATGGATCCGCGCAACCGCGCTCCGCCCGTTCCTCGACGCGCTCGAAGTCCCGGCGCGCGAGCCGTTCATCACGGCGCTGACGGCACGCTTGGAGCGCGCGTACGGCACGCGCGGCCCGCTCATCTTCAACTTCCGGCGCCTCTTTATCTGGGCGCGCCGCCCGGAGCCTTGACATGGAGCATCCCGCCATCCCACCGGCCCTCATCGCTCATGGCGGAGCAGGCGGCCACGGTCCTGCGATCGAGCGACCCGAGCGCAGGCGCGGGATGCTGGCCGCCGTACGCGCCGGCGCCGACGTCCTGCGTAGCGGCGGCAACGCGCTTGACGCCGTCGTCACCGCCGTGCGTGCCCTCGAAGACCATCCGCTGTTCAACGCCGGCACCGGCTCATTGCTGACCGTTGAGGGGACGGTGGAGATGGACGCGGCGGTGATGGTGGCCGAGCCTCAGCGCACGGTTGCGTTGCGCCGCCGCGCGCGCGGCATGCGCTTCGCCGTCAGGCTCGGCGCCGGCGGAGTGGCCGCGGTCACGCGCGTGCGCAATCCGATTCTGCTCGCGCGCGCCGTGATGGAGCATACGCCGCACGTGTTGATGGCTGGCGCGGGCGCCGAGCGCCTGGCGCGTCGCGCCGGGCTGGAGCTGTGCCGTCCCGAAGATCTGATAACTCAGCGTGCGCGCGAGCGCTGGCGCGCGGCGATCGAGAATCGCGCGGCCGCCGCCGGCGGCGCACGAGGCGGGAAGGAGGAGGGCAGCGGCGGCCCCGGAGGCTTCGGAACCGTCGGCGCCGTGGCCCTTGACGCGCGCGGGATGCTTGCGGCGGCGACTTCGACCGGCGGGGTCGGCGGCAAGCTGCCCGGACGCGTGGGCGACTCCGCGATAATCGGGGCGGGCGCCTTTGCCGACGCGCCGGGCGCGGCGTCGGCAACCGGCCAGGGTGAGGCGATCATGAAGGCGGGGCTCTGCCGCGAAGCGGTGATGCTGCTTCGACACCGGGAGCCGTACGCCGCCGCGCGCCGCGCGATAGCCGACCTCGCCGCGCTGACCGGCGGCCAGGCCGGAGTGGTGTTGGTTGACTGCCGCGGCCGGCTCGGCTTCGCCCACAACGCCGAAGTGATGGACGTCGCGATGTTCGACGCGGCCGGCGGGATCGAATATCGATGGGCCGAGCCGCTCGCCGCGGCCTCCGGCGCCGCGCAAGATTAGCATCGATGGCGAAGCTGTCCCGTGCAGCGGCGGACCAACCGATCCTGCTGGGCGCATCCGGCGCCCGCATTGGCGCGTTGACGGCGTTCACCGGCGGCGTTCGCCGCCGGGCCATCGCTGTCGTCGCGGCCGCCGTCGCAGCGGTCGTGCTCAGCGTCGGGATCTCGGCGCCCTTCGAGAAGGATCAGGAAACCCAATCGGCCCAGTGGATCCAGGGCGTGACAGAGCGCGGGCAGTGGCTCCTGCCGACCGACGATTACGGCGGGATCGACCGCAAGCCGCCGCTGTACTACTGGCTCGCCGCGTTCGCGGTTAAGGCCGACGGCGGCGCGGTCAACGAAGTCAACGCGCGCCTGGTTTCGATGGTCGCCGGCGTCCTGCTCGCCGCCGCGGTCGCGTCGTGGAGCGCGGCGTATGTCGGCGAATCGACCGGATGGCTTGCGCTGGCCTTCGTGCTCGGCACCTACGGCTTCGCCTCGCGGGCGACCGTGGATCTGACGGACATGCTCCTGAGCCTGCTCCTGTTTGCAGCGTGGTGCCGGATTTACCGGCTGCTGGAGCCACCCGACCCTGCCGAAGGCGCAAGCTCTCCCGGCTTCGGCGCCTCGATAGGCGACGCGGTCGTGGGCGGAGTCCTGCTCGGGCTTGCGGTGCTGACCAAGGGGCCGGTTGCAATCGTGCTGATCGGACTTGCCGGCTTTATCCATCTGGTTTTGGCGAGGTGCTTGCCCTGGCGAGTGCTCGGAAGCGGATGGCCGTGGCTGATGCTCGCGCTGGCGCTGGTGATCTCCGCTTGCTGGTATGTGCCGGCGGCGCTGGCCGGAGGGCCGCGGGTGACGGGTATCTTTGTCAGCGAAAACTTCGGCCACTTCCTGCCCGCGACATTGGGCGGGACCGGCGAGGCGGCGCGTCCGTTGTGGTATATCGCGGCGCGGATGTTCGGCGGCGCGCTACCGATGAGCCTGCTCGTCGTCGCGTTGGCGCTCGCGTTGTGGCGCAGGGACGGCGAGGCGCGCGCGCGGCGGCCGTTGCTCTTCCAGCTAAGCCTGGTGCTTGCGGTTCTGATCTTCTTTTCCGCGGCCAGCGCCAAGCGCGATGACTATATCCTGCCGGCGATGCCGGGTCTGGCGATTCTGTTCGCCGCGCTGTTCAGCGGGGCGGCGATCGCGTCGGCGCGCGAAGCTTCGCTCTCAGCGCGCGTACGTGACATCACAACCGGCGCTATCGCGATCGCCTTTTGCGCGGCCCTCGCCGGCGCGTTCGTCCTCGTCCGTGCGCCGCGGCTGACGGGCGCGCTGCTTTCGCGGATGCAATCGAGCGACGCGGTCTTCCTCTCGATTTTTCTGGGCGGCATCCGCGCTGGCGCCGCCGCCTTCATCCTTTTCGCAGCAGCCTCGCTAATCGGCGCACTGACGGTGTTCGCCGGGCTCCATCACCGCCGTTCGCTGTGGACCGGTGCGGGGCTCGCATTGATCGCGCTTGGCGGCTCGATGCTTTTTACCGGCGCGCTCAGGCCGGCGGTGGCGCGCGCGCGCTCGATGAAGACGTTCGTGCGCGAGGTGCATGGGCGGATCGGCGGCGCGCCGTTGTACGCCGCATGGGGCCGCAATTACGAGCTTTCCTTCTACTATGGCCGCGCGGTTTGGGGTCTCGAGCTGGCCGGACCCGCCGCGCTCGAGTCGCGCGCGCGCGCCTACGTCGTCGCGCGGCCGCGCGAACTCTTACGCATCGCGCCGGCCGTGCGCCAGCGCCTGAAGCTCGTGATGCAGTCGCGGTTGGTGGGCGGCGGCGGCCCGCCCGCGCTGTACGAGCTCGTCAGCGCAGCCTCGCATCCGAATTCAGGCGTCGGCCCGGCAGCCGCTAGCGCGAGACAAGCAGCGCCTCGGCCGTGAACGCAAAAAAAGCGCAGGGCCCCCGGGCGGGCCCTGCGATGTCGACGGATTTTCTACCGCGCCGCGGCGATCAGGCGCGCGCGCTGGGCCGCGAGCTGACCGTCTCGTACCATCGCCCGAGATTCTTCTGCTCGGCCGCGATACGCAGCTTGATGAGCTTGGCAAAGTCGATCGCCACGAGCGCCGTGATATCGGCGATCGTGTAGCGCTGGCCGGCGACGAAAGGCCGGTCAGCCAGCGCGCCGTCGAGAAAGGTGCACATCTTCTCGGCCGCCTGGCGGCAGACCTCGCCGTATTCCGGTACCTGCGGAATGCGCCCCTTGAAGAAGTCCGACGTGTTGCGAAAGCATCCAGCCACCATCCCGAGCAGATTCAGCTCCATCCGCCGCTGCCACATTTCGACCAGTGCCCTGTCGCGCGCATCCGTGCCCATCAGGCGCGGTTCGGGCTGGGTTTCTTCGAAGTAGCGGCAGATCGCGACCGACTCGGCGATATGCGTGCCGTCGTCGAGCTCAAGCACAGGCACGCCGCCCATCGGGTTGATCTTGAGGAACTCGGGCGAGCGGTTCTGCGCCTTGGCGAGGTCGACCTGCTCATAGGGGACTTGGATGCCCTTTTCGGCCAGGAAGATGCGGACTCGGCGCGGATTGGGGGCTACGCTGCTGTCGTAAATCTTCATCGCTGTCTCTCCTTGGGGCTTGCCGCCGAATGCTAGCAACCGGCTTGACAGGATAGCAACGCGCGGGCTCGGCGGTCGGTTTGCCCGCTCAATTGGGGCGGGTTATTCTCGTTGTGGATGCCGATCTACGAGTATGAATGCGGGGCCTGTGCGAGGGTTAGCTCGCACGTCGTGATGGGCGCGCGGCGCCGCCCGCGGCTGGTTTGCCCGGCCTGCGGCGCGACCCGGCTTAAGCGCGTGATGTCGTCGTTCGCGGTAGTCGCGAGCGAGGCGTCGCGGCTGGACAGTTTCGACACCTCGCGCCCGCGCGACGAGTCCTTCTATCGCGACTCGCGCAACGTCGGGCTGTGGGCCAAGAAGCGGGCCAAGGAGATGGGCGTCGATCTGGGCTCGAAGTTCGAGGAGACCGTTGAGAATGCGCGCAGCGGCAAGCTGATCAAGGACATGCTCTAGAGGGCTGGCCGTAGGGTCCGGCGCCGAGCGCCGAGCTGCACCGGGCGGCGCTGTCAGCCGCGGAGAGTTGAACGATGGACGAAAAGGATCGCTTCGGCGACAAGATGCGTGACGTCGAGCGGGCGCGCGAAGAGCAGTGGGCCCATGAGCGTGACCGCGAACTTATCGAGAAATTGCGCAAGAAGGGCGAGGCGGCGCTGTGCCCGCAATGCAAGAAGCCGCTGGCGGCCGCCACGCGCGCCGGCATCGCGATGATGACATGCGCCGATAAGCACGGGGCATGGGTGACCGCCGCGATGCTGGAGGAGATCTTCAAGCGGCTAAAGTGATGGTCGCATCTCCCGGGCTTAACCGTCCGGGGCCGGTCTGACCCTTGCCGACAGCGTAGTTCCAACGCACATCGCCGCGCGGGCGCCGGGTCGATAGATGGCTCGAGCGCGCGGGCGCTTGCGACATGGGGAGAACGCGATGAAGCTCGCAACATTCACGCATCAGGGCGTCACCCGGGTCGGCGTCGTCGTCGAAACCTCGATCGTCGACCTGGCCCAGGCGGCGCCCGAGCTGCCGCGCGAGATGTGCGGCCTGCTCGGCGCCGGCAGTGCCGCGATGGAGCGGGTGCGGGCGGCGGCCGCCGCCGGCAAGCACATGATCGCGCTTTCGATGGTGAAGCTGGAGGCGCCGGTGATGCATCCGCCGGAGTTCCTCGCCATCGGGCTGAACTACGCCGACCATATCGGCGAGACCGGCCGCGAGCGCCCCACATTTCCGATCTTCTTCAACAAGCAGGTCACCTGCGTCACCGGCCCCTACGACCCGATTCATCTGCCGCGCGCCTCGACCTGGCTCGACTACGAGGGCGAGCTGGGCTTCGTTATCGGCCGGCGCTGCCGGCACGTCCCGCGCGAGCGCGCGCGCGAGGTGATCGCGGGCTACATGATCGTCAACGACGTGAGCGTGCGCGACTGGCAGCGCCGCTCGCCGACCATGACGCTAGGCAAATCGTTCGACACCCACGGCCCCACCGGGCCGTGGATCGTCACCCCCGACGAGCTGGGTGACCCGCACACGCTCGAACTGCGCACCCTCGTCAACGGCGAGGAGCGCCAGCATTCCAACACGCGCCACCTGATCTTCGACTGCTTCTCGCTGGTTGAGACGCTTTCGACCGTGTGCACGCTGATGCCCGGGCTGATAATTTCGACCGGCACGCCGGCGGGCGTTGCGGGTGCGATGAAACCGCCGCGCTGGCTCAAAAGCGGCGACGCGGTACGGATCGAGATCGAGCGCATCGGCTATATCGAAAACCGCGTGATCGACGAGCCGGCCGACACCGCCGTGATCTGAGCGAGCTGCGCCGTGGAAAAGCCCGCCGATACTGCCCATCCGATCGAAGAGCCGCTGCGCCGGCGATGGAGTCCGCGCGCGTTCGACGAGCGTCCGGTCGAGGCGCACAAGCTGCTCAGCCTGTTCGAGGCCGCGCGCTGGTCGGCCTCCTGTTACAACGAGCAGCCGTGGCACTTCATCGTCGCGACCCGTGACGACGAGGCTGGCTTCTCACGGCTGCTGAGCTGTCTGGTTGAGGGCAACCGCGTGTGGGCCGCGCGCGCGCCGGTGCTGATGGTTTCCGTGGCGCGGCTTGCTTTTGCACAGAGTGGCAAGCCGAACCGCCATGCGACCCATGACGTTGGCCTCGCCACCGCGCAGCTGATTGTCCAGGCGACCGCAATGGGCCTGTTCGCTCATCCGATGGCCGGCTTCGATCCCGACAAGGTGCGTGAGCTCTACGACGTGCCCGAGGGTTACGAGCCGGTCGCCGCGATCGCGGTGGGCTACGCCGGAGACCCGGCGACGCTGCCCGATTCGCTTCGCCAGCGCGAGCTTGCTCCGCGCGCGCGCAAACCGGTGGAATCCTTTGTCTTTCGCGGCCGCTTCGGCGCTGCATA
The DNA here is from genome assembly GCA_035650475.1 of Candidatus Binataceae bacterium. Classification (NCBI taxonomy): domain Bacteria; phylum Candidatus Binatota; class Binatia (SeqCode); order Binatales (SeqCode); family Binataceae (SeqCode); species Binataceae bacterium (SeqCode). Next base: position 390,281 of record DASRHP010000012.1, read on the forward strand.
GCGGCGCGGGCCTGCTCACTGGTGCCGCAAGCGCCGCTTAAGTCATGCTTGCGGCGAAGATAAGCCCGTGTTGACAGCGTGATCCTCGCCAACTACATCAGGGCTGGAGGAGTCGCATGTACTTCCAGTTCGGTGTCGTGCTGGCGCTGACGATCTTGGCCCTGGGCGTTTCGGCCCTGCTCGTCGGATTACAGAAGCTGCTCGCGCCGCGCAATCCGCATCCGCGCAAGCTGATGCCGTACGAATGCGGCGAACCGCCGACCGGGCGCGCCTGGATTAACTTCAACGTGCGGTTTTATCTGATCGCGCTGGTCTTCGTAATTTTCGAGGTCGAGGTAGCCTTTATTTATCCGGTCGCCGCCGTGTTCAGCGACTGGGTGCGCCATGGACAGCGGCTGTTCGCGCTCAGCGAAATCCTTATCTTTCTGCTGATCCTGTTTGTGGGGCTGGCCTACGTATGGGTCAAGCACGACCTCGAATGGGTCAAGAAAGTCCCCGACTAGGAGCGTAGAATAGGAGCCCGAGGATCGAAGATGCCGCTGCTCAACAGCCTGCCGGATTATGTTCTGACCACCAAAACCGACGAGCTGATCAACTGGATGCGCAAGTCGAGCATCTGGTACATGCTGTTCGGCCTGGCCTGCTGCGCGATCGAATTGATGCATACGGGCGGGCCGCGCTCGGACATCGAGCGCTTCGGCGCCACTCCGCGCGCTTCGGCTCGCCAGTCGGACCTGATGATTATCGCGGGCACGCTGACGCTCAAGATGGCGCTGCGCACGCGGTTGCTGTACGACCAGATGCCGGATCCGAAGTACGTGATCTCGATGGGCAGCTGCTCGAACTGCGGCGGTCTGTTTCAGCTCGCCTACTCGGTCTGCGACGGGGTGGACAAGATTCTGCCGGTTGACGTTTATGTGCCCGGATGCCCGCCGCGGCCCGAGGCGCTCACCGAGGGCCTGCTCAAGTTGCAGGAAAAGATCATGAGCGAGCGCTGGCTCGCGCGTGAGTCGGCCGGCAACGGGCAGGCGGTGTAAATCCGCTGTCGATGGAGCCGCTCCAGATATACGAACGGCTAAGGCAGCGCTTCGGTGAGCGTGTGCTCGAGACGGTGGATAAAAAGCCCGACCCATTCATCGTGGTCGATCCCGCCGCGCTGAGCGAAATCTGCCGCTATCTGTACGACGATCCCGAGCTCGCGATGGACTGCCTGTCCAACGAGACCGGCGTCGATCGCAAGGAGCATATCGAGGTCGTCTATCACGTTTTCTCGTACCGCCATCGCCACGGCGCGGTGCTCAAGGTGCGCCTGCCGCGCGCCGAGCCACGCGTCGCCACCGTCGAGCACATCTGGAAGTCGGCCAACTGGATGGAGCGCGAGATTTACGATCTGCTCGGGGTCACCTTCGAGGGCCACTCTGACCTGCGGCGAATCCTGATGCCCGAGGACTGGCCGGGCCATCCGCTGCGGAAGGATTTTGTCGAGCCGCTCGAATACCACGGCATCTCGACCGTGCGCGAGAGCCCGATCGTCCGCCTCGACCAGGCCAAGCACAAATGAGCGACGAGACCCTGCGCACCGAGGAGATGACCCTCAACATGGGTCCGCAGCATCCCTCGACCCACGGGGTGCTGCGCTTCGTGATCCGTGCCGACGGAGAGGTGATGCGCGAGGCGATGCCCGACGTGGGCTACCTTCATCGCTCGATCGAGAAGATCGCCGAGAAGGTCGGCTACCATGGCTTCATGCCCTACACCGACCGCGTCGATTACGTCTGCGCGATGTTCACCAACCAGGGCTGGGGGATGGCCTGCGAGAAGCTCGCGGGGATCGAGGTCCCGCGCCGCGGCGAGTACTGTCGCGTGATCGCCGCCGAGTTCAACCGGATCGCCTCCCATCTGCTGACCGTCGGCCTGATGGGAATGGACATCGGGGCGATGACGCCGTTTCTGCATGCGCTGCGCGAGCGCGAAATGATCAACGACCTGATCGAGGAGCTATGCGGCGCGCGCCTGACCTTCAACTACATGCGGATCGGCGGGGTCGCATGGGACCTGCCGCCGGGATGGCGCGAGAAGGCGCTCGCCTACCTCGACCATCTCGAACCAATCCTTGACGAATTCAACGCGCTCTTTTCCTACAACAAGATTTGCATCGAGCGCCTGGCCAACGTCGCTGTGATCAGTGCGGACGAGGCGATCAACTACAACCTGGTCGGGCCGAATTTGCGCGCAAGCGGCGTCAAGTGGGACGTGCGCCGCGACATCCCGTACTCGGTCTATCCCGAGTTCGACTTCGACATCCCGATCGGGCGCGGCGAGTGGGGCACCGTGGGCGACGCGATGGACCGCTACATGATGCGGATCTACGAGATGCGCGAGTCGGCCAAGATCCTGCGCCAGGCGCTGACCCGGATTCCCGAGGGACCCGTGCTGGCCAAGGTCGTGCGCAACTTCCGCCCGCCCGCCGGCGAGTGCCAGGTGCGCGTGGAGAGCGCGCGCGGCGACCAGGGATGGTACGTGGTCAGCGACGGCAGCGGCTATCCGTGGCGGGTGCGCGTGCGCACCGGCTCGTTCGCCGCGATGGGGATTATCCAGAAGCTCAGCCGCGGACTGATGATCGCGGATTTGGTGGTGCTGATCGCGAGCCTCGACGTGATCGCGCCGGAAATCGACCGGTAAGCCGTCGATGCAGCAGTGGATCGACAGCCTCATCGCGGCCGGCGCCTTCGGTAATAATCCGCCGCGCGACCTGATTTACGCCGCCTTCATCTTCGTCTTCAGCGCGATCGTTTTCCTCGGCGTCGCGTTTCCCTTCGCCTCGGTTGTGACCTGGGTCGAGCGCCGGGTGTGGGCGCGGATCCAGTCGCGTGTGGGGCCCAACCGGGTCGGCCCCAACGGTTTCCTGCAATGGCTCGCCGACGGTGCCAAGCACGTGCTTAAGGAGGACATCGTCCCGCAGGAGGCCGACGCTCGGCTGTTCAAGCTCGCCCCCTACCTGGTGGTGCTGGCGTTCGTGCTGCCGTGGGCGGTGATGCCGTTCTCCTCCGCGCTCATCCTCGCTGACCTCAACGTCGGCATCCTCTATTTCACCGCGGTCACCGCGCTCACCGTGGTCGGCGTGTTGATGGCGGGATGGGCGTCGAACGACAAGTGGTCGCTGATCGGCGGCATCCGCTCGGCGGCACAGATCATCAGCTACGAAATTCCGGCCGGGCTTTCGATCTTTCCGGTGGTGCTGATAACGGGCACGCTCTCGATGCAGGGGATAATCGCCGCCCAAGCCTGGGAGCCGTATCACTGGTTCCTGTTCGCCAACCCGTTTTGCTTCATTGCAGCGATCATCCTGTACGTCTCCTCGCTGGCCGAGGGCAACCGCACGCCCTTCGACCTGCCGGAGGCGGAGTCGGAGCTGGTTGCGGGCTTTGCCACCGAGTACAGCGGGATGCGCTACCTGCTGTTCTTTTTCGCCGAGTGGGGCAACATGTTTCTGGCGGGCGCGCTGATCACGACGCTGTTCCTCGGCGGCTGGCAGGCGCCGCGTATCAGCTCCGACCCGATTGTGACGAACGTGCTTGAGCTGGTGAGCTTCAACGTCAAGGTGTTGTTCCTGGTGTTCAGCTCGATGTGGGTGCGCGGGACACTGCCGCGGGTGCGGATCGACCAGATGATGTCGCTATGCTGGAAGTATTTCGTGCCGATCGCGTTCGTCAACATGGTCGGCACTGCGATATGGGTCGCGGTCTGGCCCGAGGGCAACCCGGCGGCGGGCTACGTGATGTTCGCGCTGGGCCTGGTAATCGCGGCGCTGTTCATCCGGCGCGTTATATACTATGTGAGGCGCTCGCGGATGGAGCTGTACCTCCATCCGACGATCTAAGCCGGGAGCGCGGCGCGGGGTGCGCATGGGAGCGGCGGCGGAATACTTTCGCAACATCAAGGACGCGGTACTGACCATCTTCGACGGGATGGCGGTCAGCGCGTCGCATCTGATCCGCAAGCCCTACACCATCCAGTACCCCGACCGCACGCCGGTGCGCGTGCAGGACACCCTGCCGTTCCGCTACCGCGGCATCCTCGACGTCGACATGGAGATCTGCACCGGATGCCTGGCGTGCGAGCGCGCCTGCCCAATCGACTGCATCACGATCGTCTGCGAGAAGAACGCGCAGACGCGCGAGCTGACAATCTCGCAGTTCGATATCGACGTCGCCAAGTGCATGTACTGTGGACTGTGCAGCGAGCCGTGCCCCACCGGCTCGATCCATCACACCACCGAGTTCGAGGGTGCCGACTTCTCCCTCGAGAGCCTCATCCGGCGCTTCATCACCGATCCCGTGGTGGCCTACAAGCCCAAGAAGGGGCCGGAGCCCGACGCGCATTTGGGCAAGATGCTCGAGCGCGGGATGCGCTACGTCGAGCAGTGGGCGCAGCCGGGGAGCGACAAGCCCGCCGCCGCGAGCGGAGCGCCGGCGGCGAAGCCGACGGGCGCGCCGACCGCGGCCAGGCCTGCCGCGCCACCTGCGGCGCCGGCCAGGCCGGCGCCGACCGGCTCGGCCGCAGCGGGAGCTGCGGCGGCGAAGCCGGCCGCAGCCCCCGCTGCGGCACCTACCGGCGCGGGCGCGCCCGCCGCTTCGGCGGCGGACGCAGCCGCGCCCGATATTGCGGCGTCCGCGCCGGCGGCTGTGACCGCCGGCGCGGGCGCCGCAGCCAACTCGCACCCCGCAGCTCCGGCGGCGGCGAAGCCTGCCGCCGACGCGCTGGCCGCCGACCCGCCCGCCGCCAAGGACAAGCCCGCCTGAGCCACGGCGCCCAAGCGTAAACCCGACCGGCCACATGCTCGATACGCTGGCAGCGCAGATAATCTTCTACGTGATCGCCGCGGTCACCGTCGGCTTCGCCGGGCTGGTCGCGTTTTCGCGCAATATCGTGTACTCGGCCTTCGCGCTGGTCGGCGCGCTGATGGGTGTTGCCGGAATCTACATTCTGCTCGCCGCCGACTTTGTCGCGATGGTCCAGGTGCTGCTGTACGTCGGCGGGATCGTGGTGCTCACGATCTTCGCCGTGATGCTGACGCAGGGCATCGGCGACGTTGCCGTTTCCAACCGCGCCGTCGGCCGCCTCACGGCACTGCTGCTCAGCATCGCAGCGGGGGCGGTGATGCTGTATGCGACGCTCAAAACGCCGTGGCATCTGGCACCCAAGCCCAGCGTGTCGGCAACGACCTACGGCGTCGGCAACGCGTTCCTCGGCGAATACGTGTTGCCCTTCGAGCTCGCCTCGGTGGTCTTGCTCGCCGCGCTGATCGGCGCCGTCGTGATCTCGCGCCAGGACGTTGCCGGCGCGCAGGATGAAACGGTCCGGCCGGGTGCCGAGGCAACCGCAGAGGCGGCTCCGCGCGCGGCGGCCGGGCAGGGCAGGAGGTAGGCGCGATGGGGGGCGGAATCACGCTCGATCATTTCCTGGTTCTCGGACTGATCCTGTTTTTGCTCGGCTCCTATTGCGTGCTGACGCGGCGCAACGCGATCGGTATCCTGATGGGCATCGAGCTCATCCTCAACGCGGCCAATATCAACTACCTCGCTTTCGGCTTCTTCGGCGGCACCCGCTACGACGGCCAGGTCTTCGCGATCTTCGTCATCATGCTGGCCGCGGCCGAAGCCGTGATAGGGCTGGCGGTGGTGCTCGCGATCTACCAGAACCTGCGGACGATCGACGTTGATGCGACCGAGACGCTCAGCGGTTAGCCGCGGCGGCGGCAGGCCGCGCCGGCGCGCCGCTCAGGCCCACCCGGCAGTCTTTCTTGTTTTGATGCCGCGTTCTGCTTATATCGACGCGATCGTCGGCAGAGGCGAGGTGAGGGTGTAGCCGCGTGGAGCATCCGGTTACGGTCGAGTTCGTGCGCTGGATCGTGCTGCTGCCGCTGTTGGGGGCGGCGGTGAACTTTCTCGCCGGCGCATGGCTCCAGCGCCGCTTCGGTAAGCGCGTGATAAGCCTTGTCGGATGCGCGGTGGTCGTCGCCGCCTTTGCGCTCGCCGTGCGCGCGTTCGCGGTGATGTTGGCGGCGCCGCCGGCGGGCCGCTTCATGCTCGACGAGCTTTGGCGGTGGATCGACGTCGGGCCGCTCAGGCTCGATATTGCGCTGTGGCTCGATCCGCTGTCGATGGTGATGGTGCTGATCATCACGGGCGTCGGCGGGCTTATCCACATCTACTCGACCGGCTACATGCACGAGGACGAGTCGTACTGGCGGTTTTTCGCCTGGCTCAACCTGTTCACGTTCGCGATGCTGGTGCTGGTGCTGGCCGACAACCTGTTCCTGGTGTTCGTGGGGTGGGAGGGCGTGGGGCTGTGCTCGTTCGCGCTCATAGGGTTCTGGTACAGGGAGCTGCCCAACACGGTCGCCGGCAACAAGGCCTTTATCGTCAACCGCGTCGGCGACTGGGCCTTCGTGGTCGCGCTCTACGCGCTGTTCGCGGGGCTCGGCGCGGTCGGCCATCCCACGCTCGTCATCCGCGACGTCGCGCACTGGGCGCCTGCGCTGGCCGGAATGCCGGGCTATCTGGGGATGTCGCTGGTGACGTTCGTCACGCTGCTGCTGTTCGCCGGGGCTACCGGCAAGTCGGCGCAGATTCCGCTGCACGTATGGCTGCCGGACGCGATGGCCGGGCCGACGCCGGTCAGCGCGCTTATCCATGCGGCGACGATGGTGACGGCGGGCGTGTACATGATCGCGCGGCTCAATTTCCTGTTCTCGATGGCGCCGGCGACGATGCTGGTGATCGCGACAATCGGAACGTTGACCGCCTTCTTCGCCGCCACCATCGGCACCACCCAGGACGACATCAAGAAGGTGCTCGCCTACTCGACGGTCAGCCAGCTCGGCTACATGATGGCCGCGGTCGGGGTGGGCGCCTACGTCGACGGCGTCTTCCATCTGATGACCCACGCCTTTTTCAAGGCCTGCCTGTTCCTCGGCGCGGGCTCCGTGATCCACGCGATGGGCGGGGTGCAGGACATGCGGCTGATGGGCGGCCTGCGCCGCAGGCTGCCGGTCACGTTCTGGACCTTCCTCGCAGCGACGCTGGCGCTCTGCGGCGTGCCGCCGTTCGCCGGCTTCATGTCCAAGGACGCGATCATCTGGGACAGCTTCGCCCACGGCCATCCGACGCTGTGGGCGCTGCTGTGGAGCGGCGCCGGTATCACCGCCTTCTACATGTTTCGCCAGGTGTACATGACCTTCTTCGGCGAGTTCCACGGCGGCCACGAGCGCGAGCACCATCTGCACGAATCGCCGCCCGCGATGGCGCTCGCGCTGGTCGTGCTCGGCGCGCTCTCGGTGGTCGGCGGCTTCGTCGCGCTGCCGGGATTCCTGGGCCGCTTCGATCCGTTTGGACAGTTCCTCGCGCCGGTGTTTGACTCGCCGGCGACGCGCCACGCGGCCGAGTCAGTGATCGAGAACCGCGGGCTCGAGGCCACGATGGGTCTGGTGTCGCTGCTGATGGTGGCGGGGGGATGGCTGCTCGCCGACCTCATCTACCGCCAGGGCTCAACGCGCTTCGCGTGGGTCGGCGAGTTGTGCAACGGCGCGCTTTACCGCACGGTGCTCAACAAATACTACGTGGACGAAGCCTACGAGGCGGGACCGATGGCGGCGACGCTTGCGAGCTCGCGGGTGGCGGCCTGGTTCGACCTCCACATTATCGACTGGATGGTGAACTTCGCCGCCACGCTGACCGTGTTCGGCTCGTGGCTCTCGGGACTGTTCGACCGCTACGTGGTTGACGGGCTGGTCAACCTGGCTTCCAATGCGACGCTGGAGGTGGGCGGGCGGATGCGCCGCCTGCAAACCGGCTCGATCAACGGCTATCTCTACGGAATCCTGGCGGGGGTCACGCTGATCCTCATCGTCCGGGCGGTGCTGCGGGTGTAGGCACGCACGCGGGGGAGGCGGCGAGGCAGAAGCCGGAAAGCGCAACCGACGATGGATCATCCGCTGACGCTCATCACCTTCATCCCGCTGATCGGGATGGTGCTCATCCTGGCCTGCCCGCCCAAGCTGGGCTGGCTGTACCGATGGATCGCGGCCGCGTTCGTTTTTCCGCAGCTCGTGATCGCCGGATGGCTGTACGCCAACTTCGACACCTCGACCACGGCGATCCAGTTCAGCGAGCGCTACGCGTGGATTCCCGCCTACCACATCTTCTACTTCCTCGGCATCGACGGCATCAGCATCTCGATGGTGCTGCTGACGGCGATCATCTGTTTCATCTCGGTCTTCGCCAGCTTCAGCATCGACCGCGGCGAGAAGGGCTACTACGCGCTGCTGCTGCTGCTCGACACCGGGATGATGGGCGTGTTCGTCGCGCTCGACTTCTTCCTGTTCTACATTTTCTGGGAAGTGATGCTGCTCCCGATGTATTTCCTGATCGGGATCTGGGGCGGGCCGCGGCGGGAGTACGCGGCGATCAAGTTTTTTCTCTACACGCTGCTCGGCTCGGTGCTGATCCTGCTCGCGATGCTGGGGCTGTACTACTACGGCGCGACGCCGACCTTCGACATGCTCCAACTCGCCGGCAATGCGAGCCACTACTCGATGACCTTCCAGCGCGTAGCCTGGATCGCACTCTTTATCGGCTTCGCGATCAAGATTCCGGCTTTCCCGTTCCACACCTGGCTGCCCGATGCGCACGTCGAGGCGCCGACCGCGATCAGCGTCATCCTCGCCGGCGTGCTGCTCAAGATGGGCACCTACGGCATCCTGCGAATCAACTACGCGATCCTGCCCGCGGCCAGCCACGAGTTCGCTTACTGGCTGCTCGGCGCGCTCGGTACGCTCAATATCGTGTACGGCGCGCTGTGCGCGATGGCGCAGACCGACTACAAGAAGCTGATCGCCTATTCGTCGATCAGCCACATGGGTTACGTGATGCTGGGGATGGCGACGTTCACCGCGGCCGGGATCAACGGCGCCGTGCTCCAGATGTTCAATCACGGGACGATCACCGCGATGCTCTTCATCCTGGTCGGCGTGATCTACGACCGCGCGCACCATCGCGAGATCGCCGGCTTCGGCGGGCTTGCGGGCCAGATGCCGGTGTACGCGGGGATAACCGGGCTCGCGTTCTTCGCCGCGATGGGCCTGCCGGGGCTGTCGGCCTTCATCTCGGAGGTCCTGGTGCTGATCGGCGCGTGGCAGAAGTACCCGGTGCTGACGATGCTCGGCGCGGGCACCGCAATCCTCACCGCCGGCTACATGCTGTGGACCTTCCAGCGTGTCTATCTCGGCCCGCTCAACGAAAAATACCGCAGCCTGAGCGATCTGAGTCTGCGCGAAGCCTTCACGCTGGTGCCGCTTGGCATTATCGTGCTCATCCTGGGTGTCTATCCGCACGCCGTGCTCGGGCTGCTCGGCACCTCGCTCAACCATCTCAACCAGGTCGTGCTGATGGCGCACGCGCCGGCCATCGCGCTGGCGCGTTGAGGCGCGGCCGGCGCGCAGCGGGACCACGATGGACCTCGGCAACGTCGCAAGCCTCGGCTACCTGCTGCCGGAACTGCTGCTCACCGCCGGCGTCGTGGCGCTGGTGGTGATCGATCTGATCCTGCGCAACAAGGCCGCGCTCGGCGACCTCGCACTGGTGATCGCGGCGGGCGCGCTGCTCCTGATCGCGCTGGAGCCGGGCCATCGCGGTGCCTGGCTGTTCCATCGGATGCTCGTGTTCGACGCCTTCGGCCTGTTCTTCCGTACCCTGATTGCGCTCGCCACGCTGGTCGCGGTCTGGATGTCGATCGGCTCGGAGGAGGTGCGCCGCTGCGACCAGGGCGAGTACTACGCGATCCTGCTCGCGAGCGCGCTCGGGATGTTCCTGATGGCCGAGGCGAGCAATCTGCTGATGGCCTACCTCGCGCTCGAACTGGTCAGCCTGACCTCCTACGTCCTGACCGGCATTCTGCGCCACAACCGCCGCGCGCAGGAGGCCGCGCTCAAGTATCTCATCTACGGCGGCGTCGCCTCGGGCACGATGGTGTACGGAATGAGCTGGATCTACGGGCTCACCGGTTCGCTCGACTTCGCCGCGATCAACCGCGCGCTCACCACGCAGGGCCATTTGCCGGTGCTCGCCGTGTTCATCGCGCTGGTCCTGATCCTTGCCGGCCTGGGCTACAAGGTGGCTTCGGTGCCGTTCCACATGTGGGCGCCCGACGTTTACACCGGCGCGCCGATTCCTATCACGACGTTCCTTGCGGTTGGCTCCAAGGCGGCCGGCTTCGCGCTGCTCACGCGCTTCTTCTTCCCGGCGATTTCGCGCCTTGGAGCGGGCGGCAGCTGGCAGGCGCTGAGCGGCGTCGAGTGGCCGGAGCTATTGCTTGTGGTGTGCGTGCTCACGATGACGCTGGGCAATCTCGCCGCGCTCCATCAGACCAACATGAAGCGGCTGCTCGCGTACTCGTCGATCGCGCAGGCAGGATACGCGCTGATGGGGGTGGTAATCCTGTCCGACGACGGGATCCGGGCGATGCTCTTCTACCTGTTCGCGTACTATGTGATGGACGCGGGCGCGTTTCTCGTCGTGATGATCATCGCCAACGCGACCGGGCGCGAGGATATCGAGGCCTACCGCGGGCTTGCGTGGCGCGGCGGCGCGGTGCCCGCGATCGCGCTCGCCATCTTCCTGCTCTCGCTCACCGGGATCCCGGCGACCGTCGGCTTCATCGGCAAGTTCTACATCTTCGCGGCCGTGATCCGCTCGCAGTTCTACGTGCTGGCCGTGATCGGCATCCTCAATTCTGTGGTCTCGCTCTACTACTACATGGTGCCGGTGCGGATGATGTTCCTGGAGATGCCGCGCGGCGACGAGACGCCGGTTGCGATCGAGCCTTGGAACTACAGCATGATGGGCGTACTCGCGTGCGCGACGATCGTGCTTGGGCTGTACTGGACGCCGATCATCGCGTTCGCCGACCGCTCGATGCACTTCTTCCTCGGTCAGTCGTAGCTGCGGCCGGCCCCGGCTGAGGCGATCGCCTGGCCGCTCGAGCGTGGCGCCGCAGCCCGGCGGCGCCACACGGCCTCATCGACGGCGCCCGCGCCAGCTCCGGCATCGCGCACGCCGCTTACGCCAAGCCGTGGGTGACCGGAAGCCCACGGCCGCGGACGCGAGCGCCGCCGGCCGGCTAGCGCATGATCTGCATCAGCCCGCCGGGCGTCGAGTACTTCGCCACGTCGTCAAACTGCCTGGGCACTTCGGTGTTGAACATGACGTAGCGGCCGCTCTTGTCGGTGTTGTAGCCGAGGCTGATGTGGCTGTTCTGCACGTCCCAGGTGGAGGCATAGAAGCGGCCGTAGATGGTCTCGCCATCGGCGCCGGGAACCTTGCGCTTGTGGTAGCCGGTCATCGTGATCTTCCACAGCTTGCCGTTGGTATCGTACTCGTCGTCCCACAGCCCGCGCGCGGTTTCCTTGTCCACGTTGATGATGCGCTTGCCGTAGCAGTAGCCGGGCGCCTGTGCGGGTACCCGATGAACGTTGATGACCCAGGTGTCGCGCAGGCTCCACGGTCCCCAGGACGGCCGCGCAAACGCCAACGGCATGTCGTAGTTGTCGGGGAACGACGCCTCGGCCGCGGTCATGTCGACCAGCGTGAGCACCTTCTGGTCACGCAAATAGTCGGCGCTGAAGATCGCCAGGCCGCCGTTGAAGCCGGGTTTCTGGTCGTCGTGAGTCCAGTCGGTGCCGAGCAGCGGCGCGCATCGAGAACTCGTCGACAGCCTGAGCGAGCGCCGCAGCGCCGGAATGAAGACGTAGTTCTGTTCTTCCGCCTGATTGTTCTGCGGCAGGATGTCGAGGTCGGCGGTGTATTTGGCCTGTTCCGGCTCGTTGACCATTATCCACTGCGAGGCGAAAGCGCCGGCAGCCTTGGGATCGACGCGCGGCACGCCGGGATCGGTGTTGAAGGCGAGCTGGCGGTAGACGAAATCCCACTGCGCGCTGCTGTGACTGCCGAAGCGGTCAATTAGCCACAGGTTCCACAACCCGTAGCCCGGCATCCCCACGCCCAGGTGGGGGCCGTAGGCGTACCACATGTCGGCCAGGATCTCGTAGCCCTTATCCGGACCGCGCGGGTCGGGAAAGGGCTCGCCGGCGACGTAATTGGCGACGTCGTTGTTGCCGTTGGGAAGGTGCACCACCCGCACCTGCCCGCTGTATTTCTCGGTGGCATTGCGGAAGGTGGTCGGCGCCACGATATGCACTGGCGGGCCGACGTCTATCTCGACGTCCGACGGCATCTTGAAGAAGTACTGGCCTCCGAACAGCGCGACGAGGCCCTCGGACATGTACTGTTTGAATTCCTGCCAGTTCGCCGTCGTGATCTTGGTGCCTGGCGGAATGCCCGCATCACCCGCGGCCAGCGCAAGCGCACTTGCGAGCAGCAGCGCGAGCACCATTGCCGATCCGGAAAGCAGCAGTTTCGTCGATTTCATGGCGAGCCTCCGAGTGTCCGCCCAGCCCTGAGAGCTGCCTCCAACCAAACCGATATACCGCTCACTACTCCGCGCCCATCAATAAATCAAGCGATTTATATTAGCAATTCTAATGAATCCGACAGCGTATTTTGCCGGCAAGGGGAACTCGGCGAGGTAGCGCTGTAGTCGTCCTCGACGTCGATCGCGAGCGTCGCGAGCAGACGCACCACGGCGTTGCAGAACGTGATCTTGATTATTCGCCGCTATCGCAGCGCAACGTCGAAGGCAAAGGAGACATCCCGTTGTACCGCGCTCTCTACGCTCGCGTCGATTTGCGCCGTACCGCCCGGATGCGATAGCTGCTTAGGCGCCGGACGGGCGGGTGTGCGGACGAATTCGCGGGGGAGTTCAATCGCAATGGGCAAGCTGGACGGAAAAATCGCACTGATCACCGGAAGCGGCTCGGGCATCGGCCGCGCCAGCGCACTTCTGTTCGCCGCCGAGGGCGCGAAGGTCTCGGTCGTGGACTGGGCCGAGGACCGCGCGCGCGCGGTGGCCGCGGAGATCGCGGCGCGCGGCGGCGAGGCAATCGCGCTGCGTGCCGACGTCTCGAGGGCAGCCGACGCCGAGCGGATGGTCGCGGAGACAGTGCGCCGCTTCGGCCGCCTCGACGTCCTGTTCAACAACGCCGGCATCGGCTTCGCCCGGCGTACCCATCTGCTCACCGAAGAAGAATGGGACCGCACGATCGACATCGATCTCAAGGGTGTGTTTCTGGGTTGCAAGTACGGGCTGCCAGAACTTATGAAGCAGGGCGGCGTGATCCTGAGCACCGCGTCGGTTGCGGGGCTTGAGGGTATCCGCCAGATGGCTGCGTACTGTGCGGCCAAGGCCGGCGTCATCATGTTGACCAAGTCGCTCGCGATGGACTACGCCGAATACGGCGTCCGCGTTAACTGCGTGTGTCCAGGGACGATCGAGACGCCGCTCAGCGACACCGCCTACGAGAACCTTTCCGAGGAGCGGCGCGAGCGGGCGCGCCGGATGGTCGCCGCGATGCACCTGCTCGGACGCACCGGCCGGCCCGAGGAGATCGCCAGCGTGGCGTTGTTCCTGTGCTCGCAGGACGCGTCATTCATCACCGGACAGGCAGTAGTCGTCGATGGCGGCTACAGCGCAGGTCATCGAATGATAAGACTCTCGTAAACGCGTCCGAAGCCCATCAGACACAGCCGTCTTTGCGATTTTTGCCCGATGAATGCGGCGCTCGTGGTTTCGATTGCGCGCGGGCGCTAAAGTGAAATCAGTGACATGACGCTTCGGCGAAAAGCCGTGCAGGTTCGCGACGCTGCGGGGGAAGCGGCGCGGCAAAGGAGCTTGCAGTGAGCTCAATAGGCTTCACCCTCGTCTTCGGCGTGCTCGCCGGTATCGCCGGCTTCGGTGGTTCAGCGGCCTTCGAATCGGTGCTGGTGCTGGGCGTGCTGGGACTGATGCATATGACGGTCGCTGCGGGGCGGCGCACCCGCGAGCGTGCGCTTGAACGCGCTCGGCGCACCGATTGAGCCGCAACTCTCCGTCGGTGAGTTGACCCTCACTTGGGGACGGCCGCGCTCCTTGCGCCGGCCGAATCTAACCTATCGTCTCTCCAGCCGTTGAAATTGCACTCCGCGCGGGCGGATGCTCTTGGGCGGGGTATCTTGCCGATGAGTGGACAGCGCAGCGAACGCCCTGGCGTGGGACTGCTGCTGGTCGTCGCGATGCCGATAGGCAATCCCGCCGACCTCAGCCCGCGCGCGCTGGCCACGCTTGCCGAAGTCGATGTGATCGCCTGCGAGGACACACGGCGTATCGCGCCAATGCTGGCCGCGCATGCGATCCGCACTCCCACGCTCAGCTACTTCGAGCATAACGAGGAGCGCCGCACGCCGGAGCTGATCGAGCGGATGCGCCGCGGCGAACGCGTCGCGCTTACGACCGATGCCGGAACTCCCGCGATCTCCGATCCGGGCTTCAGGCTGGTGCGCGCGGCGCATGCCGCCGGAATCAGGGTCGGCGCGGTGCCCGGTCCGTCAGCGGCGGTTGCGGCGCTTTCGGTCGCCGGGCTTCCGACCGACCGTTTCACCTTCGAAGGATTTCTGCCGGCGCGGCCGGTCGCGCTGCGCAAGGCGCTCGAACGTCTTCGGTACGAGCCGCGCACGATGGTCTTCTATGAGGCCGCGCGCAGGCTCGGTCCGCTGCTGGCGGAGATGGTATCGGTCTTCGGCGCCACGCGCGAGGCTGCTGTCGCGCGCGAGCTCGGCAAGACCTACGAAGAAGTGGTCCGCAGCACGTTGGGCGAACTCGCCGCGCGCTTCGACGCCCAGCCCGCGCGCGGCGAGATAACGCTCGTTGTCGCAGGCGCGCCCGCCGAGAGCGCCGCTTCATGTGCCGCAGAGCACGGCGCGGCGCCGGCGTTGAGCGTCGAGGTCCTGTGCGAGGCCGGGCTTTCGCTCAAGCAGGCGAGCGCGGTGATGGCGCGGCTCAGTGGACGCGGCCGACGCGAGGTCTATCAGGAGGCGCTCAGAGCGCGCCGCGCGAGCGAGCCCGAGGTTGGCGAGCCCGAGGAATGAAAAAGGACCGGATGGCGCTGTTGATTGCCGTCGCGCCTGCGGCGCAAGGGTCGCTTGAAACCATGGGGTGGGTAGGATTCAATGCCGGCGAGGGATGGCGACGAGGGGCAAAGCGGGTGCGCAAAAGCCTGCCCAAGCCGGGCCCCAGCGCGCGGCGGCCATGGTCCTGGTGATTCACGGGCCCAACCTGAACCTGCTTGGTGAACGCGAGCCGGAAATCTACGGGCGTACGCGGCTGGACGATATCGACCGCGCGCTTCAGGAGTTGGGCCGCGAGCTCGGACTTGAGGTGGAAACCTTCCAGTCCAACAGTGAAGGCGCGATCGTTGACCGTATCCAGCGTGCGCGCGGACGCGCCAGCGCCTTGCTGATCAATCCTGCGGCTTACACGCACACCAGCGTTGCGATCCGCGACGCGATCGCCGCCGCCGGCCTGCCTACGGTCGAAGTTCATCTCTCGAACGTGTACCGCCGCGAGCCGTTTCGCCATCACTCAACCATCGCCGACATCGTCGCCGGACGTATCATGGGCTTCGGCGCCGACAGCTATCTGCTCGGGCTGCGCGCGCTCAGGCGGCTGCTCGATGGGGCGCAGGCGACCGGTTCCGCGGCCTGAGCGAGCGCGATGGCGCGGCGCAGGGCAGGGCGGGTGTCGTCGCGGAGCTCTGGAGAATCGATGGAATTGCGGGAACTAAAGACGCTGCTCGCCCTGATGAGGGAGTTCGGGCTGAGCGAGCTCGAGATCGAAGACAAGAAGGGCAAAGTGCGCCTGGTGCGCGGCGCGGGCGCGGAGGGAAATTCCGCGCCCGCCCAGGCGGCGGCGCCGGCGCCCACGCCCGTCGCGAAGGTGGCCGGCTCCACGCCGGTCGCGCGCTCCGGCCGAGCCGCAGGCGCCGCACCAGCGCAAGCTTCGTCGGCGCCGGAACTCGCTCCCGGCCAGCGGCTGGTGCAGAGCCCGATGGTCGGGACGTTCTATCGCGCGCCCTCGCCGCAGGGCCCGCCCTTCGTCGAGGAGGGCGACGTCGTGCGCAAGGGCCAGCCGTTGTGCATCATCGAAGCGATGAAGATGATGAACGAGATCGAAGCCGAAATGGCTGGTAAGATAATCAGTATCCTTTGCGATAACGGCCAGCCCGTCGAGTACGGGCAGCCGCTGATGGTAATCGAGGCCGGCTAGCGCCGCAGGCGCGCCGGGCGCACAGCGCCATGTTCAAGAAACTGCTGGTCGCAAACCGCGGCACCATCGCGATCCGCATCATCCGCGCCTGCCGCGAGCTGGGGATTCCGACCCTGGCGGTCTACTCGACCGCCGACAAGGACGCACTGCACGTGCGGATGGCCGACGAGGCGGTGTGTATCGGCCCGCCCGCCGCCGAGGAGAGCTACCTCAACATCCCCGCCATCATCAGCGCCGCGCTCACCTACGGCGCCGACGCCGTCCATCCGGGCTACGGCTTCCTTTCTGAGAACGGCGACTTCGCCGAAGCGTGCAGCCGTTCGGGCCTGCGCTTCGTCGGCCCGCGCGCGCGCCATATCCGCCTGATGGGCGATAAGCCGCGCGCGCGCCGCATCATGGTCCGCGCCGGCGTCCCGGTGCTGCCCGGCAGCGAGGGCAAGGGGGTCAAGGACCTGCGCGAGGCGCAGGCCGACGCCCGCCGCCTGGGCTACCCGGTGCTGATCAAGGCGGCGGCCGGCGGCGGCGGCAAGGGGATGCGCATTGCGCACAACGAGAAGGAGCTTGCGCGGCTGTTCGCGCTCGCCCGCGCCGAGGCCGCGGCCGCCTTCGGTTCGGGCACGATGTACCTCGAGAAGTACCTGGAGCACGCGCGCCACGTCGAATTCCAGATCCTCGCCGACCAGTATCGCAACGTCATCCATCTCGGCGAGCGCGACTGCTCGATCCAGCGCCGCCATCAGAAGCTGCTCGAGGAGACGCCGTGTCCGGTGATGACTGCGCGGCTGCGCGAGAAGATGGGGCGGGCGGCGGTGCGCGCGGCAGAGGTCGTCGGCTACTCCAACGTCGGCACGGTCGAGTTCCTGCTCGCACCCGACGGCAATTTCTACTTCATCGAGATGAACACCCGCATCCAGGTCGAGCACGGGGTGACCGAGATGGTGACCGGGGTGGACCTGGTGCGCGCCAGCCTGCTCCTGGCCGCGGGCGAGCGCGCGCGGATGCGTCAGCGCGAGCTAGTGATGAAGGGCGCGGCGATCGAATGCCGGGTTTACGCTGAAGATCCCGACAACCATCTGCCGTCGCCGGGCGTGGTTTCCAACCACCATCCTCCCGGCGGGCTCGGTGTGCGGGTGGAATCGGCGCTGTACGACGGCTACCGCGTGCCGGTGCATTACGATCCGCTGATCGCCAAGCTGATCGTGCATGCGACTGATCGCCAGAGCGCGATCATGCGCGCGCGCGCCGCCCTGCGCGAGTACCTGGTGGACGGGATCAAGACCAACATCCCGCTCCATCTGCGCATCCTCGAAGAGCAGGACTTCCAGCGCGGCCACTTCGATACCGGCTTTCTCCAGCGTTACGAGACCGAGGGCCGCTTCGCAGAGGCCGTGCGCGCCGCCGCGCGCTGAGTTGCTGGGTTCGTCCGGATGAGCAGGTTTGCCGCGCGGGTCTCGGTTGTGGCCGCGCTGATTGCGCTGGGTCTGTGCGCGGGCTCTGGCCTGAGCGTTCCGCGCGCATGGGCGGCTGACCTGCCGACGGCCGGCTCCGAGCTGCTCGGCACAGGCGCGGTCTCCGGCGCGCCGGCGCCGCTGGCCGAGGCCGTCGATCCGGTTTACAACTTCGGCACCGCGCTCAGCGGGCCGCCGGTCAGGCATACCTTCACGATTCGCAACGCCGGCCAGGCGCCGCTCGAAATCAGGAGCGTCGTGACCTCGTGCGGATGCACTGCGGCCAAGCCGAGCCAGAATGTGCTCGCGCCGGGCGAGATCGCGACGATCGCCGCGGAGGTCGATACCCGCTACGAGCACGGCCACAGCCTCTCCGTCGTGACTGTGGCGACCAACGATCCGCGCAAGCGGGCGCTCCAGCTTAAAATCGAAGGCGTGATCAAGGCGCAGGTCACGGCGGTGCCGGCCGCCCTCGACTTCGGCAAGGTGCATCACGGCACCGCCGCCGCGCGCGACGTCGTGTTGAGCGATATGATGGGCGGCGGCGGATTCGCGCTAAAGTCGGTCCGGAATTCGAGCTCGTACATCAGGGTAACCAGCGCCGCGCGCGCCGACGGCAAGCCTGGAGCGGTGCTGCACGTGGCGCTGTCGCCGGCGATGCCGCCCGGGCCGATCACCGACACGATCGAGGTCGATACCAGCCGCGCGCCGCTGCGCGTCGCCGTCCTGGGCGTGGTGGTCGGTGACCTGACGGTCGAGCCGGCGCAGGTTTCCTTCGGTATTCTGCCCCATCACCAGGGCGCGACCCGGATCGTCCGGCTGACCAATTCGAGCGAGCGCGCGATCAACGTGCTCGGCGTCGAGAGCACCAGCCAGAGCGTCGAGGCGCGGATCGACCCGGTCACGCCGGGCAAGCTGTACAAAGTGACCCTGGCGCTGCGTCCTAACACGCCCGACGGCCAGATCCGCGGCGTGCTGACGATCAAGACCGACGACCCGCAGCAGACCACGCTGACCGTCCCTTATTACGGAATCGTCGGGGCGTTCAAAGGCTGAGCTTGCGCGATATTTCCAGCGGCCGCGCGATCGGCGCGCCGTCGCTAAGGCGCGCTTGTTCCAGTCCCGCCGGGGCACTTATACTCGTTATCGAGGGCCACGATGCGTCCTGACGGACGCCGGGCCGGGCAAAGCCCGATGGGCGGGTCGATACTGCTTGCGCCATTTCGCCGCCTGCGCGAAGCCTGCGTGCGCTTTGCGGTAGGGCTGCTCACCAAGCCGCTCAAGCGCTACACCCTCACCTATCCTAACGATCTCGCCGAGCTGAAGCGCCAGATCCGCAAGGGTGACGTCGTCCTGGTCGAAGGCAACGAGCGCGTCAGCGAGGTTATCAAGTACCTGACCCAGAGTTCGTGGTCGCACTCGGCGCTCTACGTCGGCGACGAGCCGATCAAGCGCGATCCCGAGCTGCGTTTGGAGCTGGCCCAGCAGTACGGCGAAGAAGCCAACTTCATGCTGGTCGAGGCGCTGGTGCAGAGCGGCGTAATCCTTGCCCCGCTGGCCAAGTACCGCGATTTCAATATTCGCATCTGTCGCCCGTTCCGGCTCTCGGAGTCCGATCTCAAGGTTGTAATCGATGAGGCGCTGGCGAGCGTCGGGCGCCAATATGATCTGAAAAACATTGTCGACCTGGCGCGCTATTTCTTGCCGGTCAGCCTGGTGCCCGCCCGCCTGCGCCGCCACGCCTTGCAGTTTGGCAGCGGCGATCCGACCCGCGCGATCTGTTCAAGCATGATCGCCGAGTGCTTCCGCAAGGTGCGCTTTCCGGTCGTGCCGCGGATCGAGCCGCTGCCGCCCGACTATCCATTCGTGCCCGTGCCGCGGCGCGGCTTCGGCCGGCTGGTCGCGCGCTCGGTGCGCCGGCCGCTGGGGCTGTTCCACATGACGTCGCCCACGCTGGTTACGCCGCGCGACTTCGATCTCTCGCCGTACTTCGAGATCGTCAAGTTCAACCTGATCGCCGGCCGCCGTTTCGATTACCGCCAGATCATCTGGGCCGCCGACGACGAGCCCGAGGAACCGGGCAAACTGGCCAAGACCGCGTTATAGGAGGGAGGCTGGGGGTGACCGCCCGCGCAGGCTTGTGCGTAGCGGTCCGGGTTTGCGATAAGTATGCAGCCCAGCGCGCACCCGGCGCGTGGAAAGGGAGCGGCAGGGCTCGTCGCCGACGGGCCCCGACGATGTCGTGTGCATGAGCAACCGCGAGCTTTTGGAAAAGGCGATCGCCAGGATCCTGCATCGCCACTGCAACTTCGGCTGGGCCCACTACTACATCCCGAGCGAGAAGTTTCCGAGCCTTATCGAAGAGCTGGTTGAAGTGGCCAGCCCGGCCGGACAAGTCAGTCACGAGGAACTGGTGCAATTTTTCCTGCGCACCCAACGCCTGAGCTCCGCCCAGGAGCGCGCCGCGCGCTTCGAGGAGGAGTTCGCCGTCTATCGCCGCAGCTAGAGGGCTGACCCGCGCAGTGGAGCGGACCGCCGCGGCTGCGCCGAAGACAGGCGGCTTGGGCGCGGCGTCACTCCGAGCGTGGCTGCCGCACCAGGACTTCCTATCCTCTGTCCCTGCGCCGGGATTCTTCGCGCGCGCCAGGCCCGCACGCGGGATTCGCGTAAAGGGCCTGCGGAAGGAGTAACCCCACGATGGACGCCCTGGAAGCGCTTCTCACTCGGCGGGTAGCCCGCGCTTATTCCGACCAGCCCGTCGGACTCGAGCAACTTGCGCGCATCATCGACGCCGGCCGCCATGCGATGAGCGCACGAAATCTCCAGCCCTGGCAGTTCATCGTCGTGCGCGAACGCGCGACGCTTCGCGAGATGGGCGCGCTGTGCAGCACCGGCCGCTATGTCGCCGACGCCCCGGCGGCGATCGTTGTGCTGAAGGATCGCGGCAATACGCGATGGGCCGACGTCGATTGCGCGCATGCGGTGCAGAACATGGCGAATGCGGGGTGGGCGATGGGCCTGGGCACCTGCTGGGTGGGCAACTTCGATGGGGACAAGCTTGCCGCTCTGCTCGGCATCCCCGAGGAATGGCCGATCTTCACCGTGCTGCCGTTCGGCTATCCGAGCGCGGCGAATCCGCCGCAGGCCAAGGCACTCAAGCCGCGCGCCGAGGTGGTTCACTACGAGCGCTGGGGCCGCCATACGGCCTGACGCTACAACTGCCGTGCCGCTCTGCTAGGATTAGCCGGCGCCTGCGGCGTGGTTGACGGAACTCGGGCGCATCCGCCAAGCCCGCCGCGGCGTCTGCAAGGTTTCGCCGATTCTCCCGAAGGAGGTCGTTTGTACGATCATGGCTATCAAGCAGGTCGAGCCGCCGCAGGCTCATGACATACTGAGGGCCAACCCCGACGCCATCTACCTCGACGTCCGCACCGAAGCGGAATTCGCCCAGGGCCATCCCGCGGGCGCGCTTAACGTGCCCGTCGTCTTCATCAAGGGACCGGGTCAGATGGAGTTGAACGAGGAATTTCTGCCGGTGGTGACCAAAACGCTGCCGCGCGACAAGAAGCTGGTTGTCGGATGCCTCGCGGGGGGACGCTCGCAACGCGCCTGCGAGCTGCTGGAGGCCGCCGGTTATACCGATTTGACCAACGTGCGCGGCGGCTTCGGCGGCGCGCGCGACGCCGCGGGCCAGGTCGTGGTCACAGGATGGCGCGACGCGGGATTGCCGGTCTCCTCCGAGGTCGGCGACAACTCGTTTCAGGCCCTGCGCCGCAAGGCGGGGCTGTAGCGGACGCGCCGGCAATGGCGATACGGCTGACCCGCATCTACACCCGCAGCGGCGACCAGGGGCTGACCTCGCTGGTCGGTGGCAGCCGCGTGCCCAAGGAGGGCGCGCGCTTGGAGGCCTATGGCACGGTGGACGAACTCAACGCGGTCGTCGGCATCGTGCGGACCTACCTGCCCGCCTATAAACGCCGCTTCGGCAAGGACTACAACTGGTACGCCGAATGCCTCCGGCGCATCCAGAACGAGCTCTTCGACGTGGGCTCCGAGTTGGCCACGCCGCCGCCCGCGGAGTACGCCGGGATGCATCACATGGGAGCGGCCGAGGTCGCCAAGCTCGAAGAAGAGATGGACCGGATGCAGAAGGAGCTCAAGCCGCTGAACTCCTTCACGCTGCCCGGCGGCGGCGTGCTCAACGCCTTTCTCCATCAGGCGCGCACGGTTTGTCGGCGGGCCGAGCGCGTGTGCTGGTCGCTGCGGCGCGTCGAGCCGATCAACGACCAGCTCCTAATCTATATCAATCGCCTGAGCGACCATCTGTTCGTGCAGTCGCGATGGGTCGCCAGACGTCTCAAGGAGCCGGAGTTTCTGTGGGACCGCGCGCTCAGGATGGAGCCGCGCACGGCCGACGCCGCGAACGCCGCTCCTTCTGGCAATGGCAGGCGCGCATCGGCGGGGCAGGGCGGCGCGCGGCGCGCCGGCGGTGCGGCCAAGGATGCGTCCGGGCGCGGCAAGCGTTAGATTGATCTTGCGGCCTGAGTGCCGTGGAGAAGCAGACATGGCGGAATCCCAGCGGGTCGTCCTCCATCAGGCCCAGGTTGGTCCGATGGCCAACTACGTCTATCTGATCGGCGACCCCGTGACACGCAAGGCGGCGGTGGTCGATCCCGCATGGGACGTCGACGCGATTCTGAAGTGGGCTGAGCGCAAGGACTTCACGGTCGAGCACATCCTCATCACGCACTACCATCCCGACCATCTGGGCGGCTCGATGATGGGGATGACGATCGAGGGGGCGGCGCGAATGCTCGAGCGAATCAAGGCCAAGGTTTACGTCAACAAGGCCGAGGCCGAGGGCACGCGCAAGGTCGCGGGGCTGGGCGACTCCGACCTAGTCAAGGCGGACGCCGGCGACACCCTCAAGGTCGGCGAGCTGACGGTGACCTTTCTGCACACGCCTGGGCATACGCCGGGCTCGCAGTGCTTCCTGGTCGAGGGCAGCCTGGTTTCGGGCGACACGCTGTTCGTCAATTCGTGCGGGCGGGTCGACCTGCCGGGTTCCGACCCGGAAGCGATGTACTACAGCCTCAATCGCACGCTGCGCAACCTGCCTGACAGCACGGTAGTCTATCCGGGGCACGCGTACTCTTCCGAGCCGAGCACGACCATCGGCGCGCAGAAGCGCACCAACATGTACATGCGCTTTCCGACGCTCGACGACTTCCTCGACGCGATGGGCTACAGCCGGCGCTGAGCTTTTTTCCTCGAGCTGAATGCGCAATGGCCACCGACCTCCATCAGGTGCGCGCAGAAGTCGAAAAGCTGCGCGAGCAGATCAATCGCCACAACTACCTCTACTATGTCCTCGACGCGCCTGAGATAACCGACGCCGAGTACGACGCCCTGATGCGCCGGCTCGAGGAGCTCGAGCGCGAGCATCCCGAACTCGTCACTCCCGACTCGCCCACCCAGCGCGTCGGCGCCGCGCCCAGCGAGAAATTCGCGGTGGTCCGCCATCGCCGGATGATGATGTCGCTGAGCAACGCGATGAATGCCGAGGAGATGCTCGAGTTCGACCGCCGCATCAAGCGCTTCCTCCACAGCGAGGCCGACGTCGAGTACGTGGCCGAGGTCAAGCTCGACGGGCTCGCGGTCGAGCTGGTGTACGAGGAGGGGCGGTTCAGCGTCGGCTCGACGCGCGGCGACGGCATCAACGGCGAGGACGTGACGGCCAACCTGCGTACGATCAAGAGCGTGCCGCTGCGCCTGCTCCGTCCCGCCCACGGGCGCGTCCCGCGCCTGCTTGAGGTGCGCGGCGAGGTGATCCTGCCGCGGCGCGCCTTCGAGCGGCTCAACAACGAGCGCATGGCCCGCGGCGAGCCGATCTTCGCCAATCCGCGCAATGCCGCGGCGGGCTCGCTGCGCCAGCTCGATCCCCGCATCACCGCCTCGCGCCCGCTCGATATCTTCTGCCATACGCCGGGCGTGATCGAGGGAGTCCGCTTCCAGAGCCAGTGGGAGTTTCTCCAGGGAATCAAGGCGTTCGGGCTCAAGGTCAATCCGCTGTCGAAAGTCTGCCGTGGCGTGCAGCAGGTACTCGAATATCACGCCGAGATGGCCGAGCGGCGCCACACTCTCGACTACGAAGCCGACGGCGTGGTCGCCAAGGTCAACTCGTTCGCGCTCCAGGAGCAGCTCGGTGAGGTCTCGCGGTCGCCGCGATGGGCGGTCGCGTACAAGTTCAAGGCCCAGCAGGCCGAAACCCGGGTCAACAGGATCGCGGTGTACGTCGGGCGCACCGGGTCGCTCACCCCGGTCGCCCAGCTCGAGCCGGTGCAGCTCGCCGGAGTGACGATCTCCAACGCCTCGCTCCACAACCTCGACGAGATCCGGCGCAAAGACGTGCGCGAGGGCGACACCGTGCTGATCGAGCGCGCGGGCGATGTGATCCCCTACGTCGTGCGTGTGACCGCGAAGGGCAGGCCGCGAAAGAAAGAGTTTCACATGCCGGCGCGTTGCCCCGAGTGCGGCGGCGCGATCGTGCATGAACAGGGCGAGGTCGCCTACTTCTGCGTCAACGCCAACTGCCCGGCGCGGATGCGCGAGTCGATCCGCCATTTCGCCTCGAAGAACGCGATGGATATCGATGGGCTGGGCGACAAGTTGGTGGCTCAGCTCGTCGAAAAGGGCCTGGTCAAGGAACTCGACGACCTTTACCGCCTCACGAAGGAGCAGCTCGCTGGGCTCGAGCGGATGGCCGACAAGAGCGCGCAGAACGTGCTCGATGCGATCAATCGCTCGCGCCGCCGCACGCTCGACCGCTTCATCAACGCGCTCGGCATCCGCCACGTCGGCGAGAGCACGGCGCGCGCGCTTGCGCTTCGCTTTCGGTCGATGAGCGAACTGATGAAGGCCGACGAGAACGAGCTGCGCGCCGTGCGCGACATCGGCCCTGAGGTCGCCCGCAGCATCCGCGAGTACTTCGACGAGCCGCGCAACCGCAAGGTCGTCCAACGGCTGCTCAAGGAGCTCGAGCTGGCCCCGCTCGAAGTGCCGCGCGGCGACGGCCGCGGCGCCCTGCGCGACAAGACCTTCGTGCTGACCGGCACGCTGGAGAAGCTGACGCGCGAAGAAGCGGAGCAGAAGATCCGCGCCGCCGGCGGGCGGGTCAGCTCCTCGGTCAGCCGCAAGACCGACTTCGTGGTGGTCGGTGCCGATGCAGGTTCCAAGCTGCGCAAGGCCCGCGAGCTCGGGGTCAAGACGCTCGACGAGCGCGAATTTTTCGCCCTCGTCGGCGGCGAGGACGGGCGCTGATGGCGCAGCCGGACCTTGCGCGGCTCAGGATGCTCGTTCACGGGCGCGTCCAGGGCGTGTTTTTCCGGCATTCGACGGCCGAGCAGGCGCACGCGCTGGGGCTTGCGGGGTGGGTGCGCAACCTCCCCGACGGTGATGTCGAAATTGTGGCGGAGGGGCCGCGGCGCGAGCTGAAAATCCTTGCCGCCTGGGCCCATCAGGGGCCGCGGCTGGCGCGTGTCGAGAGCGTCGAGGAGCAGTGGTCGCAGCCGCATGGAGAAAGTGCCGGCTTCACCATCCGCTAAGCCGTTGGCGTTAAGTTCGGGACCCTTTCACAGTTTTCTGTTATTAGCTATAGTTCTGGACAGCATAAGGATGGTGGCCCCGGACGCAGCCAGCGATGGTGCGCGCCGCGGGCCCTTTAGCGCGCAAGGAGCGTTAAGCGAAAATGGCCCTACCACCCGAGGCAGCCGGACAAGCTGCGGAGTCGCATAGCCTCGCCGGCGGCGGCGCGGCGCACAAGCGGCGCGAGAAAGTCGACCACGTCGTTATCCGCTTTGCGGGCGACTCCGGCGACGGGATGCAGCTTGCGGGCATGCAGTTCACGACCGAGTCGGCCCTGGCCGGCAACGATATCGCGACCCTGCCAGACTTCCCGGCCGAGATCCGCGCCCCTGCGGGCACCCTGGCCGGCGTCAGCGGCTTCCAGGTCAACTTCTCGAGCAGCGAGGTCTTCACTGCCGGCGACGAGCCCACCGTGCTGGTCGCGATGAATCCGGCCGCGCTCAAGGCCAACCTCGATGACGTCCCGCCTAACGGCGTGATCATCGTCGATAAAGAGGCCTTCTCCGAGGCCAACCTCAAGCGTGCCGGCTTCACCTCCAATCCGCTCAGCGACCACTCGCTCGACAAGTACCAGGTCTTCCAGGTCGACGTGACCAAGCTGACGACCGCGGCGCTGCACGACTCGGGGCTGAACAACCGGGCCGTGATGCGCTGCCGCAACCTGTTCGTGCTTGGGATGGTGTCGTGGCTGTACCAGCGGCCGATCGATAGCACGGTGCGATGGCTGGAGGGACGCTTCCGCAAATCGCCCGAGCTACTCGACGCCAACGTCAAGGCACTCAGGGCCGGCTACAACTACGGCGAATCGACCGAGATGTTCGCCAGCTCCTATGTGGTCGAGCCGGCGCGCATCGCTCCCGGCTTCTACCGCAACATCACCGGCAACGCCGCGACGGCGCTCGGCTTCGTGGTGGCGGCCCACCGCGCCGGGCGTCCGCTGTTCCTCGGCTCCTATCCGATCACGCCCGCCAGCGACGTGTTGCACGATCTGGCCAGCTACAAAAATTTTTCAGTTTACACTTTCCAGGCCGAGGACGAAATCGCCGGCGTGGCCTCGGCGATCGGCGCGGCCTTCGGCGGCGCGATCGGCATCACCACCACCTCCGGCCCGGGGATGAACCTCAAGGCCGAGGCGATCGGGCTCGCGGTCAAGGTCGAGCTGCCGCTGGTGATCACCGACATCCAGCGCGCCGGGCCGTCCACCGGGATGCCGACCAAGCCCGAGCAGGCCGACCTGCTGATGGCGATGTACGGGCGGCATGGCGAATCGCCGATCCCGATCATTGCCGCGGCCACACCGAGCGACTGCTTCGACACCGCCTACGAGGCGGTGCGAATCGCGGTCAAGTACATGACCCCGGTCATCCTGCTCACCGACGGCCAGCTTGCCAATGGCGCCGAGCCGTGGCTGGTGCCCGACGTCAACAAGCTGCCCGAGATAAAGGTCGAGTTTCGCACCGAGCCCAATGGTTTCATGCCATATATCCGCGATCCTGAGACGCTGGCGCGGCCGTGGGCGATTCCGGGAACGCCCGGCCTGGAGCATCGTATCGGCGGGCTTTCGAGCGAGGATCTGACCGGCAACGTCAGCTACTCGCCGGCCAACAACGAGCTGATGGTGCGCACACGCGCGCGCAAGATTGCGGGGATCGCGCGCGAGATTCCGCCCGTCGAGATCTTCGGCGACGCGAAGGGCGGCGAGCTGGTGGTGCTCGGATGGGGCTCGACCTACGGGCCGATCCGGGAGGCGGTCAAGCAGATGCGCGCCAAAGGGCGCAGCGTCTCGCACATCCATCTGCGCTATCTCAATCCGCTGCCCAGCGATCTCGAAGACAAGCTGCGGATGTTCCGCAAGGTGATGGTCGCCGAGATGAACATGGGGCAGTTGCTCAAGATCGTGCGCGCCGACTACCTGATCGACGCCATCGGCTGCAACAAGGTGCAGGGGCGGCCGTTCAAGGTCAATGAGCTGACCAACCGCATCGTCCGCGCGCTGGAAGACTGAGGAGAAATCATGGCTACTGCTTTGACCCGCAAGGATTTCATCTCCGACCAGGAGGTGCGCTGGTGCCCAGGATGCGGCGACTATGCGATCCTGGCCCAGGTGCAGAAGGTAATGCCCGAGCTCGGCGTGCCGCGCGAGAACACGGTGTTCATCTCGGGCATCGGCTGCTCCAGCCGCTTCCCCTATTACATGAACACCTACGGCTTCCATACGATCCACGGGCGCGCGCCCGCAATCGCGACCGGGCTCAAGGTCACCCGGCCCGAGCTTGACGTATGGGTAGTCACCGGCGACGGCGACGGGCTGTCGATCGGCGGCAACCATCTCATCCACGTGCTGCGGCGCAACGTCGATTTGAAGATCCTGCTCTTCAACAACCGCATCTACGGCCTGACCAAGGGGCAGTACTCGCCGACCTCCGAAGTCGGCAAGGTGACCAAGTCCACGCCCGCCGGCTCGGTGGACTTTCCGTTCAACCCGATCACGGTCGCGCTCGGCGCGCACGCCACTTTCGTTGCGCGCTCGATCGACGTCGAGCAGAAACATCTGGGCGAGATGCTCAAGCGCGCGCACGAGCACCGCGGCGCGTCGTTCCTCGAAATCCTCCAGAACTGCAACATCTTCAACGACGACGCCTTCAAGGAAGTCAGCGACAAGACGATCAAGGCCGAGCATCAGCTGGTCCTCGAGCACGGCAAGCCGCTTATCTTCGGCAAGAACCGCGACAAGGGGATCCGGATGAACGGGATGCGGCCCGAGGTGGTCATGCTCGGCAACGGGATCACCGAGAAGGACCTCGTCGTGCACGACGAGAGCAACCTCGCGCTGGCCTTCATGCTGGGCAATTTCGAGCCTCCGATGCCCACGCCGATCGGCGTGTTCTACAGCGTCGCGCGCCCGACCTACGACGCCGCGATGAACAAGCAGCTCGAAGAGCAGCGCGCCAAGCTCGGCGCGGGCGATCCGCAGAAGCTGCTGCGCGCGGGCGATACCTGGACGGTCAACTGAGCGGGCGCAAATCGCCAAATCGAAGGCCCGGGCGCCTCACGGCTCCGGGCCTTTTTGTTTTCGCTGGATTCGCCCGAGGCGGTCCCAGCCGAGAGTCGGGCGAGGCGCCACGCGGCTGTGCACACGCGCTACGCGGCGCAGCCGTACACGCGCATCACGTTGTCGCCCAGCACCTTGGCGCGCGCCCGCTCTCCGAGCCTGCCCGCCATCTTCTCCAGCTCCTCGATGTAATCGCCGGTATGGTCGGGATGCGGGAAGTCGGAGGCCCAGAAGAACTTATCCTCGCCGCACAACTCGACCATCGCGGGCAGCGAATGCTCATCGGGGTCGGCCGAGATCCAGCACTGGCGCTGGAAGTAGAAGCTCGGCTTCTCGCGCAGCGGCACGTCGCGGCCGACCAGTGTGGCGTAAACCGCGTCGAGCCGGTCGAGCCAGTAACTTACCCATCCGCCGCCGACTTCGAGGATCACCAGCTTGAGGCGCGGGAACTTGTCGAAGGTGCCGAACTGGAAGAAGCTCGTCAGCGCGTGGCGGATCGCGTCGGAGGCGGTGACGTTGAGGAACATCAGCCCGTCGCGGACGTACTTGAAGTCGTAGCGGCCGGGCAGCGCCCATACCGGCTCGAGCGTGGGATGGAGCCCGAACGGGACGCCGAGCTCCTGCGCTTTGGCGAAGACGACGTCGTGATCGGGATGAGCGTGCGGCTTGCGCGTCATCGTAAACTGCGCGACCCACGCCCCCTTGCATCCCGCGCGCACTGCGCGCTCGAGTTCCTGGGCCGCGGCCTCGGGGTCGCCGAGCGACAGGTGTGCGATCGGGATCAGGCGGCCACCGCTGTCGGCGCAGAAATCGACGATCCATCGGTTGTAGGCGCGCGTATAGGCCTGCGCCAGTTCGATGTCGTCGCATTCGGTCTCCCAGCAAAGCGCGAGGGTGGGATAGATGAACGCAGCCCTCAGCCCTTCGAGGTCGAGCCGGGTGATCCGGTCGCGCGGGTCGAGTGCGCCGAGCGGCGCGTCCTGTCCATAGCCGAGCGCCTCGATCTCGCCGTGCTTGTCGCGCGGCGTGCCCATCGAACACATCCGCGCCAGGATCGGCCCGCGCGTCACCTTCGACGGCCGCCCGCCGATTTCGAGGTACTGGGTGCCGCGCTCGTCGCGCCCGATACGCAGCGCGCGCGGCTTGTACTTTTCTTCGAGGTAGGTTTCCCAGAGGTCGGGCGCCTCGAGGATGTGTCCGTCGGCGTCGACCGCGCCCGGGTAGCGAAGCTTGCGAATCCGATCGTATTTGGATGGCATCGTGCGTATACCTCCGCTCACCCCTGCAATAGCAATCCCACCGCCGCTTGCACAAACGGCGCGCGCGCCGATTGGCGCGCGCGGGCTGCGTCGCCAAGATGAGTCGAGGGAGCTCGCCCGGATCGCGAGCGGCCAGCCTTTGTTTCCCCCCGTACGAAAGGGGGACGTCGCCTCTACAGCTCCAGCGCGCTGGCAATGCCGACCACGGTCTTGGTGCCGTCGGACTTTTCGCACCACGCCTCGACCTCGGCGCGCGTGCGCTTGCCTTCCGGACGGCCTTCGAGAATCCGGCCGCGGGCAGCGGTCGTCTCGTTGGCCCACAGTACGTTGACGAGCCGCAGATCGCAGCGTCCGCCGCACAAGAAGCCCATCCCGAAGCGCTGGGTCATCATCGCCCCGACCAGGCACACGGACAGCATCCCCTGCACGACGATCTCCGGAAAGCCGAGCTTGCGCGCCGCCTCGCGGTCGGTGTGGTAGTTGAGCGCCGGCCCCGAGAACGCCATGCACATCGCCTCGCTCACGTGGATCATCGGCGACTCGATCGGCTCGCCGCCACGCTCACCGACTCTGAAGCTGCGCGCGGGATCGCGCTCGCGCGACTTGTCAACCGCCAGCGCGCTGTGGGCCGCGCGCTCGGGCAGCAGGAAGCTCTGATGGGTGCGGCTGCGGGTGACGAGCCGGCCCGCGGCGTTAAAGATCATCGTTTCGTTGACCACGTACTCGCGGTCGCGCTTTACGTAGCGATCGACGATTACCGAGCGCGTATGCAGCCGCTCGCCGACCATCACCGGCGCCAGTAGGTCGCACTCCTGGCGCGCGTGCAGGTTGCCGTAGATGTTGGGCAGGTACCAGTCGTGAGTGCGGAAAACAGCCGAATGCAGGATCAGCGCCGGCGCGACCGGTCCGCCGAGCGGCGAGCGCCCGCGGTACCACGGATTGTCGTCGCCGGTGCCCGCGATATAGCGCTCGACCAGGTCGGGCGTGATCTCATATTCGGCGCCGCCGAAGTCGCGGCCAACGTAAATCTCATCGCTTTCGAATACGCTCGGCGTCTCCATCACGATGCACTCCGGATCTGACTGCGGCTCAAGCCTGTTTGATCTTCCTCTTAAGCCGCTCATCGAACTTGGCCCGTTCGACCACCGCGCGGCTGTGGGTGCCGGTGCCGATTTCGTCCATCTCGTCCACCGCGCGGACGTTGAACTCGACGCGCCGCCCGTCGCATCTGGTGACCTCGGCGTACGCGGTGACCTTGTGCCCGTCGGGAGTGGCGGCAAGGTGCTGGACGTTGACCACGATGCCGACCGACATTTCACCCGGCTCCATGTACGGGCGCATCGCGTCCATCGCGGCCAGCTCCATCATCAGGCTCATCATGCAGGTCGCGAGCACTGGCGGCAGCGACGGTTCCATCGTGCCCGCCAGGTCCTTGCGGCTTACGGTCATCGTGTAACTGCCCTTGGTTCCCACCGGAATCGCTCGCATTGCGGACTCCCGTATGTTAGGCGGCGCGCGTGCGCCGAAGCTTCATCGCGTCGAGCTTTTTTATCACCCATTCCACGCGATCGTTGCCCCAGAACAGCTCGCTTGCGACGACGAAGGTCGGCACGCCGAAGACGCCGTCGCGCTCGGCTTCGTCCGCCGCGGCCTTGAGCTCGGCGGGACCCTCGCCAGCGACGTAACCGCGAAGCCCCGCGGGGTCGAGCCCCGCCTCGGCGGCGACCGCGCACAGCGCGTCGAGGTTTTCGATGTCGAGCTCGCGCTTGAAGAAGCGCTCGAACACGCGCTCGGCATATGGGCGGAAGCGCCCGTGACGGTCGGCGTAGAGGCCGCTTTGGAGCGCGAGCCGGGAGTCGAAGATCTTCTGCGGGCCGCGGATGATCATTCCGCGCTCGTTGGCGAAGCGGCGGACGTCGGCGTAGAGATAACGCACCTTGTTCCAGTCGCGCTGCTTGCGCCGGTCAAGTTCGCCGCCGTAGGCGTCCTGCACCGCGAGCTCGTGCGGGATGAAACGCAGGCGCACGCGATGGGTCTGTTCGAGCCCGTACGTGGGCTCCATCGCGAGGTACGTGAACGGGCTTTTGAAATCGTAATAGAGCTTGATTGTTTCGAGCACTTCGGCCATGGGAGTCACCGCCCTAAGTGGATAGCCTAAAAGCGCGCAGCGCAAAAGCGCACGGCGGCTCACCACCAAAAGGCGACTACCAAGCCGGCAGGCATTGGGTCGCGGCGCGCACGCCGCGCGCCTGCGGCCGTCACGGGAAACACACCCTTGGCGGCGGGTACAGCCGGCTGCGGCATCGGGAAGATTCGAAAGCGCCACGGATGCTCCTCGTGCCGGCGATGGAGATGGAGAAACAGCTCGGTTGTGCCGACGCCGAGCAGCGCCGCGCCGACGACGTCGGAGAACCAGTGTGCGTCGTGGCCCATCCGGCCGAAGCCGTCTAGCAGCGCGAGTGAGTAGGCGGGTAGGGCAACGTACCAGCGATTGTCGTAGTACTCGCTGACTCCGCACGCCAGCGCAAACAGCGGGGCAACGTCGCCCGAGACGAACGTCTGTCCTCCATGGAAGAAGGCGTCGTGGTCGTGATGGTCCTGCGAGGGGCGCAGACGGCCGAAGGCGGCCTTGATTCCGATGTCGAGCAGGACAGCGATGCCCGCGCCTTCGCCCGCGGTCAGCGCGTACTGGCGCGCCCGCGCTTCGCCGGCGTAAAGCCCGTAGCCGTAGAGCAGGGCGGTTGCCGCGCCGACCGAGCCGTAGCTGATATTTTCCAGCGTGCTGGCGGTGCTCGACGACATGTTGTGCAGATGGCGGCGCATCGTCTGGTCCAGCGCAAACGAGCCCCCGAAGGCTGCGCCAGCGCCGCCGAGCACCAGGTAGAAGCGCGGATTGGCAAGCAGCGCAGCGGCGGCGTCGAGATCGAGCGGCGCGGTCACAATGTCTTCGCCATCGGCCTCAAGGTTGTTGGCGACGTATTTGAAGTCCGAGACGAGCGAGTCGCCGACGCCTTGCCAGCCTGAGTTGGCGGCCCAGGGGGGCTGGGACGATCCGACGATCATGGTCAGCACAAGCGCCGCGAGGGCGGCGCGCACGGAGGCCGGCGATACCCGCGACTTCATCGGGGACCCTCCTCGCGCGCAAGAGAAGTGGCAGCGCGGAGCGCGCTTTAGCAGCGACGACTCGATAAGAGCGCAAAATGGCGGGATTTGCGAGCACTCCTCGGCAGCTTGCGGCGCCTGAACGCGCGGTTCTATTGTCAGGCAGCTTTCGTGTTTCCAGGAGAAAAGCCTCGATGGCGAAACTCAAAACCAGCGTGAACAAGTCGCGATGTATCGCGAGCGGCGACTGCGTCGAGACCGCGCCCGGCGTCTTCCGCCTCGATGAAGAGGGCAAATCCGAGGTTTACAACCAGACCGGCGCGTCCGACGGTGTGATCGTGGCGGCGGCCCGTGGGTGCCCGGCCAAGGCGATAACCGTGGTCGACGAAGAAACGGGGACGCAGCTATTCCCGCCGCCAAAAAAGTAGGTGCGCGCCGCCGCCGCGCTCCCGGCGAGCTTTACGTCGCGCAGACCGAGGACCTCGAATCAGTGGCCGCCTTGGTCTCCGCCGTCGGCGAGCGTGGCGAGATTATCGCCAACGGCTGCGATGGGCCCGGGATGTGTTGGTTAGGCGCGTGGCTGGACGCGCGGATGGTGGGCGTGGCCGGAATAGAAACGATGGTCGATGCGGCGGTGCTTCATTCGCTCGCGGTGGTCGAGACGATGCGCGGGCGGGCAATAGGCGCGGCGCTGGTCGGCGCCGCGCGCAAGGCCGCTCATACGCGGGGCGCGCGCCGCCTCTACGCCGTCGCTGGCCACAACGCCGTCAGTTACCTGCTGCGGTTCGGCTTCGAGCGAACGGCGTCGAGTGACATGCTCGACGAGCTCGCCGGCACCGCCGTCGCCGCCTATTTCGACGCTTGTCCCCAGGCGCTCGCCCGTCTCGCGGTGTTGCGCCTCGATATCTCGCGCGACGGCGTGATCGAGCGCTGAATGCGCCCGCCCGTCAATCAGCAAACAGCCGCTCGTAGGAACGCTCGGAGCGGAACTCGACCGCGGCCGGGTCGTTCGGCTGCTCCTCGCTCGGCCCGAGGTCGAGAATCATGCATTTGACTGAGCCGCCGCCCTTGGCCAGGAACTCGCTTACGTCAACCATGATTGGCTCGACGCCGCGTTCCCTTACGCGCGCGGCCAGCGCCTCGCTCACCCCTTGCGGCATGAACAGGTACAGCCTGCCCTCGTAGTCGACCTGGAAGGAGTTGGCCGCGTATAGTTCAGCATCGCGCTGCGACAGCTCGATCAGGTTGGCGCTGAATTCGGCGCGCAGCCGCTCCCGCGACGCTGGCGCGAGCCCCTCTATGTAGGCGAGCAGGAACTCGCGCTGAGGGCCGAACGAGCACAGCACGGTATCGCCGTGGTAATGCGCCTCGCGACATAGCTCCAGCGCGAGTATCGGCCGTTCGCCCGCGATCTGGCTGAGCTCGTCCAGCGCGGCGTATTCGGAACGGAAGCCGTAGATGCGCCGCCAGGGCGGGATGCCGATGCGCGGGACGAAGCGCTGGCGCTCGATCCGCCCGTAGGTGAAGAGCATGAAGCGGCCAGCAGGGAAAAAGTCGGCTTCGCCTTCGAAGCGCGCCGCCACGTTGGCGCATCGATAGCCCATCCGCTCAAGGAACCGGCGATAGACCTCGCGCTCGCGCGCCCGCGTCGGCAGGAGGTGGGCGAGATGGAACGTCTTGGCCTCGGACGGTGCGCCGCTCAGCGGATAGAGAAAGCCCGCGTTAGCGGGATAGACGAGGCCGCTCAGCCCCTCGTGCGGCTCGATCACGCAGACTTCGGTTCCGCGTCCGATTAGCGCGCGAGCCAAGCCGTGCCATTGCCGGCGTGCCAGGTCAGGGTTGACCGACTTTTTCAGACCAAGCGCATTGCGCGTATGAGGGTTAGCGCCGCCGAGGACCGAGAAAAAGGTCGGGTCGCCCATCAGGATGGTTCTCGGCATCGCCTCGGGCTCCTCTCTGGACCGAAGCAGTTCCCTCCCCTTGTCCAAGGAGTGGGTTAGCGACGGATCACGCGCTCACGAATCAAGGCGGCGGCTTCTATTTGCGATCGATCTCAGTCAGCAACTCGATCTGCGGACGCCCGTCGAGCAGGTTGGCGATCCGCGCGCCCATCTCCTTCATGTGATCGGTTTTGCGATGGGCGTCGAAGGCGGCTTGGTCGGCGTAGGTCTCGAACCACACGAACATGGTTGGGTCCTGGTTGGACCTGTGCAAGATATAGGCCTGGCATCCCGGCTCCGCCGCGCGCACCTTCTTGATCATGTCGCGGAAGGCCGCTTCGAGTTCGCCTTCGCATCCGGCTTTGGCCTTGATCTTGGCAATCAGTGAAACCGACATCGTTTTCTCCTTGATTCGAGAATAAAGCGACGCACTCGCGGCGAAACAGCGCTCGGCACGCCGGGAACCGCTCCATGCCCGTCATAGTTGGGGACCGACGCTTTTTCAAGCCGAAGCGGCGCTGCGCCGAGCGCCAAGCACTTTGCGCTCGGCCGCGGCTTCGCGCAAAATCGGATGGCCGGCTTCGCTTGGCCGGCGGAGCCAACGACGATGATCGGGTTCGAGCTTACCGACGAGCAGCGCGACCTGCGCCGGCTGGCGCGCCAATTCGCCGAGCGCGAAATGATCCCGCGCGCTCGCGAGTACGACGAAAAGGAAATCTTTCCGCACGACGTATGCGAGGCCGCCTTTAGGGCCGGCCTGATGAACCTCGCGGTGCCGCGCGAGAACGGCGGCCCCGGCCTCGGGATCCTCGACGGCTGCGTCATCATCGAAGAGCTCAACTACGGATGCGCCGGGATGGCCAACGCGGTCGGCGCCAACGAACTGGCGACGCTGCCACTGGTCGTTGCCGCCAACACCGAACAGAAGCAGACCTACCTCGGCCGTCTGGTCAAGGAACTGACCTTCTGCGCGTTCGCGATTACCGAGCCCGGTGCGGGCTCCGACGTGGCCTCGATGAGCACGACGTATCGCCGCGAGGGCGACGCCTTCGTGCTCAACGGCACCAAGCACTTCATCTCAAACGGCTCGGTGGCGGACTGGTACGTGACGTTCGCGACCTCGGACAAACGGCTACGCCACAAGGGCATTTCGTGCTTCGTGTTTCCCGCCGATTTGCCCGGGATCACGCGGCGGCGGATGCACGGCAAGCTCGGCCAGCGCGCCGCCGACACCGGCGAGATCGTCTATGACGAGGTGCGCATCCCGGCCAGTGCGCTGGTCGGCCGAGAGGGGGAGGGCTTCAAGTACGCGATGGCGACTTTCGATCGCAGCCGACCCGAGATCGGCGCGATCGCGACCGGCATCGCTCAGCGCGCGCTCGACGAGTGCGTCAGGTACTCGCAGCAGCGCCAGGCGTTCGGCCAGCCGATCGCGAAGTTCCAGGCGATCCAGTTCATGATGGCCGACATGGCGGTGGCGGTCGAAGCGATGCGGCTGCTGACTTACAAGGCCGCGTGGCTGGTCGATCGCGGGGAGAGCCCCAACGTGGTTTCGAGCTACGCCAAGCTGTTCAGCGCCGACGCCTGCATGAAGGTTACCACCGACGCGGTGCAGCTCTTCGGCGGCTACGGCTACATGAACGAATACCCGGTGCAGAAGCTGATGCGCGACGCCAAGCTGCTGCAAATCTACGAGGGCACCTCGCAGATCCAGCGCGTGGTGATCTCGCGCCATCTGCTCAAGGAGTAGCGCCGAGCGCCGGCCGTTCGTGCGGCAGCGATCTCAGTCGCCGTCGGCGGCTGCCGGCCGCAGCAGCGCGCGGCCGATCCGCGCCGACAGGCCGCGCGGCGCGAGCTTGCTCGCGATCGCAAGCGCGCTGTTGAACGCTCCCGCGACGCATATCGACTGCCCGCCGGCCGCGGCCGCGATCGCCTGCTCCACCACCCGTCTGGCATCGGTCCACAGAAAAGACGGGAAGCGCGCGCGCTCGTTGTTGGCCACCTTTTGGAACTCCGTGCGCACTGGCCCCGGGCAGAGCGCCATCACGGTCACGCCGGTTCCGGCCAGCTCCGCCGCCAGCGCCTCGCTGAAGCTGAGCACGAAGGCCTTGGTTGCTCCGTAGGTCGCCATGTACGGCGTCGCCTGGAAAGCCGCGGTCGAGGCGACGTTGATAATCGTGCCGCGCCGCCGTTCGACCATCGCGGGCACGAACAGCCGCGTCATCGCGACCACGGCGGTCACGTTGAGGTCGATCTCCTCGAGCTCGCGCGTGAAGTCGAGGCGATGGAATCTGCCGGTGGTGCCGAAGCCGGCGTTGTTAACCAGGTAATCGACCTGCACGCCGTCGCTTTTGAGGCGCCCGTGAATCGCGCCCGGCGCCTGGCGCTCGGCAAGATCCGCGCGGACCGTATGCACGGAGCCGGCGCCGAGGCTGCGCGCGTGGCCGGCGACCGCCGCCAGGCGATCCTCGCGCCGCGCCACCAGCACCAGGTCGTAATGCTCGCGGCCGAGCGCGTAGGCGAATTGCTCGCCGAGGCCGCTCGAGGCTCCGGTAACGAGCGCGGTTGGCAACGTCTTCCCTCCGTCTCCCCTGAAATGACGCTCCCCGGCGCGATAGTATTGCGCGCGCGTTGCGCTGTCGAGCCGCCGGGCCGCGCCCGCGACTTTGGGGCTGCGGCGAGCCCGAGTCTAGGCTGAAGCGAGGCCGAGTTCCTTGCGAAAGTGTTCGATGGTCAGCCGCAGCCCCTCGCGCAGCGGCGTCTCGGGAGCCCATCCAAGGCGCGCCTTGGCCAGCGAGATGTCCGGACGGCGGCGGGTGGGATCGTCGGGTGGCGCGGGATGGAACGTCAGGCGCGAGCGGCTGCGCGCCAGTTCGATAACCAGCGAGGCGAGTTCAAGGATCGTGAACTCGTCGGGGTTGCCGATATTGACCGGGCCGATAAAGCCCTCGGTGTCCATCATCCGCACAATCGCCTCGATGATGTCATCGACGTAGGCGAACGAGCGCGTCTGTTTGCCGTCGCCGTAGATCGGCAGGTCCTCGCCGCGCAGGGCCGCCACGCACAGGTTCGACACCACCCGCCCGTCATTGACCGCCATCCGCGGCCCGTAGGTGTTGAAGATGCGCACGATGCGGATGTCGACGTTGTTCTGGCGATGGTAGTCCATCATCAGGCACTCGGCCGCGCGCTTGCCTTCGTCGTAGCACGAGCGCACGCCGATCGGATTGACGTGGCCCCAGTAGCTCTCGGTCTGCGGATGCTGCTCGGGATCGCCGTAAACCTCGCTGGTCGAGGTCAGCAGGATACGCGCGCGCACGCGCTTGGCCAGCCCCAGCATGTTGATCGTGCCCATCACGCTGGTCTTCAGCGTCTTGACCGGATTGTACTGGTAATGGACCGGCGAGGCGGGGCAGGCAAGGTGGAAGATGCGATCGACCTCGAGCAGGATCGGCTCGACCACGTCGTGGCGGATGACCTCGAAGGCGGGGTTGCTCTTGAGATGCTGGATGTTGGCGCGTTTGCCGCTGAAAAGATTGTCCAGGCAGATGACCTCGTGCCCGTCGCGCAGCAGCCGCTCGCACAGATGCGATCCCAGAAATCCCGCGCCGCCCGTCACCAGTGCTCGCACGTTGGTTCTCCTTGGATGGAGATTTTACAGGGATTAGGCGCACCCGCGGAAGGCGGCCTTCGCCGCCTTGGGTTAAGGTGCAGCCCGCCTAGCGACGGTTCTCGCG
The DNA here is from genome assembly GCA_035650475.1 of Candidatus Binataceae bacterium. NCBI lineage: Bacteria > Candidatus Binatota > Binatia (SeqCode) > Binatales (SeqCode) > Binataceae (SeqCode) > Binataceae bacterium (SeqCode). The sequence goes on from DASRHP010000012.1 coordinate 428,717, forward strand.
CGCCAGCGCGAGTACGCTTTCGATCACGTAAGCGACGTCCTCGTCGCTCATTGCGGGAAAAATCGGCAGCGACAGGCATCGGCTGTACACGTCCTCGGCGATCGGGAAATCGCCGGTCCGGTAGCCATAGCGCTGCTGGTAGAAGTGCATCGTGTTGAGCGGGATGCAGTGGACCGAAGTGCCGATGCCGCGCTCGCGCAGCATCTCGACAAACTGCGCTCGCCCGACCTTGAGCTGCTCGGGGCGCAGGCGCAGCACGTAGAGATGCCACGCGTGCTGGATTCCCGGCTCCGCGTAAGGTGTCTGGAGCGCGGGCTCGGCGCGGAACGCCTCGCTGTAGGCGCGCGCTATCGCGGCGCGCCGGCGCATGAATTCATCGGCGCGGGCGAGCTGAGCAAGCCCTATCGCGGCGTGCACGTCGGAAAGATTGTACTTGAAGCCGGTGTCGTGAATTTCGTAGTACCACGAGCCGCTGCGGTCGTAGCGCTTCCACGCGTCGCGGTTCATCCCGTGCAGGCTGGCGACCGCGATTCGCTCGGCGAGGGCGTCGTCCTCGGTCGTGATCATCCCGCCCTCGGCGCTGGTGATGTTCTTGGTCGCGTAGAAGCTGAAGCAGGTCAGCTCGCCGATGGTTCCGATCCGCGCCATCCCGCGGCCCTCGAGATGGCGCGCCGAGCCCACCGCGTGCGCCGCGTCCTCGACGATCTTGAGGCCGTGGCGGCGCGCGATCGCAAGCAGGCGGTCCATCTCGCAGGCCTGGCCGGCGAAATGTACCGGCAGGATCGCGCGCACGCGGCCGTAACGCCCGCTTTCCAGCGCCTCTTCGATGCGCGCCGGGCTGATGTTGAAAGTGCCGGGGTCGATATCGACGAACACCGGCCGCGCTCCCAGATAGCCGATCACCTCGGCGGTCGCGGTGAAGGTAAAGGGCGTCGTGATGACCTCGTCGCCGGGACCGATGCCGAGCGCGAACAGCGCAAGGTGCAGCGCGCCGGTGCAATGGGCGACGGCCAGCGCGTGGCGCGCGCCAACGTAGGCCGCGAACTCGCGCTCGAAGCGCTTGGCTTTGGGCCCGGTGGTGATCCATCCCGAGCGCAACGCGTCGAGCACCTCGCGCTCCTCGGCCTCGCCGATCGAAGGGCGATGAAAGGGCACTTGGCGCACCGGCTGGCTCATTCGCGCCGCCCCATCGCGGCCGCCACGGCGGCGCGCGGGCCATGCAGCGGAAAGTCGCGGGACTGAAGAGCGATCATGGCGAGCGCGTTTCGGGCGCAGTATATAGAATCGTTTCCGAGCGCGGCAAGCTGATGGACTTTGGCGATCGGCGGCGGGGTGTGTGCGCGGCAGTGGCGCTGGTCGCGGGATGGTACGCCTTCGTTTGGATGGTAGCGCGTCCGCTGAGCGACGCGCCGGTGGTCGATAGTTGGATTTACCAGCATGCGGTCCGCGCACTTGCGGAAACCGGACGCCTGCGCTTTGGCGGATACACGCAGGCGATGCCAGTCGGGCAGACGCTTTACGGCCTGGCGTGGAGCAGGCTGTTCGGCCCAAGCGCACCGTCGCTGGATCTGTCGGTCGCGCTTCTCGGGATCGCCGGCGCGCTGATGCTTTACGTGCTTGCGCGGCGCTGCGGCGCTCGGCCGGAGACCGCGCTGCTCGCAACCGGCCTTCTGATCTGCAATCCCTGCTACCTGTTTCTCAGCTTTTCGTTCATGACCGAGGTGCCGTTTCTGGCGCCGCTGCTCGGATGCCATCTTGCGTTCGCCTGCGCCGAGGGAAGTCGACACGAGCAGCGATGGCTGTGGCTGGCCGCGACGCTCGCCATCGTGGCCTTCGCCGTTCGGCCATTCGGCGGCGCGGCTCTGATAGGATGCGCGGCCGCGCTCGTGCTCTACGAGCGCGAGCTGTGGCGCCGGGCGCACCGCGCGCTGCCGCGCCTTGTCAGGCGGTTGGCGCCGTTCGCGTTTGCGTCGATCGCCTGCGCAGCGTTCTGGATTGGTCTCGTCCACGCGATGCGCCCGTGGAACTTGGCCGACAGTGAGGCGCGCTCGCTGAACGCGTTTTTCCTCGTACCGGCGCCGCGTTACCTCAAGTTGTGGCTGTTGTGGCCGCTGCTCTACCTCGGGCTCGTGCTGGCGCCGCTCGCGCTGGTGCAGGCAGCGCTGCGCTGGCGGCGCGCGCTCGTGATCGCTTCGGCGGTGCTCGCCGCGGCCATCGTGATAACGGCGTTCGAGGACCATTTCGTGTGGAGCACGCCGGATTGCCGATGCTTTGGGGGATGGCCGGGGGCGCTGACGCTGCACGGGATGCCGCGGCGGCTGCGTTGGGATGATTTCGGCACCGGCGCCGGATGGACCGTCGCCGTGCTGGCGAGCCTTGGCGCGTCGGGGCTGTGCGTCAGCGCCGCCGAAGCGATACCGCGGATGAGTCGCGGCGCGGCGGCGCTCATGCTGACCGCCGCGGTGTATTGGCTGGCCACGCTGCCGCTGTGGTTCTTCGCCGATCGCTACTATCTCGTGATGGTGCCCGCGGGATGTGTGCTGCTCGCGTTGGCGCCGCTGCCGCGCGGGCGTTCTCCCGTCGCAACGGCGGCGATCATGACCGCAATGATGGGTCTGCTGTCGCTCGGCGGCCTATACGCCTATCAGCGCGGCGCGCAGGCTGTGCTCGCAGCGCGCGACGCGCTGCTCGCAAGCGGAGTCCCGCGCGCCGGGATTGACGCCGGCTACTCGCTAAACGGCCAGGATCTCTATCGCTACCCGCGCGACAGGCCCGACACGCTCGCCGACGAGCGCGGTATCCCGATGGTCACCACGACGAAGCTCTCGCCGTACACGATAGCCGCCGTGCCGGGCGCCGGCACCGAGATCGTCCGCCGCCTTTCGTGGCCGGGCTCGTTGGGTTTCGGCGCGCGCCCACTCTACGTGCTGCGCCTGCGAACGTCGCATACGGGTTCGGACAGCACGGCCGCGAAGGCGCCGTCACACTGATGTCTGTCGGGACGAAGCGGCGCGCGGGCGCTACTCGATTGGCAGCGCGCCTGAGGGTACCTGGACCCATCCGCGAGTTTCGTCCTCGGCGGGCGGCTTAGCGGCTGACGGTGCGGGCGGGTTCACGTCGGGGGCGTTGCCGATCGCACGGCCGAACCCGTTACCGGGCTGGGCGTCAGCACCGTCGGCGTCAACGTCGCCGAAGCGCGCGACCCTTCCGCTGTCAGCCGCGGCGGCTTCGTGCGCAGGCGCAATCGACGTAGGCGGAATCACGGCGTGCTCAGCCTTGGGCGCAACGACTGCCCCGCTCGCACTCGATGCCGCGGCCGCACGCGCCGTGCTTTTGGCCGGTACATTTTCGTCAGGCCTGGCGCCGTCGCTCGCCGTATCGGCTGCCGTGCCCGATTCGCCCGCGTCCACGCCAGAATCCGCGTCAGGCGCACTGGCTACGCTGCCCGGCGGCGGCAGCGGGATTGAACTGGCGACCGTTGCCGGTACCGGAGCTATCGGAGGTTCCGGACCGGGCATCACGTAGGTCGGGACGCCCGTTTTTTCTTCGATCGCCTTCTCCAGCTTGAGCGTGTCGATGTAGCCGAGCAGGTTCTGACGGCGCGCTTCGCTGACTGCGTAGCGCCACAGCCCGGGATACATCCCGTAGAGATCTTCGTGGACCTCGACGTACAACACCCCACCGTGCCATCCGAACTTGACCGGCTGGTAGACGATGCGGCCGGTCGTCCCCACCGGCACCATGTGCCACAGGCGGTCGATCGCTTCGGGCGACAGCCGGATGCATCCATGGCTGACCTCCATCCCGACGCCCCACGGATTGTTGGTGCCGTGAATCGCGTACTCGGGCAGGTTGAGGTCGAGCCGCCAATGGCCTTCGGGGTTGTCAGGGTCGCCGCCCGGAATCATGTGCTCGGCGTAGCCGTCGCGTTCGAGGTGTTCCTCGTAGATGTCCTGCGGCACGATCCATGGCGGGTCGTGCTCCTTTGCGGTTACGCGGAAGCTCTTTCCGACCGGTGTCCGCCAGTCGTAGCGTCCCAGGCCCACCGGGAAGGTATAGACCACGCGAGCGCCGCTGTAGCTCGCGTTCAGCACATGATTTTTGGCATGCGCGTGTTTGCTGCGAGCGCCCTCGAGCTTTGCGCGCGTCAGTTTGGCCCGGCCGCGCGAATGCGCCACTGCCGGCGGGTAGTAGTAGTATAGCCGCAGCTCAGGCACGTTGATCACGATTCCGGCCCGCGGCCCGCTGGGCAGGATGTGCTCGGTCGGCAGGACGATGGTTTTGCCGGCGGGTGGCGTCCACCAGTCGATATGGTCGTTGGCGTCGGAGATCTCACGCGCGCTGACGCCGAACCAACGCCCGATGTCGAGCAGCGTGTCGCCCTTGCGAATCGTGTAGCTCTGGAGCGCGCCGATCATTTCGTCGCGCCCGGTCGGAATCGGGTAGGCGACTACTGGCCGGCGTGCGAAATCATCTTCGCTCCAGCCGCGCGCGATTTGCGGCGCCGCAACGAGGGCGGCAACCAAGCCCAGCGCCGCACTCCACCCCAGAAACCGTGCTACTGCCTGATGCATGGATTGCTCCGCCCCGGCCCGCCGTCACTCCCCCAGCCCGCGTCGTGCGGCTGCCCAAAAATGATATGGCAAGGCCGATCACTCGGCAACCGGCCTCAAATTGGCGAACTTAAGCACCAGCAGCTTCGTCCCGCTGCGTTCGAAATGCACCCACGCCTTGGCCGCCGCGCCACGTCCTTCGCGCCGGCGCACCACGCCGCGCCCGAAGGTCTGATGGACGACACGGGCGCCGATCGGAAAGCCGTCGGTTCCGTCGGCCGCAGTTTCCTCGTCCTCTCCTAGCTGACTTGTGCTGTAGTCGATATAAGTGCCCACGCCCGGACGGCGCAGTGGCGCGCCCGCACGTTCGGGCGCAATTCGGTTGACAAGCGCAGGGTCGATCTCGCCGAGGAAGCGCGAGGGGCGCGACTCGCTGCGCTGGCCGTACAACTCGCGGCTCAGCGTGTTGGTCAGGTACAAGAGCCGGCGTGCCCGGGTCATCCCGACGTAGCACAGTCGGCGCTCCTCCTCGACCTCGCCAGTTTCGTCCTGCGACCGAAAATGCGGGAACAGCCCTTCCTCCATCCCGGCGATGAACACGACCGGGTACTCCAGCCCCTTGGACGTATGCAGCGTCATCAGGGCGACGCGCCCGCCGCGCTCCCCGACCTGGTCGGCGTCGCTGACCAAGGCCACGCGTTCGAGAAAGTCGGCGAGCCCGCCGTTGTGCTCCTCGGCGTCGAATGCGTCGGCCGCCGACAGCATCTCGGCGACGTTCTGCCGGCGCGTCGCCGCGTCCTGCATCCCGTCGAGGTAGGCGGCGAAGCCCGCGCGCGTGATCACTTCGTCGAGGATCGCCCGCACCTTCATCGTCGGCGCGCGGACCGCCAGCTCATGCATCCAGCCGTAGAGCTCGCCGGCCTGCTTGGCCGCGCGCAGCGCGACGCGCGAGTTGGTTTCCAGCCGCCCTAGCGCCTCGAACAGCGTGATGGCGTCTTGCGCGGCGGTTTCCGCGGCGGCCTCCAGGGTCTTGGCGCCCACGCCGCGCGGCGGTGCCCCCACCATCCGCTCGACGCTTATTGCGTCGGCCGGATTGGCCAGCGCGCGCAGATAGGCGAGCAAATCCTTGACCTCGCGATGCTCGTAAAAGCGCAATCCGCCGACGACGTAATAGGGGACCCGCCGGCGCACCAGCGCCTCTTCGAGCACGCGCGCCTGCGCGTTGACGCGGTAGAAGACCACGATGTCCGAGGGGCTGACACCGCCCTCGGCGCACAGGCGGCCTATTTCGCGTGCGATGAATTCGGCCTCGTCGCGCTCGGTGACGGCGGTCAGGTAGGTGACCGGTTCGCCCGCTTCGTTTTCGGTCCACAGCCGCTTGGCTTTGCGCTCGCGGTTGTTGCGGATGACCGCATCGGCGGCGGCCAGGATCGTCTTGGTCGAGCGGTAGTTCTGTTCGAGCTTGAAGATCCGGGCGTGCGGAAAGTCGCGCTCGAAGTCGAGGATGTTGCGGATGTCAGCGCCGCGCCATCGGTAGATCGACTGGTCTTCGTCGCCGACCACGCACAGATTTCCGGTGCGCGCGGAGAGCGCGCGCACCAGCAGGTACTGCACGCGGTTGGTGTCCTGGTATTCGTCAACCAGCAGATGCTCCGCGCGCCCTTGCCATCTGAGCAGCGCCGCCGGATCGCGCTCGAAGAGTTGATGGACACCAAGCAGCAGGTCGCTGAAGTCCATCGCATTCATCGCGCGCAGCCGCTCCTGGTACAGCCGGTAGATCGCGGCCAGCGCGGCGTCGCGCCCGTCGCCGCCGGCCTCGGCGGTGAACGCCTGGGGCGCGCAGCCTTCGTTCTTGAGCTGCTCGATGCGTGCGCGCGCGGCCTCGGCGGTTGGAGCTCCGGCGATTGCGGCCTCCTCGATCACGCGCCGGAGCACCGCCATCGCATCGCCCTCGTCGAGGATCGAGAAGTTCGGCCGGTAGCCGAGCGCGCCGGCTTCATGGCGCAGGATGCGCGCGCAGGCCGAGTGAAAAGTGCTCACCCACGGCCATCCCGCAGCGCCGCCGAGCAGCGCCGCGATCCGCTCGCGCATCTCGGCCGCCGCCTTGTTGGTGAAGGTCACCGCCAGCGTGTGCGCGGGTGCTGCGCGGCCTTCGGCAATCAGATAGGCGATGCGGTGGGTCAGCACGCGGGTCTTGCCCGAGCCGGCGCCGGCGAGGATCAGGATCGGGCCGTCCGGCGCGAGCACGGCGTCGCGCTGGGCCGGATTGAGATCGTCGAGGTTAATCATGTTTGACGGAACGGCGGCACGGCACGACGATGCGCGCAAGCCCGCCCGAAGAAGATAACCACTTCGGGCGGCGCAGAAAACCGGCAGGGCGAACGTCGGCACGCGATGCTGTGGACAATTCACGAATCGCGCGCGCCTCTCTGATAGGATCCGATCGCACTGAGCGCACAGCAGCGGCGCGCCGGCACGCGGATTGGTGCCGCGCGGCGCACCGCCGGATGAGGCGATGGCCAGGTATCAGCCGCATGACACGTTCTATCGCAAGGCGCGCGAGCGTGGATTGCCCTCGCGCGCGGCGTTCAAGATCGAGGAGCTGCTCGCGCGCTTTCGTCTTGTGCGCGCGGGCGCGCGCATTGTCGATCTCGGATGTGCGCCGGGCGGATGGCTCACGCTGCTCGCCGAAGCGGCCGGACCCGAGGGCAAGGTGGTCGGCGTCGATCTCTCCGCGTGCCCGCCGCCGGTTCCCAATGTCGCCACCCTGGTCGGCGACATCCGCGAAGCCGCCACGGTCAAGGCGGTCGGCGCGGCGCTGGGCGGCGGCGCCGATCTGGTGACCAGCGACCTTGCGCCAAAGCTCAGCGGCATCGCCGAGCGCGACCAGGCCCGGATGGCCGAGTTGGCAGAGGCGGCGCTTGCATGCGCACGCAGGCTGCTCAGGCCGGGCGGCGCGATGGTGGTCAAGCTGTTCATGGGCGGCGACTTTCAAAGCGTCGTGCGCGGGTTTGAGCGCGACTTTGAGCGCGTCGAGCTCACCCGCCCGCGCGCAAGCCGCCCCGGCTCGTCTGAATTGTATGTAATCGCACGCGGATTTCGTCCCGGCGCGGCCGGTCGCCGCGTCAAAAGCGCTGGCGTCCGCGGCTTGGCGGGGGTCTTGGAAAATCCCGAAACGGAGGGATAGGTTAGGGCATGATGCATCGGCGAACAGCGCCGCGGTTCGTCGCCCTGCTGGCCGCCGCGCTCGGGTCGGTGCTCTTTGCCGCGTGCGCCGGAAGGCACGACGTCGGCCCGGCGCCCGACCAGGTGCGGGTCGAGGTTGCCAACGTCGGCTTCGACGATCAGAGCGGGGCGCATTATGTGCTGCTCGAGGATCTGTCCGGCAAGCGGGGCCTGCAAATCCTGATCGGCGACGAAGAAGCGCGCGCGATCATGCGCGAGATGCGCGGGATCAAGCCTGAGCGCCCGCTCACCCACGATCTCCTGCGCAACGTCATCGAGCGTACCGGCAACCATGTCGATCGGGTGGTGATCACCGGCCTGCACGATCAGGTCTACTACGCCGACATCGTTCTTGATCACGGGCGGTTGCGGGTGGACAGCCGGCCGAGCGACGCGATCGCGCTAGCGATGGGACTGGGCGCGCCGATCTTCGTGAACGATCATCTCTTTCAGCCCGCCGCCGCGTTGGGGCGGCGTGGACCCGCGCGCGCGAGCCTGCCGCCGACCTTCGCGGCCGAAGGTATCTCGGTGCAGGAGCTGAGCGCGCCGATTGCGGGCTACTTCGGCGTTGCTCCGCAAAGCGGCGTGCTGGTGGCCGAGGTTTCGGGCCCGGGCGCGCGCGCCGGGCTTAAGCGGGGCGATATCGTGACCGCGGTCGAGGGGCACGCGGTGCGCTCGCCGACCGATTTCATCGCGGCGTTCGCCGCGGTCAAGGGCTCTGCGTCGGTCACGCTCAGCGTGCTGCGCGCCGGCCGCACCCATCTGATCCGGATCGCGCGCGAGAAAATTGCGCGTTCCGGCCGTTAGCCGCGGCGGACGAGCAGGCTACGGATAAAACGCGGGTCGATCGCGCGCGGGTCGAGCTCGGCGAGGTCGTCTTCGAGCATGTTGAGGCAGGAGCCGACGAAGGCTCCGCTCCGCCGGCGCATTGTCTCGTCCATCCGCGCTGCCATCTCGGCTTCGATCTGCTCGCGGAAGCTTTCCTTGAGTCGGGCCGGACGTCCGCCGGCCGTCATCATCGCGGCGTACGCCTCGCCCAGCCGGCTCGCCTCTATCGGCGCGGGCACGAGCCTGTGCTCCAGGGCGTGGCGCGCGAAGGCGGTTATCAGAATCTGGCCGAGCCGGATTTCGCGGCCGGCGGTTTCGGCGCGGAAGGCGGGCGTTGCGATGTCGATTCCGAGCAGTGCGCGGAACAGCTCGCGCATGGTTTCGATTTCTTCCAGCACAGAGTGGGCCAGATGGAGGTCGCGCATCGCCCGAAACTCGCGCATTGCAACCGCGCCCTGGCCGTCGAGTCCGCCGTAAAACTGGGGACGGTGGCGTACAAAGCCGGCCAGCGCCTCGCGATAGGGCGAATCGAGGTAGGGGACTTCGCGCGTGCGCGCAGGGTCGAGGCCAAGCGCCGCCATCGTGCGCTCGGCGCGCTTGCGCAGGTCGACCGTCAGGCTGACGCCAAGCCGCAGGAGCAGCTTGAGATGGGTGTCGCGCAGATGCTCGATCGCGGTTTGAAGGTCGCCGCCGGCGAGATTCTCCAGCGCGAGGTTGAGGTAGTTGTGGGTCATTTCGACCGCCGCGCGCACGGCCTCGAGATCGCCGAAATCGACCGCCAGCGCGACCAAAACCTGGTTGCTGACCAGCGCCATCTCGGCGCGCAATTGGCGCTGGCCCTGGGCGGCGAAACCGGCCGTAAGCGCGGTGTTGAACAGCGACTGGTCGGCGCCGAGCGCGACCGGCGCCATCGCGTGGGGTACCAGTTCGTCGTCGCGCAGGAGGTCGGCGCGGCTGGGCGTTGTGTAAGTGGCGCGGATGTTGACGAAGTTGCGCGGGTCGAGATAGGCGAAGACGTCCTGCGCTTCGAAGTAGTCGGGAAAGCCACGATCGCTTAGCCGCGCGCGCCGGAACTGGTAGGCCTGCTCCTCCAGCTCGGCCTGCACTCCCCAGTAAATTTCCTCCATCAGCGCGGTGAAGTAGGTGTAGTCGCGCTCGAAGACCTCCTCGAGGAAATCGACCAGCAGCTGAAGGATCGAATCGTGGCGCTGGAACTCGATGAGATAGTGCTCGTCGAACTGGACGAAACGGTCAGAAGGGACGTCAGCGGCGGAGGCCGGGTCGTCGAGCCGGTGGACGCGGAAGTACTGGCGCAGCAACAGCGCCATCATTTCGCGGTCGAGCGCCATCAGCGCGTCCGCCATCCGCTTGCGCCCGGCTTCGGCCAGCGCCTCGATCCACTCGCGCATCCGCTCCAGATTGGGCCGGTCGCGCGTCCAGCAGTCGAGGTCGAACAGGCCCTTGACCTGTTCGGGAATCGCCAGGCTCAGCAGGTCGCCCGAGTCCGCGCTGCCGATTTCCTTGAGCGTGTAGAAAAGCGTCTCGGGCGAGAACGATTGCACCAGCCGCTCGGCCTCGGGCGCCGACAGGATGAGGTCGCGCTTCTGGCGCGCAGGCAGCCCGTACAGGAATTCGAGCTTCTCCTTGAAGGGGAGGCTGAGAAACTCCTTCTCTCGCGTCGCCGACATTGAACAGAATGCGTGCGCTCGGGCGCCTGACTAACGCTCCCTTCCTTGAGTACCATGCGCGCCGCGCGCGGGCCAGCAAGCCTGCGCAAATCGGCTTCTACCGCGTCGGTGCGTCGTCGTGTTAAACTGATTTCATTCAGGAAACGGCGAAGGGGGTCCGCAAAGCGGCGTGAAGCGCACGGTGGAGAGAAAGGTCGCGCTCACGATCGCGGGCAGCGACCCTGGCGGCGGCGCCGGCTTCCAGGCCGACCTCAAGACCTTCGCCGCGCTCGGCGTTTATGGCTACTCGACAATTACCGCGGTCATCGCGCAGAACAGCGCGACGGTCAGCCGCTGCCTCCCGGTCGATCCCGCGATGGTGGCGGCACAGGTCGAGACGTTGGCCGCCGAGCGCCCGCCGGACGCGATCAAGACCGGCGCGCTGGGCACCGCAGCGATCGTCGAGGCCGTCGCCGACACGCTTGCCCGCCTGCAGCTTGCCGCTCCGGTCGTCGATCCGGTGCTGATCTCGACCAGCGGGGCTCGCCTGCTCGATCGCGCCGGCGAACGCGTCCTGCGCGAGCGGGTCTTTCCGCTGGCGCGGATTGTTACTCCGAACCTCGCCGAGGCGCAGGCGCTGTGCGGCATCCGCGAATCCAACGCCGCCGCGATCCGCGAGATGGCGCGCGTGCTGCGCGCCGCGGGCGCGCGCGCGGTGCTGATCAAGGGCGGGCATCTCAATTCACCCTCCGAGGCAACCGACCTGCTCTACGACGGGCGTGGATTTACGGTCCTGCGCGCGGAACGGATCGCGGGCGGCGGGGCGCACGGTCTGGGATGCGCGCTGTCGGCGGCGATCGCCGCCTACCTGGCGCTCGGGATGGAGTTGGCCGAGGCGGTGCGCGGTGCCAAGCAGTACGTGAGCGCGGCGCTGCGCGCGAGCTTCAAGCTCGGCGCCAGCGCCCGCCCCCTGCTCGACCACTTTGTACGCAGATAGGCGCCCGACAGGTAGCGCACAATCGAGGCCGCCATCCGCTCGAAGTTCAGCGCGCCAGGAATTCCGCCAGCGCGGCGGCGAGGTTGTGGCTCGGCTCGTTGCCGGTGCCAAGCTTGACCAGCGCATAGCGCTCATCGGCGTCGAACCGCTCCCAAACCGCCTGGTCGAGCTTGACGCCTGCCATGCGTGCGCGTTCGGCGAGTTGCGACGGCAGTTCGCGCGGCGGATCAGCAACCGCGCGCTGCGCTTCACTGAGCTCCCGCGGCTCCTCGCCCCTGGCGCGGCGAACTGCCTCGCTGATGAACAGCCGCAGCGCTTCGCGCTCCTCGGCGGACGTGTCAGGCAGATGGCACACGGCCAGCCGCTCGCCGCGGCCGAGCGCCTGCCATTGCTCCAGCGCGATCTTGATGCCGACCCGGTCCAGCTTGCGGCGCACCGCCATCGGCACGCACGCCAGCGTCGTATAGATCTCGTCCTCGAACTTGAACCGGCGCATCATCGCGGAGCCTTCCCTCCGCTCCGAATCATAGCACCGTCGGGTGCAAGAAGGAGCGGCGCGCGGCGGGCCAGACTCTTTCCCCAGGAACCTTCAGGCCAGCCCTTGACGAGGGCGGCGCTTAGGGTGGACGCTAAACGTGGGGGCCGGGGGATGCCTGCTCGGCGGGGCGGAGTTGATTTATGGACCGGCACTACGAGGCTTTCGATCCCGCGACGGTTGAGGCAATCGTTTCGCGCCTGCGGCAGCGCCCCGGTGCGTTGATGCTCATTCTGCACGAGGTGCAGGATCGTTTCGGCTATATCCCGCACGACAGCATTCCGATAATCGCGCGCGCGCTCAATATCACGCGCGCCGAGACCCACGGCGTCGCCTCCTTCTACCACGATTTCCGCCGTCAGCCGCCGGGCCGCAACGTGATTCGGCTCTGCCGCGCTGAGTCGTGCCAGGCGATGGGCGCGGCGGCGCTCGCTGATCACGTGCGCGATCGCCTGGGCGTTGACTTTGGCGAAACCACGCCCGACGGCGCTTTCACGCTCGAGGCGGTCTATTGCCTGGGCAACTGCGGATGCTCGCCGGCGATGATGGTAAATCACGATCCCCACGGGCGGGTCAACGCGGCGCGCTTCGACGAGATACTCGCCGCGCTCAGGGAGAGCCTGCGATGAGCGCGACGGTATACGTCCCGCGCGATTCCGCCGCGCTTTCGCTCGGCGCAGAGCAGGTTGCCGAGGCGGTTGCCGGCGAAGCGCGCCGGCGCGCGGTCGATCTCCGCGTCGTGCGCAACGGCTCGCGCGGGATGTTCTGGCTCGAGCCGTTGGTCGAAGTGGAAACCGTGCGCGGACGCCTGGCTTACGGGCCGGTTACGCCCGCCGACGTCGCGTCGCTCTTCGATGCGGGCTTCCTTGATGGCGGGCAGCATCGCCTCAGCCTCGGCTCGACCGATGAGATCCCGTATCTCAAGCGCCAGGAACGTCTGACCTTCGCGCGGCTCGGGGTAATCGATCCGCTCTCGCTCGACGACTACCTCGCACACGGCGGCTACCGCGGGCTTGGGCGCGCGCTCGAGATGCCGGCGGCGAAAGTCGTTGACGAAGTGATAGAGTCCGGGCTGCGCGGACGCGGCGGCGCGGGCTTCCCCGCCGGCATCAAATGGCGCACCACGCTCCAGACGCCGGCGCCGCAGAAGTACGTCGTGTGCAACGCCGACGAGGGCGACTCGGGCACCTTCTCCGACCGCATGATCATGGAGGGCGACCCCTTCGTTCTGATCGAGGGGATGACGATCGCAGCGGTGTGCGTCGGCGCAACCGAGGGTTATATCTACCTGCGTTCGGAGTATCCACACGCGCTGCGCACGTTAAACGCGGCGATCGAGACGGCGCGCCGACACGGCTACCTGGGCGAAAAGATCCTCGGCAGCCCGCACACCTTCAACCTCGAGGTGCGGCTCGGCGCGGGCGCCTACGTCTGCGGCGAGGAAACCGCGATGCTGGAGAGCCTCGAGGGCAAGCGCGGGATGGTACGTTACAAGCCGCCGGTGCCGGCGGTCTCGGGGCTGTTCGGCCGGCCGACGGTGGTCAACAACGTCGTGTCGCTGGCCACGGTGCCGATAATCCTCGAGCGCGGCGGCGCTTTCTACAAAGACTACGGGATGGGCCGCTCGCGCGGCACGATGCCGGTTCAGCTTGCGGGCAACGTAAAGCATCCGGGGTTGGTCGAGAAAGCGTTTGGCGTCACCCTGCGCGAGCTGGTTTACGACTACGGTGGTGGCACCGCGAGCGGCCGTCGGTTACGTGCTGTGCAGGTCGGCGGCCCGCTGGGCGCGTACTTTCCCGAGAGCATGCTCGAGTTGCCGATAGATTATGAGGCGCTGGCGGCGAAGAAGGGCATCGTCGGCCACGGCGGAATCGTGGTCTTCGACGACACTGTGGATCTGGCGCGCCAAGCGCGCTGGGCGTTTGAGTTTTGCTCCATCGAGTCGTGCGGCAAGTGCACGCCGTGCCGGATTGGCTCGATCCGCGGCGCCGAGGTGATCGAGCGAATTATCCGCGGCCGCGACCGCACCGCCGCGCTCGGCTTGCTGCGCGACTTGTGCGATACGATGACCTATGGATCGCTGTGTGCGCTTGGCGGGCTCACGCCGCTGCCGGTGCTGAGCGCGCTGCGCCATTTTCCCGAAGATTTCGGCCTTACGCGGGCCGACGTCGCCTGGACGGCGTGAGCGGTGAAGCAGCGCAGGAGATAGAGCCGTGTTATCGAAAACCGACAGGAATTACGGAACTCCGCCGCGAGCCTCGCAAAATCAGATCACGCTCGAAGTCGACGGCCGCCGGGTCACGGTGCCTGAGGGAACGTCGATCTTGCGTGCGGCGGCGCTCGCCGATATCGCAATTCCCAAGCTGTGCGCGACCGACGCGCTCGAACCGTTTGGCTCCTGCCGCATGTGCCTGGTCGAGATCGAAGGCCGCAACGGCTATCCCGCCTCCTGCACCACACCGGTCGAACCCGGGATGAACGTGCGCACGAAGTCCGAGATGCTCAAGCGCCTGCGCCACGGCGTAATGGAGCTCTACATGTCGGACCATCCGGCGGGCCGCGCGAGTTGCGCCGGCGACGGGACGTGCGAGCTCCACGCGCTGGCCGATGAGCTGGAGCTCGGCGAGGTGCGCTACGGTTTCGAAGGCAGGAACCATCTCGATGCCGTGCGCGACGAGTCTAACCCGTATTTCCGTTTCGATCCGGCGCGCTGCATCGTGTGCTCGCGATGCGTGCGCGCGTGCGAGGAGGTCCAGGGCACCTTCGCCCTGACCATCGATGGCCGCGGGTTCGATTCGGTGGTCTCGCCCAGCCAGCATCAGCCGTTCTTGGAATCCGAGTGCGTTTCGTGCGGCGCGTGCGTGATGGCTTGTCCAACCGACGCGCTGGTTGAAAAGTCCCTGCTGGAAAAGGGCGTCGCCGAACGCTCGGTCGTCACCACTTGCGGCTATTGCGGCGTCGGCTGCTCGTTCAAAGCCGAAGTCAGGGGCGACGAGGTCGTGCGGATGGTGCCGAACAAGGACGGGATGCCGAACCAGGGACACGCCTGCGTCAAGGGGCGTTTCGCCTGGGACTACGCGACCCATCCCGACCGCGTGCTAAAGCCCATGCTGCGCGAGAAGACCAGCGACCCGTGGCGCGAGGTCTCATGGGAGGAGGCGATCGGCTACGCGGCGGCACGCTTCAGACAGATCCAGCACAAGTACGGGCGCGGCGCAGTCGGCGCGATAACCTCGTCGCGCTGCACCAACGAGGAAACCTACCTGGTGCAGAAGATGGTCCGTGCGGCGTTCGGCAACAACAACATCGACACCTGCGCCCGCGTGTGCCATTCGCCGACCGGCTACGGGCTCAAGAGCACGCTCGGCACCTCAGCCGGCACGCAAGACTTCGCTTCGGTGATGCATGCCGACGTGATCATGGTGATCGGCTGCAACCCGACCGACGGCCATCCGGTATTCGGCTCGATGATGAAACGCCGTCTGCGTCAGGGCGCCAAGCTGATCGTCGCCGATCCGCGCACGATCGATCTGGTGCGCACACCGCATGTCAAGGCGGCCTACCATCTTCAGCTCCGTCCGGGGACCAACGTCGCGCTGATCAACGCGATCGCCCACGTTGTGCTCAGCGAAGGACTCGCCAAGGAAGACTTCGTGCGCGAGCGCTGCGAATGGCCGGCCTACGAGCTGTGGAAGAAATTTATCCTCGAGGAACGCAACTCGCCCGAGGCGATGGCGGAAGTCACCGGGGTGCCGGCCGAAAAGATTCGCGCCGCCGCGCGCCTGTACGCCACCGCGCGCAACGCCATCATCTACTATGGATTGGGTGTCACCGAGCATAGCCAGGGCAGCACGATGGTTATCGGGATGGCGAACCTGGCGATGGCGACGGGCAACCTCGGGCGCGAGGGCGTCGGCCTCAATCCGCTGCGCGGGCAGAACAACGTCCAGGGCTCGTGCGACATGGGCTCCTTTCCGCACGAGCTCACCGGCTACCGCCACATCGCCGACGACGCGGTGCGCGCGAGCTTCGAGCGCGCGTGGGGCGTCACCCTCGATCCGGAGCCCGGCCTGCGCATCCCCAACATGTTCGACGCCGCGCTCGATGGCAGCTTCAAGGGGCTTTACGTGCAGGGCGAGGACATTGCGCAATCCGATCCCAACAGCCGTCATGTGGCCGCCGCGCTGGCAGCGATGGAGTGCGTGGTGGTCCACGACATCTTCCTGAATGAGACCGCCAGGTACGCTCACGTCCTTCTGCCCGGCTCGTCGTTCCTGGAGAAGGACGGCACATTCACCAACTCCGAGCGGCGCGTCTCGCGCGTGCGCAAGGTGCTGCCACCGCTGGCGGGCAAGGCCGACTGGGAAGTTACGTGCGAGCTTTCCGCCGCGCTCGGCTACCCGATGAAATATTCGCATCCGTCGGAGATCATGGACGAGATAGCGCGCCTGACCCCGACCTTCGCCGGCGTCAGCTATGAAAAGCTCGACCGCCTGGGCTCGGTGCAATGGCCGTGCAATGACAAGGCGCCCGAGGGCACACCGGTGATGCACGTCGGGCAGTTCGTCCGCGGCAAGGGCAAGTTCTTCATCACCGAGTACATTCCGACCGAGGAGAAGACCAGCGCGCGCTTCCCGCTCATCCTTACCACCGGGCGCATCCTGACCCAGTACAACGTCGGCACCCAGACCCGGCGCACTGCCAACACCGTCTGGCATCACGAGGACGTGCTGGAGATCCATCCGCACGACGCCGAGCAGCGCGGCATCCGCGACGGCGCTTACGTGCGCCTCACCAGCCGCGCTGGAGAAACCACGCTGCGCGCGCAAATCACCGACCGCGTGCCCCCGGGCGTGGTCTACACGACGTTCCATCATCCGGTCTCCGGCACCAATATCGTGACCACCGAGAACTCCGACTGGGCGACCAATTGCCCCGAATACAAGGTCACCGCGGTGCAGGTGATGCCGGACGAATTCGCCCCGCCGCGCCGCGCGTCCGGGGATTCCGCCGCGCATGCTGCGGCCGGGCGCTGAAGCGCGCGGAGGAACGCTCCGGATGGACATCCATCACCTGGTCACGATGGCGAATCAGATCGCCGATTTCTTTCGCACCTCGAATCCGGATCGCACCGAGGCGGTGAAAGCGACCGCGCAGCATCTGCGCAACTTCTGGGAGCCGCGGATGCGCCGCGAGATCGTCGCGCATCTCGCAAAGACCGGCGGCGAAGGCCTGGGCGAGGTCGCGCGCGACGCAGTTCGGATGCTCGAGAGCGAGGGCGGGGCGAAGGCCGCCGGTTGAGCGCCGGGGCGCGCTCGCAGATGGCCGACGACCGGCAACGCGCCCCGTCCGCAGGGAGCGTCCTGCGCCGTCCCGCGCGCAAGTTCCGCGACGGACGCCTCGGCGCCCCTGTCAACGAGGCGCTGGCGGTCGAGGAGCCGTTGGAAATTCGGCTCGCCGGCCAGCGCTTCACGCTCACGATGCGCACGCCGGGCAACGACGAGGAGCTCGTCGCCGGTTTCCTGCTCGCCGAGGGCTTCGTCGAATCGCGCTCGGACCTCGCCGAAATCCGTCGCCTGCGGGACCGCAAGGGCGAGCCCGATCCCAACGCGCTCGACGTGATCCTGAACGTTCCCGCGGCGAGCTTGCGCGAGCGGCTGCGGCGCAACTTCACGATTTCGTCGAGCTGCGGCGTGTGCGGCAAGACCAGCATCGAGGCAATCCAGCGCCGGATTGCGCCGATCGAGTCCGATCTGACGGTTACGCCTGCGGCGCTGCTGGAACTCGCGCCGATGATGCGCCAGGCGCAGGAGGTCTTTGCCGCCACCGGCGGTCTGCATGCCGCGGCGCTGTTCGTCCCGCTGAGAGGCGGCGTGTCCGGTCCGGTGAACCGCTTCGAGCTGGCCGCATTGCGCGAGGACGTCGGCCGCCACAATGCGGTGGACAAGGTCGTTGGCTGGGCGCTGTTTAACGGAATGCTGCCGCTGAGGCGCGGGCTGATGATGGTCAGCGGGCGGTTGAGCTTCGAGATCGTGCAGAAGGCGGCCGCCGCCGGGATTCCGATTCTGGCGGCGGTTTCGGCGCCGTCGTCGCTCGCGGTCGAGCTGGCCGAGGAAGTCGGGATAACGCTGGTCGGCTTCTTGCGCCCCGGCGGCTTCAACCTGTACTGCGACACCGAGCGGGTCACAACGTAAGCATGCGAACGGCGATCGCGCTATCCTGGCCGGTGGCGGAAGCACGATGGCAGGTCGCAGCGGCACAAGCGGCACACGCGCGTCGTGACGTCGCCCAGCAGACGTTTCTCGACCTCTTGGTTGCCAAACATCAGGTTGCAGGATGGTAAGCCGGTCCTTGTCGAATGAGGCTGCCGGGATGCCGAGTTCCTCACGCCCCCTTGAGCCGGTGGGTGCTTAGGCGTTAACTCTATGAGGCCGCAGGGCCTTATCGATGTTCCTTAGAAAGCGCGCGCTTGACCGCCTCGCCCGCGAAAAGGTGCTCTTCGAGCGCCATCGCGGCGGCGATATCCGGCTCTGCGTCGTCTATCCCAACATCTATCGCTTGGGGATGGCAAACCTGGGCTTCCAGGCCGTCTATCACATCTTCGAGTCCGACCCGCGCGTCGCCGCCGACCGCGCCTTTCTGCCCGACCCCGACGAGCGCGAACAGATCCGCGCCAGCGGCGAGCACCTGCTCTCGTTCGAGCGCGGGACGCCGTTGGGCGACTTCGACCTGATCGCATTCTCGATCTCCTTCGAGACCGATTATCTCAACGTCCTGAGCATCCTGCGGATGGCGGGGATTCCGCTCAGCCGCACCGAACGCTGCGGACGCAACTATCCGCTGATCATGGCAGGCGGCTCGGCTGTCTTTCTCAACCCCGAGCCGATCGCCGACTTCATCGACCTCTTTCTGATCGGCGAGGGCGAGGAGATGGTGCCCGAGTTCCTTTCGCGCTATCGCGAGTGCGAGGGAATGGCGGCTGGCGACCGCCTGCGCGAGCTCGCGCGCGTCGAGGGCGCCTATCTTCCCGACTATTTCACGCCGGTCCATGACACCGACGGCCGTATCGCGCGCCTTGAGTACAGCGGGCCGGGGCGCCCGCGCGTAAGCCGCCGGCTTATCCGCGACCTCAACCGCTTCACCACCGCCTCTTTGATCCTCACTGAAGAGTCCGTCTTCGGCGACATGTACCTGGTGGAGGCGAGCCGCGGATGCCAGTGGGGATGCCGTTTCTGCGCGGCGGGCTTCATGTATCGCCCGATCCGCTATCGCCGCCCTGAGAGGCTCATCGCCGAAGCTGAGCGCGGACTGGAACAGCGCCGCGTGATCGGGCTGGTCGGCGCCGAAATGGCGAGTGTGCCGGGCGTCGCAGGCGTCGCGGAGGCGGTCGCCGAGCGGGGTGGCCGACTCTCGCCGTCTTCGCTAAAGGCCGATTGTATCTCGCCCGCGCTAGCGGCGGCGCTGGGGCGCAACGGCAATCACAGCGTGACGATCGCGCCTGAGGCGGGCAGCGAGCGGATGCGCAAGGTGATCAATAAGAACCTGCGCGAGCCGGAGATCCTTCGCGCGGCCGAGCTGATGGTGGGGGAGGGCGTCGAGAATCTCAAGTGCTACTTCATGATCGGCCTGCCCGAGGAACGCGACGACGACGTGGTCGCGATCGCCGATCTCGTGGGCAAAATCATCGAGCGCACAAGCGGCCGGCGCCAGCGTGTTCGGCGCGTGAGCGTCTCGCTCAATCCGTTCGTGCCCAAGCCGTGGACGCCTTTCCAATGGGATGCGATGGAAAAAGCGTCGGAACTGAAGCGCAAGATCGCTTTGCTGCGCCAGCATTTGATGCGCCTGGAGGGCAGCGTCGAGCTCGACGCCGAGTCGCCGCGCGAGGCGTACTTCCAGACCTTGGTGTCGCGCGGCGACCGCCGCGTGGGCGCGATCCTGCGCCGGCTCAACGACGAGCATCGCGAGGAACCGGGCGCGATCTGGCACGGCCTGCGCGCGATAAAGCGTGAGGCAGCCCTCGGCGCCGACGGCGCCGTCGATCCGGATTTTTTCGTAACGCGCCGTTACACGCCCGAGGAAATCCTGCCGTGGGATTTCATCGACCATCACCTTGAGAAGTGGTTCCTGCTTTCCGAACGCAAGAAAGCGCATTACGAACATCAGACCAAGCCGTGTGACGTCACGCGCTGCACCGTGTGCGGCGCCTGCTGAGGCGTGGCCAGTGGCGGAGGGGGAGAAAGGCAAGATGAGGTCGCGAACGGATCGCGCGTTGTCACGGGCGGGCGTTGCGGCGTTGGCCGCGGTCGGGTTATGGCTGGTCAAGCCAATGCCCCTGTCGGCTCAGGCTGGGGCTGGCGCGCCGTCCAAGCTGACCGAGACGCCGCTCAGCGGCTCGCCCGAGGGCGGATTGCCCGCGACTTCGATCGCGCCGGCGGAGGCGCCCGAGGCGACCCCGACTCCCGCGCCGCGCCGCAAGAGCGCGACGACCGCGCCGCGTCACCGCATCGCCGCCAAACCCACCAAGGTCGCCAAGGCGGCTGCGTCGATGAAGGTCGAGGTTGAGCCGGCAAAGGCGCGGCTCAAGCTCAAGCAGAACGCTCCCATCTACGCCGAACCGAGCAACAAGAGCCGCCGTCTCGCAGAAGGCCAGAGCGGCAAGTACATCGTCGTCACCGGCACCACCCGCTATTTTCTGCGCATCAAGCTCAAGGACGGACGCGAGGGCTATGTGACGGCAAGCGCAGCCGACCTGGTCGCGCCGGCCGACAAGATTTTCATGCTTACTCATGACGCGCCGGTGCTTGACGCGCCGAACCGATGGGGTAAGAAGCTCTCCGAGGTGCACCAGGCCCACGCCGTCCATGTGGTCGGCGTCGCGCTCAACTATATGAAAATCCGGATGCGCAGCGGGCTGGAGGGCTTCATCCCGACCACGGCCCTCGAGTAACTCCGGCAACGCATTCACCGCCGGCGCCCGTGCATTTACGCCGGCGCGCCTGGCGCGCGTCGGTTTTGGGAGGCCGCATGACCGCGCAGGAACGCCAAGGGTGGATTATCGTCGCCGGTCTGTTCGCCACGCTGCTGCTGGTCTTCGGCTCCGGCTACAACACCTCCGGCGTCTTCGTCACCCCGCTCATCAAGTATTTCGGATGGAGCCGGGCGAAGGTCTCGGGCCTGCCCGCATTGCTCGCGGTATCGGCCGGGTTCAGCGCGCCACTCATCGGATGGTTGCTCGACCGCATCGAGACGCGCGTGGTGATGGCGGCGGGGGCGATCATCTCGACCGCCTCGTTTCTGATCGCGAGCCGCGCCAACTCGTATCCGCCGATGCTCGCGGCGTACCTGGCGCTGGGCGTGGGCCTGTCGGCGGCGACGCTGTTACCGGCCTCGATGGTGATCGCGAACTGGTTCGGCGCACGGCGCGGGATCGCGATGGGCATAACGATGAGTGGGACGACCGCGGGCGGGATGCTGATGACGCTGGTCGCCAGCCAAGCGATCGCGCGCGGCGGATGGCGCGCCGGCTACGAGGTGCTGGCTGGGCCGATGGTGCTGATCGCGGCGCCGCTCATCTGGCTGCTCGTGCGCACCCGTCCAGCCGGCGCGGCCGGCGTCAGTGTCGCCGCGGCGGCGGCGCGCCTGCCCGGACTGGAGGTCGGCGCCGCGCTGCGCTCACGTTCATTCTGGACGATCTCGCTGGCGAACTTCTGCTTCGCCTTCAGCGCGGCTGGGGGCGTCGTCCACTTCATAACCTACCTGATCGGTATCGGTTACGCGGCTTCTTCCGCGGCGTTCGCGATGAGCATGGTGTTCGGATGCGCGCTTATCGGGAAGATCGTGATGGGCCTGTTCGCCGACCGGATCGGCGGGCGGATCGCGCTCGGCGCCGACTTCGTAATTGGCGCGGCGGGGATGGTGATGCTGCTGGGCGCGGCGCGGGTCGGCATGCTCATCGGTTTCGTGATCGTGTATGGGCTTGCAGTCGGCGCGCCGCTCGCTCTGCTGCCGCTGGTGATGGCGGAATCGCTGGGGCTTAAGCGCTTCGGGACGCTCGGCGGACTGACCGGGCTCGCGCAGACGGCGGGTGCGGCGCTCGGTCCGCTGCTTGCGGGACGCATGTTCGATCTCACCGGCAGCTACACGAAGGCCTTCGAGCTGTTCATCGCGATTTTCATCATCGGCGCGGCGGCGGCGCTCGCCTGCCTGCCGTTGAGTGTCGAGGAGGCGCGGCTGGGCGCCGCCGCCGCGCGTGCGGCCTGACCGTTTGCGACGGAGGCCTTATGGAACGCATCAACTTCGGCGTCTTCGACCATGTCGAACGCAGCACCGGCGAGGGGCCGCTCCATCGGCTCTACGAGGAGCGGCTGCGGCTGGTCGAGGCGTACGACCAGGCGGGGATGTGGGGCTACCACGTCGCGCAACATCACGCGACGCCGCTGGGGATGGCGCCGTCGCCCAACCTTTTCCTCAGCGCTGCCGCGCCGCGCACCCGCCACCTCCGGCTCGGCGCGCTGGTATACCTGCTGCCGTTTTACAGCCCGCTTCGGCTGCTCGAAGAGCTGTGCATGCTCGACCATCTGTCGAACGGGCGGCTCGAGATAGGCGTCGGGCGCGGCGTGTCGCCCTTCGAGCTCGGCGCCCATCGCATTCCCTACTACGAGTCACGGAACATCTACGAGGATGCGCTCGCGGTGCTGGTCAAGGGGTTCACCAGCGAGCGCCTGACCCATCAGGGGCCGCACTTCCGCTACGACAACGTCGCGATGGAGCTGCGGCCGCTCCAGCAGCCGCATCCGGGCTTCTGGTACGGCGTTATCTCGACCGACACCGCGATCTACGCTGCGCGGCGCGGGATGAACATCGTCTCGCTCGGGCCGCTGGAGATGGTGCGCCGGGTGGTTGACGCTTACCGTGAGCACCACGCTGAGGCTGTCGGCAGCCCGCTCAACGTCAACCCGCATTTGATTCGTCCCGTCACCGGCGCGATCCGTCACATCTACATCGCCGAGAGCGATCGCGAGGCGCTCGAAGTCGGGCGCGGGGCCTACAGAGTTTTCTACGACAATATCCAGAAGCTCTGGCGCGACTTCGGCACGACTGCCGCTGCCTTTCCGCCCGACTTTGACATTTTCCACAAGGTCGGCGCTGCGTATTGTGGATCGGTTGGCACGGTACGCGAGCAGATCGGGAAATTCGTCGAAGGCTCGGGATGCGACTACCTGGTGCTGGCGTTTGCATGGGGCAACCTGACGGCCGCCCAGGCCCGCCGCTCCTTCGACCTGTTCGCGACGAAGATCATGCCGGAGTTCGCCAGGCCCGCGTCTGTGACCAGCCACGCGCGAGAATGATGATCGCGCAAAGGGCTTCTGCCCGTGGAGCCTTTTTCTTGCGCTTGACACGATGGTTATGTTGATGGGCAAGGAGACTCTGGGATGTCAGACACAAACGGCACGGTCCGTTCGGTTGCGAAGATTATCACCGCGACCCGCACGCTGGAGGGCGCCGGCTTCGTCGTCAATCGCCCGTTTCCGACCAACGCGCTCGCGCTCTTCGACCCCTTCCTGCTGCTGGACGAGATGGGGCCGGTCGAGCTTGGGCCCGGTGAGGCCAAGGGCGCGCCCGACCATCCCCATCGCGGCTTCGAAACCGTTACCTACATGATTGCCGGCAAAATGGAGCATCGTGACTCCCACGGCAACGCGGGGCGGCTCACGCCGGGCGACGTGCAATGGATGACCGCGGGTGCGGGCGTCGTGCATTCGGAGATGCCCGAGGCCGACTTCGCGCGGCGCGGCGGCCGTATGCATGGCTTTCAGTTGTGGGTCAACCTGCCGCGGCGCGACAAGATGATCCGCCCGCACTACCAGGAGCTTCCCGCGGCGAAGATCCCGGCCGCCGCCAGCGCCGACGGCGGTGTTGCGGTCAGAGTGATCGCGGGCGAGGCGATGGGAGAGCGGGCGGTAATCGCGACGCGCACGCCGATCGTCTACCTGCACTGGACGCTCAAGCCCGCCGCGCGCGTCGTGCAGCCGATGCCGGTCGAGTACAACGCCTTCGCGTACGTCTTCGGAGGCGAGGGTCGGTTCGGCCGCGAGGAGAGCGCGGCAACCGAGCGGCAGATGGTAATCTTCGCGGGCGACGGCGACGCGGTGTCGATCGCCGCGCCGGCGTCGGCGCCGCTCGAAGCGCTGCTGATCGCCGGCGTGCCGCTACGCGAGCCGGTCGCGCGCTACGGCCCGTTCGTGATGAGCACCAAGGAAGAGGTCATCGCGGCAATTGAGGACTACCAGGCGGGCCGGATGGGCGCGATCGCGCCCGCTTGAGCGGCGGACGCGATCGCGCGCGCAACAGGCGCAAGCGCCGCACCGTCAGTCGGCCGCCGCGCTTGCAGCCTGGGCGGCGTCTGCGGCGAGGATTTTCGCCGCCGCGGCTTCGAGCACAGTCCCCTTGAAGAAGTTCGGGTTCATCCCGGCGTGCAAACGCACCGGGTTGGCAAAGACGAAGTCGCGGAAGTCCTCCTCGGTGAGCATCCCGCGCTCGACGCTTTCCCACGCTTCATGGGCGGCGTCGCGCATATCGACGAGATCATAATGGCCGAGGTCTGAGCCGTAGATCGCGCCCAGGCGCGCGCCGAACGGATTGCGCCGGGCATCGAACGCACACGCGTTCATCCGGTCGTCGCCCTCGCATCCGAAATAGAAATGGGGAACGAAGAGGTCGCGGATGTCTGAGGCACGTTCGATCCCGCAGGCGGCCCATTCGTCGAGTTCGTCGGGCGCGATCGGCGCGCCGGCCTCGAGTTCGGATTGGAACGGCTCAGCGTCGAGCCGGCCCTCGGCGATCGTGCCGCCGTACTTGCGGCACAGCTCGCGAAAGAGCGCGCGGTCGAGGTTGGCGGGGTCGATGTTGGCGACCATTTTGACGTTGCGCTTGCGCCAGCGCTCGACCAGGCTCGCGTAAAGCGCGCAGCCCCATCCCACGCCGCCTTCCTTGAAAGCGAACTTCAGCGTGGGGAAGCGGCGCGTCACGCCGCCCAGGAAGAGCGCTTTGCAGATTCCCTCGGCGGCGGCCGCGAAATGGCCAATCTGGTTGTAGATGAAGTTCGAGATCGACGTGCGGTTGCCCCAGCTCAGGCCGAAGGAATGGAAACTCGGCGCGACGCCGAGCTCGACGCACCTGGCCCATACGGGATCGTAGTCGTACTCGCTGTCGAGGCAGAGGTTGTCGAACCAAGTGAGATGGCGCGCGAGATGGGGCGCCTGCTTGGCGAGACCTGGAATCGGCCGGCGTACGAACGCCGCCATCATCACGACCTTGAACCCGAGCCGCCCGACAGCGTGGTCGAGTTCGTCGATCGCCTCGGCCGGCGTATGCATCGGGATGCACGCGGCGGGCGTCATCCGGTCGGCGAATTCGCGAAAAATGTCGGCGTGGTAGTTGTTGAACGCGCGGCAGATGACGCGGCGCAACTCGTCGTCGCCGATGTGCGGCGCGAACAGCCCCTGACTGGGATTGAGCACCGCGAAGTCGAGTCCCATCTCCTCCATCCGCTCGTACAGCAGGCGCGGCAGTGCCGCGGTCGCGCGGTCGAGCGTGTTGCGCGTCGGATAGGGCCACCATACCGGGCGCGGGACGCGGAATTCGCGCCGCTCGGCGCGGCTCATGTGATGCCAGGGAAAATAGAAGGCGGTGTCGTGCGCCTTCTTGTAGCGCTCGAGAATCGCGCTGCCGCCGGCGTCGCGGATGTAGTCGAGCAGGGCGGGCTCGAACTCGACCACGTGGCCGTCCGAATCGACAATCGGATGGCCGACCTTGGCGCGAACCTCGGCTGAGCGGCTGGAATACTTGCCGGTGCTCACGGGGGTCTCCTTTCGCTTCGAAAGATCAGTCTGCCGCTCGCAATGGACGAGGGCAAACGGCGGGTGATTCTCTCTTCGGCGGGGCGCGCGTGCGTGCCCGCCGCACCAAAGAAGAAGCTGCCTACGCGAAGGCGGGCAGAACTTCCTCGCTGACGCGCTTGAACTGCGCGCGCTGGTCGTAACCGACCAGGCGCAGCGTGATCGTGGTCGCGCCCGCGTCAGCGTAGGCGCGGATCGCCTCGATGCACTCCTTGGGCGAGCCCATCGCGACCCACGACATCAGCGCGTCGCGATGGTAGTCCACGCTGTAGTAGGCGTCGAGGAAGCGCTTGGATTCGCCGAGCGCGGCCTCGCGGTTCTCGTTGACGTTGATGTTGTAATAGACGGATACCTCGAAGTCGTCGCCGAGCGTGCGCCCGAACTCCTTCGCATAGCCGCGGATCATTTCGAGCGAGCGGCGCACGTCGGGCGGCTGGAAGAAGGTCGTCATCCAGCCGTCGCCCAGGCGCGCGACGCGGCGGAAGCCGCTCTCGACGTTGCGCCTCCTGCTCAAGTTGGGGTTCGAGACCACCCAGATTGGCAGCGGCTGCTGCACCGGGCGCGGCAGCACGGTCAGGTTGCGGAAGCGATAGTACTGGCCCTCGTAGTCGACGTTCTCGCGCGACGAGGTCAGGCGCATGATCTCGATCGCCTCTTCCATCCGACGCATCCGGCTCTGCGGCTCGACGCCCATCGCCTGGAATTCCTTGTCGAAGGCGCCGCCGCCGGGCTCGGGCTGCCCCTGACAGGCGACGAAGATCATCCGCCCGTTGGACATCAGGTCGAGGCTGGCCCACTGGTAGGCGAGCACGAGCGCGTTGCGCAGCGGGGTGCTGGCGAAGCACGCCGGCCCAAGCCGGACGCGGCGGGTGCGCGCGGCGAGCGCGCCCAAAAGCGCGATCGCGTCAAGCCGCGGCTTGGCGAAGATCGAATCGCCCACCCACACCGAGTCCCAGCGCGCATCGCCGTCGGCCCATTCGGCCATCTCGATCATTTCGGCGACCGTGGTCGCGCCGATCACAACACCGCGATTGGGAAGCGTAAGTCCGAACTTCACCTTGCGCGCCATCGTTCGCCCTCCGAAGTCGCTACGCCATCAGTTCGTACAGGACCGCGAAGTCGTCTTCGATCGGCAGTCGGCGGAAGTGGCTGAAACCGGCCGCTGTTGCCAGCTCGCGCGCTTTGGGCTCGCCCATCGCCGCGCCGATTCCCGCGCCGCCGTGCGCGAGCGAGGTCGTCATGCAATACAGCGTGCTGACCGAGTACACCAGCTTGCCCATCGGCTTGATGTTGTCCTCGGGCTTGTCGGAGATGTTGATCTCCTGCACCAGGTAGGTGCCGCCGGGCGCGAGCGCGCGCCGTATCGAGCTCATCAGGGCGACCGGATCGACCGAGTCGTGGACGACGTCGAAGGTGGTGACGAAGTCGAATTTGCCGGGCGGCAGCTGGGTGCCGTTGGCGACCTCGAAGGTCACCCGCTCGGCGACTCCGGCCTCCTGCGCGTTGCGCCGTGCGCGCTCGATGGAATCCGCATGGAGGTCAAAGCCGAAGACTCGCGCGCGCGGAAACGCCTTCGCCATCAGGATCGCCGCGCGTCCGCCGCCACATCCGACGTCCGCCGCGACGCCGCCGGCGTTGAGCCGCTCCACCACCTGCGGCATCGCCGGGATCCACTTGCGCACGAGCTTGAACTTGTAGCGCGGCAACGAATTGCGCTCGGTCGCCTCGAACATCCACGGCGGATACTCGGCCTGGGTCAGCCCCTTGCCGGTACGGAATGCTTCGGCGACCTTGGGCGCCACGCTCATCGTGGCCTGCACGATCTGGAAGTAGGAGCCGACGAAGTAGGGCGAGTCTTCCTCGGCCAGCGCGACCGCGTACTCGGGCGTGAGCAGGTAGGTCTGCGCGCCGGGGTCGTATTCGAGATAGCGTGCGGCCGCCATCGAGTTCAGCCACTCGCGCAGGTAGCGTGGGCTGAGTCCGGTATGCGCCGCGAGCTGTTCGACGGTCAGCGGACCGGCGTCCTTCATGGCCTTGAACAGCCCGAGCCGGTCGCCGATGAAAATCATCGCGCCGTGCATCGCGGTCGCCACGTCTGCCACGACCTGAACCGCGACCTGCTTGGCCTTTTCCCTGTCGATCTCAGCCGCCATAGAGGTTGTTTCTCCCGTCGGTTGTCCGCGAATCCGCTCCGCACAGTAGCGCATTCCGCGCGCGCGAGGTTAGTGTGTGTGGGCGCGTTGAAACATTGCAAGGAGCGCCGCCTGCTGCAAAGAACCGCACACCTCTCGCTTCAGCGAAGAGACCGGGGGGCGGGTCGTCGGCGAATACCCGCGACGACGGCTTCGAGCTGTTTTTCGCCCAGCGCATGGAGCAGCAGCGCCTGGGCGTGGGCGGCGGCGCGTCCCCAGTGCACGGTCAGGCGGCGAACCTGGTCCTCGGCAGGCATCGCGCGCCGCCGGTAGGCGATTCCGACCGCCTTGCGCACGCCGAGATCGCCCGCCACCACGCGCGGCCGCCCCATCGTGCGCGCCAGGATCCATTCGGCCGTCCAGACACCGATTCCGCGCAGCGCAACCAACTCCGCGATCACCCGCTCGTCGTCGAGCGCGGAGAGCCGTTCGCGGTCGATTGCCCCCGTTGCGATCGCCTGCGCCGCCGCGATTATGTATTCGGCCTTGCGGTTGGTGAACTGGAGCGCGCGGATCTCGGCGAGGCTTGCGCCGGCGAGGCGCTCGGCGCTGAGACTGTACACTACCACGCCGGCTACTGTATGGCGGTCGCCGAAGCGCTCGGCCAGGCGCCGGCGCGTCTCGGCCGCCCATCGCAGGTTAACCTGCTGCGCGCTGATACATCGGATGAGCGCGCCGAGCAGGTCGAGTTGCAGCACGGGCCGAAGTCCCGGG
Organism: Candidatus Binataceae bacterium; assembly: GCA_035650475.1. Taxonomy (NCBI): domain Bacteria; phylum Candidatus Binatota; class Binatia (SeqCode); order Binatales (SeqCode); family Binataceae (SeqCode); species Binataceae bacterium (SeqCode). Next base: position 457,326 of record DASRHP010000012.1, read on the forward strand.
TAACGCGCGGCAAGACGCGCGACGACGGGATCAGCGCGGCACAGCGCTGCAAACTCGCGCGGTGGTGCGAGGAACGCCGCGCGCGCGGCCGCCGCAACCGGCGCGGCATATTCGCCATCTTCGACCGTTATCCGCAGAATCGGTCGATTCGGGGTGCCAGTGAAAGTCGTGGCGAACGCGATGCGACGGCCGCCCGCGGCGGCCGTCCGCAGGAACGTCGTGCCGTCCCAGCGGTCGAGCAGGTCGTCGCCGGAACGGCGGAACATCTCGAGCGACGGCGCCGGGTCGAGCACGCCGGCCAGTTCGACGTCGAGCGTCAGCTCGCGCCGCAGGGCGGCTGGCGCCAGCCGCGGCCGTGAAACCGGGGCTTGTGCGACGGCAGCGGCGTCGAGCGTCGTGCGCAACTGCAATGCCTCTAAGCGCGCGCGGCGGCGCCGCGCCGCTTCATCATCGCGTTGGCTTCCGGATAGGTTATCGTGTCGGCCGCGATGAACCCGTAGGTTCCAGCGCCGAGCAGCTCCTGCGCGGCCTTGCGCGCCACTGTCATCGCGGCAAGTCCGGGCCACGAGCCGACGCTCACGCGAGCCACCCCCATCCGCTCCAGTTCGGCGACCGGCGGCGTTCCCGGACCGGCGAGGACGTTGAGCGGGCCGTTGATACGACGGGCGAGCTCGGCGATCGTCTGCGCGTCACGCACGCCGGGCACAAACAGGCAATCGGCGCCCGCTTTGCGGTAGGCGGTGGCGCGTCTTACCGCATGGTCGAGGCGGCTTTCTCTGGGGCCGACGCCGAGTAGGAAGACGTCGGTGCGCGCGTTGATCACCAGCGGCACGCCGGCTTTGGTGGAGGCCTCGCGCGCGGCAGCCAGCCGTTCGAGCGCCTGCGGCACTTCGTACAACTCGCCGCGGCGTTCCTGGATCGAATCCTCGAGATTCACTCCGACGGCGCCCGCCTCGATTACCATCCGGATCGTGTCCGCGACGTCGGCCGGCGTGCGTCCGAAGCCGGACTCGATATCAGCCGTGACCGGCGCCTCGACCACGCGCGCGATCCGCGCGATCGCAGCGGCGATCTCCTCGCGCGGGGCGACCTCGCCGTCGGGATAGCCGAGCGCGTTGGCCATCGTGGCGCTGCTGGTGGCGATTGCGCGCGCGCCGGCCTCTTCGGTCGCGCGCGCGCTCATCGCGTCCCACACGTTGACGAGTACCAGGATACGCGAGCGGTCGTGCATCGCGCGCAGCGCTTCGGCTTTCTGCCGCTGAGTGTTCGGTTCCATCGCCGCTCCTCTTTACCGGCCGGCTTTCAGGAGGCGCAGGCGCTCCTTGCTCGGAACAGACCAGACGTCGTCGATCTTATAGAACGATTCGAACGCGGGCGCATCCTCCGGAAGCTTTAACCACGGCAACCTGCTCCTTGTGAAAATGTGCACGTCGGGTTTCACCGCCTCCGGCGCGTCCAGGGTGCCGGCGCGGACGAACAGGGCCTCGCCGGGCGCGCCGTAGTAATGGCTCCAGAGATAGGTGCCGCACCCGCCGCAGAAGAAAACCTCGTGATTTTTGCCGCTGCCGCCCTTGAGCATGAATGATCGCGGAGCGGCGCCGCTCGCCTCGACGAATTTCTTCTCGATCCAGATGTTAATCACGAATGCGCTGCCCGTGATGCGCTGGCAATCGCGGCAGTGGCAGGCATGAACGATAAGCGGATCGGCGGTCAGTTGATAGCGGATACTTCCGCACGCGCATCCACCGGTGCGAGCCATCGTTTGATTTCTCCTTTGCGGGGCGGCGCGCGGCGCCGCGGGTTTGTCTAACCGATATGTCGGTTAGATAGCGTGAAGTCGCGGCTCGAGTCAACCGGCATATCGGTTAGAAATTGGCCCGCTTCAGTGAAAGTCGTGGGAAGGGGGCAGGGCGGCGCGCGGATGCAGTTTGACGAAGCGCCGCGCGCGGATCGCGACGACCCCGTCCTGCTTCTGGAGCGCGCCTTCGACTATCAGCAGTGCCGCGTTGTGCAGCAGCGCGCGATTGGCCTGGAACAGGTCGGGTGCGACGATCGCGTTGGAAATTCCGGTTTCGTCCTCGAGCGTGAGGAAGAAAAAGCCCTTGGCCGTGCCCGGACGCTGGCGCACGATCACGACGCCCGCGGTCTTAACCAGCGCGCCGTGGGCGGCGGCGTCGAGCTCAGCGGCGGCGAGCACGCCGCGCGCGCGCAGGTGCTCGCGCATGTGTGCCATCAGATGCGGTCCGGCGGTGAGGCCGGTTGCGGCGTAATCGGCGTGGGTCTCGCCAAGCACGTCCAGCTCTTCGATCCCCGTGGCGCTTGCCGCCGGCTCGACGCCGGCGAACAGCCCCTGCGGATCGCGCTCGACCGCGGCCGCCTGCCATAGCGCCTCCCGCCGGCCCATTCCCAGGCCCGCGAACGCGCCGGCGTAGGCGAGCGCGTCGAGTTCGCGGCGATTGGGCGCGGCGCGCGCGGTGAAGTCGGCAAGTGAGGCGAACGGGCGCTCGGCGCGGGCGCGCTCGACGCGCGCGCCGGTCTCGGCGCGCAGCCCGGCGACGTAGCGAAGGCCGAGGCGCAGCGCGAGTGCGCCGGAGGGTTGCTGTGATTGCGGGACGCTCATCTCCTCCGAGGAAGGCTTTGCATCAACGAGCGATGACGCGGCAGGACGGCGCGGCGCGATTACTTCCAGCGTGCATTGCCAATCCGCGCGGGTGACGTCGATTGGCAGCACCGCGACGCCGTGGCGTTGCGCGTCCTTGACCAGGGTCGAGGGATGGTAGAAGCCCAACGGATAGCAGTTGAGCATCGCGGCGAAGAACGCCGCCGGATGATGGCATTTCAGATAGGCCGAGGCGTAGGCGATGAGCGCGAAGCTGGCGGCGTGCGATTCGGGAAAGCCGTAGAGCGCAAACGAGGTGATCGAGCGCACGATGCGGTCGGCGATCGCGCCGGCGATCCCGTTGCGCGCCATCCCTTCGCGCAGCCGCCGCTCGATCTTTTCCATCCGCGCCGCCGAGCGCTTGAACCCCATCGCGCGGCGCAGCTCCTCGGCCTCGCCGGCGCTGAAGCCCGCCACCGCCATCGCCATCCGCAGCAGCTGCTCCTGGAAAAGCGGCACGCCGAGCGTGCGGCGCAGGATTGGCTCGAGCGCTGGATGGTCGTACGTCACCGGGGCACGGCCGGCGCGGCGGTCGAGGTAGGGATGGACCATCTTGCCGACGATCGGTCCGGGCCGGATGATCGCGACCTCGACCACCAGGTCGTAGAACGTGCGCGGCTTCATCCGCGGCAGCGTCGCCATCTGCGCCCGGCTCTCGACCTGGAAGACGCCGATCGTGTCGGCCCGCGAGAGCATCGCGTAAACCGCGGGGTCGTCGGCCGGCAGACGGGCCAGGTCCACCTCGACGCCCTCGCTGCGGCGCACCATCGGGATCGCCTGTTCGAGCACTGCCAGCATCCCCAGCCCGAGCAGGTCGATTTTGATGATCCCGAGGTCGGCGCAATCCTCCTTGTCCCACTGGATGACGACCCGGCCCGGCATCGTCGCCGGCTCCAGCGGCACGATCTCGTCGAGCGGCCCCGCGCCGATCACCATCCCGCCGCTATGCTGGCCGAGATGGCGCGGCAGGTCCTGGATCCGCCGCACCAACGCGACCAGCCGGGCAAGGCGCGGCGCCTCGACGTCCACGCCGCCGCGGCGCAGCAGCACGGCGAGGTCGTCGTGGCTGTCGCGGAACTCATAGACGTAGTTGAGCCGCGCCAGCCGCTCGATCTGGTCCGGGGTGAAGCCGAGCGTTTTGCCGACCTCGCGCACGGCGCTGCGCGTGCGGTAGGTAATCACGTTGGCGGTCATCGCGGCGCCGCGCTCGCCGTAGCGCCGATAGACGTACTGGATAACCTCCTCGCGCTGATCGCCGCTGGGCAGGTCGAGATCGATATCCGGCCACTCGCCGCGCTCCTCGGAGAGGAAGCGCTCGAACAAAAGCTCCATCCGGACCGCGTCAACTGCGGTGATGCCGAGCGCGTAGCACACCGCGCTGTTGGCCGCCGAGCCGCGCCCCTGCACCATGATCCGGCGCTCGCGGCAGAACTGCACGATGTCCCATACGATGAGAAAGTAGCCGGCAAGCTTAAGCCGTGCGATCACGCCGAGCTCGTGCTCGAGCTGGCGACGCACGCGGGCTTCCGGCGTGGGGCCCCATCGCTCGCGCGCCCCGGCCTCGACCAGCAGGCGCAGGTAGCTGTCGGGCGTCTCGCCCGGCGGCAGCGGATAGCTCGGGAAGCGGTAGCCGAGGTCGCGCAACTGGAAGACGCAGCGCTCGGCGATCGCGCGCGTCGCGCCGAGCGCGCGCGGGAGGTCGCGGAACAGCGCCGCCATCTCGGCCGGCGATTTGAGCCGGCGCTCGGCGTTGGCCCATAGCGCGCGTCCGGCCTCCTCCAGCGTAAGCCCGAGCCGGATACAGGTGAGGACGTCGAGCAGCGTGCGGTCTTCGCCGAGATGGCAGACGTCGTTGGTCGCGACCAGCGGGATCCGGCACGCTTCGGCGAGCGCGACGAGCCTGCGGTTGAGCCGCTCCTCGGCGGGGTCGAGATGGCGTCCGAGGTCGAGATAGAGATTGCCGCGGCCGAAGATCGCGCCCATCCGATCGCACAGCGGGCGCGGGTCCTCGCCCGCCAGCAGCGCGCGCGCAAGCGGGCTGCGCGCGCCGCCGGCAAGGCAGATCAGGCCCGCGCCATAGCGCTCGAGGTCTTCCAGCGTCACCCGGCTCTGGCCCTTGGCCGGATACTTCGGCGCACGCCCTTCGTCGAGTTCGGTCGTTCTCAAAACAGACTTGCTCCCCGTCCTTTCAGGAAAGGGGCCGGGGGTTAGGTCGTGCGCTATGCCTGAATGGCGAGTGGACGAAGGAGAAGTGGAATCACGCGAAGCCGCAAGCGGTCGCAGCTTGGATGCGGTGATCATTCGGCACAGATTGCGGTAGCGCTCGCGATCCGGCGCCAGCACATAGAGTCGCTCGTCGCGCGATGCGGCGTCTGAGGCGTCCGTTGCGCCCGAGAGGTCGAGCGTCAGCTCGGCGCCGACGATCGCGCGGATGCCGGCGCGTGCGGCGCCATGGTAGAAGCGCGGCGCGCCGTAAAGCCCGTCGCGATCGCCCATCGCGAGCGCCGGATAGCCGAGCTCAGCGGCGCGCTCGGCGAGGTCTTCGGGCAAGGCCGAGCCTTCGAGGAAGCTGAACGCGCTGCGCGCGCGCAACTCGATGTAGTCGGAGCTCATCGGTTTTCTTCAGTGGGGCGGGCGTCTCTTGAATACATCAGTCGTAAATTCCATCGACGTACCATTCGCCCGAGCTCAGGTCGCAAAACAGCCGGTACACGCCGCCGTCCTCGAGCGCGGCGTCGTAGTAATCGCGCGCTCCGCCGGGCGCGTTGCGCTCGCCGCCGGATATGCCGACGGTCCGGTCGAATGCCGCCGCATCGATGATTCGCCACGGCCCGGCGCACGACACCACGCGCCCGCCGAAGCCGTCGCCGCGCACGAACTGCGGCGCGCCGCGCACCCACAGCACCTCGGCCGCGCGGGGCGGCCGCATCGCCCGAATCGCAAGCTGCGCGTATTGCGCCGTGCCGCCGCCGTTTCGCGCAGCGGCCGGCGCCGGATTGAAGGGCCCGAGCTGAATCGCGTCCGGGAGATGCGAGTTGCGCGGTGCGAGTGTGCCGACCCGCTCGGGACCGCACATCGCGGCCAGCCGCGCGAGCACAACGTGCAATCGCTCGGGCGCAGGACAGGGCGGAGCAAACATGTCGGCCTGTATCGCGCGCGACAGGCGCGGCGTGACGCTCAGATGGAGCGCGACGATCGCGGCGGGCAGCGGCGACGCCTCTAGGTTGAGCAGCACCAGCGCAAGCAGCGTGCGCGCCTCGACGGTGGGCGCGGGCAGCACGATACGCCGGATGTCGCGGCGGCGATCGTCGAGTTCGAGCACAAGCGCAAGCTCGCCGGCTGCCATCCCGCGCATCCCGAGCCGCGCGGCCATCCGCTCGAACATCGGGCGCATCGCGAAGCCCAGCGCTTCGAGATTGTCCACGCCCCATTCCAGCTCGACCGTCTCGGTGAAGCTCTCGACCGGCCGGCGCGCGACGAGCGGCGCATGGCTGGTGCCACGCGCGATCCTGACCAGCTCGACTGCGCGCGGGCCGAGCCGGCTGCCGACCGCGCGAAGGTCGAGCCGCGCCAGCTCGCCAAGCCGCCGGATGCCCAGGCGCGCCAGCGTCTGCGCCAGCTCGGCCTCCTCGCGTGTAGCGTCGGAGGCGCCCAGCCCGAGCAGGTCGAGCGGCACCCAGTTGAGGAACTCCGCTTCGTGCTCGACTGCAATCACCCGTGCCCCGCCGCATCGCGCCGCCAGCCGTGCGACCTCCTTGCTCGAAGCGATTCCCACCGCCGCGTCCATCCCGAGCCGCGCCGCGCGCCCGAGCGCCTCCTGCGCAAGCGCCGTTTCGGCGTCAGGCTCCTTGTACAGCCATCTAAGCCCGCCGAGGTCGAGATAGACCTCGCCGCCGGCGCCCGCCTCGACTAGCGGCGAGAGCGAGCAGGCGAGATCGGCAAGCGCCTCGGCGGCGGACGCCTCGGCGGCCGGCGCGCGATTTACCACGGCCAGTCCGGGAGCGGCCGCGCGCGCCTTGGCCACCGTCATCCCGGCTCTCACACCCATCGCGTATGCGCGCGCCGATACATAGCGGCACTCCAGGTTGGCGACGCCCGTCGGGTCGCGCCGTCCCGCGGATTCGACCAGCACCAGCGCCCGATCGCGCAGCTCGGGGTTCTGCCGCACGGCTGCGGCCAGTGGAAAGTCGGGCACCAGGATACAGGCGATACGCGCCGCCGCGCCGCGCTCAGATGAAGTCTGTTTTTGCCAACCGGCGTCCGAAGAATCTTTTCCCCCCGTCCCTTCAGGGAAGGGGTCGGGGGTTAGGTCACGCGGCTTCACCGCAGGACCTTCTATCGGTCGTGGAGGCGTTGCCCAGCCGACGAGCGGCTTCGGCGATATGCGATGCTCGATCACGGCATTCAATCATGCGGCATTCACCGCCAAGCCTTTGCGCCCGGTGCTGCGCGCGCGTCGAGTCTTTTGCGCGGCAGGAACGGGTGCCGCAGCGCACATCGGATCCACCGGTATCAGCCACGCTGCCCGATGGCCCGAGCCGCCGAGCTTGTTGCGCGCGACATACGCCTCGACCCGGATTCCGTCGAACAGCATTGGTGCCCCCGGCGCCGTACGGCTGAACGTGGGCTGCGCATGGCCAAGCACAAGGCTAAGCGCGGCGAACGTTCCGCACGTCCGACGCGTCGCTGTCACGAGCACCGCTGCGCCGCTGCGCTCGGCCGCGCGCGCCAACCGCAGCACCCGGCATTCCAGCCCGACTGTCTCCGGCGGAAGGTCGAGTACGACAAGGCCGAAACCGCCAGCGCTCAAGACCATCTCCGCGGCCTTGAACGCGTTGACGGCGCTCCGGTGATCGCGCGAACTGGATACGCCTTCGGCGCCGACCCACAGGATCCGCGAGAGATCGGCGCCAGCGGCGGTAAGGTTGTGCGGAGCGAAGGCGTTGGCCGAATCGATCCAGGCTGTGGCTTCGCCGCCGCACGTGGCGGCCGCGACAAAGGCCGCAGCGAGCGAGGTCCGGCCGGTGCCGTAGCGTCCGACGATTTCGCTCACGCGCCCGCGGGCGATTCCGCCGCCAATGATCGCGTCGAGCGCGGTAATACCAGAGCTCAGGCGCCGGCGGCATTCCATGCTGGCGGTGAGGGAATGCCGCGGAAGTTGGGCGAGCCGCTCCGGTTGGGAGTGACGTGCGATGTTGGCAAGGAAGGGTGCAAGTGCGACGGCCACGATCGGATTTTCGCTTTTTTTTCGTATATGTCAACTCGGAATGGAGGCATAATTTGTTTAAGACAAGTTATTAAATTTTTATTGCATTTCTATTTCGTTTATTTTAGCTTCTTATCAACATCGGTTCCGCGCGCTGAGAGCGTGCGTTAAAGCGCCCGGCTGCACGTCGGCACAATGTCGTCGCGCAGCCGGGCCATATTTTTCGGGCCCGATCCGACGCGTCGTCGCCGTAACCGCTCGCCGCCCGTCCGTGGTATTGATGGCGTCCATGAAGATCATCCGCTTCCATGCCACCGCCGACGGCGGTTCGCGCTTCCAGGAAATCGAGATTCCGATCGACCAGCCGCGCGTTGACAGCTTCGGCAATACGCTGCGCCAGTCAGCCGCCTTCGCCTCGCCGGGCGTGCGCTTCGTCGAACTCCCTCGCGGTCTCGATCAGAGCTGGCACAACGCGCCGGCGCGCCAGATCGTGTTCGTGCTTTCCGGAGTGCTGGAGGTTGGTACCACCGACGGCGAGGCCCGCCGATGGGGTCCCGGCGCCGCCTTCATGCCCTACGACGTGAGTGGCAAGGGCCATACGACGCGCGTGCTCGAAGGCCCCGCGCTGGTCGCGTTCATTCAGTTGCCCGAAGGCTTCGACGTCGAGCGCTGGGCAGGCTAGCGCAGCCCGCGACGGTGGCTTTGCAGCCGAGCGGCCGCGCCGTGCACGCTGACGTCCGCCGAGGGCAAGCGCGGCTTCAGGTCTTGAGCCCGAGCTTTACCGAGGTCGTACAGTTGACCTGCCATCCGCTGTTCGTGCCGAAGCACCAGAAGACGGCGTTGTCGGCGGTGATGCGGTAGGTCGGGAGCGATTCCTTATTGTTGTAGCAGAGCGTGCGGTAGCAGCCTTCTTTGCCGCAGCAGTCGCGGTAGCCGATGATGTATTCCTTGTGGTCGGCGGGATCCATGCAGGTCCCGACCCACGAGGTAGGCGACATGATCGTACCCGGCGGGCATTCGCTGTTGCTGCCGCCGCATTGCCCGCACGGGATCCCGTCCAGCGCGCAGTGGCGCCAGTAGTTGCAGCTGTCGGGGTCGCTGGCCGGCAGATTGTCGCCGAAGCTGAACGCTTGCGCGCTGCGAATCACGCGTTCGACCGGCAGCAACGGAATCACCATCCCGCCCACCAAGACCCGGCCGAGGCTGGCGAGGAAGCCGCGGCGCGAGGTGCGTTGCGCCACCCTGCGTGACCAGCGTTCAACCAGCGCGTCCATCTCGATTCTTCCTCTCACGCCGATTGTGTCGGCGAGTTTCATTGCAGTCACGCCGCTACGGCACCCACATCGTCCAGGGCAGCGGCGCGGGCAAATCGGTAGTGCCGCGATAGCGGCCGCTGAGCGCCGAATAGACCTGGAGCCTGCCGGTATGGGTGGTGACCGTGAACAGCAGCGGGTTGCCATCCTGGGTGGTTATCATTGAATCGGCGGGCTCGGCCAGGGCGATCCGATCGACGCGTCGCTTCTGGTGGACGTCGAAGACCCAGGCCTCGGTTCCGACCTGGCGATGCGACCACTCGCCGCCCTGATGCATCAGGACATAGAGCAGTCCGCGCTTCTGATAAGCCCAGTACACCTGCCATCCGCCCGGCAGCCAGTGCTGCGCCTTGTCAGCGGCGTCGAGCAACGACCAGGTCGGCTGAAACTGCGCCTGCGGCCCGGAGAGATCCACCGGATGCACCACGCCGTGGTAGCTGACGAAGTAGCCGACCTTGCCGACCATCGCCGGGTAGCCGAACACCGGGTCCTTTTCCGGATCGAAGAAGGGCCCCGCGCGCTTGGTGCTGGCGGCCTTGCCGGCCTCGTCCATCGTCACGGTCAGCATCGAGCCGTCGCCGCAGATCGACGAGAACTGACGCGGCGCGGTGACGAATATCTCGGTGCAGGAGGGGGTCGCGATGGTGCCGAGGAACTTGTTGCTCCTGAGGTCAACCACGGTGACCGAGGTCGCCGGCGTCATGTTGGTGACCAGCAGAAAGCGGCCGTCAGGCGTGACGTCGGCCTGGGTATGGTCGGGGATAGAGAGCTGGCGCGGCGGGATCGCGATCTCGCCGGTGACATTGAGCGTGCGCGCGTCATAGATGGTGACGACATCGGTGCGCGTGCCGCGGGTGCCGCGCGACCAGTAGGTGTCGGCCATGAAAACGCGCTTGCGGTCGGGCGCCAGCGCGAAGTCGCTCTCCAGCCCGCCCGAGATCATCCCCAGCGTCCGCAGCGAGTCGCCGTCGATGAGGCTTACGCTGTTGATCGTGACGTTGCTGATCGGGTCTTCGACGAACACCCAATGCGGGCTCATCGCGGGCAGCGTGGCGACCTTGACCCCGGTGGGCGGCGGCAGATTGAGCTGCGAGGCCGCCTCCTTGCCGCTGACCTGGGCGAACGCGCCGCTGCCAAGAGCGAGCCCGCCCATTACCACCGCGAGCATCTCGAGCAGCCTGCGAGTCATCGATTTCCTCGAAAAGCCGCATTGCCGGACGCGGCTCGGATGGACGCCACGGGCGCGCGTGGCCACGGCGGTTTGTGGAACACACCCTGACATCGAACCGGTCCTCCCCCGAAATGCCAGAGCAGACTCGTGTGCGTAGCATTGCGGACACCGCAGGGTCAACGAGGCCCGCTGCGCAGCCGTGATGCGAATCCACAAGCGGCAGCCGCGGCCTCGCGGGATCGGCCGGCCTCGGCCGAGATCGTTGGCGACCGATGAATCGCCGGCTGCGAGCCGGCCGGCGACAGCGGCGCGAGCTGCCGGAGTCTCAGACTTCGCGGCGCAGTTGTTCGTCGATTAGCCGGGCCAGGCTGTCGCGATAGATCGACGGCGCAAGCACACCGAGCGCGGCCATCGCCGCTTCCGCCTCCGCCGCCGCCATCGCGCGCGCCCGCGCGACCAGCGTCGGATCGCGAAGCAGCTTGAGCGCGCGCTCGAGCGTTGCCCGGTCGAGCATCGCGCCGTTGGCAAACAGCGCGGCGATTTGTGGATTGGCGGCGGCGCCCAGCACCACCGGCAACGACGGAATCCCGGCGCGCAAATCCGAGCCCACCGGCTTGCCGATCTTTTCCTCGGGTCCGAGGATGTCGAGCAGGTCGTCGATCATCTGGAAGGCGAGTCCGACCGCTTTGCCCAGCCGTTCCATCGCGTCGATCGCGCGCGCGTCGGCGCCCGCCAAATCCGATGCGACCTTGCCGCCGGCGGCGAACAGCGAGGCGGTCTTGCGCGTGATCACGGCGCGATACTCCTCGAGGCTGGCGGCGGCGTTATGGCGCAGCCGCCCCTCCATCACCTCGCCCTCGGTGAGCTGGATACAGGCCTGCGCCGCCGTGCGCACGAGATGCTCCTCGAAGCGACCGCAGAGCTCGAAGGCGCGGCAGAAGAGGTAGTCGCCGGCGACCAGGGTCGCCGCCGGGCCGTAGCGCGCGAGCGCCGACGGCTTGCCCCGCCGTAGCATCCCGCCGTCGATGATGTCGTCATGCAGGAGCGTCGCCGAGTGAATGAGCTCGATCGCGATTGCGGCGTCGATCGCGTCGGGCGCGGTGCGGTCGGTGCCGCCGCAGGCGCGATGGACGAGCAGGACAAAGGCCGGGCGCAGCCGCTTGCCGGCGCCGTCGACCAGGTAATGGCAGATCTCCGCGATCAGCGCCTCATTGGAGTCGAGCAGACGGCCGAGCTTCTCCTCGGCGGCGCAGAGGTCGGCCTCGACGGCGCGCGCGGGGTAGGGCGCGCCGTGCGGCGCGGTCGCCTCCAGCGCGGCGGCGGTTTTGGAACGATTCACGATAGGGTTTACGCCTTTCGGGTCATCGCAATCGGATCAGCGGAAGAGGTCAGCCTCGGCCGGACGGATCAGGACGCGCGCGCTCGCCTCGCACGGCTCGTACGGATAGCCGCGCACGAGCACGGCCGGGATAGCGCCCGCCTTGGGCATCAGCAGCCCCGCGCCCGCCGCGATTTCGTCGGCGATCGCGACGACCGTGTGATGGAGCTCGCGGCCGCCGAGGTCGGCAGTGCCGCGCAGGTCGAGCATCGGGTTCATCCCCGCGATTCCCAGGCATACCTCGGTCAGGCCGTCGCGCCATGGGCGGCCGAAGGTATCGGTCACCAGCACCGCCAGTTCGACTCCGGTGATCGCGCGGACCTCCTGGCGGATGCGCGCGGCGGAGCGGTCAGGGTCCTCCGGGAGCAGAATCGCGCGGTTGTCGCCGAGGCTGTTGGACTCGTCGATGCCGGCATTTGCGCACACCCATCCGGGGCCGGTTTCCACGATCAGCACGCCGCGGTCCATCCGCACGATCCGGCTGGTCTGGCGCAGCACCAGCTCGACCGCGCGCGGGTCCTTCTCCCAGCGCGCGGCGAAAGCCAGCGCCAGCGTCGACGGCTCGATCTCCCTGAGATCGACGGTGCGGCCCTCGGACTTCGAGACTACCTTCTGGCACACCACGAGGATATCGCCGGACTCGAATCGGAGCCCGCCGCTCATCGCGGCGGCGCAGATCAGCTCGCCCAGCCTGTCGCCCCTGGCGACCAGCGGAATCCCTTCGATCGCGGTGAAGGTGACCGAGCGCATCGGGCATTCAGCCTACACTTCGAGCGCGCGCAGAACCACGTCCGCAAGGCGCGCTGCGCGCCGCTCGTCGGCCATGACGGTGTCAGTGACCACCGGGCGCATCCCGAGCCGCTCGACTTCGTCCGCCATCCGCCGGTCCGCGTTGTCGAGCACGAAGGTCGCGCAGATATCGCGATAAAGCCGCGCCACGCCGAGCGCGGAGGGCTGGTGGCCGAGGTATCGCAGCATTCGGTCGGCCGGCCCCTTTATCGCCTTGCCTCCGACGATCGGGCTTATCGCGGCGACCCGTGCGCGCGCCCGGCGCATCGCCGCGCGCATCCCGCGCAGGGCGAGAATCGGCCCGATCGAGACGAACGGGTTGGACGGCGCGATGATAAGCGCCCTTGAGCGGCGGATCGCCATCAGCGCCGCGCCGAGCGGGCGGGCGCGCGCGGCGCCGCGCAGCTCGATTCGTTCGACGACGCCGCGAAAGCGTCGGCGCACGAAATATTCCTGGAATGGTATCGCCGCCCGCCCGCGCAGCTTGACAAACGTGCGCACGCGCTCGTTGCTCATCGGCATCACGCGCGCGCGCACGCCGAGCCGGCGCGCGATCTCGGCGGTGATCCGGCTGAGCGGCCATCCCGCGCGCATCCGCTCGCTGCGGAACAGATGAGTGGCAAGGTCGCGGTCGCCAAGATTGAACCAGGCGCGTCCATAGAAGCGCTCGAGCGCGCCGAGCGCGTTGAAGCTCTCGCCCGCCAGTCCCCATCCGGTGGCCGGATTGACCACACCCCCAAGCGTGTACACTACGGTGTCGAGGTCCGGCGAGACGTGCAGCCCGTAGAACTGCTCGTCGTCGCCGGTGTTGACGATCGCGCAGAGCCGCTGCTGGCCGGCGACGCGCGCCAGCCCGCGCAGGAACTTAGCCGCACCCACTCCCCCCGCAAGCGTGGTGATCGAGCGGGGCGGGGGCGGAAGCTTCACTGAGCGGGCGCGCGCCATTGGGGGCTCTTTTGCCGTAGAGCTTCTTGTAGGTGGTCGAGCGCTCGACCGCAACCCGGCCCATTGCGCGCGCCTTGTTCTCGATCAGGTCAACCGGGATGAACTCGCCGGCGTCGCCGCCGGCCTGGGCGGTGATGCTCTCCTCCATCAGGGTGCCCGAGAAATCGTTGCATCCGCCCTTGAGGGTCAGTGCGGCGAGCTCGACGCCGAGCTTGACCCAGGAGGTTTGCAGGTTGTCGATCTGCCCGCGCAGGAACAGGCGCGAGCACGCGTACATCTGGAAGTCGCGCTTGCCCTTGGGCGGCGGCTCGCCGACCAGTCCCTTGCGGAAGAGCACCGTGTTGTCGTGGATGAAGCGCAGGGGCACGAACTCGGTGAAGCCGTGAGTGCGCTTCTGGATGTCGCGGATTAGCGCGAGATGGTTGACCACTTGGCGCGGGCTCTCGACGTGGCCGTACATGATGGTCGAAGTGGTCGGCACGCCGAGCGCGTGGGCGGTGGTGATAATCTCGACCCAGGTCGCGACGTCCACCTTCTTGTGACTGAGAATCTCGCGCACGCTGTCGTCGAGGATTTCGGCCGCGGTGCCGGGAATCGAGCCCAGCCCGGCGTCGCGCAGCATCCCGATGTACTCCGGGTAGTCCATCCGCACGCGCCGCGCGCCGTACATGATCTCCATCGGCGAAAACGCGTGGATGTGGATCTCGGGGAAGCGGCTTTTGATAGTGGCCAGCAAGTCGCGGTACTTGAACGCGGGCATGTCGGGGTTGATGCCGCCCTGCATGCAGACCTCGGTCGCCCCGCGCGCGACCGCGTCGGCGACTTTGGCCAGGATGGTCTCGTCGGAGTGGTCGTAGGCGTCGGACTCCCAGCGCTGGCGCTTGAAGCCGCAGAACTGGCATCCGACGAAACAGATGTTGGTGAAGTTGATATTGCGGTTGACGACGTAGGTGACCTCGTCGCCGACGTCCTCGGCGCGCACCACGTCCGCGCATTTGATCGTCGCGCGGAGATCGTCACCCTCGGCGGTGTACAGCAGGAGCGCTTCGTCAGGCGTCAGTTCCCGGCGCGTCAGCGCGCGCTTGAGCGCCGCCCGCACGTCGGGCGAAGCGTTGTCCATCAGCGTGCCGAGCGGCGCCGCCTCGATCGCGTCGATGTAGTTGCGCAGCTCGTCCAGGTTCTCGTTCACGACGCACCTCCGCCGAGCTCCGCCTGATGGCGCGCGAGCGCCGGGCGCAGCCTCGGATCGACCCAGTCATCATTGACGTATTCGGGGTAAATTGCGAGCCGCTGGCGCAGCTCAAAGCCGGCGCGCGCGCAGCGTTCGGCCAGCCGCTCGGTATGCGGCCAAGGCGCCTCGGGGTTGACGTAATCGCGGCTGAGCGGCGAAATCCCGCCCCAGTCGTTGATGCCAGCGGCGAGGAACAGTTCGATCTCGTTGGGCGACAGGTTAGGCGGCGCCTGCACGTTCATTCCGGCGCCCAGCACCAGGCGCGCGGTCGCGATCGCCCGCGCCGTCTCCATCGCTTCCGGCTCCGGCGCCTCGGCCATCGCGATCTCCGGCTTGGCACGGAAGTTCTGGACGATCACTTCCTGGACATGGCCGAAGCGCTCGTGAAGGTCGCGGATCGCGAGCAAGCTCTGCGCGCGCTCAGCCGCGGTCTCGCCGATGCCGAGCAGGATGCCGGTGGTGAACGGGATGCGCAGTTCGCCCGCCTCCGCGATCATGCGCATCCGCAGCGCGGGATCCTTGTCGGGGGCCCACTGATGGACGCCGCCGCGCGCGCGCAGGCGGGGCGAGATGCTCTCGAGCATCAGGCCCATGCTGACGTTGAGCGGCCGCAGCATTGCCATCTCCTCGCGCGTCATGATCCCGGCGTTGGTGTGCGGCAGGAGCCCTTCGCCCAGCGCGATCTCGCAGGCGCGCGCAACGTATTCGATTGTGCTGCGGGCGCCCAGCCGTACAAGCGTTTCGCGGTATTCCTTGAAGGCCAGCTCGGGCTTGTCGCCCAAGCACATCAGCGCCTCGCGGCATCCGAGCCGGCGCCCGCGGCGCGACCATTGCGCGATCTCGGCCGGCGCCATCGTCCACGCCCCCGGCTCGCCCGGGTCCCTGCGGAACGTGCAGTAAGTGCAGCGGTCGCGGCACAGATTGGTGACCGGTAGGAAGACCTTGCGCGAGTAGGTGACGACGCGTCCCTTGGCGCGCTCGCGCAGTTCGCCCGCCGCCGCCAGCATCGCGGGAAGCTCGGCGTCGGGGCAGGTGATGAGCGCGATCGCGTCGCCTTCGGACAGGCGCGCGCCGGCCAGGGCGCGATCCAGAATTTCGCGGATTTGCGGGGCCGGGGGGCGCTCCAGCACGGATAAGGACTGCGCCGTCGTCATGCCATCGCCCCTTATAGGCCATCAAGTTGGAAAGGGCAAATCGCGCCTGCCGCGCGCCCGGGCGGTTTTGTCTTGGCCTGCGCCTGCGATAATGTTGAGTTTGTTTGACGCCCGACGCTGGCGGCATGCCTTGCGCCGGCTGTGCGAGGTACATGATGGCTGATGTCGAAGGCGCAAGCGCCGTCCTGCCCAACGGCGCCGCGCGCGTCGAGTACGAGCTCCAGCTGTATTACTGGGTCAAGCTGATCCGCGCCTTCGAGGAGCGCGTTTCGCGGCTTCATCGCCAGAACAAAATCCTCGGTGGGGTTTACTCGGGCGCGGGCCAGGAGGCAATTGTCACCGGGATTTGCGCACCGCTGCGCGAGGGCGACTTCGTCGCGCCGCTCCATCGCGACCTCGGCGTCTTTCTGATGCGCGGAGTCGAGCCGGGGCGGCTGATGGCGCAGCTGATGGGCAAGGAGACCGGGCTGTCGCGCGGTAAAGACTCGTTTCTGCACGGCGGCGACATGGAGCACGGGGTTTTCGGTTCCACCTCGATGCTGGGATCGTCGCTGCCGGTGGCGGTCGGCGCCGCGCTCAAGTTTCAGATCAAGAAGGAAAAACACATTGCGGTTGCCTTTTTCGGCGAGGGCGCGAGCTCGCGCGGCGACGTCCACGAGGCGATGAACTTTGCGGGCGTGCGCAAGCTGCCGGTGGTCTTTGTGTGCGAAAATAACCGCTACGCCTATTCGACGCCGCTCGAGCGGCAGATGGCGATCGAGGACGTCGCCGCACGCGCGACGGCCTACGGCTTCAAGGGTCATGTGGTCTCGGGCAACGACCTGCTCGCGGTGGTCGAGCTCAGCGAGCGCGTCATGAACCGGGTGCGCGAGGGCGAGGGCCCGGCGCTGATCGAGTGCAAGACCTACCGCTACCGCGGACATAGCGAGCATGACCCCGCGCTCTACCGCGACAAGGAAGAGCTGCTCGAATGGGAGAGCCGCGACCCGATTCCGCAGTACGAATTTTACCTCCAGAAGAAGGGCCACGACCTCAAACGGATCCGCGAGGAGATTGATGAGCGGGTGCAGCGGGTGGTGCAGGAAGCGGTTGATTTTGCTGAGCAGAGTCCATTGCCCAAGCCCGAGGAGGCGCTCGAGGACCTCTACGCGCCCTCAGGCGCCGGCGCCACAAACATGGCCGGCGGCAACCATCGCGGCTCCTAGGTCCGCGCCCGGTTCCACAACCCCTTAGCTTGGGCGTCGAGCCAGGATGGAAACGACTTACCTCAAGGCTATCAACCAGGCGCTGCACGAAGAGATGCGGCGCGACGAGAACGTCTTCGTGATGGGCGAGGACGTGGGTGAGCTGGGTGGCGCATTCAAGGTCACCGAGGGGCTGCTCGAAGCCTACGGCGAGGACCGCGTGATCGACACGCCGATCTCGGAGGCGTTGATCGTCGGCGCTGGCGTGGGCGCGGCGGTCCTCGGGATGCGCCCGGTGCTGGAGATGCAGTTCGCTGATTTCATCTCGTGCGCCTTCGACCAGATCGTCAATACCGCCGCCACCCTGCGCTATCGCCACGGCGGTAAGGTCGCCTGCCCGATGGTGGTGCGGGCACCGTCGGGCGCGGGCGTCCACGGCGCGCTCTTCCATTCGCAGAACCCCGAAGCGTGGTTCACTCGCGTGCCGGGACTCAAGGTAGTCGCCCCGGCAACGCCCTACGACGCCAAGGGCCTGCTCAAAAGCGCGATTCGCGACGACAACCCGGTTATCTACTTCGAGCACAAGCGGTTGTACCGCAGTATCAAGGAGGATCTGCCGGAGGCGGATTTCCTGGTCCCGATCGGGCCGGCCGAGGTGCGGCTGGAGGGGCGCGACCTGTCGATCATCACCTACGGTGGGACGCTCCATCAGGCGCTCGACGCAGCGCGGATCGTTGAGAAGGAAGACGGGCTTAAGGTCGAGGTGCTCGATCTGCGGACGCTGCTGCCGCTCGACCGCGACGCGATCATCGCTACCGCGCGCAAGACTGGCAAGGTGCTGATCGCGCACGAGGACCGGCTGACCGGAGGGATCGGCGGCGAGGTCGCCGCGATCATCGCCGAGCACGCTTTCGAATATCTCGACGGGCCGATTCGGCGGGTGGCCGCGCTGGACGCGCATACCGCCTTCAGTCCGCCGCTGGAGGAGTACATCCTGCCCAACACCAACAAGATCGTCGAGGCGGTCCGCGAGTTGGCAGCCTACTAAGGACGCGCTGGCAAATGATTTGCGAAGCGCAACCTGTCGTCACTGGGCGCGCGTGGACTCGCTTAGCTCAGATGACGGGCCGTTTAATCCGCGCTGCTTGCGCAGCACGAGCATGGATCGCCGAAGAACGGGTTTGCGATGGCGCTTGAAGTGACGATGCCCCAGATGGGCGAGAGCGTGGTCGAAGGCACGGTTACCAAGTGGCTGGTGCACGAGGGCGACCGGGTCGAAGAAGACCAGCCGCTGTGCGAGATCTCGACCGACAAGGTTGACACGGAAATTCCGTCGCCCGGCGCGGGAGTGATTGCCAGGCTGGTTGCCGCCGAGGGGCAGACGCTGCCGGTCGGTGCGCTGATCGCGGTGATCGAGGGCGCTGCTGGGGGGCGGGCGGAGCCGAAGGCTGCGCCCGCCCCCCAGCAGGTGGCGGCGGCCAAGCCCGAACCTGCGGCCAAGCCCGAACCTGCGGCGCCCCGGCTGCGCGCGGTGCGGCCCGAGCCGGCGCGGCCGCAGGCCGCGCCGGCTCAGGCCGCACCTGCGCCGCCGCCTCCAGCAGGGCCGGCCGCGGCGCCGGCCGGCGCGCCGCGCCGCTATTCGCCGGTTGTGATGCGGATCGCCGAGGAGCACGGAATCGACCTGAGCCGCGTGCTGGGCACCGGTATCGGCGGGCGCGTCAGCAAGCGCGACGTGCTGGCCTACCTCGACGCGCTGCAGGCGGGCAAGGCGCCGCCGGCCGCGCCTGAGGGGGCGCGGTCGGCAACCGCAACCGGCGGGCCCGCTGCCGCGGCGGCGGCGTCGGCGCCGGCAGCGGCGGGCGCACGTCCCGTGGCAGCGCCCGCTCCGGCGGGACCGGCTTTCCGGCCCCCGGTGTATGAGCCGCGCGAAGGCGACGTGGTCGAGCCGTTTACCCGCCGGCGCAAGCTCATCGCCGAGCACATGGTTTACTCCAAGACCCACGCCCCGCACGTGGGCACGCTCGCAGAGGTTGACCTGACCCGCGCGATGGCGCTGCGCGAGCAGCACAGGGCGTCGTTTGCGCAGCGCGAGGGCTTCGCGCTGACGCTGCTGCCGCTGGCTGCCGCCGCTACCGTGCGCGCGCTCAAGGAATTTCCCCGGATGAACGCTTCGGTTGTCGGCGACTCGCTCATCGTCCGCCGCCAGATCAATCTGGGCATCGCCATGGACACCGAGGAAGGGCTGCTGGTGCCCGTGATCAAGGCGGCGGAGGGGATGTCGGTGGTCGGCCTGGCGCGCGAGATCGAGCGACTGCGGCGCAAGGTCGCCGAACGCAAAATCACCGCCGACGACCTTGCCGGCGGCAGCTTCACGCTCTCCAATCCCGGGCGCGAGGGGAACCTGTTCGGCTTTGCGATTATCAACCAGCCTCAGGTCGGGATTCTCAGGATGGGCGAGGTCAAGAAGCGGCCGGTGGTCGTCGAGACCGATGGCGCCGACGCGCTCGCGATCCGCACGATGATGTACCTCGCGCTATCGTACGACCATCGCGTGATCGACGGCGTGCTCGGCAACCGTTTCCTCTACCGCGTCGCGCGCATCCTCGAGGAAGCCGACTTCGAGCTGTAAAGGAAGGCGCGGGCGAAGCGCCCGCGCGTCACGACGGTCGCAGGGACGCCCGTTCCACTGAACTAGAGGGCAGGGTTCTTCTGGGCGACGCCCCCTCCAGCGCGAGCCCGCGGGCCTGTTCGTAGAACAATTGCGCGTAGGTTCCGTTGCGCCGCAGCAGATCGGCATGAGTGCCGGTTTCCACTACGCGACCCTTGTCCACCACCACGATCATGTCCGCGCTGATCGCGCTGCGCAGGCGATGGGCAATCAGAAAGACCGTCCGCCCCTCCATCAGGCGCTCCATCGCCTCGTGGATCAAGTTCTCCGACTCGGAATCCACCGCCGAGGTCGGCTCGTCGAGGATCACGATCTTCGAGTCCTTGAGGAACGCGCGCGCCAGAGCGAGCCGCTGGCGCTGACCGCCTGAGATCTTCACGCCGCGCTCGCCAATCACGGTGTCCAGCCCGTCGGGCAGTTGCTCGACGAAGTCGCTGAGGTTGGCCGACTCCAGCGCCTGCCACAGCATCTCGTCCGTCGCATCGGGCCGCGCGTAGAGCAGGTTGTCACGCACGCTGGCGCTGAACAGCAGCGCGTCCTGCGCGACCAGGCTTACGCTCTGGCGCAGCGCCTTAACCGTGTAGTGGCGCACGTCCTTGCCGTCGATCAGCACGCGGCCAGCACTGACGTCGTAAAAGCGCGGGATCAGGTTGGCCAGCGTGGTCTTGCCCGCGCCCGAGCGCCCCACCAGCGCGACCTTCGATCCGCCCGCGACATTGAGGTTAATTGCTTTGAGCACTTGGTCCCCGGGTTCGCCGTTGCGCGCCGGGTAGCCGAAGCATACGTGCTCGAACCGCACCGCGCCCTTGCGCACCACGAACGGGCGGCTGAGCGGATGGTCGGTGATTTCGGGCTTGAGGTCGAGGAAGCCGAAGATGCGCTCGATCGCGGCCAGCGAAGCGGAGACCACGACCGAGAGTTGCGCGAAGCGCTCCAGCGGCAGGTAGAGGAAGCCGAGGTAGGAGAAAAAGGCGATCATGGTGCCCAGCGTCATCGTGCCGTGCATCACCATCACCGCCCCCACCCAAATCACCACCGTAGGCATGCTGCGGGTGAACAGCTGGATGAGCATCTCCTGACGCGCGGCGAGTCTGACCTTGTCGATGGTGCGCGCAAAGAGCTCGCGGTTGCGCTCACGAAACTGGCCGACTTCGTACTCCTCGCGCGAGAACGCCTTGATCGTGGCCGCTCCGGCGACCCGCTCGTGAACCTCGCCCGAGATAACCTCGGCCGCCTGCTGCATCCGATGACTCACCGCTTTGATCCGCGGCGAGAAGTAGCGCATGAAGGTCACCCAGACCGGGGCGATGCAGAGCGCCACCACTGCCAGGCGCCAGTCAAGCGCAAACAGCACGCCCACCACCAGGCTGAGCGAGATCCCATCCATCCAGACGTCGATCAGCGCCGAATTGACCAGCTCGTGGGCTTGGGAGACGTCGTTGAGGACGCGCGAGACGATCGCGCCGGAAGGGTTGCGATCGAAAAACGAATGCGGCAATGCCTGGAGATGCGCAAACAGCCGACACTGGAGCTCGTAGATGAGCCGGTTGCCGGCCACTCCCGCCCAGTAGTTGCGGTAGTAGCTTGCCACCGACTGGATCGCGTAGAGAACAAGCATCGCGATGCTGAGCGCGGCCAGCTTGTCTTCGGCGCCGGCGCCGAGCCCTGCCATCGCTGCCAGCGCCGCGCATCCGTGGTCGATCGCGAGATTGATACCGTCCAGCTTCGGCGGGGCGGCAAGCAAGACGTCAACGACGTACTTGAAGGCGAGCGGAAAGGCCAACGGCAAGGTGAATTTGCCCACCCCCATCAGCGCTGCACCCACCACCAACCGCAGATGGGGTTTGACGAAGGACAAGAAACGGATCAGGGGTGAAGAATGGGTAGCTGCCTTGGAGTCCATGAAGACCTCAAACCCCCCGGATCCATGCGATGAAATGCCAGAATGGTTTATGCGGGAGCCTGCGACGGGGACTGACGCAAGCCGCATGCCTCACGTCGAACCGGTTCAATCCGCGTCTTCGTTGCTTTTGTTATGCAGATCGCGCGGAGCAATGCACGATAACGTCTAGCCCCTAACCTATATCGGAAAACGGATGCTTGCCTTGCCTGCCTCGCCGGCGCTCGCCCTTCGGCGATCGGCGAACCGAGAATCCGCGACCGCCCGCGGGGCGCGCGGCTGCGCAGACCGGGGCGCCGCCAGCGCCAATGGCAGAGATGAGGGCGGCGCGTCCTCGGGCACGGCGATTATCGCTGCAATTGTCCTGCTCCTCATCTACCAAGGATACAGCTTGTCGATCGTCGGTGTCGCAGCGCCTTGGATCGCCAAGAGCTTCTCGCTCAACGAGGCGCAGCTCGCTGAACTATTTGCCTGGATTTCGATTTCGGCGCTCGGCGCACTTGGGCTTGCTCGCCTGGCAGACCGCGTGGGCCGGCGGCTAATCATCCTTGCAAGTCTCGCCCTGACTCCGCTGTTTGCGCTGGGCGCAGCGCTGGCGCGCAGCCCCAAGCCCTTCGCCGTCTTCGAGATCCTGATTTCCGCCCTCTTGGGGGGTTCGGTGTCCTCGGCGATAGCCCTGCTGGCAGAGGAGCTGCCGGGCGAGCGCCGGGCGGCGGGCCAGGCTTTTGCCGCCTTCGCGAGTGCGCTAGGAGGCGTTCTCAGCTATATCGTGATTCCTTTCCTGCTCCAGTGGGGATACTCGTGGCGATGGCTGCTGGCGCCGTGTGTGGCGGGGTTGGCGTTGGTGCTTCCGGTGGCGCGGATGCTGCCGGTGGACGGCCGCTGGGCGCGCCTGGCTGCCGCGCGTCAGGCGGGCGCGAGCCATATCTACGACGTTTTCGGTCACCTCTATCGGCGCAGGGCGCTGACGTTGCTCGGGTGTGCCGCGCTCGATTCGATGGCGGGGACTGCGGTCAATGGCTGGCTGTATTTCGAGGCGGTCTCGGTAATTGGTCTTTCGCCCCAGCAGGCCAGCACCCTGGTGGTCGTCGGGATGCTGGTGGGGATGGCAGGCTTTCCGGTGGGCGCATGGACCTCCAACCGTTTCGGCCGCGTGCCGACCGTCACCTACGTGGGCGGTGCGGCGTGGCTCGGCGCATTGGCTTTCTATTGGGGCCCGCCAAACCTGGTGACGTGGCCGCTGACATGGCTGCTGGTCGCCTATTGCTGGTTCAAACTCGCATCGAGCGTGATGACGGTCGGAGCGAATTCCGCCGCGACGGAGCTTTTCCCGGCGACATTGCGCACGACGATGATTGGATGGCAGGGGATTACCGGAGCGGTGTTCTCCATGTTTGCACAGGTCCTGATCGCGGCGCTGATCGCTCCCTTGGGAGGCCTGACTCGCGTGGTCGGATACTTCGCGCTCCTTGGCTTTCCCAGCGCCGCGCTCTTCGGCCTGTTTATCGATGAGACGCGCGGGTTGCCGCTCGAGGTCGCGGCCAAGGAAGCTGAGTGGGCCGGCGCGCAGGCTGGCGGGCTGGTCAACAGCGACCGCGCCGCTGAGCGTGGAGCGTCTGACTAGAGATGGCGCAGAGGCCGAAGACAACGGGTGGGCTTCGGCTGGCAGCGCTGGTTGCGCTTGCCATCTTTGGGACCCTGGCCGGGCGGAGCACGAGCGCTGCGGCTCGCCATGACGCGTCGCACCATCGCCGGCATGGCCGGCTCACCACCCCGTCGCCGACGCCGTCGCCCACTCGGTCTCCGACTCCCACGCCGACGCCGGTGCCGGTCGTCCTGATCACCGGTGGAACCGGAATCGTCGACGTCGCGCCGACCGGCGAAAGCCCCGCCGTGCTCAACACGGCCGAGATTTACGACCCCGTGGGCGGTGAGTTTCTGCCGATCTCGCCGATGACGACCCAACGCGACCGCCACAGCGCGACAGCGCTGCCCGACGGCAGGGTGTTTATCGTTGGCGGCGTCGATACGGTGCTGGTCCCGCTCGCATCGTTTCCGGGCCCCGCGATGCCGTGGATTCTGCGCTCGACCGAAATCTTCGATCCGTCGGACGGCCGCTTCACCGCCGCGGCCAACATGGCGGCTGCCCGCGATGAGCCGACTGCCACGGTGCTCAACAACGGCGACGTGCTGGTCGTCGGCGGCGGCGAAAGCGAGGCGGAACTCTACGTTCCCGCAACGGGCAAGTTTGCCCCGACTGGCGCGCTGGTCCTCGGGGGCCGATACGGACAAACCGCGACCCGCCTGAGTGACGGCAAGGTCCTGATAGTCGGCGGCGGTTCGGAGCAGGCCGAGATCTACGACCCGGCAACCGGCCAATTCAACGCGACGGGCAAGATGGAGAACAACCGCATCTACCATAGCGCCACGTTGCTGCCCGACGGCCGCGTTCTGATCGCTGGCGGCAGCCAGTATTCGCGCAGCGCCGCGCTCGACACCACGGAAATCTACGATCCCCGCACCGGCCTGTTTACCGCCGGTCCCAGGATGAGCGAGCCGCGCGCCGGGCATACCACGACGTTGCTCAAGGACGGCCGCGTATTGATCGCCGGCGGCAATCCCGACGCCTCAGCCGAGCTTTACGACCCCGCCGAGGACGCCTTCGTCGCGACGCTGCGGATGACCGCGGCACGCTACGGCCATAGCGCAACTCTGCTGCCCGACGGTCGGGTGCTGATCGCAGGCGGATGGAATCAGAACTACCGGCCCCAAGCCAGCGCCGAGCTGTACGACCCTTCGGTCCGCGGCTTCGTTCCCACCGGCGACATGACGCAGCCACGCGAGGGCCATACCGCCACCCTCATCCACGTGCAATGGCCGGTGCGCTGGGTCAGACCAACACCAACTCCGACGCCGAGCCCAACTCCCACGCCGCGCCCGACCGCTACGTCAAGCCCGACACCGACCCCAAAGTCGACCCGTAGCCCGACCGCGAGGTCGACAGCCGGGAGTACTCCGACACCGCACGCGACGCCTGCGGTCGCGCCGACCACCCGTCGGCCGACGCACCGGCGGGCGAAGCCAACGGCTAAGCCGTCCGCGTCGGCGGCCGCGAGTTCTACTGGCGCGCAGCCATCGCCAGCGCCCTAACTCCCGTGTGCGCCTGCTCGATCAATCGGCGATAGACGTGCTCGTAGCGGTCAACCATCGCCTCCACCGCGAAGCGCTTTTCAAACTCGCGCCGGCATCCTTCGCGCGGGATCGTGTCCACGCGCTTGATCGCTGCGACCAGTTCGTCGGCGCCGCCGGCGATAAGCCCGGTGACCCCCGGCGTGATGATTTCCGGCACCGAACCGCAGGGGCGCGCGATAACCGGCGTCCCGCACGCCATCGCTTCGATCATCGCGAGCCCGAACGGCTCGGGCCAATCGATGGTGAACAGCAGGGCGAGCGCATTGCCGAGGAACTCGCTCTTCTCGCCTTCGCTGATCTCGCCGATATACTCGATCTCCGGCGGCGCAAGGCGCGGCTTGATCACAGTCTCGAAGTATTCGCGATCCACCACGTCAACCTTGGCCGCGATCTTGAACGGGATCCCGGCGCGTCGCGCGACGTCGATCGCGATGTCGGGCCGCTTTTCCGGCGAGATGCGGCCGAGGAAGGCGAGGTACTTGCCGGGCCGCGGGTTGAAGCGCAAGAGCTCGCGCGGCAGCCCGTGGTAAACTGTTGCCACCCAGTTCATGAACGCCAGCGGCGCGCGCTGCGCGTCGCTGATCGAGACCAGCGGCATCGTGCGGTAACGCTGGTAGACCGGACGCAGCTCTTCGATATCGAGCCGCCCGTGCATCGTCGCCACCGTCGGCACCTGCGGCGTCAGCCGCGCGAAGGGGAACGTCCAGTAGTCGATATGCGAATGGATAACGTCGAAGCGTTCGGCCGCGCCTTCGTACACGTCGCTCAGCATCGGGAGCTGGAGAAAAGCGCCGAGCTCGGGTTTGCCCATCAGCCGTAGCGCCTGCGGACACCCCGGCGCGAGGCGCGCCTTGGTGATCGAATCGCCCGAGGCAAACAGCGTAACGTCGTGTCCCCGGCGCACCAGTTCCTCGGTAATGTAAGACACCACGCGCTCAGTTCCGCCGTAGAGCTTGGGTGGAACCCGTTCGTAAAGCGGCGCGATTTGCGCGATCCGCAACGGGCGTGCGGCGCGCGTGTGAGCGCCGCTCGCATCCTTGGCTTGGTCCATGCTGTACTCCTGAAGGAAAGATGAATCGCGGCGGCGCCGGGCCCAACATCGGCGGTCACCATGCCTTCCATGGTGACGTAGATGACGTGGTGACGGAAGCGTTCAATGAAACTCGACGTTCGCGCCGCGTCGGCGACGGCCGGCCGCGGCTGTCATGAAATCCACCAGCTCGCGGGGGTGACGCGCGATGAAAGCGATGGCGGTGTATGCGCCAGCGGCGATCGAGACCAACCCGCTGCGCGCGATCGAAATTGCCGAGCCCGAGCCCGGGCCGCGTGAAATCTGCGTGCGGATCCGCACCTGCGGGGTATGTCGCACCGACCTGCACGTCGCCGAGGGCGACCTGCCGCCGCGCCATCCACGCATAATTCCCGGCCATGAGATCGTCGGGACGGTCGCGCGACGCGGCGAGGGCTGCACGCGCTTCGCGCCGGGCGCGCGCGTCGGGGTGGCCTGGCTGCGCGAAACCTGCGGCGCGTGCGCATATTGCCGGCGCGGCCGCGAGAATCTCTGCCCCAACGCGCGCTTCACCGGCTACGATCACGACGGCGGCTACGCGGAGTATGCCGTCGTCCGCGAGGACTTCGCTTACGCGATTCCCGACGCGCTCGGCGACGAGGCGGCGGCGCCGCTGATGTGCGCCGGGATAATCGGCTATCGCGCGATCCGCCGCGCCGACGTCCGTCCGGGCGCAACTGTCGGGCTCTACGGCTTCGGCGGCTCGGCCCATATCGCGATCCAGGTGCTCAAGCATTGGAAATGCCGCGTGTTTGTGATGAGCCGCGGCGGCCGCCATCAGGAGCTAGCCGAAACGCTCGGCGCCGACTGGGTCGGCCCGGCCGCCGCGGCCCCGCCGGCCCGGCTCGAGGCGGCGATCCTGTTTGCTCCCGCCGGAGAGCTGGTGCCGCCGGCGCTGGAGGCGCTCGATCGCGGTGGCGTGCTGGCGGTCGCCGGAATTTATCTGAGCCCGGTGCCGGCGCTCGACTACGAGCGCCACCTGTTTTACGAGCGCGAGCTGCGCAGCGTGACTGCCAACACGCGCGCCGACGCCGAGGAGTTCCTCCGGCTCGCGGGCGAGATCCCCGTGCGCACGCATACGTTGGGGATGGCGCTGGGCGAGGCCAACCGCGCGCTCAACATGCTCAAGCACGACGAACTCAAGGGCGCCGCCGTGCTCCACGCCACCTGAGCCTCTCTTTTTGTTTTGCGCTGCGGGCGTACCGCTTTTAGTGGAGCGAGCGTCCCGGCCCGCGGGGCGGTTTGCGCCTTTCGCCGCTTGGCGTCTTTCATTGACCTCTTGGTCAGACGGCTGATAGCGTTGCGATGATTATTCACGGCTTTTTCGACGCCTCGAGGTAAGAATGCCCACGCTCAAGAGCGAGCTTGATAAGGGAGAGGCCAATGCGCTCGGCGACGCCGCGGTCCTGACCCGGGTAGACAAAGCGATCGCATGGGCGCGCAAGTTTTCGATTTTCCCCTATCCGTTCGCGACCGCCTGCTGCGCGATGGAGTACATGTCGCTGTCGATGACCCCCTACGACATCGACCGCTTCGGCGCACTCCTGCCGCGCTTCACCCCGCGCCAGGCCGACCTGCTGATGGTTATCGGGACGGTCACGATGCGTCAGGCGCCGATTCTACGCCGGGTGTATGACCAGATGGCGGAGCCGAAGTGGGTGATGGCGTTCGGCGCCTGCGCCTCGACGGGCGGCTTTTACGACAATTACGCGACGCTGCCCGGGATCGATCGAATCGTCCCGGTTGACGTCTACGTGCCCGGATGCCCGCCGCGGCCGGAGGCCGTGCTCGACGCCCTGATGGCACTGCAGCGCAAGATCCAGGGGCAGAAGCAGAAGCTCGGCGCCGCGCCGATCAACGGCAAAGCGGCCTGACGCTGCCGTATCGGCTCTTCCCACCAGGGCCCTGTGATGGAACGCTACCTTACCCGCTGGCTGGATATCCCTGACCTGCGCCGCATCGAGGTCTTCGAGGCGCACGGCGGCTACCGCGCCCTGCGCAAGGCGCTGTTCGAGATGACCCCGGAGCAGATCATCAACGAGGTCAAGAACTCCAACCTGCGCGGGCGCGGCGGCGCGGCGTTTCCGACCGGGATGAAGTGGAGCTTCATCCCCAAGGATTCGAAGAAGCCGGTCTACGTCTGCTGCAACGCCGACGAGAGCGAGCCGGGCACCTTCGCCAACCGCTACGAGCTGGAGAACGATCCGCATACGATCATCGAGGGCATCCTGATCGCCTGCCGTGCGGTCGGCGCTCATACCTGCTTCGTGTATATGCGTGGAGAATTCTTCAACCAGAAGCAGATCTTCGAGACCGCGCTCGCCGAGGCGCGCGCCCGCGGCTACGTCGGGCCGGACGTGATGGGTTCGGGTTTTGGCGCTGAGATCTACGTCCATCGCGGCGCCGGCGCCTACATCTGCGGCGAAGAGACCGGGCTGCTGGAGTCGCTGGAAGGCAAGCGCGCCTATCCGCGCAATCGTCCGCCGTTCCCGGCGATCCAGGGCGCCTTTGGCTGCCCGACCGTGGTCAACAATATCGAGACGCTTTCCAACATCCCGCACATCATCGCGCGCGGCGCCGACTGGTACCGCTCGATCGGCCCCGAGAAGAGCCCGGGCAACAAGCTGTTCTGCCTCTCAGGTCACGTCAACAAGCCGGGGCTGTACGAACTGCCGATGGGCTTTGCGCTGCGCGATCTGATCTACGAGATCGGCGGTGGCATCCTCGACGGCCGCCGGCTCAAGGGCGTGATCCCCGGTGGTTCGTCGTTCCCGGTCTTCACCGCCGAGGAGGCGATGAGGGTCAACATGGACTTTGACTCGGTGCGCGCGGCGGGCTCGCTGATGGGTACGGCGGGGGTGATCGTGATGCACGACGGCACCTGCATGGTGGACGTGCTCAAGACCATCGCCCACTTTTACCATCACGAGTCGTGCGGCCAGTGCACGCCGTGCCGCGAGGGGACCGGCTGGATCGAAAAGCTGCTCATCGAGATCGAGGCGGGACGCGGCCGGATGCAGGACCTCGAAACCTTGCTCAGCGTCGCCACCAATATGGAAGGCAACACGATCTGCGTGCTCGCTGACAGCCTCTCGATGCCGGTCAAGAGCTTCATCCCGAAGTACCGCGCCGAGTTCGAAGAGCACGTGCGCCTGGGGCGGTGCCCGTTTAGCGAGGGCGCGCCGCTCAACCTCACGGCCGCTGCCGACGGCGCCGCGGCCGGCGCCGGCGCGCACGAGCCGTCAGCCGAGCGGCGTGACGCGGGCGTCGCCGACTAGCTCAGCCAACCCGCTGCCGTACGAAAGCAAAGCCGACGACCGATGCCCAAGCTGACCATCGACGAGCGCGAGATCGAAGTCCCCGACGGCCTCAACCTGATCGAGGCCGCGCGCCTGGCCGGGATCGAGATTCCGCACTACTGCTACCATCCGGCGCTCGCAGTGGTCGGCAACTGTCGGATGTGCCTGGTCGAGGTCGAGAAGGCGCCCAAGCTTCAGATCGCCTGCAACACACGCGTTGCCGACGGGATGGTCGTGCGCACGAGGAGCGAGCGGACCAAGGCGGCGCAGCGCGCGGTGCTCGAGTTCTTGTTGATCAACCATCCGATCGACTGCCCCGTATGCGACCAGGCCGGCGAGTGCAAGCTTCAGGACTACTACATGGATTACGATCGCCAGCCCTCGCGCTTCGAACTGGGGCGCAAGAACCACAAGGGCAAGGCGATCGACATCGGCGCCGGCCTGATGCTCGACCAGGAACGCTGCATCCTGTGCGCGCGCTGTACGCGCTTTTTCGACGAGGTAACGCATACCAGCGAGCTCGCGATCTTCGGCCGCGGCGACCATAACGTGATTGACACCTATCCCGGGCGCAAGGTGGATAATGCCTACGCGCTCAACGTGGTAGATATCTGTCCGGTCGGCGCGCTGACCGAGCAAGATTTCCGTTTCAGGATGCGCGTGTGGTACCTGCATCGCACGCCCTCGGTATGCGGCGAGTGCGAGCGCGGCTGCGCGATCGACATTCACCACCATCGCGGGCGCATCTATCGCTTCAAGCCGCGCTACAACCCGGCGGTCAACGGCTACTGGATGTGCGACGCGGGGCGGCACAGCTTTCCCGCGCTCCAGGGCGAGCGCCGACTCAGCGTGCCGCTCAAACCGGCAGGCGAGCGAATGGCGCCGGTCGGATGGGACGCGGCGCTGGACGAAGCGGCGGCTAAGATCGCCGAATACAGGCGCGCGCACGGCGCGAATGCGATCGGCGCGATCATTGGCGCGCATTCGACCAACGAGGAGGCCTTCGCGCTCAAGCGCCTGATGGCGGCGCTGGGCTCGGAGCGCCTCGCCGGACTGAGCTGGTCGCCGCCCGACGCGCCGGCCGACGACGACCTACTCATTCGCGCCAATCGCAATCCCAATACGCGCGGCCTTGCCGCGATGGGAATCGGCGCGGACGGGGCGGGGCGGTTTGCCGAGGCGGTTGCGGCGGGCAAGTTGAAGATGCTTGTCGCGATGCGCGTCGATCTGGTGCGCGCGATGGGCGAGGGCGAGTTTGTCCGCCACTTTGGCGCGCTCGGCTATTTGCTCGTGCTCGATACCGACGCCAACGAAACCGGCGAGATGTCCAACCTGCTGCTGCCAGTCGCCGCCTACCCTGAACTCGACGGCAGCTTCACCAACTTCAAGGGCCAGGTGCAGCGCCTTACAAGGGCCTTCGACCCGCCGGGCCAGGCGCGGCCCGCGCTGGAAATAATCGGCGCACTCGCAGAGCGGCTCGAGCGCGCGTCGATGCTCTCGGGCGCGGCGGCCGACGTTTGTCCGAAATCTGCCGACGCTGCATTCGCCGCGATGGCGGCGGCAGAGCCCGCCTTCGCGGGCATGACATTGGCCGCTCTCGGCGAACATGGTCTTCCGCTGCGCGATTCCTGATTTTCCCCGCCTTCCGCAGTACGGCAGGCAGGGACGCCCATTCCACTGAGGTTTGGACGCTTCGGGATCGCTTTTGAGTAGAACGGGCATGCGGGCGTCCGACTAATCCAGCAACGCCAAGGCGTGTTCTGACCCATCTATACCTGTTGTTGCGTGCGCGCTAGTATCAGTGCAAGCAAGACCGCGACTAGCGGCGAAATTTCGGCTTCGGGGGAAAGCCCATGCTCGACCTTCGATCGACAATGAAGTTCGCGGCAACCGCCGGGTTCACCTTTGCGATTATGGCCTTTGCCTTTGTGCCGAAGGCCGCAGCGCAGGCGATGGGCGAGTACGGCGGAGCGGTCGGTAACGCTGCGGTATCGACCGGCGCGGCGCCCTCAATCGCACCCGACGTGGGCTTCAAGGTCAGTACCGAAAGCGCCGGAAGTTCCGGCCCGACTCAGACCGTCGAGGTTCGTGAGGACGATTCTGACGAGGCCGCACGGCCAAGGAGGCGCCGTCACGCCAGGCACACCGACAGCGACGACGCCGGGCCCGATGGCGACTGGGTCCAGGTCAAGTAACGCTTCACTGTGGGCGTTCGCTTGGGCGCTCGCGCATCGATGCGTTAAGGTGTCCTCTTAAGCGGCGCATCGCCGCCCGGGGACGTCCGCGATGATCCAACCCTTGGGGCGCGTCCGGAGAATCCTGCTCTCCGCAACGGCGAGCTTCGTATTGGCCGCGTCGGCCTTCGCGCAAGCTACGCCGACGCCGTCGCCGTACAAGATGATCGACGGCCATTTCGCGGCGACCGTTACCCTGCTCGCCGACGGCCGCGTGATGATCGCCGGCGGCGGTGACATGCATGCGTCGGCGACCAACCTGGCCGAGATCTACGATCCTTCCACCGACCGCTTCGAACCCGCGGGCAGCGGTCTAATGTCCACGCCCCGAACCTACCATACTGCGACCTCGCTTAAGGATGGCCGGGTTCTCGTCGCCGGCGGGATGAACCGCCTGGGCTCCGCGCTCAAGAGCGCTGAACTGTTCGACCCCAAGTCCGGCGAATGGACGCCCACCGGCAGCATGGCCGATGGTCGCTACAACGCTACCGCCACACTGCTGCCCGACGGGCGTGTGCTTCTCGCAGGCGGCTCGTCAACGCCCGAAGGCTACGCGGGCGCGGGCCAGGAGCGGCACGAGGAGGTCTCGCTCGACACGGCCGAGCTTTACGATCCGGCAACCGGCAGGTTCTCGCCCGCCGGCAAGATGGAGCGCGTCTTTGACCTTAACAGCGGCAAGTTCCTCCAGCGCGCGAGCATGATCACGGCGCGCCGCGAGCATACCGCGACTCTGTTCACGGCTGGCCCGCTTGCCGGCAAGGTGCTGATCGCGGGCGGAATCGGCGACAAGCAAAAGCCGATCGCGAGCGCGGAGATCTACGATCCAAAGACCAACTCGTTTACGCCCACCGCCAATATGACCGTTGCGCGCGCATCTCAGACCGCGACCGAGCTGCGCGACGGCCGGGTCCTGATGGCCGGCGGCACTGACGCCTCCGACCAGGCGCTCGCAACCGGCGAGATCTACGACCCCACGACCGGCAAATTCGGTCTCGCGGCGGGCCCGATGGTACATGCGCGCTACCGGCAGACGGCGACCCTGCTGGCCGATGGCAGCGTGCTTTTGGCCGGCGGGGCGAGCAACCAGGGCGTGCTCGCGCTGGCCGAGATTTTCGATCCGCATACCAACACCTTCCACGCGACGGCCAATATGCTGGACTACCGGATGGCGGCGGGTGCGGTTCTGCTACACAACGGCGAGGTTTTTATCGCGGGCGGCTACAATAACCGGCCCTCCTACTCGCCGGGCGCGGCGCTCGGGATGGGTTCTGCGGCGGTGCCGTTCTTCGTGCTCGACACGGCGGAGCTTTACAATACCGCTGCGCGCCAGTTCGTCAGTACGCTGGCGTTGGGCGGCCGCGCGCCGGGCTAGACGCGCAGGCGCACCGGGCTTACACCGGTAGCGAAACGGCGCGTCATTGTGCGTCCCAGCGCGCCGCCGACGATTCGCAGACCGAGCCGGGTCAGCAACAGCCGGCCGAAGATCGAGCGCCCCAGCAGCACCCGCGGCGGCCGCTGCTGCATCTCCTGGATGGTCACGATCTCGGGGGTTCGTTCAGCCTCGATCGCGCGCCCAGCGGTGTCGAGTCGCTCGGCGAGCGCTCCCGGCTCCTGACCGCCGGCCTCAACCGCCTCGCACAGGTGGTTAGCGGCAACCGCGGCGTCGCGCAGCGCCAGGTTAATTCCCTGCGCCCCCACCGGCGACATCGTATGGGCCGCGTCGCCTAGCAACAGCATCCCCGGTACGGACCATCGCATAATCCGCTCGCACGCGACGTCAAGCAGGAAGGGATGGGTGACGTTCTCCAGATGGGCGCACAGATGCGCCGCCAGGTCCGCCGAAAGATGGGCCGCCATCTCCAGCAGCCATGCCTCCACTCCGCGCTTGCGCAGGTCGCCGAACAGCCCCTTGTCGATAATCCATCCGATTTGCAGCCGCCCGTCGTAGCTCGGGAACATCAGGGCGAAGTGGCCGCGACCGACGTAGAGCCGTCCGGCGGGCACTCCGGCTAGCGCCGCCGGCATTGGCAGCTTCGCCCAGATGACGTCGAAGGCCTGCGGGTAGCGTAATTCCTCGAGTGCCGTCCGTCTGCGCAGCACCGAATTGCGCCCGTCGCATCCGACTACCAGGTCGGCGCGAACTTCGAGCGTGCCGTGCGCGCCGTCGGCGAGTACGCCGGCGACGCGGCCGCCGTCGCCGCCCTCGCGGACAACGTCGCGCACGGTCGCTCCCCGCTCCAGGCGAAAGCCGGGGAAGCGGGCCGCCTCGCCGACCAGCATCTCGAGCATCGCGGGCTGCGACACGATGCGCGCGCTGAACGCGCCCGGCCCGTCCGTCGCCAGCGCGAGAGCGCCCACCGAGCGCGCGTTCAGGAATACCTCGAAGCGTTCCAGCCGCGCCTGAGGCAGGGCGTCGAGCGCCGCGCCGAGGCCCATCTGATGGAAGACCTCGGCGCCGCTCGGCATCAGCCCCTCGCCGCGGAACTCGCGCGCGAAGTCAGTCTGGCGCTCGAGCAGAGTTACCGCGAGACCGCGGCGCGCGAGCAGGTAGGCCAGGGCGGCGCCCGCCGGTCCCGCGCCGACGATTGCGACGCGCGCCATCTCAGCCCCGCGCCTCTGTTGCACAAAGCTCCGCCCGCGGCCGGGCGGCCACGGGCGGAGCCTGTGATGGATTGTGCTGCGCGAGTGTTGCGCGGGAAATCATCCCGCAGAGTTCAGCACACGCCGCGCGACAACCCAAGCGGCCTGCAACTCATCTCTCAGTGGTGGTCCGGATCGACGGTGAGCACGCCTCCGGCCGCGATCCAGAGGCTGCGATCCAAAGATTGTTAAAACCTGGATTGCTCGGCAACGCGGTCTGACTGGGATACCGCCGGCGGTTCCGATGTCCACGCCGAAAAGGCGCGCCGGGTTAGACCGGGGGCCGCACGGCGCAGGCTGAGCGGATTGCGCCGTCATTGACGGCGCAATCCGCTCAGCGACTACATCCCCTCTGGCGTTCTGATCTTGAAGGTAATCAGGGTGTTGGTCGTTCCGGTGGTGCCGTTGCTGAGGTTGGTCACTGTGGCCTTGCCATGCGTAGGCACCAGGCCCGGGTTGGTCGAGCCGATGATGGTCTGCGGATAAGTGGCTGAACTGCGCGTCGGCCCGGTGGTATCGAACGCCCCCTTACCATCGATGCGGAAGTGCCAGAGTACGAAGAATTGGTCCATCAAATCAGCGGCCGTGGACCCAGGCAAGCCGTTGACGAAAGAGCCCAGAGTGAAAAACGTGCCGACCTGGGTGGCATTTACGCTGCCGGCCCCGCTGGACGCACAATTCATCGCGGCCGAGACGTCCGTGCCGCCGGGATAGATGGGCGCCGCCGCCGTGAAGAAGAGCGGCGTCGAACTGGGGGCAACCGTTTCGCTCGAAAAGCGCGCGTCCTTGGCGGTATCGACGCAGACCACCCAGCTGCGCGCCATCGCGGGCATCGCGGTGGCCACAACCATCGCCGCGGCCAATCCATACTTCAGTAGCGTTTTCATCCAATACCTCCCAGTGCGGAAAATTGAGCACCCGGTAAACACCTGGCCGCTCCGAAGAGTTCCGCTGAAACGACGCGTGCGGGGGCCGAAAAACGCGCCGGGGCGGGAGCGCATCCGCGCTCCCGCCCCGGTCTGCCGGTGATTCTCGCGGGCGAGCCTCGCACTCGCCCATTGGTGTCCGCGTTATACGGCTATTGGCACGACCAGCTCGACGCGTCGTTCACGCTGCCGCCGTTGAAGTGCGCGGTCTCCGGGTACGCGCACAGCGGCATCGTGCGCGTGCCGGCCAGGTTGGTCCCGACGATCGAGTCGGGCGCCACGCCGAAGGCTACCCAGCCGTCGAGTTCGAAGATCCACTGGAAGAAATTGACCTGCGGGCCCGGCCCGCCGCCGCAATGATGCATCCCGGGCACCATGAACAGTCGCGCAGAATCCTTCGCCGTGCCCTGGTCGCCGCCGAAAGTTTCGCCCACCATGTTGCCGTAGTACTGCACGGTCTCCAGCGGCGTCAGCGCGGGATCGCTCCAGCCGTGATACATGATGAGTTTGCCGCCGTCGTCAATCAGGAATCTCGACAGGTCAGGATTAACCCCGTTGCCGCCGCCCATGTGGGTCGAGCTCTGGAGCGCCTTGAGCTTCACAGGATTATTGATGTTGAAGGTCAGCGTATTGTAGGTCGGATCGCTGAAAACAAAATATTTCATGTATTGATCCTGGAAGGTCCACTGCGCCGGCGCGGTCGCAAACGACCCCGGAGGAACGCCCCACGGCTCGCCATCGGCCGGCGCCGGAAGCTTAGGCGTGACGAAACCACTGATCCATGCGTCCCATCCGTCGTGGGTTGCCCCGCCCGCCGGGTCGCTCCTGGTAAAACCCGGATAGATCTGGACTCCCGTGTTGGTTGTGGCTCCGCGGTAAATCTTGCGCACTGCCACGACTTGCTGCTTGCTCAGACAGTTCGGATCCTTGAACGCCTCTTCCGCGCTCTCGCTGTCGGGGCACTGGAGGCTGGCGGGGTCGAACGTGCACAGACGCGGATCCTGGATCAGCCCGTCGCTCACGCCGTCAAGCGAATCGCACTCGTTGAGCACCGCCTGATCGATGAGTGGCAGCTTGCTCGGCGGCAACCACGACTTCGCAGTCTTGAACAGCGCCTTGTCGTTCCAGTTGAAACCCGCGATCAGATCGCCCAACGCCGGATCGCCGGCGACGATGCCGTCGAAGTCGTCGGGATAGACCTCGGCCTCGACCATCGCCTCGCGTCCGCCGTCGGAGCATCCGTTGAAGTAGCGATGCATTATCGATGTCTCATAGTAGGCGGCGGTTAGCGCTTCCGAGGCCAGCGTGGTGACATGCACGCCACGGAAGCCGAAGTCAGCCTGCTTGGCCGGATCGTTGAGCGCCCAACTGCCGTCGAGGTCGGAGCCTTGGTGGCCGGTGTCGGTCGCCGCGGTCGCGAAGCCGAACGCGGTCCCGATGACCGGTGGAATCTGGATGCTGCCGGCGAAACCACCATTGCCGAAAAAGAGAAACTTGCCGTTCCACGCGGGGGGGTCGGGCAAGGCCAACTCGAAGTTGACCTGGTTGGGCCCCGGATTCGTCGTCGTGACGAAGCCCACTACATCGCAGAAGGCGGGATGGGGCAGCGGTACTGTTCCTGCGGGCACCGAGGTTGCCGCGACGACCGTGGTTGCGCTGGGCGCGACTCCTTGCAGCGTTGCCGTAACGCAGCTCAGGGTCGCGGCGCTGACCGCGCCGGTTGTCAAGGCTGCCGCGGCGAGCGCGAATCCGAAAACGATCGCTCCGAGCCGGATGGAAGCTCGCATGTTTGAACCTCCGATGTAGTGCGAGTCGCACTCTGGCCAACAAACATTGCTGCGCTCGTCGGAGTTCCACTGAACTCGCCAACAGCGACGAGAAACACTCGATTTATTGCTATTGCTTGCTTTTGGTAGCAACGAATAGCGCTTATGTCAAATAACCCGCGCCGCTGGAATCCTGGCTGAGTCGCCAAGGGCAGCGCGCTATCCGGCACGCGCGTTGCCAGCCGCCAGCCTTTAGCCGATCATGCCTTCAATGAGCG
The DNA here is from genome assembly GCA_035650475.1 of Candidatus Binataceae bacterium. Classification (NCBI taxonomy): domain Bacteria; phylum Candidatus Binatota; class Binatia (SeqCode); order Binatales (SeqCode); family Binataceae (SeqCode); species Binataceae bacterium (SeqCode). The sequence goes on from DASRHP010000012.1 coordinate 494,328, forward strand.
AGCACGAGGGCCGCGCACGTCAGCATGACCCCGACGAGCCACGCCATCCGTCTCGTCGCGGAGGGCTCTCCCGCGGCGAGACCTCGCTCATCCGCCGCTTGACCGAGGTCTTGCGGTTTGCCGACTTCATGGCGGTGCTGATGGTGGCGGCGACGGCGTTCAGCGCCTACGCGACCTGGCGCACTGCTCAGGTCACCTCGCACGTCTTTGCGATCGAGGAACGCCCGTTCATCGGCGTCGAGCGGGTGACCTTCGAACAGGGCGACACGGCCAATCCCCGCGTGGTGATCGATTACCGCAACTTCGGCAAGATCCCGGCGGTGGACGCTATCGTCACGGTGGTGGCGATGACCGACGGCAAACGCGTTGCCGACCTACCCAACGAAATGTCATCGATCTCGGCCGGCGTGCTCTCGCCGGGCGTCCCACACTTTTTCTATCGCTACCTGCCGGTTGCGGTTTACAAGGCGGTGGTGGAGGGCAAGTCGAAGTTGATGCTGCATGTCCGCGCCGAGTACAAGGGCGCCGCCGAAGAGCCCTTCTGCTACAGCGAACGCGTGGTGTACGACTACCGCTCGGCGGGTTTCCGGCCCGCCGGCGGCAGCGACCGCTGCAGAAATACCGATATCTTCTGAGGAATCGGGCTCCGGCTCCACGCGTCCGGGTGCGCAGGGGAGGGGAAGATGAGCGAGGAGAATGCCGAAGAACGCGCACGCCGCAAGCGCGAGGAACGGCGGGAAGAGCGCGAGGAGCGCCGCGCCGAGCAGGAGCTGCGCCGCTCGGCGCTGCGCAAGATCGCTGGCTACCTGGGCTTCGCCGATCTGATGGCGGTGCTGATGGTGCTGGCGACCGGCTTCAGCGCCTTTGCCACCTGGCGCACCGCCACCATCGCCTACGAACTGCTGACGAGCTCGGAGCGCCCTTACTTCGGCGTGCGCGACGTGACGTTGGACCGCAGCCACCCCGACGAACCGCGAATCTACGTCGATTATCGCAACTTCGGCCACGTGCCCGCCGATAACGTCCGCCTTCAGGCAGCGGTGTTCCTCGGCGGCAGGCAGCTCGCCGACGAGGGCGTGACGCGCAGTGTCGGCGTGCTCTCGCCCGACGTTCCGCATCATATCTATCTACACGTCCCGCCGCAGAGCGCGCCCGATATTCTTGCCGGGCGCGCCAAGCTGCTGGCGCAAGTCAGCGCCTGGTACGCCGGCTCCGGGGCACGCACCTTCTGCTACCGCGAGCGCTTTGCCTATATGCCTGACTCGGGCACCTTCGAGATCGCCGGCGGCTCGACGCGATGCGATTCCGCCCCGCCACCGATCCCCTAAGGCGATTTGCGCGCGCCGCATGCATCTGGCAGTTTTCGACTTGGGCAAGCCGCGATGAACTGTCCGATCTGCAAACGGCCGGTCGATATGTCGCCCGCCAACCGGTTCCGCCCGTTCTGCTCGGAGCGTTGCCGCTCTATCGATCTCGGGACCTGGGCCGGCGAAGGCTATCGCGTGCCCGGCGGCGCGGTCGAGGACCGCGAGCATCCCGACGACCTCCATCCCAAGAGGAAGCTCCTCCACTAGCCCGCGGGCGCGGCGAGATGGCAGAACCCGACGCGTCCCCGCCGCGCATCCATCCCAGCGCCGTCGTCGGCGTCGAGGTTGAACTTGGGCCCGGCGTTGAAATCGGTCCCTTCTGCCTGCTCGACGGGCGAATCCGAATCGGCGCGCGCACCCGGCTAATCGGCCACGTCACGATCCTCGGCGAAGTCGAAATCGGCGAGGCCAACGTGTTCCATCCCACCGCGGTTATCGGCGACGAACCGCAAGACCTGGCCTATCGCGGCGGCCCGCGTCGCGTGCGGATCGGTAATCGCAACGTCTTTCGCGAGGGCGTGACGGTCCATCGCGGCAGCGAACGCGGCGAAATCACGATCCTCGGCGACGACAACTTCCTGATGCAGAACGCGCACATTGCGCACGACTGCCGGGTCGGCAATGCTGCCATCATCGCGGGCGGCGCGCTGCTCGCCGGATGGGTCGAGGTCGGCGACCGCGCGCTGGTGTCCGGCAACTGCGTCGTGCATCAGTTCGTCCGGATCGGGCGATTTGCGATGATGCGCGGGATGAGCCGGACCAGCCGCGATATTCCGCCCTTCTGCATCGCCGACCTCACCCATACGCTGCGCGGAATAAACGTAATCGGGCTCCGGCGCGCGGGCTTCGATGCGCGCGCGATCCGCGCGCTGCGCGATGCGTTTGCGACCCTCTTCGGCGCCCGGCGTAACCTCAAGCTCGCGCTGGAGGAGCTGGCCGCGGCGGGTCCGATGATGCCCGAGGTCGCCGAGATGGTGGAGTTCATCCGGGCGTCAAAACGCGGGGTCGCCTTCGGCCCGCGCGCAGCCGGCGAATCGGAGGCCGACGCCGATTAGGCGGCCTCCCACCAGCCATTACAGCCTCAGCGTAGCGATCACCCCAACATGGTCCGACGGCCAGAGCCATGTGCCGTCGGGCTGGCGATGGGGGCGGTCGGCGAACAGACCGACCTCGACCACCTCGGGCGTACGCCCGCGCCCGGGCCGCATCAGCAGGTAGTCGATTCGCTGGTTGTGCGTGCCGTGCTCGGCCGTAAGGTCGAGGTCGTCGCGGTCGTTAGTGTACCCGCAGCCGCTGCCGAAAGCGCCGTGCAGATCGATAAACCCTTTTCCGCCGAGCAGTGCCGCCATCGTCTCGGATTCGGGGACGTCGTTGAAGTCGCCGGCAACGATCACAGTCGCTTCGGGATGGCTGTGCGAGGCTACCAGTTGCACGAGTTCGCGCGCCTGCGCCGAGCGGACCACCACGCCATCGCGTGACTCCGGCCGGTCGGTCAGATGGGTGACGAAAACCTCCATCCGCGCGCCACCGTCGAACCGGAAGCGCCGATGCAGGACGACGCGATCGTCGGGCAAACGATACAACTGCCCGCCGACCATCGCCGACAGGTCAACCTGCGCGCGGTACTTGTAGGCCGCCGGCGCGCCGTCGGCGTCCAGCCGGCTCAGCATCCCGACCCCTTCGTCGAAGGCGAACTCGCCGTCGCCCGCGCCGTCGGCGGGGCAGTAGTCGAGCCGGTAGAGGTCGCGGCCGCACAGCTGGTTGACGCGGTCGCGCAGACGCGCGCCGAGATCACCGCACGCGCTCGCGCGCAGGAGCTCCTGGAGCGCAGCGACGTGCGGCCGGCGCTCCGCAATCCCCTGCGCGATGAGCTCGAGCCGGCGGTCGAGGTGTCGATGCTCGGGCAGGTTGTGGTAAATGTTGAACGTCAGTACGGTGCACTCGGCGCCAGTCATGCGCTTTGCCCCTATCCGGACGCCCGCGGGCGACCGTTATTCTGACTTGCTCGAAGCGGCGGCCCTTGGCAACAATTGACGCGCGGGCCAAATTGGGGTTTCACGGCTGCATGCGGTTGCGGGTCGCTTGCCGAGCAGCGCGGCGCACAAGGCTGCCTTGCGGTGGCCGCATCTGATAGATAAGAACGGTTTATGCCTTCGAGGTGGCGTTTCGTGGTCGGCGCGGGGGTTATCGTGCTCGCCGTCGGCTACCTGATAACTGCGGCCGTGCGCAACACCGCCGAGTACTACCTGACCGTAGGTGAGGTCGCGGCCAAAAAAGCCGAGCTTACGGGGCAGATGCTGCGCGTGGCCGGGCGGGTCAAGGCGGGCTCGATAAGTTGGGATCCTGCCAGCCTGACGCTCGCCTTCACGATAGTCGCGCCGCCCAATCCCGGCGGCTCGGCTGTCACTCCGGTCGCTGCCGCCGATCCGCCCCAGTTTCGCGTGATCGCGCGCGGCGAACCGAAGCCCGACATGTTCGCCGCCGGGCGCGACGTGATCGTCGAGGGCCGCCTTGCGGGCGACGGCACCCTTCAGGCGCGCCAGGTGCTGACCTCGTGCCCGTCGAAGTACGTGCCCAGGCAGGCCGGGGCCAAGTGAGATGCCATTCATAGGCCAGATCGCGCTGGCGCTCGCGCTGCTGGTGGCGATCTATTCGATCGGCGCCAACTTGCTCGGCGCGCGGCGCGATTCGCCCGAGCTGCTGATGAGTGCGCGGCACGCGCTGTGGGCGATGTGCGCGATGGTGACGATCGCGATCGCCGCACTGTGGAACGGGCTTTTAAGCAGCGACTTCTCGCTGGAGTACGTCGCCTCCTACTCCAGCCTCACTTTGCCGACCTTCTATAAGCTGACCGCCCTATGGGGCGGACAGCAGGGCTCGCTGTTGCTGTGGACGTGGCTGCTCTCGATTTTTACCGCGATCGTCGCCTTCCAGAATCGCCGGCGCAACCCAGAGATCACGCCCTATGCGCTGGCCGTGCTGGCCGGGGTCGCGATCTTCTTTCTCGGGATGCTCAATTTCGTCACCCGTCCGTTCGACCTGCTCGCGAGCGTCCCCGCCGACGGTTCCGACCTTAACCCGCTGCTCCAGAACTACTGGATGGCGATCCATCCGCCCTCGCTTTACACAGGATACGTCAGCGCCGCGGTCCCGTTCGCCTTCGCCTGCGGCGCCCTGCTTGCGTGTCGGCTCGACGACGGTTGGATCAGGACGACCCGCCGCTGGGCGATCTTCTCGTGGTTCTTTCTCACGCTGGGCAATCTGTTCGGGGCGCGATGGGCCTACGAGGTGTTGGGATGGGGTGGTTACTGGGCGTGGGACCCGGTCGAGAACGCGGCCTTCATGCCGTGGTTGGTGATGACCGCCTACCTGCACTCGGTGATGATCCAGGAGCGCAAGGACATGCTGAAGGTGTGGAACCTTGCGCTGGTCGGGCTGGCCTTCCTGCTCACCCTGTTCGGCACCTTCCTCACGCGCAGCGGCGTGATCTCGTCGGTTCACTCATTCACCCAGTCCGGGCTTGGGCCGTATTTCTTAAGCTTCCTCATCGTGGTCGCATTCGCGTACTCGGCGCTGCTCGTCAGCCGGGTTAAGGAGCTGAGAAGTCCGGCCGAATTCGAGTCCTACCTCTCGCGCGAGGCCGCTTTCCTGTTCAACAACCTGGTGCTGGTCGGGATCGCGTTCGCGGTCTTCTGGGGCACGGTGTTCCCGGTGCTCTCGGAGGCGGTGCGCGGGGTTAAGATCACGGTCGGCCCGCCGTTCTTCGACAAGGTCAACGCGCCGCTCGCGCTGGCGCTCGTCTTCCTGATGGGAGTCGGTCCGCTGATCGCGTGGCGGCGGGCCACGCCGCGGGCGCTGATGCGGATGTTTGCGGGGCCGATCGTGATGGGCTTGGCGGCGGGCGCCGCGGTCTTCGTCGAAGGGCTGCGCGAATGGTACGTGCTGGCCGCGATGTCGCTGGCGGCGTTCGTGGTCGGCACCGTGATCGCTGAGTTCCGCCGCGGGGTCGGCGCACGGCGCCATCTGGTGCGCGAAACACCCGCCCGCGCGCTGGTCAACCTGATCGCCAAAAACAACCGCCGCTACGGCGGCTACGTGATTCATCTCGGCGTCGTGCTCGCCTTCGTCGGGATCGTCGCCTCCTCGTTCTTCCGCACCGAGGTCAAGCGCAGCCTACGCGAAGGCCAGAGCTTCAACGTCGGCTCCTATGAACTGACCTATCTCGGACTCAAGGGATTGGAGAATTCGCACATGGAAGACCTGCGCGCGCGCATACGCGTGCGCAGCGGCGGGCGCGAGATCGCCACGATGGAGCCGGCAAAGCTCTTTTACAAGCGCCAGCAGCAGCCCGCCACGCGGGTAGCGATTCGCTCGACGCCGCTCAACGACCTTTACATCGTGCTCGCCGGCGTGGACGACAAGAGCGGGCTGGTGACGTTCGAGGTCTTCCTGACGCCGCTGGTCTTCTGGCTGTGGGCGGGCGGGTTCCTGATGGCGATCGGCACGGTGATCGCGATGTGGCCCAACGTGCGCGAGCGCGCGGCGTTCGCGGCCGCGCTCGCCGGTGAGGAGGCGCTGCCCGAACCGGAGCCGGTGCCAGGAGGCGAGTAAGCCGTGGCGCGGCACGCACCAACATCGCGGGTTGGTTCCTTGAAGGCACGCGCGAGCCTGGCGATCGGTGCGTTCGCCCTGGCCCTGTTATTCGGCGGTGCCGCGGTGCCCTTCATGCCTGCGGCGCGCGCCGCCACTTCCACCGCCACCGGGCAGGAGGTCGCCGAGGCGCTGACCTGCCAGTGCGGATGCGGCTTGACAGTCGCCAACTGTAACCATCCCAATTGCGAGTTCTCGGTGCCGACCCGCCAGAAGATCGAAGAGATGCTCGGGCGCGGGATGGGCCGGGCCCAGATAATCGCCTACTTCCGCACCCGGTACGGCGAGAAGATTCTTTCCGCGCCGACCCTCCAGGGCTTCAACCTGCTGGCGTGGACGATGCCCTTCGTCGCGCTGCTTGTAGGCGGAGCGATCGTGGTGGTGGTGATGGGCCGCTGGCGCGGCGCGCCATCGCCGGCCTCGCCCGAACCGCCGGCCGGGGCGAATCCGGACCAGTCGCAATTCTCGCCCGCGCTGCGCGAGCGGCTTGAGCGCGAGCTTCGGGAGCGGATTTGACGTGATTTATCTCGCCGCGATGCTTATCGTCGCCGGCGTGGCGCTTTTCGTCGCTGCTCCTCTGGGCGACGGCGTGCTCGGGCGCAGACGCGCCGCCGGCGCGGCGACCGAGGTCGAGCGGCTTAAGCACGAGCGCGGGCTTGCGATGCAGGGGCTGCGCGAGCTCGAATTCGACCGCGAGATGGGCAAGTTGAGCGAGGCCGACTACGCCGCGCTGCATGAGAACCTGATGGCGCGCGCGCTTGAGGCGAGTGCCGCGCTCGCGCGTCTGCGCGCTGTTGCCCACGCGCCGTGCAACGGCAGCGACGCCGCGCTCGGGCGCCGCGCAGGCGCATCGCAGGCGGAGTCGGCGCGTCCGGCGCGGGTGCGCTTCTGCGCCCGGTGTGGCGCCGAGGCCGTGCCGGGAAATTTCTGCTGCGAATGCGGCGCGCCGCTCGCCAGCGCGCCGCAGGCCGCGGCGTGGGCGCAGCGATGAGCGCCGCGCTTATCGAGGCGCGCGCGCTGGCTAGGAGCTTCGGTCCCACTCCGGTCCTGCGCGGGATCAACCTTGCGATCGAAGCCGGGCGCGGCGTGGCGATCACGGGCGCTAACGGCGCGGGCAAATCCACTCTGATTCGCCTCCTCGCCGGCCTCGCGGCGCCGACCTCGGGCAGCGCGCTTCTTTTCGGCGAGCCTGCGTGCTCGCTTGCGCCAGCGTTGCGCCGGCGCATCGGCCTGCTGACGCATCAGAGCTTCCTCTATCCCAACCTCACCGCGCGCGAGAACCTCGATTTCTACGCCACCCTCTACGGCCTCGACGACCGGCGCGGCGCGGTCGACCGATGGCTGGAGCGGGTGGGGCTGGCCGGCGCGGGCGACGGGCGCGTGCGCGGCTTCTCGCGCGGGATGGAACAGCGGCTGGCGCTTGCGCGCACGATGCTCGCGGCACCCGATGTGCTGCTGCTCGACGAGCCGCTGAGCGCACTCGACGCCGACGGCGCGGCGTTGGCGCTTGCGTTCATGCGCGAGGCGATGGCGCGCGGTGCCGCGGTGCTGGTCAGCGCGCATCAGTCGCGCCCCCTGGAGGAACTGGGCTTCGAAAGCCTCGCGCTCGTGCGCGGGCGCCTGGTCCGCCCGCAGGCGCCGCGCGCGCCGACCCAGGCCGTGTCGCGGCCGGTGGCGATGGGTTGAGGAGCGCCACGATGGGCTCGTTCGCCGCCGTCCTGCGCAAGGATTTGCTGCTCGAAGTGCGCGGCGGCCAGAGCACGGTGGCCTTGGGCGCACTCTCGCTGCTGGTGCTGGTCGTGCTGGTGTTCGCCTTCGACCCCGGCGGCGGCGAGCAGGGGAGCGCAGCTGCGGCCGGTGCGCTGTGGGTGGCGCTGGTGTTTTCCGGAATGCTCGGCGCGACACGCGCGGTGGCCGCCGAGCACGAAAACGGATGTATGCGCGCGTTGCTGATAAGTCCGCTCGATCGCGCGGCGCTATACGCGGCCAAACTCGCCGCCGCCCTCATCTTCATGACGGCGGCCGAAGCCGCCTCGGTGATCCTGATGGTGCTGTTCTTTAATCTCGAATTTGACGCGCGGCTGGCGCGTCTGGTTCCGGCGGTCTTGCTCGGCGCGCTGGGCTTCGCCGCGCTGGCGACGCTGCTGGCCGCAATTTCCTCGCGCCTGCGCGCGGGCGACCTGGTCCTGCCGCTGCTCGCGGTGCCGATGTTCGTCCCGGCGCTGATCGCTGGCGTCAAGGCGAGCGCGCTCGTGCTCGGTGGCGCGCCGCTTGCCCAGGCCGCGATCTGGTTCAAGCTCCTTGGCGCGTTCGACGTCCTCTTCATCGCTGCCGGCTGCATGCTCTTCGAGTATGTTGCCGCGCAGGAGTGAGCTGCGATGACGGGGCGCGCGTTCAGGCTGTGGCCGGGGCTGACGGCGCTCGCGCTGATGCTCGCCGCGCTTTACATGGTCTTCGTCTATGTGCCGACCGAAGCCGAGCAGGGGATCGTCCAGCGAATTTTCTACTTCCACGTGCCGTGCGCGTGGGTCGCCTTCGTCTCCTTCGGCCTGGTTGCGATCGCCGGTGTGTTCTACCTCTGGCTGGGTCAGCAGATATGGGATGACCTCGGCTATGCGGCAGCCGAGATAGGGATGGTCTTCTGCACGCTGGTGCTGGTGACCGGCTCGATCTGGGCCAAGCCGATCTGGGGCGCGTGGTGGACGTGGGACTCGCGTCTGACCACGACGCTTATTCTGTGGCTGCTCTACGGCGGTTATCTGATGCTGCGCGCGATGGCAGGCGACGCGCCGGCCGGCGCGCGTTTCGGCGCGGTGGTCGGAATCGTCGCCGCGCTTGACGTGCCGATCGTGATCGTTTCGGTGCGTCTGTGGCGCACGATTCATCCCGCGGTGCTGGTCACGCGCCAGGGCGGGCACGGACTGGAGGACCCGCGGATGGTGATGACGCTACTGGTCTCACTCGCCGCCTTCACTGCGCTCTTTATATGGATTCTCTGCCTACGCTTCATGACGCTCAGGATGCGTACGCGGCTGAGCGAGCTGACCTATCGCGTGGCGCTGGCCGAAGCCGCCGCCCAGGATTAGCCTGAAGGCCCGATGGAAAACCTCGGATACCTCGCTGCCGCCTACGCGATCATCTTCGTGGTGATCTTTCTCTACGTCCTCTTCCTCTGGCGCCGCCAGGCCGCGCTCGAGGCTGAGTTGCGTGCGATGGAGGCGCGCCTGCGCGCGCTCGGCGAAACCGCTGAGCGCTGCGTCGATACTCAAACCGCTGTCCACTCCGGCGCGGTGCCGGCCTCCGGGCAGGCGCGCTCCGCCGGCTGACCGCGCGGCGGCGGCTTGCCGCCCCGCGCGATCGTGCGCATCTTGTTGACGTGCCGCTTGCGGCACCGAAGAAAGCGGCCTAGATGGAATTTCGCGACTACTACAAGACGCTGGGCGTCGAACGCAGCGCCTCTGACGCCGAAATCAAGTCCGCCTACCGCAAGCTCGCCCGCAAGTACCATCCCGACCTAAATCCCGGCAACAAGGAGGCCGAGCAGCGCTTCAAGGAGATCAACGAGGCCTACCAGGTGCTCGGTGATCCGGCCAAGCGCAAGAAGTACGACGAGCTAGGCGCTGACTGGGAGCGCGGGATCAGTGAAGAAGAGATGCGCCGGCAATACGGATGGGCGGGTGGCGTGGGGGCCGGGCGCGGTGCGGGGGCGCGTGGCGGCGGCTTCAGCGACTTCTTCGAGCAGTTTTTCGGCGGATTCGGCGCCGGTCGCGGCTTCGGCGGCGCGCGCGCTCGGCGCGGATTTGCAGGCTACGAGTTCACTGAGACCCCGCCGCGCGGCAACGACGCCGAGGCCGAGGTCGAGGTTACGCTGCGCGAGGCCGCGCACGGAACCAGGAGGCGGATCACGCTCGACACAGAGGACGGCTGTGCGCAATGCGGCGGCAGCGGGTTGGTCGCGCGTGAGGAGCGCAGCGGCAAGACCCGCATCATCCGCTCGGCCGAGCCGTGCCCGGCTTGCGACGGGCGCGGCACGATTCCGACGCGCCGCTCGCTCGAGGTGACGATTCCGCCTGGTGTCGTGGACGGCACCCGGATAAGGCTGCGGGGGCAGGGCGGCAGGGGGCCGCGTCCGGGCGACCTCTATCTGACCGTGCGGCTCAAGCCCGACCGCGTCTTCAGCGTCAGCGGCCGCGACGTCCGATGCGAGCTGCCAGTGTGGGACTACGAGGCGGCGCTGGGCGCCGAGGTCACCGTGCCGACGCTCGACGGGAGGATCTCGCTCAAGATTCCGCCCGAGAGCCAGAGCGGACGGGTGATGCGCCTGCGCGGGCGCGGGTTGCCCGGGCGCGGCGGCGAACCGGCCGGCGACCTGCTCTACGAGATTAAGGTGCTTGCACCGACCAACCTCACCGACGAGGAGCGCCGGCTGATGCGGGACTTCGCCGAGCGGCGCAGGGCGCGCGCCCTGCCCGATCCGCGGGCCGAACTGCTGCGCGAGTAGTGCAATGGTGCGACGAGCGAAGAGCAGTCGCAGCAGCAGCGTGCGCCGCGCATCCGCCGGCGCGACGCTGGTCAGCCGCGAGGCCTTCTGCGTGCTCACCGGGGTCAGCTCGCGCGAGCTGGCATTGTGGGAGCACGAAGACCTGATCGTTCCGGCCCGTGTCGTCGAGCGTGACGGGCGGCGCGAGTCACTCTATGGCCGCGAGGCGCTCCGCCGCGCGCGCCTCATCCGCACGCTCGCCGACGAACTCGAAGTTAACTTGCCGGGCATCGGGATCATCCTCAACCTGCTCGACCAGATGAGCGGCTGAGCGCGAAGCTGTGGTCTGGTGACGTGCGCGAGCGCCGGGGCCTCCGCGCAGGAGTGCCGGCCTTCTGCGATAATGGTTGGCGTCGGTATCCGGGGCGATCGGGCCGGCGTCGTCGAATGGACTCTGCGGCGAAATCGACTCTACTGCGCAAGATCGGGCAGGCATTGGAGCAGGCGGGGCTGCGCGCGGATGATCTGATCCTGCTCGCACTGTCGGGTGGGCCCGACTCCGTGGCGCTGCTGCACGCGCTGCGCGAGCTTCGGCCGCGGCTGGATTTCCGCCTCGCCGCCGCTCATCTTAACCATCGCCTGCGCGGCGCCGAATCCGATCGTGACGAGGCCTTTGTGCGCAAGTTGTGCGCGGAGATGGGCGTCGAGTTGGTGGTTGAGCGGGCGCGCGGCCTCGACCCGGCGGCCTCGAATCTCGAGGAGCGCGCGCGCCGGTTGCGCTACGAGTTTTTGGTGCGCGCCGCGCGCCGGCTCGGCGCCGGGCACGTTGCGACCGCGCATCATGCCGACGATCAGGCCGAAACCGTGATGCTGCGCCTGTTGCGCGGCGCAGGCGCGAGCGGATTGGGCGCGATGGCGCCGGTCGATTCGCTGCGGTTTATCGAAGATGGCGAGCCTCGCCCACTGACTCTCGTCCGGCCGATGCTGCGAATCCAGCGGCAGGAGATCGAGCATTACCTCGAATCCGTCGGCGCGCGCTTCGTCAGCGACAGTAGCAACCAGTATCCCGACTTCCTGCGCAATCGCGTGCGCGGCGAACTGCTGCCCGCTTTGGAGCGCGACTACGCGCCCAGCCTGCGCGGCAGGCTCGCCGCGCTCGCGGATGAGATGCGCGACCTCGACGACTTTGTGGCGCAAACGGCGGCGGCCGAACTTGAGCGCCGGATGCGCGCCGGAGTGCTGCTGCTGGACGGCTTCGCCGGACTCGCTCCGACGCTCGCCGCCGCGCTCTTGCGCGCATATCTTGCGATCCACATGGGAAACCTGCGGGGAATCTCGCGCCGCCACCTCGAGGCCTTGCGCCGGCTCTGCCTGGGCGAGTCGCCGAGCGCGGCGATCGATCTGCCCGGCCGATGGCGCGCCGGGCGGCGCTACCGAACGCTTGCGATTGAGCGTGCGTCGAACGGGGAGCGGCCAGGCCCGTCAAGCTTTTCGGTTCCGCTTGCGCGCGAAGGCATCACCGAGGTTGCGCCGGCGCGATTCACGTTCCATTCGACGGTAACACCAGCCGACGTCGCACCGTTGCCTACTGATCTGTTCGAGGCCTGTTTTGACGCCGACGCCGCGGAGGCTGGACTCGTCGCGCGGGCTTTCACCCCGGGCGACCGGATCGCGCCCTTGGGGATCGCGGGTACGCGCAAGCTCCAGGACGTCTTCGTTGACCGCAAGCTGGCACGCGCGCGCCGGCGCAATTACCCGGTCGTCACGCTCGCGGGCGAGGTGGCGTGGCTGCCGGGACTGGCGCGCGGACGCGTTGCGCTAATCGGCCCGTTAACGCGCCAGGTTTTGCGCGTGCGCGCGCGGAATATTGAAGCAGGCGCATAAGGACCGCTTCTGACCGCGGCCGAAGCTACGTTGCTTGTCTAGGAAGGCGCGTGGTACGCTTCACAGGGAGCGAATGAACCAGTTTTCCCGCAGTATCGCGCTCTGGCTCGCGCTGGGCCTGATGTTTCTCTTGCTGTTCAACATGTTCAGCAGGCAGCAGGTCAGGGAGCCCGAAGAGATCTTCTCTGACTTCCTCAACCAGGTCGAAAAGGGGCAGGTCTCCAAAGTCACGATCCAGGGCAACACCATCCACGTCATCGCCAACGGCGAGCATTACAAGACCTACGCGCCGCAGGATCCTGATCTGATCAAGATGCTGCGCGCCAAGGACGTCCGGATCGAGGCCAAGCCCTCGGAGGGCGATCCGTGGTGGATGGTGATGCTGGTGCAGTGGTTCCCGATGCTGCTGCTGGTGGCGGTGTGGATCTTTTTCATGCGCCAGATGCAGATTGGCGGCGGCAAGGCGATGTCGTTCGGCAAGAGCCGCGCCAAACTGCTCACTGAGAATACCCATAAGGTCACCTTTGCCGACGTCTCGGGAATCGACGAGGCCAAGGACGAGCTCGAAGAGATCATCCAGTTCCTCAAGGATCCCAAGCGCTTCACACGGCTGGGCGGACGCATCCCGAAGGGCGTGCTCCTAGTCGGGCCGCCAGGCACCGGCAAGACGCTGCTCGCGCGCGCGATCGCGGGCGAGGCCGGGGTGCCGTTCTTTTCGATCTCGGGCTCGGACTTCGTCGAGATGTTCGTCGGAGTGGGCGCCTCGCGCGTGCGCGACCTGTTCGTCCAGGGCAAGAAACATGCGCCCTGCATAATCTTCATCGACGAGATCGACGCCGTCGGACGCCATCGCGGTGCCGGATTGGGCGGCGGTCACGACGAGCGTGAGCAGACGCTCAACCAGTTGCTGGTCGAGATGGACGGCTTCGAGGCCAACGAGGGTGTCATCCTGGTGGCCGCGACCAACCGGCCCGACGTGCTCGATCCTGCCCTCCTGCGTCCGGGACGTTTCGATCGGCGCGTGGTGGTGCCGCGGCCCGACGTAAAGGGCCGTGAGGGAATCCTTAAGGTCCATACCCGCAGGGTGCCGCTCGCCGACGACGTCGATATCCAAAAAATTGCGCGCTCGACGCCCGGCTTCGCCGGCGCCGACCTCGAAAACCTTGTCAACGAGGCCGCTCTGCTCGCCGCCCGGCGTAGCAAGGAGCGTGTCGAGATGGTCGATTTCGAGCTCGCGAAGGACAAGGTTCTGATGGGCGCCGAACGGCGCTCGATGGTGATGTCGCTGGCCGAACGGCGCAACACGGCTTACCACGAGTCTGGACACGCACTGGTCGCGATGTTGCAGCCGGGCGCCGACCCCGTGCACAAGGTCACGATTATTCCGCGCGGGATGGCGCTGGGCGTCACCCAGCAGCTCCCGCTCGACGACCGCTATACCTACTCCCGCGACTACCTGATGACCCAACTCGCGACCATGTTCGGCGGCAGGGTCGCCGAGGAACTGATCTTCGGCCAGATGACCACCGGCGCCGGCGACGATATCGAAAAGGCGACTGAGCTGGCGCGCAAGATGGTTTGCCAGTGGGGGATGAGCCAGGAGCTGGGGCCGATGACGTTCGGTCGGCGCGAGGAGCAGGTCTTCCTCGGCCGCGACATCGCTCATCACAAGGACTACTCCGAGCACACCGCGATCGAAATTGACCGCGAGGTGCGGCGAATCGTGGACGACGCCTATCAGCGAGCGCGCAAGCTGCTGAGCGATAATCTCCCGCTGCTGCACGCCGTCTCCGAGCGGCTGCTCGAAAAGGAAGTGCTGGACGGCAGCGAGGTGGCCGAGATGGTCAAGGCCTATCGCGACGGCCGTCCGTTCCCGACCGAGGCGCCCGCCGCGTCCGGCGACGGACCCAAGCCAGGTGCCAGCACCGCCTCCGAGAAGCCCAAGCCGGCCGACGAAGGCGCCCCCGCGATTCCCGGAATCCCGCCCAAGCCAGTTCTGGCCTGACCCCGGCTCGGGCAACCGCTGACCGAAGGCCCGCGATCCGCTGATTCCGGCATCGGCGCGCCATTCTCGGGCCGCGGGCCGTCCCGTTGGCGCTTGCGCGCGTGTATCCTCATAGCGAGGGCACGGGCTTGGAGCTCAGCGCACAGCGCCGGCGCCGCTCGCTGCGGCTGCGCGACGGGAGGGTAATCCGCTTCCCCGCCGTGATGGGCGTGGTCAACGTCACCCCTGATTCATTCTCCGACGGCGGGCTCTATCTCGAGCCCCGGCGCGCGGCGGAGCATGCACTGGAGCTCCAGGCGCAGGGCGCCGACATCATCGACTTAGGCGGTGAATCGACCCGGCCGGTGGGCGCGCGTGAAGTTCCAGTCGACGAGGAACTGGCGCGAATCGTTCCGGTGCTCGAACGCCTGAAGGGGAAGCTTAAGGCGCCGCTGTCAATCGACACGCGCAAGGCCGCGGTGGCGCGCGCCGCGCTCGACGCGGGCGGTGCGATAATCAACGACGTGAGCGCGCTGACGGCCGACCCGGCGATGGCGCCGCTCGCCGCCGAGCGGGGATGCGCAGTGGTCCTGATGCATATGCGGGGCGGCCCTGCCAATCACATGCAGTTCGCCCGCTATCGCGATGTCGTGCACGAAGTGGCGGCCTATCTGGCGGCACGCGCTGCGGCCGCGCGCGCCGCCGGAGTTGCCCGCTCGCGTATCATCCTCGACCCCGGCCTCGGTTTTTCCAAGCAGCCGCGCCACAGCTTGCGCCTGATGGGTGCCTTGCCGCGGCTGTGCGCGCTCGGCTATCCCATACTGATAGGCGCCTCGCGCAAGGGTTTCGTGCGCTTGAGCGCGGGCGCCGAGCCGGCGGCGGTGGCATTCGCAAGCGCGGCGGCGAGCGCGATCGCGGTGCTCGGCGGCGCGGCGATCGTGCGCGTGCACGACGTGGCGGCGGCGAGCGCGGCGGTGCGGATGGCGGCGGCGATTAAGGCCGGTGGCGGTTAGTCAATCGCGATGGGGCACTACTTCGGGTTGATACCCAGGCTGCGCTGGCAGGATGTGCTCGACATCCTGATCGTCGCCTACGTCATCTACCGCATCGCGCAGCTCATCCGCGGCACGCGCACCGTACAGATGGTGGTCGGGCTGCTGGTGGTGGCGGGCGCCTTCGTCGCCTCGCAACTGCTCGGCCTGTTCACGCTCAACTGGCTGCTGAATAACTTCCTCGGCTCGCTGTTCGTCATCCTGGTGGTGATTTTCCAGTCCGACATCCGCCGCGCGCTTACCCGGGTCGGCACGCCGTCGTTCTTCGCCGCGCGTGGTTCGGTGGCGAGCGTCGCCCAGGAGTTGGCGACCGCGGCGGCCTGGCTCGCCGCGCGGCGCATCGGCGCGCTCATCGTGCTCGAGCGCGAGGTCGGACTCAACGACTACGTCGAAACCGGGCGGATCGTGGAGGCGCGGCTGTCGCCCGAACTGCTGGAGACCATCTTCATGCGCGGCTCTCCGCTGCATGACGGCGCGGCAGTCATCAAGGGCGACCAGGTCCTCGCCGCGGCCTGCCTGCTGCCGCTGTCAACCAACCCCAACGTCAGCCTCGCTCTCGGCACGCGCCATCGCGCGGCGATCGGGCTGACCGAGGAGAGCGACGCGGTGGTAATCGTCGTCTCTGAGGAGGACGGCACGATCTCGCTCGCCCGCAACGGCGAATTGCAGCGCGGGCTCAGCCCCGACGAGCTCCTGGGGATTCTTGGTACGATGGCGTAGGTGTGGCGATGGCGGAGAGCGCGGAACACGACGTGACAGCCGAAAGCCCGCAGCGCCCGCAGGACGGCCCCGACCATCCGCCGCACGGGGCGGCGGCTCAGGATGCGCCACGTCCGGAGCGAGCCGAAGCCGCCGCGCCCCGGTCGCTCGCAACGGACATGCGCGGCCTGTTCGTGCGCGAGCGGCAGGTCGTCAGCCGCTTGAGCGCTCTGCTGGTGCAGCGCGCGCGCCGCGATTTCGGCCTGCGCGTGATCGCCTTGCTCCTCGCGATCGGATTGTGGGCCTTCGTCAACGCCGGGCAGCGCGGGGCGTTGGTCACGCTGCGGGTCCCGGTCGGCTATCGTTTGCTGCCGGCGGGGATGGTAATCGTCAATCAACATCCCGACTTCGTCCAGATCGAAGTGCGCGGGCCGCGCACGCTGCTTTCGCTGCTCGATCCCGATCGCCTGATGCTGCGGCTCGATCTCGCCGGAGTCGGCGTCGGACAGGCGGTCTTCAAGATCGGCCCCGACATGTTCAACGTTCCGCGCCAGACCGACGTGACCCGCGTCTCGCCCAGCGAGATCGTGCTCGACATTGACCGCATCGCCGAGCGCCAGAGCCCGATCCATCTCAACCTGCGCGGCAAGCCCGCCGCCGGCTACCGCATCACTTCGGTCAAGGCGATTCCTTCCGAGGTCACCCTGCGCGGCCCCAGCCGCTATCTGGCGCAGATCGATCGCGTGCAAAGCGCGCCGGTGGACCTGACCGATGCGAAGAGCGACGTCATGCAGATGGTCGATCTGCGCGCGCCCCGTGAAGGGGTCAAAATCGAAGGGCCGACCACCATCGAAGCGCTGGTCGCGATCGGCGCCGTGATCGCCAACCGTGAATTCCACGGCCTTACGGTTGGCGTGCGCGACACTGACCACAAGGTGAAGGTCGATCCGCAGCGGGTGAGCGTGACTGTGCGCGGCCCGCTGAATCAGCTCTCGAAGCTCGATCTGCACGGCGCGGTGTACGTCTCCGCCGACGGTGCGCAGCCCGGAGCGCACCGGCTCGCGGTGCAGGTCGCGCTGCCCGACGGAATCGAACTGGTGCGCGCCAGCCCCGAGAACGTCAAGGTCCTGATCTATCGCGCCCGGCGCGCGACGAGCGGATGAAAATGGCAAACAGGCTCTTTGGCACTGACGGCGTGCGCGGCGTCGCCAACGCCGAACCGATAACCTCCGAAACCGCGCTCAAGCTGGGGCGCGCGCTTGCCCTGGTTCTGAGGGGCCAGCCCGGGCGTCACCGCCGCATCCTGATTGGCAAGGACACCCGGCTGTCCGGCTACATGCTGGAAACCGCGATGGCCTCGGGGATCTGCGCGATGGGCGCGGACGTCTGGCTGGTCGGGCCGCTGCCGACCCCCGGCATCGCCTTTCTCACCCGCAGCATGCGCGCCGACGCCGGCGTGGTGATTTCGGCCTCGCACAATCCCTACCAGGACAACGGGATCAAGTTCTTTTCGCGCGAGGGCTTCAAGCTCGACGACGAAACCGAGCGCTGGATCGAGGAGCTGGTGTGCAACGATGATGCGCTCGCCGCGATGAGCGCGCGGGCCGAGGATATCGGCAAGGCCGCCCGCATCGACGACGCGATCGGCCGCTACCTGGTCTTTCTCAAGGGCTGCGTGCCGCGTACGGTGGCCTTCGACGGGCTCAAGGTCGTGATCGACTGCGCCAACGGCGCCGCCTACAAAGTAGCGCCGGACGCGCTGGTCGAGCTGGGCGCCGAGGTCGTCGCGCTCGGCGTCGATCCCGACGGCAAGAACATCAATCTCGGCTGCGGCGCGCTCCATCCCGAACGCCTGCGCGAGGCGGTGCTGCGCGAGCGCGCACACGTGGGGATCGCGCTGGACGGCGACGGCGACCGCGCGATGTTTATCGACGAGACCGGCGCGCTGTTCGACGGCGACGACGTGATGGCCGCGATGGGGCGGCGAATGGCGTCGGAGGGGAGGCTTAAGGGCGGCGCGCTGGTGGCCACTGTGATGAGCAATCTCGGGCTCGAGCTGGCGCTGAGGGAAACAGGCGTGCGCCTTATCCGCACCGAGGTCGGCGACCCGGCGGTGGTGCGCGAGATGCGCGCGGGCGCCTACAACCTCGGCGGTGAGCAGTCCGGGCACGTGATTTTCATGGATCACTCGACCACCGGCGACGGCATCATTACCGCCCTGATGATCCTGACCCTGATGGTCGAAACGCAGAGGCCGCTCAGCGCCCTGCGCGCGATGCGCCGCGTGCCGCAGGTGATGGAGAACGTGCGGGTCGCGCGCCGCGTCCCGTTCGGCGAGATGCCCGACGTCCAGCGCCTGATCGCGGACGCCGAGCGCCGCCTGGGTCGCGCCGGCCGGCTGCTGGTGCGCTACTCGGGCACCGAGATGCTCGCGCGGGTGATGATCGAGGGCGAGGACCCGGCCGAGATAGGCGCGCTCGCGCGCGAAATCGGCGCCGCGATCGCACGCCATGCCAACACGGCAGAGGCATAGGCAATGCCCAGACTCGGAGTGAATATCGATCACGTGGCGACGCTGCGCGAGGCGCGCCGCGTTGACTATCCCGATCCGGTCGAGGCGGCGCTCGCCGCCGAGCGCGCCGGCGCCGACGCGATCACGTTCCATCTGCGCGAAGATCGCCGCCATATCCAGGATCACGACCTGTTCCGTCTACGCCAGGCGGTGCGCGCTCATCTGAACCAGGAACTCGCGCCGGTGGACGAGATGGTCGAGCTCGCGCTGCGGCTGCGCCCGCACGAGGTCTGCCTGGTGCCGGAGCGTCGGCTCGAAGTGACCACCGAGGGCGGCCTTGACGTCGTCGGGCTTGCAGAGCGGCTTAGGCCGATGATTCGCCGGCTCAAGGAGGCAGGGATCGCGGTGTCGCTGTTCATCGATCCGGTGCGCCGCCAGATCGAGGCTGCCGCTGAGCTGGGCGCGGAGTACGTCGAGATTCACACCGGCACTTACGCCAACCATGCCGATGCCGAACTCGCGCGCACACTGAGCGGCGGCCCACAACCCCAGCCGGACGAGGCGGCTGCGAGTGAGTTGCGGAAGATCCGCGAGGCGGTGAAGGCGGCGCGCGCCGCGGGCCTCAAACCGAATGCGGGCCATGGGCTCAACTATCGTAACGTCAGCCCGATCGCCGCGATTCCCGGAATTCAATGGCTCCATATCGGCCATGCGATCGTCGCGCGCGCGATCGCGGTCGGGATGGTCCGCGCGGTGCGCGAGATGCTCGTGCTGGTACAGCCGCGGCGCGTCGGGGCGCCCCGGGCCGCCGCGCGCGTGCGCGCCGCGGGGTCGGCGCGGCGCTGAAGGGATGCGCGCGTGAAGCTGCTCAGCGCCGCTCAGAGCCGCGAACTCGACCGGCTGAGCCAGGAAAAATACGGCGTTGCTTCGTACGCGCTGATGACGCGCGCGGGCGAGGCCGTTGCGGCGGCGGTGCTGCGGCGATGGCCGCAGGCGCGCCGCGACGGTGTGTTGATCGTCGCGGGCAAGGGGAACAACGGCGGCGACGGGATGGTCGCGGCGCGCGCCCTGGCCGCCGAGGGTGTGCCGGTGCGGGCCGTGTTGCTCGCGAGGGCCTCGGAACTCAAGGGCGACGCGGCGCGTGCGCACTCGGAGTTCGTAAAGGCCGGTGGCAGTGTGACCGAAGCCGCCGATGCGGCGGAACTCAGCGCAGCGACGGCCGCCGGCGTCATCGTCGACGCGATTTTCG
The DNA here is from genome assembly GCA_035650475.1 of Candidatus Binataceae bacterium. Lineage (NCBI taxonomy): Bacteria > Candidatus Binatota > Binatia (SeqCode) > Binatales (SeqCode) > Binataceae (SeqCode) > Binataceae bacterium (SeqCode). Next base: position 514,205 of record DASRHP010000012.1, read on the forward strand.
GCACCGGGCTCAATGCCGAAGTGCGTGGTCTGCCGCGCCTTGCAATCGAAGCGATTAATCGCGCGGCGGACGGCGGTGCGCGCGTCGTCGCGGTCGATATCGCGTCGGGCATCAATTCGGATACAGGCGCGGTGATGGGCGCGGCGGTGCGAGCGGCGTTGACCGTGACCTTCGGGTTCGCCAAGTTTGGGCATGTCTCCTATCCGGGCGCCGGCTTCTGCGGCGAGCTCGAGATTGTGGAAATCGGCTTTGCGCCCGCCGCGATTGGCGAGATCGCGCCGCGCGGGATGCTGCTCGAAGCGGCCGAGATGCGGGTGTGGCTGGCGCCGCGGCGGCCCGACTCGCACAAGGGAAACTACGGCCACGTGATGGTGATCGCGGGCAGCCGCGGCAAGTCGGGCGCGGCGATTCTCGCCGCCCGCGGTGCACTCAGGATGGGCGCCGGGCTGGTCACCGCCGCGATCCCAGAATCGATCGCCGCGATCGTCGCTGGGGGGCAGGCCGAGATGATGACCGAGCCGATCGCCGAGCGCGACGGCCATTTCGACGGCGCGCACGCGCCGGGTGTCCTGGCCAATCTTATCGAGGGCAAGGACGCGCTGATCGTCGGCCCGGGAATCGGGCAGAGCGACGACACGCGCGCGCTGCTGGAATGGCTCGTTGCCGAGGGCGCCGCGCCGAACCGCCCGATCCTGATCGACGCCGACGGGCTGAACGTCGTGGCGCAGCGGGGCGCGGCGACGGTTAAGCGCGCGCGCGGCCCCGTCGTTATCACGCCGCATCCGGGGGAGGCCGCGCGCCTGCTCGGCACTTCCACCGCCGTGGTCAACGCCGACCGGATTAGCGCCGCACGCCGGCTCTCGGAGCTGACGGGCGCGGGCGTCCTGCTCAAGGGCGCGCGCACCGTTATCGCAGGGACGGACGGCGAGATTTACGTCAATGGAAGCGGGAACCCCGGGATGGCGACGCCGGGAATGGGTGACGTGCTATCGGGGATTGTCGGCGCGCTGCTGGGGCAGCGGATGACGCCGCTGGCCGCGCTCGCCCTTGGCGCGTTCGTCCACGGATGGGCCGCCGACCGGCTCGCGGCAAGCATCGGAGCGGTCGGCTATCTTGCCGGCGAGCTTGCCGACGAGCTGCCCGCGGCTGTGGCGGCGCTGGCCGCCGCTTGAACCGGCTCTCGTGCGGGCGCAGGCTGACTGTGGAGTCCGCGACTAATTTCACGGTCCGGTTTGGTTATGGAGCACGGAGTAACCCTTGTTATCGACAGCCGCTCGGCGCACGAGACCAAGCTATGGGGGCGGCGGCTCGGCGCGCTGCTCGAAGGCGGCGAGCTGCTCGCGCTTATCGGCGAACTGGGCGCGGGCAAGACCTGCTTTATCAAGGGGCTGGCGCGCGGACTCAACCTGCGCGAGGAAAATATCCTCAGCCCCACCTTCACGATGATCCAGGAGCATCGCGGACGCCTGCCGCTCTTCCATATCGACCTTTATCGGCTCGAGGAAGCCGGCCTCGACGACCTCGGCCTGCGCGAATATTTGTTTTCCAGCGGCGTGGCCGCGGTGGAATGGTTCGAGCGACTGCGCGAGGGCGACGAGCTCGAGGCCCTGTCCGTCCGTATGGCGTACTCCGGCGCCAACGAGCGGCGAATTCAGTTTGCCGGCTCAGGCCGCTACGCCCGATTGATCGACCAGCTCCGCCGGCGCTTCCTGTAGCCGGCCCGGGCTCTGGCCCGCGCGGCAAAATGAAAGCATAATAGGCGTTTACGCCGCATCTTGAGCTGCGGCGGCAATCACTGTGGCGCTTATCGTTCAAAAGTACGGTGGAACCTCGGTCGGCTCGATCGACCGCATCAAGGCGGTAGCCGAACGCGTCACACGCGCACGGGCGCGCGGCCACCAGCTCGTCGTCGTTGTCTCCGCGATGGCGGGCGAAACCAATCGTCTCTTCAAGCTGGCTGCGCAACTCAGCGACGCTCCCAATACGCGCGAAACCGACGTTCTGGTTGCCACAGGCGAGCAGGTCTCGGCGGCCTTGCTCGCGATTCGGCTCCAGGCGCTGGGCTATCCGACCGTGTCGTTCCTTGCCCACCAGCTACGCCTCACCACCGACTCCCATCACGGCAACGCCAGGATTCGCTCGGTCGAGGCCGAGCGCGTGACCCGGGTGCTCGCAGACGGCTGTATTGCGGTGGTCGCGGGATATCAGGGGGTGGATCCCAAGGGCGATATCACCACGCTTGGCCGCGGCGCCTCGGACCTGACGGCGGTCGCGCTGGCGGCGGCGCTGAAAGCCGACGCCTGCGAGATCTACACTGACGTCGAGGGCGTATTCACCGCCGATCCCAATATCTGCCCGCGCGCGCGCAGGCTGCGGCGCGTCTCCTACGACGAGATGCTGGAGATGGCGGGACTGGGAGCGAAGGTGCTGCAATTGCGCTCGGTTGAGCTGGCGCGGCGCTACAACGTGCCGCTGGTCGTGCGCTCCAGCTTCAGCGAGGCCGAGGGCACCTGGGTCGGCCAGGAGGACAGGTCGATGGAAGAGGTAATGGTGTCGGGTGTAACGCTCGACCAGAACCAGAGCAAGATAACGATCGCGGGCGTTGCCGACCGGCCAGGACTTGCGGCGCGCATCTTCGGGCCCATCGCCGGGGCTGGGATCGTCGTTGACATGATTATTCAGAATGCCAGCGCCGACGGCCGCACCGACGTAACCTTCACTGTGGGCCGCGACGATCTGCGCCGTGCGCTGGAGCTTTGCCGGATGGTGGCGAACGAGATCGGCGCGGGCGGCGTACGCCACGAGGAGCAGGTCGCCAAGGTCTCGATCGTGGGGCTTGGAATGCGCACCCACGCGGGCGTGGCGGCGCGGATGTTCCGCGTGCTCGCCGACGAGGGCGTTAACATCGAGATGATCGGGACCTCGGAGATCAAGATTTCGGTGGTGGTCAACGCCAAGTACGGGGAACTCGCGATGCGCGCTTTGCACGATGCCTTCCTCGGCGAAGGCTCCGGCGCGGGGTCGCCGGAGTCGGTATAATCCAATGGCTACGACGCACAGGGAGCGGAACTCGGCCGCACGCAGGAGCGCGGCCTCGATCGGCGCGGTCAACGGCGCCGGGCGCAACAGCGGCGAGCGCGACGAGGGCGGGGCAACGAAGATCCAGATCTACGACACCACGCTGCGTGACGGATGTCAGTCCGAAGACGTGTCGCTCACGGTCGGGGACAAGCTTGAGATCGCCCAGCGCCTCGACGACCTTGGAATCGACTATATCGAGGGCGGATGGCCGGGCTCCAACGAGCGCGACGCGGCGTTTTTCCGCGAGGTAAAGAAGTTGCGGCTGCGCCATGCCAGAATCGCGGCTTTCGGCTCGACCCGCCGCGCCAACGTGCGCGCCTCGGCCGACCGCAACCTGGCGCTGATCCTGCGCGCCGAGGCGCCGGTCGCCACCGTGGTTGGCAAAACCTGGGATCTCCACGTGCGCGAAGCATTGCGCATCTCCAACCAGGCCAATCTCGAAATCCTCCACGACACGATCGCCTACCTCAAGCGCCACGTGGACGAAGTGATCTTCGACGCCGAGCATTTCTTCGACGGCTACGACGCCAATCCCGAGTTTGCGCTCGCCTGTCTGAGCGCGGCCCAGGACGCCGGCGTCGACCTGATCGCGCTGTGCGACACCAACGGCGGCCGTCTGCCGCACGAGATTGAAGCCGGCGTACGCGCGGCACAGCAAGCCGTGCGCTGCCCGCTCGGGATCCATCCGCACAACGACTCCGAGGTCGCGGTGGCCAACGCGATAGCGGCGGTGCGCGCGGGTGCGGTGCAGGTGCAGGGCACGATCAACGGGTTCGGCGAGCGCTGCGGCAACGCCAACCTGGTTTCGATCATCCCTGACCTCCAGCTCAAGCTCGGCTACCGGTGCGTACCGCCCGACAAGCTCAAGGCGCTGCGCGAAACCGCGATGCTGGTGTACGAGCTGGCCAACATCACGCCGCCGCTGCGCCAGCCCTACGTCGGCCACAGCGCTTTCACCCACAAGGCGGGGCTCCACGTCTCGGGCATCCAGCGCGACGTGCATACCTACGAGCACATCGACCCCGCGATCGTCGGCAACGACCGCCACGTGGTGCTCTCCGAGCTCTCGGGCCGCGCCAACATTCTGTACAAGAGCAAGGAATTCGGCCTCGACATCGAACCGAGCAACGAGAAGATCGGCGTGCTGCTCGACGAACTCAAGCGCCTGGAGGCGCTGGGCTACACGTTCGACGGCGCCGACGCCTCGTTCGAATTGCTGATGCTGCGCACGCTGGGCCTCGCGCGCGATCATTTCCGCTTTGTCAGTTTCCGCGTCTTCGATGACAAGTGGCACGAGGATCACACGCCGTTCAGCGAGGCGGTGGTGGTGATCGAGGGACCCGACGGCGTGCGCACGCGCAACTCGGCGACCGGCAACGGCCCGGTCAACGCGCTCGACTCGGCGCTGCGCCGCGCGCTGGTGCCCTATTACCCGGCGCTGGAGGCGATGCAACTGGTCGATTACAAGGTGCGTGTGCTGGACAACGGCGCCGGAACGGCCGCGCGCGTGCGCGTGCTGATCGAATCGACCGATGGCAAACGCCGCTGGGGCACCGTCGGGTTGTCGAGCAACGTGGTCGAGGCGAGCTGGCAGGCGCTGGTCGATTCAGTCGAGTTCAAGCTGCACAAGGACGCCGCCCGTCCGCGCACCGTCAAGCATCCACCGGGCAACGGTCGCGGCGACGGCAGCGCGCTCGAGCCGACCTAGCAGCGCGGGGGCCGGCCGCGCCGGGCCGAAGGAGAAGTGCGATGGGCGTAATCAGTCGAATGCGCGAGGACATCCAGGCGGTCTTCGAGCGTGACCCGGCGGCGCGCACGACGCTGGAGGTCGTGCTGGCCTATCCCGGGCTGCATGCGATCTGGATGTACCGCATCGCGCACTGGCTGTGGGAGCATCATCTCAGGCTTCTCGGCCGCCTGCTCAGCGAGATCGCCCGCTTTCTGACCGGTATTGAGATCCATCCGGGCGCCACCATCGGCCGCCGCCTTTTCATCGATCACGGGATGGGCGTGGTGATCGGCGAGACCACCGCAATCGGCGATGACGTGCTTATCTATCAAGGGGTCACGCTGGGCGGCACCAGCCTCAAGAAGGAAAAGCGCCACCCGACGATCGAGGACCACGTGATGATCAGCGCGGGCGCGGCGGTGATAGGTCCGGTGCGGATCGGACGCGGCAGCCGCATCGGCGCCGGCGCCGTAGTGGTCTCCTCGGCGCCCCCCTATTCGACCATCGTCGGCATCCCGGGCAAGATCATCGAGGGCGAGAGCGCACGTCAGGACATCGCCGAACTCGACCATGCGCGCTTGCCTGACCCGGTGGCGCGCGCGATCCAAGCGCTGGTGGAGAAGCTCAACCGCCTCGACGTGCGAGTCGAGGAGCTCGAAGAGCGCCAGGACTGCCTCGAGGACAAAGTCGTGCCGCACGCCCCCGCGCCGGCGCCTGTCGGCGACCACGATCTGACCAAGAACCGCCAGTAACGGCGCACCTGCGGCGTGTGCCTCATTCACCGAGCTTCAGCGGCATCTCGGTGATCTGACCTGCCGTAGTGATCCGGCCGATGTTGGTCGGCCCGCCGATGCTCCATCGTTCGGTGAACCACAGCGTGCCGTCGCGCCGTGAAAGCAGGCTTGTGACAAGGGCGCCGCCGGGAAGCGGAAAGACCGCCGCCACGCCGGCCGTCGTCAATCGCACGATAGCGCCTGCGGCGCCGACGCTGCCCGCCGAGCCTCCGCGGTTGATCGCGATCCAGAGATTGTGGTCAGGGCCGACGACGATCGCTTGGTACTGGCCGCTGACCGGCAGGGTGAACTCGCTGACCATCGCGGCAGGTGTGAAGCGGCCGACACGATCGCTGAAATTCTCGGTGAACCAGAGGTTGCCGTCGGGACCGGCGGCGATTTGGGCGGGCAGCGCACCTTTGCGCGGCAGCCGGTATTCGGTCACCTTGCCGTCCATCGCGACCCGTCCGATCCTTCCCACCGGCGCTTCGGTGAACCACAGGTTGCTCTCGGGGCCGCTGACGATCGACACTGGGCCGCTGCCGCGTTCGGGCAGCGGAAAGATCGTGACCGTGCCCTGCAGCGTCATCCGCCCGATAGCCACTGCTGCTTCGGGCTGTGCGCGCTCCCATGCCGTGAACCAGAGGTTGCCGTCGGGACCGAACGTCAGGCCTTCCGGCACGAAGCCGCCGGGCAACTCGTAGATCACCGCCGCGCCCTCGGGCGTGCGCTTGATGATGTTGGCGGTGATCTGCGCGCCCGCCGCCATGATCCCGATCATCCACAGGTTGCCGTCGGCGCCGCAGACCAGATTGGCGCCGAAGCTGACCGGCGGTAGAGGGAACTCGGTGAGCTTGCCGTTGCGATCGAGCCGGCCGATTTTCGGAACTCCAAGCAGCGTGAACCACACGTCTCCCTGAGCATCCTCGGCCAGCGACGAAGGCTGAACGACCATCCCCGCCGGCAGCGTAGGCTGCGCCGGAGGTGGGGGAGGCGGCGGCGGATTTTCCGGCACGCACCCGGCGGCGAGCACGGCAAGCAGGCACGCGTACAACCATCGCGTCAGAGTCGAACCGTAACGCGGGCGAGCGCCGCGGGCGCGCAGCGGCGGTCTCACCGGTCGCGCTCTAAAGCGGCTGCCCACGACTCCACCGCCTGCGGCGCGATCGGAATGACTCCGCTGCGCGCAAAGCGCAACAGGAACTCCGCCCAGCCGGGATCGATCGCGCGGATTTGTCCAAACCGAGCGCGTGCTTCGTCCGTACGCCCGCTCGCCAGGAGGGTCAGCGCCATCCGCGCCACAAATTCCGGCTCGTCGGGATAGGCCGTGCAGCATGTTTCGAGATCTGCCAGCGCACCTTCGACATCGCCCGCGAACGCTCGCTCGCCCGCCTGAGCGGCTCGGTTATGGGCGCGGGCATACGACAGCAGGCGCTTTATCTCGCCCACCGGGTCGGGATGATCATCAACGCGGAGCTCAAAGGTTCTCGCCCGCGGATTTTCGCTGCGCTGCCCGGAAACCACGATCAGCGCCGCCGCCTGCTTGCCCCGCAGGTCTCCGCCTTCACGCTCGGCCGCCTCCATCGCAGCCAGCAGCCGTTCGGCGAGATCGCCCGAGGCGCGTTCGAAGGCGTCCACCATCGCGCGCCACACGGTTTCCCGCGCCATCAGATTCGCCTGCGCCGCGCAGGACGCGCCGAGCGCATGCCCCGCGGTGGGCAGACAGGAAGCGCCGGTATGCACGGCCGTCCCTCCGTGTGCGTCGATCATCGCGACCTGGCGGATGGCGGCGCCGGAGTCCGCGCTCAGTAGCCTCTGGAGCGCCTCCTGGGGCGCAACCCCAGCGCGCAGCAGGCTCAGCCCCTGGTAGCCATACGCGGGGTTGACGAACGCCTGCGAGGCGATAGCGCCGACGCCCCCTTCGATCCATGGAACGAGCCGCCCGACCGCAAAAAAGCGCGATTGGACGCCGATGCCGAGCTCCCCAGTGTTGGGGTCGCGCGCCACAATTGAGTAGGTCATGTGGATCAGCCGTTATCCCGATGCAGCTATTCAGAGCGGTCGAAGCTGCGCGCATCGCGGTCTGCGCGAAGCCGCTCGCTCAGAGCTTATGGCCGAAATTTGCGCCCATCACGTATTCGTGCTCACCACGGATCAGCCGCCGCTGGCGAAGACGTTCGAAGCCGAATGGCGTCAGATCGACGGTGCGCGCGCGCCCTTCGAGGATAAGCTCCGCCATCGCAGCGCCCACCGCCGGAGCGGTCTTGAATCCGGTGCCGCTGAAGCCGGCGGCAACGTACAGTCCGCCCGTGCCGGCTATCGGGCCCAGCACGGCGCGCGAGTCGGGGCTCACGTCGTAGATCCCGGCGTGGCCCCGCGCGTAGCTCGCGCCGGCCATCGCGGGCACGCGATGGGCCAGGCGCTCGGCCACCTCGGCGACGAAGTCGGCGTCGTTGTCCTCGCGAAAGCCGTCGGGGTCGGGCTCGTACTCGGCCTTTACGTCGCCCAGGCCGATCAGCGTCAGATCGGCGCCTTGCGGGCGAAAGTAGCTGCCGGAAATCGTGTCGATACATCCGCAATGGCGCACCGTGGGCGCTCGCTTGAAGAATGCGATCTGTGCGCGCTCGGCGCGAATCCCGATCGCGGCGCCCAGCGGCGCGAGCAGGCGGTCGGTCCACGGTCCCGCCGCCACGCATACGGCGTCCGCCGCGTGGCGCTTGCCCGACAACTCGATCACGCCGCGCGCGCGCCCGCCGGCGGTATCGATCGACGCCACCGGTGCATTGAGCATGAACCTTGCGCCGCGGCGCTCGGCCGCTTGCGCCAGCGAACGCGTCGTGGCAACCGGGTCGGCATAGCCGCTTTGCGGCTCGTAGGCGGCCAGGACGACGTCATCGACGTTTATCGCCGGCTCGAGCTCGCGCAGGTCTGCTGGTTCGACCACGTAGGTATCGACGCCGACCCCGCGCAGCATCGCGATGTTGGCGCGCAGTCCGTCGGCATTCGGCGCACCCACCACGACCGCGAATCCGGTGCGCACGAAGCCGCATCCGCGCCCCTCGCGGTCGCGCCCGACCGTCTGGTCCCAGTTGGCGAAATAGGCAAGACTCTTCCACGCCAGCTCGGCTTCGGGCGCGAACGTGTAATGCATCCGCACCAGCGCCCCGGAGCGCGCCGACATCCCGGCGCACACCTCAGCGCCTTGGTCGAGAACGGTGACTCGGGCCCCGGCGCGGGCGAGATGAAAGGCGAGGGAACATCCGACCACCCCCGCCCCTACGACAATTACGTCTTCGTTCGCCATGGTTGTTCGCCCGGCGCGGTTCCCTTTTGACGTAGCGCCCGCGCGCGGCGGCTTTTGCCGGTCGTTTCGCTAGGGTAAGTTAATCTTTCGTCCCGGGGCTATCAAACCGGATGCGTATTTACCTCGACCATAATGCCGGCGCGCCGCTGCGTCCCGAGGTGCGCGCCGCAATCGGCCGCTTCCTCGAGGCGGACGAAGGCAACCCGGGCTCAGTGCATCGGAGCGGCCAGCGCGCTCGGCGCGCGCTCGAGCAGGCGCGGGCCCAAGTCGCCGCGCTCGTCGCTGCGGCGCCGCGCGAGATTGTTTTTACCAGCGGCGGTACCGAGTCGAACAACCTCGCGATTCGCGGCGCGATCGAGGCGAGGCCGGCGCGCCGTCGGATCGTTACTTCGGCAATCGAGCATTCGTCGATCCTGGCGCCGCTGGAATACCTGGCCTGCCGCGGCTTCGACGTCGTCCGGGTCGGCTGTGACCGCGAGGGACGCATCGACACCGCCGCCGTCGTCGCCGCCGTGGGCGCCGACACGGCGCTGGTGACGCTCGGCCTTGCCAACGCCGAGGTCGGCACGATCCAGGATTTGGCGGCGGTCGCCCCCGCCGCCGAGCGCGCGGGCGCGCTGTTCCATATTGACGCCGCGCAGGCCGCCGGTCGGATTGCGGTGCGGGTCGCGGAGCTTGGATGCGACCTGCTTACGCTCAGCGGCCATAAGCTCGGCGCGCCGGCCGGAATCGGCGCGCTCTATGTGCGCCAAGGGGTCGCGTTTGCGCCGGCGACGCTCGGCGGGCCGCAGGAGGCCGGGCTGCGTGCGGGCACGCCGAATCTGCTCGGCGCGGTCGCCTTCGGCGCCGCCGCCGAGGCGGCGCAGGCACATTTTGGTGAAGAGTCAACGCGCCTCGCCGGTTTAGCGGAGCGCCTCCTGGAGCGGCTAGTCGTCGCAATTTCCGGATTGCGCCTCAACGGGCCTGCGGACGCATCGCGCCGCCTCGCCAACACGCTCAATTTGAGCTTTCCCGGCGTGCTCGGCGAGAGCCTGCTCATTGCGCTCGATCTGGAGGGCGTCGAGGTCTCGATGGGCTCTGCGTGCGCGGCCGGCGCGGTCGAGCCTTCGCATGTGCTGCTCGCGATGGGCCTGGGCCGCGACGCCGCGCGCAGCTCGCTTCGACTGAGTCTCGGATGGAACACGAGCGAGACTGAGGTCGCGTGCGCCGCCGGGATTATCCCACGCGTGTGGAGGCGGGTGATGGCGGCCGAACCGGAGCGCGCGTGCGGCGGCGAGGTGCGTTCGTGAGTGTGCGGGTGCTGGTCGCGATGTCGGGGGGCGTCGATAGCTCGGTCGCGGCCGCATCGCTGCGCGAGGCCGGCTACGACGTCGTCGGCGTCGCGATGCGGCTTGCGCCGGAGGCGCCGACGCCGGCTGCGCGCCGGCGCGCGACGTGCTGTTCGCATGAGGATTTCGAGGACGCGCGCCGGGTCGCGGAGCGGATGGATTTTCCGTTCTACGTGGCTGACCTGCGGGCCGAGTTCGGCGCGCGCGTGATCGGAAATTTCGTCACCGAATACCTCGCCGGACGCACTCCCAATCCGTGCGTGATGTGCAACCGCGAGATCAAGTTTGATCGGCTCTGGGAGCGGGCGGCGGCCATCGGCGCCGAGTTCATCGCGACCGGCCACTACGCGCGGATCGAGCGCGATTCGCGCGGCCGCTTCCATCTGCTGCGCGCCGCCGACCGCGCCAAGGATCAGTCCTACTTCCTGTTCGCGCTCGGCCAGCAGCAGCTCGCCCGCACGCTGTTTCCGCTGGGTTCGATGACCAAGGTGGAGGTTCGCGAGCGGGCGCGAGCGCTGGGTCTCGCCAACGCCGACAAGCCGGAGAGCCAGGAGATTTGCTTCGTGCCCGACGGCGACTACGCCGGGTTCGTCGAGCGCGCGGCGGGCGCGCGGCAGCTGCGCCCGGGTGCGATCGTTGACGATGAGGGCCGACGGCTCGCCTCTCATGCCGGGGTCCACCGTTTCACCGTCGGCCAGCGCCGCGGTCTTGGCGTGAGTGCGCCGGCGCCACTTTACGTGCGCGAGATCCGCGCCGCGCGCGGCGAGGTCGTGGTTGGCCGGCGCGAGTCGCTGGGCGCCGCGGGGCTGATCGCGCGCGACCTGTCGCTGGTCGATCCCGATGCCGTGAGCGGCGCCGCAGTCTTGGAGATTCAAGCGCAGATTCGCTACCGGCATCCCGCGCTGCCCGCCTATCTGGAGACCGCGGCGGACAACCGCGCGCGTGTTCGATTTGCCGGAGCCACCGGACCGGCGGTGACGCCGGGACAAGCCTGCGTCTTTTACCGCGGCGATGAAGTCGTGGGCGGCGGCTTTATCGAGTGCGCGCTGTGAGGGGCGGTGCGATGCGCTTTGCGGTGGCGACGCTTGGATGCAAGGTCAACCAGTACGACTCGGCGATGATTGAGTCGCGGCTCGGCGCGCGCGGGATGGAGCAGTGCGGGTTCGACGAGGTTGCCGACGTCTATATCGTCAACACCTGCACCGTGACCGATCGCGCCGACGCTGAGAGCCTCAGGCTTGCGCGCCGGGCGCGCCGGCTCAATCCGCGGGCGCGCGTGGTGATGACCGGGTGCCTCGCGCAGGCGAGCCCCGAGGCGCTCGCGGGCGCACCGGAGGTCGATGCGGTGGTCGGGCTCGGGCGGCCGGGCGACCTGGAGCGTGCGGTGATGGGCGAAGCGGGCGCGCGCGTGATGGTATCCAACCTGCGCAAGGAGCGCGCCCCGATTGAGCTGGGGGCGGTGGCGCTCACCGGCCATACGCGCGCCTTTCTCAAGGTGCAGGAGGGATGCGATCAGTTCTGCAGCTTTTGTATCGTGCCGACCTCGCGTGGAACCTCCCGCAGCGTCGAGCCGCGACGCATCTTCGTCGCCCTTGACGGCCTCGCCGCCGCCGGTTTCCGCGAGGCGATTCTAAGCGGCGTCCATCTGGGCGGCTACGGGCGCGACCTCGAACCGCCGGTCAGCCTGGAGGCGCTGCTCGAAATGATAGCCGAGCGCTCACCGGTGGGGCGCGTCCGTATCAGCTCGCTCGATCCCGAGGAGCTGAGCGACCGCGCAATCGAAATCCTCGCCGGCAGCGACAAGTTCTGCCCGCATCTTCATCTGCCGCTGCAGGCCGGAACCGACGAAACGCTGGGGCGGATGCGCCGGCGCTACGACCTTGCCCATTTTCGCGGGCGCGTCGAAAGAGTGCTCGATGCGATGCCCACGGCCGCGGTCGGGACCGACCTTATCGCCGGCTTCCCCGGCGAAAGCGTGCGCGACTTCGAGAACTACGTTAGATTCGTTGAAGAACTGCCGCTTGCCTACTTCCACGTCTTCCCGTACTCGGTGAGGGCGGGAACCACGGCGGCCAAGCTGCCGGGCAGGGTGTCGGCGGCCGAGGTCACACGCCGGGCGGCGATACTGCGCGCGCTGGGCGAGGAGAAGCGGCGGCGTTTTGCGCAGCGGTTTTGCGGGACCGCACTTAAAGTATTACTTGAGGAGCGCGGAAGAGACGGCCGGCTGGGGGGTTATAGCCGCAACTACGTCCGCGTCCTGGTGGAGGGCCCCGACTCACTTGCGAACGACGAAGTCGAGGTGGCGATATCGCGCGTCGAGGGCGCTGCGCTCGCTGGCACTGTGGTTGCGCGCGGGACGACGGCCACGACCGGCGCGCCTGCGCACTGACGAGGAGCGCGCCGAGCTCGAACATCGGCTGAACTATACTTTTGCGCGCCCCGAGCTGCTGCGCATCGCGCTCACCCATCCGAGCGCCGCTGTCGGCGCCGATGCCCATTACGAGCGGCTCGAGTTTCTCGGTGACGCGGTACTTGACCTCGCGATCGCCGACCTGCTGATGCGCCAATTGCCGGAAGCCAAGGAAGGCGTGCTTTCCAAGGAGCGCGCCTCGATCGTCAACGGCCGCACCCTAGCAGCCAAGGCGCAGGCGATCGGAATCGGGCGCGCGCTGCGGCTGGGCAAGGGAGAGGAGAAAAGCGGCGGGCGCGAGAAGGTTTCGATCCTGGCGGCGTCGTTCGAGGCGGTGATTGGCGCGATTTATACCGACGGCGGTCTGGCCGCCGCGCAGCGCGTAATCGAAGCGCTGTTCGCCGACGACATCGGCGGTCCGGCCGCCGAGCGCGACTATAAGACCGAGTTGCAGGAGATCGCCTATCGCCGTTTCCGGACCCAGCCGGTGTACGAGCTGATCGGCTCGCGCGGGCCGGACCATGCCAAGATGTTCACCACTCGCATCCGCATCGCCGGGCGCGAGCTCGGCATCGGCGAAGGCGGGAGCAAGAAGCAGAGCGAGCAGGCCGCGGCGCGCGCGGCCCTGGACCGTATCGGCGGCGAGCGGCACGAGCGCCATGGGCGGCACTGAAAGCCATCGCGCGGGCTTCGTTGCTCTGGGCGGCCGCCCCAATGTCGGCAAGTCCACTCTGCTCAATTGCCTGGTCGGGCAGAAGGTCGCGATCGTCACGCCGCGCCCGCAAACCACCCGCCGGCGCATCCTCGGCATCCGCTCCGACCCCGACGCCCAGCTGATCTTCATCGACACGCCGGGGCTCCATCGCCCGCGCACCGCGCTCGATCAGCGGATGGTCGAGGTCGCGCGCCGATGCCTGCGCGAGGGCGAGGTTGTGGTGGGAGTGGTCGAGGCGCGCGGGCAGCTCGACCCCGGCGACCGCGAATTTCTGGCCGAGCTGCGCGAGCTAAAGGCGCCGCGCATCATAGCGATCAACAAGCTTGACCTGGTGTCGCGCGCCGATCTGATCGCCTGCGCGGAGCAATGCTCGCGCGAGCTGCCCGAGGCGGAGATCGTGCCGGTGAGCGCGCTCAAGGGCGAAAACGTCGGCGAGCTGCTCAAGGTCATCAAGGCGATCCTGCCCGAGGGCCCTTCGCTGATGCCTGAGGACGAGTACACCGATCAGAGCGAGCGCGTGCTGGCGGCGGAGATCGTGCGCGAGAAGGTTTTCCTCGCGATGCGCCAGGAGGTCCCGTTTTCAACCGCGGTGGTGGTGGAAAATTTCGTCGAGGAGCCCCAGCGGCGACTGATCCGGATTGCCGCGCTGATCGTGGTCGGGCGCGAGTCGCACAAGGGAATGCTGATCGGGGCGGGCGGGCGCAGGCTCAAGGAGATTGGGACCGCCGCGCGGCTGGAACTCGAGGAGCTCTTCGGCGCACGCGTCTTTCTCGAACTGCTGGTCAAGCTCGAAAAGGACTGGACGCGCAACCCGCGCAAGATCGGGGAGCTCGGACTGTAGTGGCCAGGCGCATCAACAGCGGCGCCGGCGCGGCGCGCCGCGACGCGCTCGCCGCGCTGCCCGAGGGCGTGGCGGTGGTGGTTCTGGTCGGACGCGCCAACGCCGGCAAATCGACCCTGTTCAATCGCATCGCCCGCCGCCAGCGCGCGATCGTCAGCCCCGTCGCCGGTACCACGCGCGACCTCAACTTCGGCGAGGCCGAGCATCTGGGGCGCCGCTTCTTCGTCGTCGATACCGGCGGTCTGGAGCTCGGTGGGCGCGAGCGGCTCGGCGAGCGGGTGGTCGAAATGGCGCTGCGCGCGGTGGCCTTGGCCGACGTCGTCGTCTTTATGTTCGACGGCCGCGCAGGGCTTGGCCCGGGCGACCGCGAGGCGCTGGCGCTGATTCGCGCAACCGGCCGCCCGCTGGTGGCGGTGGTCAACAAGATCGATCGGCCGGCGATGGAGCCGGCGGCGGCCGAGTACTACGCGCTCGGCGTCAGCCCGCTGATGACGATCTCGGCCGCGCACGGCCTCGGCGTCGGCGAGCTGCTGGACGAGGTCGTCGCGCGTCTGCCGGCTGCGCAAGCACGCGAGGAAAAGGCGCCCGATCTGCGCCTGGCGCTAATCGGCCGCCCCAACGTCGGCAAGTCGTCGCTGCTAAATCGGCTTGCGGGATTCGAGCGCGCGATCGTTGATGCGACGCCCGGCACGACGCGCGACACGGTCGATTTGCGAATACACGCTGCCGGGCGCGACGTCCTGCTGATCGACACCGCGGGAATCCGCCGCCCGACCCGGGTCGAGGGCGAGCTCGAGCATTACTCCGTGGGCCGTGCGATCCAGACGATCCGGCGCGCCGAGGTTCTGGCGCTGGTCGTGGACGCCACCGAGGGAATCACCGACCAGGACGCGCGGCTGGCGCGGCTGGTCGAGAAGGAGGGGCGCGCGCTCGTCGTCGTGTGCAACAAATGGGACGCTGCGGCCAGGGCCGGCCAGCGCATCCCGGCCTTCGTGCGCGAAGCACAGGCGCGAGTGCCGTTCCTGGCCTATGCCGAGATGCTGTTCACCTCGGCGCTGACCGGCGACGGCGTGGACAAGCTGATCCCGGCGGCGCTCAGGGCCGGCGATTCGTGGCGCACGACGTTCCAGACCGCGCGGCTCAACCGCGTCCTTGCCGAGGCGAGTGCGGCGATGGACCCGCCGATGGTCGGACGGCGGCGGCTCAGGCTGATGTACGTCACGCAGGTCGGCCATTCACCGCCGCGGCTCGCCTTTTTTGCCAACGTCGCAAGCGGCATCCCGCCGCACTACCTGCGGTTTCTTCAGACCCGCTTCCGCGCGGCGCTCGGGCTGGTCGGCACGCCGCTGGTCTTCGAGTTCCGCCGCACCGGACGCACTTGGGCCGAGGCGCGCGCGGCGGGCCTTGCGCCTCCCAAGGAGGCCGCCAACGGCCGCAATTAAAAGCCGCGCGCGCAGCGAAGCGGCGGGCGGTGCGGGAGATTCGACCTGCGCGCGTGTTGTGGAAAAGCCCGGGCGGCTCGTGATGCGCCGCGGGCGGCGCGCCGGTATAGTTAAGCGAAGGTCGATTTCGTGATCCTGATTCTGGATTTCGGCAGCCAGTACACGCAGCTCATCGCTCGCCGCGTGCGCGAGGCGCGCGCCTATTGCGAGATTCATCCATACAATCTCGCGCCCGAGAAGATCCGCGCGATGCGCCCGCGCGGGATCATTCTGTCGGGTGGTCCGGCGAGCCTCTACGAGACCGGCGCGCCGGATATTTCGCCCGAGGTGCTGCACGTCGGATGCCCCGTGCTCGGCATCTGCTACGGGCTTTACGTGATCGCGCAGCATCTGGGCGCCCGCAGCGCCGGCGCGCGCGCTCGCGAGTACGGCCCGGCCACGCTGATTATCGACCGGCGCGATCCGCTGTTCGAGGGAATCGACGAGCGCGAGCAGCGAGTCTGGATGAGCCACGGCGACCGCGTCGAGGCGATTCCCGCCGAGCTTGAGCCGATCGCGCACAGCGACAATTCGCCCTACGCCGCCGTGCGCACGCGCGACGGGAGGATGCGCGGCATCCAGTTCCATCCGGAAGTTGCGCACACTCCGTGCGGGGCGCGGGTCCTGCGCAACTTCGTGCTTGGGATTTGCGGCGAGCCGGGCGACTGGACGCCCGCCGCCTTCGTCGAGACCAAGCTCGGCGAGATCCGCGCGCGCGTCGGGCCCGACGACCGCGTGATCATGGGGCTGTCAGGCGGCGTCGATTCATCGGTCGCTGCGGTGCTGATCCATCGCGCGATCGGCGATCGCCTGCGATGCGTGTTCGTGGACACGGGACTTTTGCGCGCGGGCGAGCGCGAGCGGATGGAGAGCGTATTCGGCGGCCGGCTCGGGATAGCGCTGCGCGTGGTCGACGCGTCCGAACTTTTCATCAAACGCCTCGAAGGCGTGCTCGACCCCGAGCACAAGCGCCGGATTATCGGCCATACTTTCATCGAGGTATTCGAGAACGAGGCGCGCGCGATGGGCGGCGCGCGGTTTCTTGGCCAGGGAACGCTCTACCCCGACGTTATCGAGTCGGTCTCGTTCAAGGGGCCCTCGGCCACGATCAAGACCCATCACAACGTCGGCGGGCTGCCGGAGCGCATGCGCCTGGAGCTGATCGAGCCGTTGCGCGAGTTGTTCAAGGACGAAGTCCGCGCGGTCGGCCGCGAGCTCGGCCTGGGCGCCGACGTCGTCGATCGCGAGCCGTTCCCGGGCCCCGGTCTGGCGGTGCGCATCGTCGGCGAGGTCACGCGCGAGCGGCTGGAGCTTCTGCGCCGCGCCGACAGGATTGTGATGGAGGAGATCGAAGCGCAGCGGCTGGGCACGCAGCTATGGCAGGCCTTCGCCGTGCTGCTGCCGCTCAAGACGGTCGGCGTGATGGGCGATGGGCGCAGCTATGAGAGCGTGATCGCGATCCGTGCGGTCGAGTCGTCCGACGGGATGACCGCCGACTGGGCGCGGCTGGACCCGGCACTGCTGGCGCGGCTTTCCAGCCGGATCACTAACGAGGCGCGCGGGGTCAACCGCGTCGTATACGACATCACCTCCAAGCCGCCCGCGACCATCGAATGGGAGTAGCCGCATCGTGACCGTCCGCAGCCGCTACGCGCCGAGCCCCACCGGCGCGCTTCACATCGGCAACGTGCGCTCGGGGCTGTTCGCCTACCTCTTCGCGCGCCACAACCGCGGCCAGTTCATCCTGCGCATCGACGATACCGACCGCGAGCGCTCCACCCAGGAGTCGCTAAACGAGATTTTGGAAAGCCTGCGCTGGCTCGGAATCGAATGGGACGAGGGGCCGCCCGATCCCAGATACTTCCAGTCCAACCGCTTCGAGCGCTACCGCCAGGGCGCGCTCGAACTGCTGCGGGCGAAGAAGGCCTATCCGTGCTACTGCACCGCCGAGGAGCTGGAGGCCAGGCGCAAGCAGGCCGAGCGCGAGCATCGCAAGCCCGGCTACGACGGCAAGTGCCGCGACCTGCCGTTCGCCGCCGACCTCGCATTGCCCGACCGCACCGCCGGCCGCAACTACACCATCCGCTTTCGCGCGCCGCGGGTCGGCGAGACCGTCGTCGATGACCTGATCAAGGGGCGCGCGGTGTTCGACAACGCGGAGCTGGATGATCTGATCATCTTTCGCTCGGACGGCGTGCCGACCTACAATTTTGCGACCGTCCTCGACGACGCCGACTTCGGCATTACGCACGTCGTCCGCGGCGACGACCATCTGCCGAACACGCCGCGCCAGATGCAGATTTTCTATGCGCTCGGCCTGACGCCGCCCGCCTACGCGCATCTGCCGATGGTGATGGGGCCGGACGGGCAGAAGCTCTCCAAGCGCCATGGCGCGATCTCGGTCTTCGCCTACCGCGACCTCGGTTATTTTCCCGAGGCGCTGCTCAACTATTTGGCGCGGCTGGGATGGTCGCACGGCGACCAGGAAATCTTCTCGAAGCAGGAGCTGATCGAGTATTTCGACTTCGCCGCCTGCGGCAAGTCAGCGGGGATTTTCAACGCCGAGAAGCTGCTGTGGCTGAATTTCCACTACCTCAAGCAGCGCCCGCTGGCGCAACTTGCGCGCGAGGTCCGACCGTTCATCGAGCGCGCCGGATATACGAAGATTCCCGGCGACGAGGCGTGGCTTCAGAAAATGATCGCGACCCTGCGCGAGCGCGCCAAGACCCTGGTCGAACTGGTCGATTTCGCGAAGTTCTACCTGAGCGACGAGATTGTGATCGAGCCCAAGGCGGCGGCGAAATTTCTCAAGCCCGAGATGGCCGAGCCGCTGGCCGCGCTGGCCTCCGAGCTGGAGACGCTTGAGGGCGACTTCAACGAGGCGGCAATCCAGGCCGCCTTCGAGCGCGTGCTCGGACGCTTCGCGATGAAACTCGGGCAGCTTGCGCAGCCGGTGCGCGTCGCGCTGACGGGCGGCACGGTGAGCCCGGGAATCTACGAAGTGATCGCGGTGCTCGGCCGCGCCCGCACGGTGCTCCGCCTGCGCCGCGCGCTCGAACTGATAGGTTCGGCCGCTTAGCGCGATACTGCGACGACAGGCGACCGCGGTAACGCAAAGCGTTGCCGTGATCTTGTACCAGGGGGGCCTCCGTGCCAGCCCTCGTTCCTCGGCACCAGATTCGATTGCCGGTTTGTCCTGGCCATTCGCAGGTGGGGTTTCTGTTCTAGATGCCGCGCCGCCCCAGGACAGAGAGCGGGCGCGCCGGCTTGTACGCCCTCGCAAGCCGTGGCAAAGGGCGAAATGCGAAGGTTTGCTCTCCAGCCCGCTCGCAAAGTATTCCGGTTTTAGACGCACTCCTGCGCGGCACGCGAATTGTAAGGCCTCGGCACCGAGCGCTGACGGCGTCTGCGGAAGCGGCGTTCGCGGCGATTGGCGCGCGCGGCGGGGGCGTTGTAAAAGGAGAGCCATGGACGCGGAAACCATCCGGAACCCCGGCTACGTCGAGGGCAGTTTCAACTACGTCAGGCCGATGGCGGAGAAGCCGGCAACCTGGCTGTACAAGCCGACGCCGGACGCGCCGCTGCGCAACTGGGAGCCTGAGCGCCACACGATGCGGGTGGAGGACGGCCGCGCGGTCGCCGGCGAACTGACGCTCGACGGCGCAGGCTTCGCGCTGGTGCCCCATCGCAGCGCGACCGCCAATTTCTACGACGACGCCGAGGTCAAGGCGGTCTATTACCCCGAGGTCGAGCGGCTGGTTAAGCAGGTCAGTGGCGCCTGGCGGGTCTTGGTGTTCGACCATAACGTGCGCTGCGCGCCGATGGCGAAGCAGGGACTGAACGCCGCGCGCGAGCCGGTGCGTTTCGCGCACAACGACTACACGCCCAAGTCGGCGCCGCAGCGCGTGCGCGATCTGCTCGGCGCCGAGGCCGAGGAGTTGCTCAAGCATCGCTTTGCCTTTATCAACGTATGGCGGCCGATCCGCGGGCCGGTCGAGGAATCGCCGCTCGCCGTATGCCACGCGCAGAGCATCAAGGTGAGCGACTTCATCGCGACCGATCTCAAGTATCGCGACCGCACCGGCGAGGTGTTTTCGGTCGCTTACAGCCCGGCCCATCGGTGGTATTACTTCCCGCGGATGCGCTCCGACGAGGCGCTGTTCCTCAAGTGCTTCGACTCGGCGACCGACGGGCGCGCGCGCTGGACCGCGCATTGCGCCTTCGACGATCCGAGCGCGCCGCCAGACGCCGCGCCGCGCGAGAGCATCGAGGTGCGCACGATCGCGTTTTTCGCGTCCCTGAGCTGAACGGTAATCGGCGGCCGTCTGGCGGCGCGCGCTCGCGATACGCCGGGTCGATTGCGGTTTGCGCTCATGCGTCGGCACTGTGCCGCGATGGACTAACGTTGGCGTCCGTGGAAGGCTGGCCGCAGGCAGGCGCGCCGACACGGAGCGCCTGAACACGGGAGGCCCCTGATGGAGACGATTCGATTCGACGATATTGAAAAGCTGCGCTCGAAGATCAGCGACCAGTTCGGCCCCTGGAGCAAGCCGATCGAGGTGACCCAAGAGAAGATTAACCAGTTCGCCGAGGTGACCGGCGACCATCAGTGGATCCACATCGACGTTGAGCGTGCCAAGCGCGAGAGCCCATTCAAGGCGCCGGTCGCGCACGGCTTTCTGACGCTCAGCCTGCTGCCGGCCTTCGAGATCGACGAGGGATGGAAGGTTGTCGGCTATCGCAACGTGGTGAACTACGGCGGCAACAAGCTGCGCTTCATCTCGCCGGTACCGGCCGGATCGAAAGTGCACGCGCGCCGCCGCGTGATTGCGGTCGAAGAGCGTCCGCAAGGGACGCAAGTCACGCAGGAGACCCAGGTGGCCGTGGTCGGCCAGGAGCGGCCCGCGCTGACCTACGAAGGCATTTTCCTGTACGTGCGTTGATGTCAGCGTGGCGGGCCCCGGTGCCGGCCCACTCTTATTTGTCGCTCAACCAGTGCGATGAGCGATCGCGGCGAGCCGCTCGCGTTCCGGCGAAGCCGGCACGGTGGGGACGATATGGAGCATGAATTTAATACCCATCCTCCTCCAATCACTGCGCGGCGGCGGCGCAAACGAGCGGCAGCGCCAGCGGCTTTGTCAGCTCAGCGCATAGCCTTTCACACCACGCCGCGCGCGCGCAGATCGGCGATTGCCGCCGGATCGTAGCCAAGCGCGGCGAGCACGGCGTCCGTGTGCTCACCCTTTTCGGGCGCGGCTGAGCGCAGCGCCCACGGCGTGCGGTTCATGTCCACCGCCTGGCCGACCAGTTCCTGGCGTCCGCGTCTGGGATGCTCGACGGCGCGCGCGATGCCGATGTGCCGCACCTGCGGGTCCGCAAACACCTCGTCCATTCGGTAAATTGGGCCGCACGGGACGCCCGCGCGATTGAGAATCTCGATCCACTCCGCCGATGGCCGCGTGCGCGTGATTTCCTCGATTGCCGCGTTTAGCTCGTCGCGGTTGCCAAGCCGGGCCCTGCCGCTGGAGTAGCGCGGATCCGCGGCGAGATGCTCGGCGCCGAGCGCCTTGCACAGCCGGCCGAAAAGCTCGCCGCCCGAGGCAGCAATATTGATGTGCCCGTCGGCGGTTCTGAACACGCCGGTCGGGATCGCGGTCGGATGGTTGTTGCCAGCCTGCTCCGGAATTTCCTTTGCCACGAGCCAGCGCGCGGCCTGGAAGTCGAGCATTGCGATCTGCGCTGCCAGCAGCGATGTCTGTACCCACTGACCCTCGCCGGATTGCTCGCGCTCAAGCAGCGCGATCAGCACGCCCATCGCGCAGAACACGCCGGCGCTGACGTCGGCGATCGCGATTCCCACTCGCACCGGCCCCTGGCCGGGCAGCCCCGTGATTGACATCAAACCGCCCATGCCCTGCGCGATCTGATCAAGCCCTGGACGGCTGCGATACGGGCCATCCTGGCCGAAGCCCGAGACGCTGGCGTAAACCAGCCGCCGATTGACCGCGCGCATGCTCTCGTAGTCGATGCCGAGGCGGTGCTTTACGTCGGGGCGGTAATTCTCGACCAGCACGTCGGACTGGGCGACAAGCCGCCTGAGGATCTCCAGGCCCTCGGGGCGCTTGAGGTCGAGCGTCATGCTGCGTTTGTTGCGATGGAGGTTCTGGAAGTCGGGGCTGTGGCGCGCGCCGACTTCGGTCGCGTCGTCTCCCGGCTGTTCGACCTTGAGCACGTCGGCACCCCAGTCGGCGAGCTGGCGCACAGCGGTCGGGCCGGCGCGCGCGCGGGTGAGGTCGATTACCTTGAAGCGCGACAGTGGAAGCTTGCCCATAACGGGCCTCATCATAGTGCGAAGCTTGCGCCGAGCGGTAACGCCGCCCCGGAATCCGGTGATCGCCCGCCAAGGGAGTCTGCTTCGCGCCTTGACGGTTCGCGAATGAAGTTGGATTACTCCAAACGCCCGGGGGATGCGTGCCGCGCAACCATCCGCCATATCCCGGCACTCCCGACGGCCAGGTCCCCGGCGGCGATCGCAGCCCGATCAACGAGCCGCTTGCACAGCTCACCTACGCGGCGGCAGGAGCCTCTGATCGCGCAAGCGGCGAACACGAGACTGCTGTCCGCAGGCGGGTCATGTCCTCGATGTCGAGGACGACGCGGCCGCGATGCCAGTAGCTGACCTAGCGCCGGCCCCGACGTCATCGAGAGCAGCGCCTGGTGCGGCGGCAGAAGCGCGTTCGAACTGAGCGTGAAGCCGCGGCGCGTTTTGCGCGCGCGGCTTTTCGGCTATCCTTGCGCACTTTGGCGATGCCCATCTGACGCGCGGCCCATGACGCGAATTCCCTGGCTCAAGCTGCTCCTGCTCTGGCTCTCGGGCATCAGCTTGCGCCTGACGCTGCTCGCCATCCCGCCGCTCCTCCCGCTCATCCATCGCGACCTCCCGCTCGACGAAACCGCGGTTGCCGCACTGCTCGGACTGCCAGTGCTGCTGCTCGCAAGCGCAGCGACGGCGGGCTCGATGCTGATTTCGCGCTTCGACGCGCGCCGCGCGGTGATCGTCGGCACCGCGCTGGTCGGTGCGAGCTCGGCGCTGCGCGGCGTGGGACCGTCGCTTGCGATGCTGTTCGGGATGACGCTGCTGATGGGCGCCAGTATCGCGGTGGTGCAGCCTGCGCTGCCGGCGCTGGTTTACCATTGGACACCCGCCCACGTCGGACTGGCCACTGCGGTTTACACCAACGGATTGCTCGTCGGCGAACTGGTCGGCGCGGGCGCGACGACGCAGGCAATCGTGCCGCTTGCCGGGAACTGGCGCGCCGCGCTGGCGGTGTGGGGAGTGTTTCCGATCATCGTGGCGGCGATGCTCTGGCTGCTGACGCCGCGGTTGGGCGCGGTGGACGAGCAGGGCGAACGGACGCAATGGTGGCCCGACTTCAGGCACGGCCTGACCTGGCGGCTGGGTTTCATCCAAGCCGGCAGCTCGGTCATCTACTACGGCGCCAACGCGTTCTTTCCTGATTACCTGCACAGCGTGGGGGCCACCCATCTGATCGCGTCGTCGCTTGTCTGGCTTAACGGCGCGCAGTTTCCCGCCTCGATTATCGTGGCGCTGTTTCCGGAGCGATTCGTCGGACGGACGGTGCCGATTCAAACGATGGCGGTGGTCACCGCGGCCGGGCTGGGCGTGTTCTTTATCCCGCACGATTGGGCGCGCATCGCTGGGGCGGCGCTCCTCGGCTTTTCGTCCGCCATGTGCTTCGTGCTCAACCTGGTCTTTCCGCCGCTGCTGGCCGAGCGCCCGGCCGACGTCCATCGGGTCTCGGCCGGGATGTTCACGATCGGTTACGGGATGGCGTTTCTGATGCCGCTGATCGGCGGCGCGGCGTGGGACCGCACAGGAGTCGCGGCGTTCTCGCTGGCGCCGGCCATTATCGGCTCGCTCTGCCTGCTGCTCGCGCCGTGGGGCCTTGAGCTTCGCGGACCGCAGGCGCTGACCAGGGCCGGCGGGCAGTCAACCTGACGGCGCCGCAGTGCACCAATTAGGGAGTGGGGCGAGCCTCAGCCAGACGCCGCTCGGCTTCCGGCCACGCCTTGAGGATCGTCGCGCGCATCGCGCGATGCAGCCGGCCGTTGCTCGCGAGGATCTGGCGTCCGCCCAGATCCAGGCGCGAGCCGTCCGCGTTGGTCACGCGCCCGCCCGCCTCGGTCACGACAAGCGCGCCGGCGGCGACGTCCCACGGATGGAGCCCGAATTCCCAGAAGGCGTCCACCCGCCCGCAGGCGACGTAGCACAGGTCGAGCGCCGCGGAGCCGGTGCGCCGCACCCCCTGCGTGCGCATCATGAAGGCCTCCCAGAAGGTCAGGTAGAAGTGACGCCGCTCGCGCCGGTCGTAGGGGAAGCCGGTCGCGAGCAGGGCGAATTCGAGCGCCGGCGTCCGGCTGACCCGGATGCGCTTGCCATTGAGCCGCGCGCCGCGTCCGCGGGCGGCGACGAACAGCTCGCGCTTGAGCGCGTCGAACACCACGCCGAGCTCGACGCGTCCGCGCCGCTCGTAGGCGATCGACACGCAGAACTGCGGGAACCCGTGGGCGAAGTTGGTGGTGCCGTCGAGCGGATCAATTATCCAGCGCTGGGCGCTCCGCTGCGCGTTGGCACCGCTTTCTTCGGCGAGGATCGCATGGTCCGGGAAGGCGCGGCTGATGATGGCGATCACGGCGGCCTCGGCCTCGCGGTCGGCTTCGGTGACCAGGTCGATCGAACTGCTCTTGCGGCTGACGCTGATGCGGCTGAGCCGGCGCAGATGGACGCGGCCGGCGGCGCGCGCGGCGGCCAGCGCCACGTGCTCGATCTCGCTTTGCACGGCCACGGAAGTTATGCGAGGCGAGTCGCTTTAGCCAGCGCGCGCGGCGCGCGCCAGGGGCGGAAATCCACAACGGCCGGGCTCATCGAGCACTCACCAGCGCGGAATCTCGGCGAGCTCGATGTCGAGCGCGACCTTGCCGATCAACTCGCGCGCGCGGGCGTTGGAGAGCGGATGGTTCACGCCAGCGCGCACGTCGCGAAAGTAGCGTTCGAGCGGGTTGCGCTTGACGAAGCCATGCGCCCCGGCGATCTCCATGCACTGGTCAACCACGCGAATCGCGTTGTTGGTTGCCACATACTTGGGCAGCACCACGCGCGCGAGCCCCCGCTCGCCCTTGAACCCGTCGCGGTCGGCGGCGTACTCGCGCGCCACGCCGAGGTACAGCGCGCGCGACTGCGCGAGCAGCGCCTCGGCCTCGGCGGCGGCGAACTGCACGCCGGGGAGATACTTTATGGGGCGCGGCAGGACCAGCGGCTTGAAGCGGCCGGCGAACTCGCGCGTCCACCTGTAGGCCGTTGTTGCCAGCCCCGTGTAGATCGCCGCGATCGATAGGCTGAACCAGGCGAACAGCGAGATTCCGTTTTCATCGATCGGCCCCACCGGGCGCTCATCCGCCTTGGCGGTCTCCGGCACCCGCACGTCCTTGAGAACAAGGTCGTGGCTCGACGTCGCGCGCATCCCCAGCGCGTCCCACGTCTCGACGATCTCGGCGCCGGGCGTGCCTCGCGCGATCACGAAAGTGGCCGCGGTCGGCGGCGTGCTGTCCTCGACCGTCGCCATCACCATGAACATGTCGATCACCGGCGCGAGGCTGGTGAAAATCTTGCGCCCGTTGAGCACATAGCCCGCCGCGTCGTGGCGCGCGCGGGTGGCGAAGTAGCCCCAGTCGCCGCCGGTTTCGGGCTCGCTGATTCCGCCGCCCAGGATCGCGCGCCCGCGCCCGAGCATCTCGAGGAACACCGCCTCGTCGGGCGTGCCGCGCAGCCGTTCGACCATGCTGCCGATGCCGAAGAGGTGCATGTTGATGGCGAGTGCGGTCGGCGCGCATCCCTGGGCCAGCGCTTCCTGGCACAGCACGAAATCGACGAGGTCGGCGCCCAGGCCGCCGTGGCGTTCGGGCACGACCAGCGCGGTGTAGCCGGTCTCCTTCATGCGCCGGACGTTTTCGAGCGGAAAGCTATTGGCGCGGTCGTGCTCCTCCGCGCGGGTGGCAAAATCCGCGGCCAACTCGCGCGCGAGGGCGACCAGTTCCGTCTGCCGTTGAGACATCGCTAAATCCACGCGCCCGCTTCGATTTCGGCATCTTCGCGCCCGGGCGCGCCGCGCGAAGCGATGAGGCTAACCCAGCACGCGGAGCCGGTAAAGGCGGTTCAGTCGGCGCGGCGACCAGAGCGCAATCGATTTGTAGCCGGCATAGATGCGGGCGGCGACCCATGCGACGCGAAGGAAGCGCGCGCACCGGCGCGGCGCTCGCCGGTTGCGGCTCGGCTGTAGGTGTTGGGATGGGGCGAGCGTACAATGAAGGGTTCACGCGCCGGTTGCGCGCAGCGGCAGGGTCGCCCGCGACGCGGGGCCTCGAAGAGAGTCTAAAGGATGTTGGAGGGACAGAGAAACGCCGCGGGCGGCGCGCCCGTCGCCCGCACGCCTGCCAACGGCACCCTTGGCGAGGTCACGCGCCGCTACTACTCGATGTGGCTGGGCTATTCGTTCGCCGGCGGCTTCCTCTACGGCGTCTATCCGCTCTTCCTGCGCTCGCGCGGGTTGGACCAGTTCCAGATCAACAGCGTGTTGGCGGTGTACTTCGTCGTGATGTTCCTGACCGACGTGCCGACCGGCGCGTTCGCCGACGCGATGGGGCGGCGGCGCTCGTTCGTTCTCGGATGCGCGTTGCGCGTCGCCGCCTTCCTCCTGTACTTCTGCGCCCATCGCTACGCCGCCTTCCTGCTGGCCGAATCGATCGACGGCGTGGGAACGACTTTCTGCAACGGCGCAATCGACGCCTGGGGGGTTGACGCGCTCGATGCCGCGGGCTTCGTCGGTCTCAAGGACCGCCTGTTCTCGCGCATCTCGCAACTGACCAATCTCGGCTTCGTCGGCTCGGCGATAATCGGCGCCTACGTCGCCGACATCGACATCGCCTATCCGTGGCTGCTCGGTGCGGCGGGCTACCTGTTCGCGGGGATGGCGGCGGCGTCCCTGATGCGCGGGGAGCGGGAACGGTCGGCTGGGGTCAATCTGCGGGCGCTGCCCGGGCTGGTGGCGTTGCGCGTGATGCTCGGATTGCGCCGCGGCTTCCGCAGCCGCCCGGTGCTGCTGCTGAGCAGCGCGAGCGCGCTGACCTTCGCCGCGTGGGCGCCGTACTGGTTGGAGTGGCCGCAGCTCTTCAACGACCGCTACGGGGTGGGTATTTGGATCGTCGGCTGGCTGTACGCGTTGTTCACGCTGGCGCGGATGGCCGGCGCGGAGGCGGTGGTGCGCTTCGGCGTAACGGCGAGCAAGCGCGGCGCACGGCTGGTCGGCTTGACGCTGGTTGCCGGCGCGCTGCTCTTTGGCGGCGGCGCGCTTGCCGGCCGGCCCAACCTCGCACTGGTGAGCCTGCTGGTGATGAACCTGTGCGCTGGGGCGATGCAGCCGCTTGGCCAGACCTGGTTCAACGAGCAGATCGATTCCGAGGAGCGGGCTACGCTGCTGAGCTTCAGCAGCACCTTTGGCACACTCGGCGGCTCGCTCGGCCTGCTGGTGGGCGGGCGGGTTGCCGACGCGTACGGAATTCCAGCGGCGTGGAAGCTGGGCGCGCTCATCCTGCTCGCCGCGGCGCCGTGCTACTGGGCGGTCCGCCGGGCAAGCGCGGGTGTCGCGATCGTTCCAGCGGCATCGTAAAGTCGCGCCGTTGCAGGCGGTGGTGAGTGCTGCTCAAATGGCCGCAACTCGCATCGCGAGCTCGGACAGCCACCATGCCCTCAGCCACCGTCGTCGTTGCCGGAACCGGATTCACCGCCGTGCGTCAGCACCTGCTGGAAGCGTTGCCTGGCGTGCGCTTCGACATGATCGACGTGGCAACGCTGCGCCGCGACGGCGCCGCGGCCGACGTCCTGATCCCGGCCATGTCGCGCATCGACGGCGAGCTGATGGACCATATCGGCGGCCTGCGCCTGATCCAGCAGTGGGGCGCGGGGCTGGAGGGGGTGGATATCCCCGCCGCGACCGCGCGCTGCATCGCTGTCGCCAACGTGCCCAGCGCCGGCACCGGCAACGCCGAGTCGGTCGCCGAGTGGTGCGTGATGGCCGCGATTGCGGTCAGCCGCCGCCTCCCGGTCGCCGAGCAGACGCTTCGCGGGGGCAAGGTATGGGGCGGGCCGATGGGCCGTGCGCTGCTCGGGCGAACGGCGGGGATCGTGGGGATGGGCGGCATCGGACGGGCGCTGGCGGCACGGCTGAGGCCGTTCGGGATGCGGATGGTGGGGATAAAGCGTTGCCCGGAGCAGGGACTGGCCGAGCGGCTGGGGATGGAATGGATCGGCGGCCCGGAGCGGCTGCCCGAGCTGCTGCGGCTGAGCGATTACCTCTTCCTCTGCGTGCCGCTGCGCGACGAGACGCGCGCGCTGATCGACGAGGCCGCGCTCGCGCTGCTGCCGCCGCAGGCCTGTGTCGTCAACGCCGCGCGCGGCGGCCTGATGAGCCAGGCCGCGCTGCTGCGGGCGCTAGATCGGGGTCGGCTCGTCGGCGCCGGGCTCGACGTCTTCGAGCAGGAGCCGCTGCCCTCTGATTCCCCGCTACTCGGCCGGCCCGATGTCGTGGCGACCGCCCATATCGCCGGGGTCACCGACGTTTCATATCGCGGGATTGCCGAGCGCGTAGCGGCCAACGTCCGGCGCCTGCTCGCCGGCGAGCCGTTGGAGAACTGCGTCAACGCGTTCGCGCTCGGCAGCCACTAGCGGCGGGGCGCGCCGTCGGTTAGAAATTAAGGCTCACGAGCGCGGACGGGCCGCGCTCTCGGGCGCGCACGGCGGACGATGGACTTCCCCAGGATAAAGCGGCTCCCCCCTTACGTGTTCAACGCGATCGGCGAGCTCTGCCTCAAGGCGCGGCGCGCCGGCGAGGACATCATCGACTTCGGCATGGGCAACCCCGACGAGCCCACGCCGGCGCACATCGTCGCCAAGCTGGTCGAGGCCGCGACCAAGCCGCCCAACCATCGCTACTCGGTCTCGCGCGGGGTGTACAAGCTGCGCCTGGCGATCACCGACTGGTACCGCCGCCGCTACGGCGTCGAGCTCGACCCCGACAGCGAGGCGATTGTGACGATCGGCTCCAAGGAGGGAATCGCGCACCTGATGCTCGCGGTGCTCGACCAGGGCGACGTCGTGCTGGCGCCCACGCCGACCTATCCGATCCATCAGTACGGATGCGTGATCGCGGGCGCCCAGGTGCAGGGGGTGCCGATAAGCCAGGGCGCCGATTTCTTCGACGCCATGATCGAGACGCTCAACCGCTGCTGGCCGCGGCCCAAGCTTTTGGTGATGAACTTCCCGCACAACCCGACCACGGCGACGGTCGATCTCGCCTTCATGAAGCGGGTGGTCGAGTTCGCGCGCGAGCACGGGATCATGGTGGTGCACGACTTCGCCTACGCTGACCTGTGCTTCGACGGCTACCGGGCGCCGTCGATGATGCAGGTGGCGGGGGCGCGTGAGGTCGGGGTCGAGTTCTTCACGCTCTCCAAGAGCTACAACATGCCGGGATGGCGGGTCGGTTTCGCGGTCGGCAATCGCGAGATGATCGCGGCGCTGGCGCGGCTGAAGTCGTATTTTGACTACGGGATGTTCGCGCCGGTGCAGGTCGCGGCGATCGCCGCGCTCAACGGGCCCCAGGAGTGTGTCGGCGAGATCGCCAGCACCTACCGCCGGCGGCGCGACGTCCTGGTGGACGGGCTCAACCGCGCCGGATGGCCGGTTGAGAAGCCGCGCGCCACGATGTTCGTATGGGCGCCGATTCCCGAGCCGCTGCGTCAGATGGGCTCGCTCGACTTCGCCAAGTTCCTGCTTGCCGAAGCCAAGGTCGCGGTATCGCCGGGCGTCGGCTTTGGCGCCGACGGCGACGGCTTCGTGCGCTTCGCGCTGATCGAGAACGAACATCGCACGCGCCAGGCGCTCCGCGGCATCCGCCACGCGCTGCGCCTTGCGATGCGCGGGACGCGTCCGCGCGTTGCGGCGGCGGGCTCCTGATCCATCCTCCCGATGGCGCAACCCGGTGTTCGGCTGAAGCCGGTGAGGATAGCCCTGCTCGGCTGCGGGACGGTCGGCGAGGGCGTCGTGCGCCTGCTCAGGCGCAACGCCGCGATGCTCGCGCGCAAGCTCGGCGCGCCGCTGGAGCTGGCAGGCGTTGCCGATCGCAGTCTCAGGCCGATTCCCTCGCTTGGCCTCACCGCAAAACTGATTACGCGCGATCCGGCCGCCCTGGTCGTTCGTCCCGACATCGACATCGTGGTCGAGCTGTTCGGCGGAATCGAGCCCGCGCGCTCGCTGCTCTTGACCGCGCTTGCCGCGGGCAAGGACGTCGTCACCGCCAACAAGGCGCTGCTCGCCGAGCACGGCGAGCCGATCTTCGCCGCGGCCTCGCGGGCCGGGATGGCGGTCGGTTTCGAGGCGAGCGTCGGCGGCGGTGTGCCGATCATCCGCACGCTGCGCGAGGCGCTGGCCGGCGATCGCCAGCGCGCGGTCTATGGAATCGTCAATGGGACCTGCAATTCGATCCTGACCACGATGACCGAGCGCGGCACGGAATTCTCCGAGGCGCTGGCCGAAGCGCAGCGGATGGGCTTGGCCGAGGCCAATCCGGCGCTCGATATCGACGGCCATGACGCCGCGCACAAGCTTTGCCTGCTGGTCACCCTGGCCTTCGGCGCGCTGCTCAAACCCGCGCAGGTTTATACCGAGGGCATCAGCCGGGTCACCCAGGCCGATATCGCTTATGCGCGTGAACTCGGATACACGATAAAGCTGCTCGCGATCGCGCGCGACGACAACGGCGCGGTCGAGGCGCGTGTGCATCCCACGATGATTCCGACGCGCCACCTGCTGGCCAGCGTCGGCGGCGCGTTCAACGCGATCTATATTCACGGCGAGGCGCTCGGGCCGACGATGTACGTGGGGCTGGGGGCGGGGCAGATGCCAACCGCGACCGCGGTGATGGCCGACGTGCTGGAGATTGCGCGCGCGCGAATCGCGGGCGCCGGCGCGCGCGGCCACGCGCTGGGCTACCCGATGGGCGCGGTGACGCGCGCCCGTGTCAAGCCGATGGACGACGTGCTATGCGAGTACTATCTGCGCTTTCAGGCGCGCGATAAGCCCGGTGTGCTCGGCACCATCGCCTCGGTGCTCGGGCGCAACGGAATTTCGATCGCCTCGGTGATCCAGCAGGGCCGCAAGGTGGAAAGTACGGTGCCTGTAATCATGCGCACCCACGAGGCGCGCGAGCGCAACCTTAAGCGCGCGCTCGCCCGC
Source organism: Candidatus Binataceae bacterium (assembly GCA_035650475.1). Taxonomy (NCBI): domain Bacteria; phylum Candidatus Binatota; class Binatia (SeqCode); order Binatales (SeqCode); family Binataceae (SeqCode); species Binataceae bacterium (SeqCode). Next base: position 545,234 of record DASRHP010000012.1, read on the forward strand.
ATCGCCCGCCTCCACACGGTCAGCGGCGCGCCCGCCTTCATCCGGATCGAGGAGCGCCTGTAGCGGCGATGACGCGCCACAAACATAGCGCGCCCGCGCGCCCGTTAGGGCGCCTCGAACGATGGCCGGGGCTGATCGAGCATTACCGCCGTTTCCTGCCGGTCGACGAACGCACGCCGGTGGTCACGCTCAACGAGGGCAATACCCCGCTTATCGACAGCCCGGAGATCGCGAGCCGGCTCGGTCCCGACGTAAAGTGTTACTTGAAGTTTGAGGGTGCCAACCCGACCGGCTCGTTCAAGGACCGCGGGATGACCGTCGCGATGAGTAAAGCGCGCGGAGAGAGCGCACGCATCGCGATCTGCGCCTCGACCGGCAACACCGCGGCCTCGGCGGCGGCCTACGCCGGGCGCGCTGGCATGCGCGCGTTCGTGCTGATTCCCAAGGGCGCGGTCGCGCTGGGCAAGCTGTCGCAGAGTGTGATGCACGGCGCGGGTGTGATCGAGATCATCGGCAACTTCGACATCTGCCTGAAGGTCGTGCGCGACGTTGCCGAGAGCGATCCGGTCAGTATCCGGCTGGTCAACAGCGTCAACCCCGACCGGATCGCGGGCCAGAAGACCGCCGCCTTCGAGATCTGCGACCAGCTCGGCGACGCCCCGACGCATCAGTTCCTGCCGGTCGGCAACGCCGGCAATATCACCGCCTACTGGGCCGGCTACAAGGAGTACAAGGCCGAAGGGCTGGTGAGCCGGTTGCCGAAGATGATGGGCTATCAGGCCGAGGGCGCGGCGCCGATCGTGCTCGGGCATGCGATCGACGATCCGCATACGGTGGCGACCGCGATCAAGATCGGAAACCCCGCGAGTTGGAAGGGCGCTGAAGCCGCGCGTGACGAATCAGGCGGGGTGATCGACATGGTCAGCGACGCCGAGATTCTGGCCGCCTACCGGCTGATCGCGAGCCTCGGAATTTTCGCCGAGCCGGCGTCGGCGGCGTCGGTGGCGGGTGCGCTTAAGTACGCGTCGAGCCGCGGGTTGCCGCCGGGTTCGGTGGTCGTATGCACGCTCACCGGCCATGGCTTGAAGGACCCCGACACCGCGCTCAAGAATCTCAGCAATACGATTGTTGTCGAGCCAGACGTGAACAAAGTGCTCAAGATTCTTCAGCGCGGATGACGGGCCGGCGCGCCGTCGGCTGCCGCGCGCCAACGGCTCGAGAGCGGAAAATCGATGAAATACGTGATCATTCACGGCGATGGGATGGCCGACTGGCCGTGCGACGAGTTGGACGGACGCACGCCGCTTGAGGCCGCCAACAAGCCCAACATGGACCTCATCGCCAGCCGCGGCGAGCTCGGCCTGGTCGCGACCATCCCGGCCGGGATGCCGCCGGGCAGCGACGTCGGCACGATGACGATGCTCGGCTACGATGCCGCCCGCTATCATACCGGTCGCGCGCCGATCGAAGCCGCCAGCCAGGGCATCCAGCTCGCTCCCGACGACGCCGTCTTCAGGATGAACCTGGTGTCGCTCAAGCCCGGAGCCGAGGGCGCGCCGGTGATGGAAGACTTTACCGCCGGCCACATCAGCAGCGAGGAGGCGGCGGCGATCGTGGCTGACCTCCAGGCGGCACTTGGCCGCGACGGCGTCGAATTCCACAACGGCGTCAGCTACCGCCACCTGATGGTGTGGCACGGCGGCCCGGTCACAACGCGCCTGACCCCGCCCCACGACATCACGGGCAAGCCCGCCGCGCCCTATCTGCCCGCGGGCGAAGGCGCCGAGCGCTTGCGCGCGATCATGGAAGGCGCGGCGGCGATCCTTCGCGAGCATCCGGTGAACCGCGCTCGACTCAGCGCGGGCAAGCCCGCGGCAAGCTCGGTGTGGTTTTGGGGGCAGGGCAGACGCCCGGCCGTTCCGACGCTCAAGACGCGCTTCGGCGTCGAGGGTTCGGTGATCTCGGCGGTCGATCTGGTCAACGGGCTCGGGCGACTCGCAGGCCTTGAGGTAATCAAGGTGCCCGGTGCGACCGGCTTTCTCGATACCGACTATGCCGCCAAGGGACGCTACGGCCTGGAATCGCTCAAGCGGCGCGACTTCCTGCTCCTGCATATCGAAGCGCCCGACGAGGCCGGCCATATGGGCCGCGCCGATCTCAAGCGCGATGCGATTGAACGTATCGACGAGCTGATCGTCGGCCCGATGCTGCGCGGGCTGCCGGCGCTGGGCGATTTCCGCATCCTGCTGATGCCCGATCATGCAACCCCGTGCAAACTCAAGACGCACTCGAACGAGCCGGTGCCCTTTGCTATGCTCGGCGGCGCAAGGACCGGCCGCGCGCCCGCGCGGCGTTACACGGAGGCCGAGGCCGCAAGCACGGGAGTCTCCGTCAAGGACGGTCATCGGTTGATTGAGTCGCTGTTCGCGGCAGGCTGACGCCGCAGCGGCGGCGCTTGGGGTTGGAGGCCCGCCCGATGGAGCGAAATCTCGCGCTCGAAGTCGTTCGCGCCACCGAGGCGGCGGCCCTCGCCGCGGCGCGCTTTATCGGCCGCGGCGACGAACGGGCCGCCGACCACGCCGCCGCTGAAGCGATGCGCAAGGCGCTCAACTCGATCGCCTTCGACGGCAAGATCATTATCGGCGAGGGCGAGCAGGGCGAGGCGGACATTCTGTACGCCGGCGAGATCGTCGGGACCGGCGTGGGTCCGGAGGTTGACCTGGCGCTCGACGCGCTCGAGGGCCCGCACATCTGCGCCTCGGGCGGCCCCAACGCGATGTCGTGTATCGCGCTCGCCGAGCGCGGTAAAATCCTGCGCTGCCCTGATACTTATATGGACAAGATCGCCTGCGGGCCGGCCGGCCGCGGCGTGATCGATCTGGACCGCTCGCCCACCGATAATCTCAAGGCGCTGGCCGAAGCCAAGAAGGTGTACGTCGAGGACCTGCGAGTCGCGGTGCTCGACCGCCCCCGCCATGAAAAGCTGATCGGCGAGCTGCGCCGCGCGGGCGCCGGGATCAAGCTGCTCACCGCCGGCGACCTGGCGGCGGCGGTCGCCACGATTCGTCCGGAGAGCGAGATCGACCTGCTGATCGGCACCGGCGGAGCACATCAGGGCGTGCTCGCGGCGGCGGCGATCCGCTCGGCTGGCGGCGAAATGCAGGCGCGCTTCGCGCCGCGCAACCAGGAAGAGGCGGAGGCCTGTTTAAGCTGCGGTATCCTCGACCTCAAGCGCCGCTACCTGCTCGAGGAACTGGCGGCGGACAATGTAATGTTCGCTGCCACCGGCGTCACCACCGGCGACTACCTCGCCGGCGTGCGCTTCTTCTCGGGCGGCGCGCACACCAACAGCGTGATGATGCGCTCGAAGACCCGCACCGTGCGCTACATCGAGGCCTTCCATCACTTCGACTTCAAGCCCGAATACTGATCGCGCGCGGGTCGGGATGTCGGCGCCTGTTCCGTGCGGCTGGGGCATGGCGCCGCTCGCGGGCAGCCACCAACACGGAATGAAGCCCGGGCGGCAGTGGCATGGCTGACGGCGCCCGGGCTCCCTCCCCGTTTGACCGAGCGGCGATGGCCGCGCTCGGCATCTATTTTGGTCTTTCATTTTTCTTTTTCGGCCGCGGGCTGGTGGGGCATTTTTCGACCTCCTACGTCGGGCGCGGCCCGGATCCGCCGCAATCGATCTGGTTCATCGCATGGTGGGCCTATGCGTTCACCCATCGATTGAACCCGTTCTTCACCAGACTGCTATTCGCGCCCGCCGGGGCCAACCTGTCGTGGTCGACGATGGCGCCGCTGGCGGCGTTAACGGCGGTGCCGATCACGCTCTGGTTCGGCCCGGTGGCTGCGTACAACGCTCTCTGTCTGATCGCGCCGACAATGGCTGGATGGGCTGCCTTTGTGCTGTGCCGGTGGCTCAGCCGTGGCTACTGGTCTTCATTGGCGGCGGGGTGGGTGTTTGGGTTTTCTGCATACACCGTATCCGCGATAACCACGCATCTCCACACGCTTTTAGTATTCCCCATCCCGCTGATTGTATGGTTGTCGCTGCGATACGCGGCCGGCGAGCTACATAGGCGGCGCTTGGTGGCGACGGTCGCGCTGCTGATATTTGCGCAGTTTATGTTCTGCGCGGAGATCGTTGCGACGGCTGCATTGGTAGGTGCGCTTTTCTTCACGGTCGTGTATGCGCTGGGCAGTGAGACGACGCGACACAGCCTGATGCGGCTGCCCGCGCCGCTTGCCGCGGCTTGTGGAATCGCCGCTGTTTTTCTATCGCCTTACCTCTACTTCATGTTTGCTTTCGGTCATCCCGGCGGCGTCGTGCTCAATCCCGAATATCATGGAGCTGATTTACTTAACCTGCTGGTACCCACCGGCGTCAACGAGCTGGGGAAGCTTGGCGCGCTTGCGGCGATTTCGCGCACTTACCGCGCAACGCTGACTGAGAGCGGTTCGTATCTGCCGCTCCCGCTGGTAGTGATCGCGTTGTTGTTTGGCAGAGAGCGCTGGGCTGAACCGACAGCGCGCGCCCTTATCTACTCGATCATAGCGACGTGCGTTCTGGCGATGGGCGCGCGCTTTGTTATCGGCGGCCATCCGACCTTCGGTGCGCCGTGGTATTTGCTCACCAGGCTGCCGCTGCTTCGGAAGGCATTGCCCGTCCGACTGATGATGTATGTGTTCCTTGGACTGGCGGTAATCGCGGCAATGTGGCTTTCCACTACTCGCCGAAGTGCGCTGCTGAGGGCGAGTTTAGCGATAGGGTTGTTGCCATTCATGATGCCGAACCTGTCCACCTCATATTGGAGCTCGGCATTTGAGATTCCGGAGTTCTTTTCGAGTGGTGCGTATCGACAATATCTCGAGCCGGGCGAAAACGTGATGGTCGTACCTGCCTTGATTTACGGAGACGGTATGCAGTGGCAGGTAGCCAGTGGGATGTACTTTCGGCTCGCCGGCGGATACATCGGGCTGTCGCCGCTCGCGCCGCCGGAATACGCGCGCTGGCCCATCATGGCTGCATTCTATGACACCGCGGGAATCCCCGATGCCGGCGAACAGTTGAAGGCGATGCTCGCGCACCAAAAAACCTCGGCCATCATCGTTGGCCCTTCCAGGTACAGGATGGTTGACCGGGTCAACGGCGACTGGACTGCGGCGACCTGGATTCATCCTCGACTCACCGCGCAGGAGAGGTCGCGTTTGGACGGTCTACTGTCGGACGCGCTGGGAGTGCGCCCGCTGGAAGTTGGCGGCGTCGAGCTTTACCGGATACCGCCCGCGGTGCTCGCGCCCTACGCCGGCGTCACTGCGCTCGAGATGCAGCGGCGTTACATCCGAGCCAGGTTCGAGTTGCTGTTGCGCGCCGCGCACGAATACCTCGCGGCGGGCGGAGACCTTGACGGGCTTCAATCGCAACCCGAGCGGGCGCTTCGGCTCGAACCAGTGGATTGGTTTGGCGGTCCTGCCTTTCCCGCGCTCAGCCCCAATCGCGCCTTTCAAGTCGCGTGGGCGCTGGGACAATGGCATAAGGGCAGGATTGCGGTGGGCGTGCAGGGCGCGTACGAGGCGGTGAAGCCCTTGATCGACCGCTACGGCCGCGATTCAAGCGCGATCTACTTTCCCTTTCCGCAAACGCTGGGCTCGCCGCCGGCAGGCGGCTTTGGCGAGGCGCCGCTGATGGTGATGGAATTTACGCCGGCGGGGCTCGCGCGCGCCGCGGCAGCAACCGGGGCGATTGCGCGGCCGGCGGCCAGGCCCTAAGCTCGGCGCATGGCGCCGCGCACGGTCACGGTTTACATCGATTACAAGAGCCCCTACGCTTATCTCGCCAAAGACCCGGCCTACGAGTTGGAGCGCGAGTTCGATCTCCGCCTCGAATGGTTGCCTTACATCCTCAACATCCCCGAGTTCCTCGGCACCGTCGAGGGCCGCAACCCCCATCAATGGCGCCGCGTCCGCTACAGCTATATGGACGCGCGCCGGCTGGCGAATCGGCGCGGGCTTGTTGTGCGCGGCCCGCAGAAGATTTTCGACTCTTCGCTCGCCGCGATCGGGATGCTCTACGCGCAGCGCCACGACGTCTTTCGCGCCTATAACGACATCACGTTCGAGCGTTTCTGGAAGCGCGAGCTGGATATCGAGGACCGCGGCGCGCTCCGCGCCGTGCTCTCAGAAGCCCGCGCGCCGGTGAGCGCTTTCTACGACTTCCTTGACGGCGAGGGACGCCGCGAGCTCGAGCGCATTTGCCGCCAGGCCGAAGAGACGGGCGTCTTCGGCGTGCCGACCTTCGTGGTTGACGGCGAGCTGTTCTGGGGCGGCGACCGGCTGTGGATGGTCCGCGAGAAGCTCGGCGCGCCGGCCCCCCGCTAGCCCGCGCCGCGCGCAGATTAGGGAGGAAACCGGTGGAACTGAGGGACATCACTTTCGACCAGGCGCCGATCGCGACGCTGACCGTCAACCGGCCCGCCGCCCTCAACGCGCTCAACCGCGCCGTGCTCGAGGATATCGCGCGCGTGCTGCGCGAGGTCCGGCACGACCCCCGCGTGCGCGTGCTGATCGTCACCGGCGCGGGCGACCGCGCTTTCGTCGCCGGCGCCGATATCGCCGCGATGGCTGAGATGTCGGCGACCGAGGGGCTGGAGTTTTCCCGCCTCGGGCATCGCGTGATGCAGTCTTTCGAGGACCTGCCGATTCCCGTGATCGCCGCGGTCAACGGGTTTGCGCTCGGCGGCGGTCTGGAGCTTGCGATGGCGTGCGACCTGATAATCGCGAGTGAGAAGGCGCGCTTTGGTCAACCCGAGATCAATCTCGCTCTGATTCCCGGCTTCGGCGGCACCCAACGCCTGCCCCATCGGATCGGACACGCCCGCGCGCGCGAGTACGTCCTGACCGGCGAGATGTTTGACGCCAAAACGGCGCTCGCGCTCGGCCTCGTCAACCAGGTCGTCGCGCCCGAGGAGCTGATGCCTGCGACGCGTAAGCTCGCCGAGAAGCTCGCCTCCAAGTCGGGGGCGGCGCTGCGCCAGGCCAAGGCTGCGCTGCGCGCGTCGTTCACGATGGAAGAGGACGCCGGGCTGCGCTTCGAGCAGGAGGCCTTCGGACTGGTCTTCGCCAGCGCGGATCGGGTCGAGGGCACACGCGCGTTCGTGCAGAAGCGCGAGCCCAAGTGGCAGCATAAGTAGCGCACGCTGGGCGGCAAGCTTTGCGCAAGCACCGCGGGTGCGCCGGAAAGCCGCGGATCGGCAAGGGTTTCTATCGACCGCGCCGGTCGGTTAGGATATTAAAGGTCGCCGACCGGCGGCGCGCCTCGCCGTCGGCCGGCGGACCGCCGGTGCGATGCGCCCGCACGCGGGCATCCGTCAGTTCCTGCGGAGCGCCGACGTAATTGCGATGGACCTGGAACTCAACGATACCCAACGCTCCGCGCGCGAGACCGCGCGCCGCTTCGCCCGCGAGCGCCTCAGCACGGCCAGCGTCGAGACCGATCGCACCCATCGCTTCCCCGCCGAGGCGATCGCCGAGCTCGGACGGCTCGGCATGATGGGCGTCTTTATCCCGCAGCAATACGGCGGCGCGGGCCTGGATCACGTCAGCTACGCGCTCGTGATCGAGGAACTCGCCGTCGAGTGCGCCTCGACCGCGGTGATCGTCTCCGCGCATTCGTCGCTCGCCTCATGGCCGATCCTCGGCCTGGGCAGCGACGAGCAGCGCGCGCGCTATCTTCCGAAGATGGCGGCAGGCGAGTGGATCGGATGCTTCGCGTTGACCGAGCCGCAGGCCGGCTCCGACGCTGCCGGCCAGCGCACCCGCGCGGTGCCCGACGGCGACAGCTATATCCTCAACGGGAGCAAAAACTTCATCACCAACGGCCCCCAAGCCTCGGTCGCCATCGTGTTTGCGATGACCGACCCCAATCAGGGCCATCGCGGGATCAGCGCCTTTATCGTCGAGACTTCTGCGCCCGGATGGCAGGTGGTGCGGGTCGAGGAGAAGATGGGCATCCGCGGCTCGCATAGCGCACAGCTCGGCTTCAGCGACCTGCGGGTGCCGCGCACCAATCTGATCGGTGCCGAGGGCGAGGGTTTCAAGGTCGCGATGAAGACGCTCGACGGCGGACGGATCGGAATTGCCGCGCAGGCGGTCGGGATCGCGCGCGCCTCGCTGGAAGCCTCGCTGCGCTATGCGCAGGAGCGCCAGGCCTTCGGCCGCCCGATCGCGGCCAACCAGGCGATCCAGTGGAAGCTCGCCGATATGGCGGTCGAGATCGATGCGGCGCGCCTGCTCACCCTGCGCGCGGCGACGCTCAAGGACGCCGGCCAGCCTTGCACGACGCAATCGGCGATGGCAAAGCTGTTTGCGGCCGAGGCCGCGATGAAAGCGGCGACCGAGGCCGTCCAGGTTCACGGCGGCTACGGCTATACCAAGGAGTTCAAGGTCGAGCGCTATTTTCGCGACGCCAAGATCACGGAGATTTACGAGGGCACCTCGGAAATCCAGCGGCTGGTGATTTCAAACCACGTGCTTGAACAGCGATGAGGACGGCGTGAGCACTAGCAAACGGCAATGGCTGGAGACGACCTATAAGCAGGGCAAGGAGCGCCCGGCGCGCTTCTCCACCCTCTCGGACATGGAGGTCGAGCCACTCTACACCCCCGAAGACGTTGCGGGCGACTACCAGAGCGCGCTCGGCTACCCGGGCGAGTATCCATACACCCGCGGCGTGTACGAGTCGATGTACCGCGGCAAGCTCTGGACGATGCGCCAATTCGCGGGCTTTGGGCTTGCCGAGGACACCAATCGGCGCTTCCGTTTCCTGCTCTCGCAGGGGCAGACCGGGCTCTCGACTGCCTTCGACATGCCGGCGCTGATGGGCTACGACGCCGACCACGAGCGCTCCAAGGGCGAGGTCGGCCGCGAAGGCGTCTCGGTGACTTCGATCCACGACATGGCGCGGCTGTTCGAGGGGATCCCGCTCGACAAGGTGTCCACCTCGATGACGATCAACTGCTCGGCGTCGGTGCTGCTGGCGATGTACCTGGTGGTCGCCGAGCGCCAGGGCGTGCCCTGGAGCGCGGTCAGCGGAACGATCCAGAACGACATGCTCAAGGAGTTCATCGCGCAAAAGGAATGGATCTGTCCGCCGCGTCCCTCGCTGCGGATCGTCACCGACATGATCGAGTTCTGCGCCCGGCGGGCCCCGCGCTGGCATCCGGTGTCGATCTCCGGCTACCACATCCGCGAGGCCGGCTCGACCGCGGTCCAGGAGCTGGCCTTCACCATCGCCGACGGCCTTTGCTACGTGCAGGACGCGGTCGATCGCGGGCTCAACGTTGACGACTTCGCGCCCCGGCTGTCCTTCTTCTGGGACATCCATAGCGACTTCCTCGAAGAGATCGCCAAGCTGCGCGCCGGGCGGCGGATGTGGGCGCGGCTGATGAAGGAGCGCTTCGGCGCGAAGAACCCGCGCTCGATGATGCTGCGCACGCATGCGCAGACGGCTGGAGTGTCGCTCACCGCCCAGCAGCCGATGAACAACATCGTGCGGGTGGCGATTCAGGCGCTCGCCGGCGTGCTCGGCGGCGTGCAGTCGCTGCATACCAATTCGATGGACGAAACGCTGGCGCTGCCGACCGAGCAGGCGGTGATGGTGGCGCTGCGCACGCAGCAGATAATCGCTGAGGAGACCGGCGTCATCAACACGGTCGATCCGCTCGGCGGCAGCTACGCGATCGAGGCGCTGACCGACCGAATGGAACGCGAGGCGATGGAGTATATCCGCAAGATCGACGAGATGGGCGGAATGCTCAACGCGATCGAGCGCGGCTATCCGCAGCGCGAAATCGCCGAGGCCGCCTTCCACTACCAGCGTCAGCTCGAGCAGGGGGTCAAGACCGTGGTCGGCGTCAACAAGTACTCGATCCCTGAGGAGATCCCGATCGAAGTTCTTAAGATCGACCCGGCGCTGGAAGAGATGCAGGTCCAGCGCGTGCGCAAGCTCAAGCGCGAGCGCAATTCAGCCGCCGTGCGCGAGGCGCTGGCGCGCGTCGCCGAGGCTTGCCGCTCGGGCGAGAATCTGATGGAGCCGGTCTGCGAGGCGGTGCGGCGCGAGGCCACGGTCGGCGAGATTTGCGACGTTTACCGCGCCGAGTTCGGGATCTATACCGACCCAGGCTGGATCTAAAGACAAGCGATGGCGGAAAAACGGCTCAGAATTCTGGTGGCGAAGCCCGGCCTCGACGGGCATGACCGCGGCGCGAAGATTATCGCGCGCGCGCTGCGCGACGGCGGCTTCGAGGTGATCTACACCGGGCTGCATCAGACCCCCGAGATGATCGCCGAGGCCGCGGTGCAGGAGGACGTCGACGCGGTCGGGCTCAGTATCCTGTCCGGCGCGCACATGACGCTCTTTCCTGAGGTGATGCGGCTTTTAAAGGAGCGCGGCGCGCCCGACGTCGCCGTCTTCGGCGGCGGGATCATCCCGGACGAAGACGCGCGCAAGTTGCGCGAGATCGGCGTGCGCGAGATCTTCACTCCCGGCGCCTCCACCGAGGACATCGTCAAGTGGGTGCGCGAGAACGTCCAGCCGCGCCAATAGCGCCGCCGGCGCGCGCCGGTCGGAGTGCGGAGTCCGCGATGAACTTCGAGCTTAGCGACGAGCAGCGCACGATCCGCGACACGCTGCGCCAGTTCGCCGAGAAGGAAATCAAGCCCCACGCGGCCGAGTGGGACAGGCAGGAAATCTTCCCCCGCGAGGTCATCCGCAAACTCGGCGAGCTCGGCTTCATCGGCGTCTCCTTTCCCGAACGCTTCGGCGGTGGCGGCGCAGACACGCTGAGCCAGGTCCTGGTGGTCGAGGGGCTCTCGCGCTACGACGCCTCGGTCGGGCTTACCTGCGCCGCGCACATGTCGCTCTCCAGCGGCCACATCAACCTGTTCGCCGCCGAAGAGCATCGCGCGCGCTACCTGCCCGACATGGTCGCCGCGAAGAAGCTGGGCGCGTGGTGCCTCACCGAACCCGGCTCGGGTTCGGACGCCGCCGCGATGAAGACGCGCGCGGAGCGCGGCGGCGACAACTTCACGCTCAACGGCTCGAAGATGTTCATCACCAACGGCTCGGTCGCCGACGTGTACGTTGTGATGGCGGTGACAGACGCGGCGGGCGGGCGCGCGGGCGTTTCGGCCTTTATCGTCGAGCGCGGCACGCCCGGGCTTTCAAATGGGCGGCGGATCGAGAAGCTTGGCCTGCGCGCCTCCGACACGGCCGAGGTGATCTTCGACAACGTCACCGTGCCCGCGCGCAACCTTATCGGCGAGCCGGGTGAAGGATATCGTCAGACGCTCAAAGTGCTGGAGGGCGGACGGATCGGGATCGCCGGCTTTGCCGCCGGCATCGCGCGTGGCGCCTTCGAGGAGGCGACCGCCTATGCGAGCGAGCGCCGCCAGTTTGGCCAGCGAATTGCCGACTTCCAAGCGATCCGCTGGATGCTGGCCGACATGGCGACGCGGATCGACGCCTCGTGGGTGCTGACCTGCCGCGCCGCCGCGCTCAGGGACGCCGGCCGGCCCTTTGCGCGCGCGGCCGCGATGGCGAAGCTGTATGCCTCGGAAACCGCGATGTGGACGACGACCAAGGCGGTCCAGATCCACGGCGGCTACGGCTATATGGCGGACTTTCCGGTCGAGCGCTACATGCGCGACGCCAAGCTCTCCGAGATCGGCGAGGGGACCAGCGAGGTCCAGCGCATGATTATCGCCAAGTCGCTCCTGCGCGAGGGCTATCTGCCGGCGTAACCGGTTTCGTCATGTCTCAGTGGGGCGGCGGGCCTCCGCGATGCCCGTCATCCGACGCACCGGCCTTGCCCGCGCGACCGTCTTACTCGTCGCTGATGCCGAGCGTCTTGCGCGCTTCGGCGCTCATCATGTGCGGCGTCCACGGCGGATCCCATACGATCTCGATGTTGGCCCGCTCGCACTCGGGGATGCCCAGCAGCTTGTCCTCGATCTGCGCCGCGATCATCGCGCCCATCGAGCATCCCGGCGCGGTGAGCGTCATCTCGACCGTCACCGCGCCGCCGTCCACCGCGACGCGATAGACCAGGCCGAGGTCAACGACGTTGACCGGAATTTCCGGGTCGTAGCACTCGCGCAGAACCTCGTAAACCTGCTCTTCGGTGACCATCCGTACAAACCCGCGGGTCGACGCTGCGGTGTAGCGGTTACCGTGCCGCCGCCCGCGCCTGTAGTATATAAGCGGCGCCGCGGCTGCAACAGCCGCCGCCGCGCGGGCCGGATACGGCCTGCGCCCGGCGGCGCCGCGCGAATCCGAAGACGGAGGTTCGCAATGCCCGACAAGGAAGAACTTTACGACGAGGCGGTCGATCTTTTCGCCGATGAGAAATACGACGAGGCGATCGAAACCTATAAGCGAGCGCTCGAAATCGACCCGCGCTATACCGACGCGCTGCACGGGATGGTGATGTGCTACCAGGCCAAGGGCGACCTCGACGCCGCGATCGAGCTGACCCGTAAACATATCGAACAGGAGCCCGAGGACATCCTCGCCTTCACCAACCTGAGCATGTTCTACCAGAAGAAGGGAATGATAAAGGAAGCGGAGGCGGCGGGCGCAGAGGCGCGCAGGCTCGACTGGAAGCGCCAGCTCAAGGAGGGTAAGACCGCGAAGCAATAGCGATGCGAGGAGCTGCGGCCGGACGCGTTTGGCGCGGCGCGGCAGCTCAACGATGAAAGGGCATTTCCACGATGAAGCTCAAGGACAGGGCCGTTCTGATAACCGGCGCGGGCTCGGGCTTGGGGCGCGAGATGGCGTTGACGTTCACGCGCGAAGGCGCGCGCGTCGGCGTCAACGACATACGACCGGAAGCCGCGTCGAATGTGGTGACCGAGGTCGAACGCGCAGGCGGGCGTGCCGTGCGCCTGGTCGCCGACGTTTCCGACAGCGCGGCGGTCAAGAAAATGTTTGCCGAATTCCTCGCCGCTTTCGGCACAATCGATGTGCTGGTCAACAACGCCGGTATCGCCAGCTCCCGGCGCGGCGGCGGGTTCGTCGGCACCGTGGACAAGACCGACGAGGAGTGGCACCGGATGCTCGCCGCGCATCTCGATTCCACCTTCTACTGCACGCGCGAGGCGCTCAAGGTGATGCTGCCGAAGCGCTCCGGCCGGATCATCAATTTGGGCTCGATCGTCGGGCTGACAGGGATCGAGATGGCCTCCGATTACGGTGCGGCCAAGGGCGCGATAATTTCTTTCACCAAGTGCGTTGCGCGCGAGGTCGTGGGTGAGGGGATCCTGGTCAACTGTATTGCGCCGGGGTTTATCGACACGCCGATGACCGCGCCGCTGCCGCCCGAGGTGCGCCAGATGGCGATCGCGCGCACGCCCGCGGGCCGCTTCGGCGAGCCACGCGATATCGCCAATGCCGCCCTGTTCCTGGCCTGCGAGGATTCCGCCTACATGGTCGGCCAGGTGCTGAGCCCCAACGGCGGCTACGTGATCTGAACGGCCGCGAGCGCCGAGGACAGTGCGATGCGGATCAATTTCACCAGCTTCAATTACAAGCCCGGTGCCGATCTCGCCGCCGAGGAGCGCGCCTATCTCGGTGAGCACGTCGCGCTGGCGCGCGCGCTGCCCGGCCTGCATATCTATTTGACCGGTGTTTACCGCGCGAACAAGGGCAGCGTGCCCGCGCACCATCGCGCGGCTTTCTTCGGCTTCGACAGCGCTGCGGCGTCGATGGCGGCGCTGGAGTCGCAGGCCGGCGCGCGGATGCGCGCGCATGGCGCCGCGCATCTGGCCGACCTGCGGCCGATGGCGATGGATGGCGAAGAGATCGTCCGCTTCGACGGCCGCCGCTCGGGGCAACGATGCTTCCTGTTCGCGGCCGAGTTCGACCTCAACCGGCGTCCGGGGGAGGAGCTTGCCGCTGCCGAGCACCGCTATCTCGACTATCACACCGGCGTCGCGCGCCGCCTGCCCGGGTTGCGCTACTACATGGTCGGGCGGCTCGTGGATCGGAGCGCGCCCGGCGGCAAGGCTGACCGGCTGCGCGCTGCGCTGCTGGTGTTCGACAGCGTCGAGGCCTGGCGCGCCGCGTACCGCTCGCCGGTGGGCGAGGAGTTGGTCAAAGACGAGGAGGCGTCGATCGCCAACGCGCGGGTGCATCGCCTCGACGCCGTCGTGCAGCTCTGAGCTGCCGGTGGTCGCGCCGTCGCCGTCCCTCGCCAGGGACCGTCCGGCGTCGACATGGGGCGCGCGGCGAGTCTTACGCAGCCGGATGATCCGATGACGATCCCACGTGTAGCCGGGATTCTGATTCCGCTGTTTTCAATCCGAAGCCGCAACGACGCGGGAATCGGCGATATCGCGGCGCTCGGCCCGATGGTCGATCTGGCGGTGGCGATGGGGAACCGCGCGATCCTGCTGCTGCCGCTCGACGAGACCGCGCCCGGGATGGCGAGCCCGTACAGCGCGCTCAGCCTGTTTGCGATCGACCCGATCTACATCGGTATCGAGCGGCTGCCCGGTGTCGCCGCGGAAGGAGTTGCCGAGGTGCGCGCAAGGCTCAGCGGCGTGCCGCTCAGCGAGCGCGTGTCGATCCGGGGCGCGCGGCTGGAGCTTGTCGAGGCCGCCTTTCGTCACTTCGAGCAGCGGGGCGAAGCGCGCGAGCGCGCGGCGGTCGAGGAATTTGCCGAGCGCAACCGCCGATGGCTCGATGATTACGCGCTGTTCCGCGCGCTCAAGGAGCGCTTCAATTTCGTCCCCTGGGAAGAATGGCCCGCCGAGCTGCGCGAGCGGGAACCGCAAGCGCTCGATGCCGCGCGGCGCGCGATGGCGCGCCCGGTCGCCAGGTTTGTCTACTGGCAATACCTCGCTCATCGCCAATGGGCCGAGGCGCGAGCGTATGCCAATGGGCACGGCGTGATGCTCGGCGGCGACCTTGCCTTCTCGCCCGCGCGCGACAGCGCCGAGGTGTGGGCGCGCGCCGAGCTGTTCGATCTCGAGCGCACGGTTGGCGCCCCGCCCGACGCCTTCAACCCCAAGGGCCAGCGATGGGGACTGCCGGCGCCGCGGTGGGAGCGCATGCGCGCGGGCGGCTTCGCCCTGCTGCGCGAGCGCGTGCACCACGCGCGCGAGCTTTACGATTTCCTTCGTATCGACCACGTCGTCGGGCTGTACCGCACGTTTTCCTTCGACGCTGACGGCGGCGGCGACGGGAGGTTCTCGCCCGCGCAAGAGCCCGAGCAGCGCGCCCAGGGCGAGACGATCATGCGCGCGGTCCTCGACGAGGCCGACGGCGCGATTGTGGTCGCCGAGGACCTCGGCGTGATTCCGCCCTTCGTGCGCGCCTCACTGGCCGCGCTCGGCGTGCCCGGTTACAAAGTGATGCGCTGGGAAAAGAGCGGCCTCTCAACGCCCGAGGAGGCGTTCGTCCCGCCCGCCGAATACCCGGAGTTATCGCTGGCGACAACGGGTACCCATGACACCGAGACGCTCGCGGTCTGGTGGGAGGACGCGTCGGCCGACGAACGCGCGCAGATGCTGCGGATGCTCGGGCGGAGGGTGGACGGCGGGAGTGCAGCGACGGTTCCGTTCACCGACGTCCACGACGCCATCCTCGCGGCGCTTTACGCGGCGCCGTCGCGGCTGGTGATTCTGCCGATGCAGGACCTCTTCGGCTGGCGCGATCGGATAAACCTTCCCGGCACGGTCAGCCCGTCGAACTGGTCGTGGCGGATGCCGGTGGCCGCGGAGGAGATGGGCACTTCGACGTTTGCGCCGCGTATAGCTCGGCTTCGTCAAATGATCGCGGGTTCAGGCAGATAAGCAGCCTCATACCATCTTTGACCATGCGTGGCCACCTTATTGCACCTCTTGGCGGCGACGCGTAATGATCTTCGAACGAGCCTTTAGCCCATTCTCGCAGGCAACGTACGCCCCTAATCAGCCGAGCCGAGATTTTCTGATGGTCAAGCCAGCCGATGCGAGCGCTGCCGAGCCGCCGGTGCCGCGCCGCTCGATGCGGCGACGGCTCTTGCTGATCGGCCTGTGGTCGGCTGTCGGGCTGTGGATGCTGATGCTCGCGAAGGCGCTGCCGGCACGCGCCACGCGCTGGGATTACACCATCTACTACACCTCGGCGCTTGCGATGCGCCAGGGGATGAATGCCTACACGCAGGACCTCACTCCGCTCGCGCGCAGCCTCGGTTTCGACCTCGGCAAGATCAATCATGCTACCGATCCACCGACCTTCGTCCTCTGCTTCGAGCCGCTGACCCTGTTCTCCCCGCACATCGGCTTCTGGATCTGGACCGGGATCAATGCGCTGGCGTTTCTGCTCGCCCTGGTTCTCCTGCTGCGCTGGACGCCGGCGCTCAATGGCGACAATGCGTGGGTGGTCGCGGGGATAGTGCTGCTCTTTCCACCCGTGGTTGACCATCTGGTGTGGGGCCAGAACAAGATGCTGCTCCTGCTGATGCTGGTGCTGATGATGCGCTGGATGGAGCAGGGGAAGGACGCCGCTGCCGGATTGATCCTGGCCCTGGGCAGCCTGTTGCGCGCGTTTCCTTTGCTGCTCGTCGCCTATCTGGTCCTGCTCGGGCGCTGGCGGGTGGTGTGGTACACGATGGTCGGGCTGGCGGTCGGAGGCGTGGCGACCCTGGCGTTGCTGGGCGTGGGCCGGAGCTTCAGTTTTCTCTTTGCGCTCGATCTTCTTACTCAAAGTCGTTGGCAGAGTTTGCCCGGGAATATCGCCCTTGGGCCAACCATCTGGCGGGCATGCTGGTATCTCCTGGGCGATGATTTGACTCCGGCGACCAGATTGCTCGCGCACGCTATCTCGCTCGCGGCTGAGGCCGCTGTGCTCGGCTTCACGCTCAAAGCCACCCTGCATCGGCGAAACGATGCCGACCGCGACTGGCGGCTGCTCTCGCTGTGGATCATGACGGCAATTCTGCTTTCCCCGACCTCGTGGTTCTACTATCTCGTCCTGCTGGCGATCCCGATGGTCGAGATGAGCGCGGCGGTGCTCGCCGGAACGCTTAGCAAACGCGCGCTATACTCCGGATGTGCCGTCTTTCTGCTGGCATGGCCCTACTATGTGATCATTGACGCTCATCCCAGCAATTTCGGCTGGTTCGAGGGGAGCGTGATCTGGCGGCTGGGAGCGGCGCCAGTCGCGCTGCTGGCCTATCTTTCGCTCTACTGGTTCGCGGTTGACCAGCCCGTGAGCGCAGCGGCTCGCGCGGAACCAACGCCTACGCTGGAAGAACTGCAAGTGCAGGCCGCCAATTCATGAACGTCGCGGTAGGCGCCAGGGGTTTCGTTCAACCTCATGCGTTATGCCGGCCTGAAGGCTCGGTTTTATCTGAGCCTGAGTAATTGGGGATTCATCCGTCGGCCGTAGGGAGAGTGGGTGAATGGCGATTGCGCGGATGATGGGAGCGCGGCCGGATTCGTCAACGACAGTTGCGGGGGCGCCTGCCATGCCTGCGGTCGGCGAGCAGCGTGATCAACGGGTGTGCGACCTGCCCAGCCTCGCTGCATTCGCGACTTATCTCGGCCTATCGGTGCTTTTTTTTGGTCGCTCGCTGGTCGGCCATTTCTCTCAGGCGCACCTGGGCGTGGGCCCCGACCCGGGGCTGATGATGTGGTTTCTCGTGTGGTGGCCCCACGCCATCGCCAACGGCCTCAATCCTTTCATCACTCACGCGGTGTGGACCCCGGCCGGCTTCAACCTCGCCTGGCAGACGAGCGTCCCGTTGGCGAGCCTCGTGGCAGCCCCGCTGACGTTCACCACGGGCCCCGTGGTCGCGTTCAATGTTCTATGCTTGCTTGGCCCCGCGCTCGACGCGTGGGGCGCTTTCATTCTGTGCCGTTATCTGAGCGGCAACCGGTGGGCTGGGCTCTTCGGAGGATATGTCTTCGGATTTTCCGCTTTTACCCTCGCGGCGTTACGGTTCGGGCATCTGCACTTGTTGCTGACAGTCTGTGTGCCGTTGATTGCGTATGTCGTCGCGCGGAGGCTCCTGGGCGAGATCGGCGAACGTGCATTTGTCACTTCCCTGAGCGGTCTGCTCCTCGCGCAGTTTCTGTTGTCTACTGAAATCTTTGCGACCCTGACCATGTTCGGGGCAATCACCTTGGCAGTCGGGTGGTGGCTCAACCCTGTTCAAAAGCGACAACATATACTAGCATTGCTCAAGCCGATTTTGCTCTCTTATACTTTGACAGCGCTGGCGACAAGTCTTTACTGTTACTATTTCTTTGTTCACTTCGAACGTGGAGCGATCTTCCCTGGATCGCAATTCTCCATCGACCTCGTCAATTTTCTGGTGCCAACTCGTCTGAACGAACTCGGCTGTGTTGGACTGTTCGAAAGGCTGTCGGATAGATTCGCGGGCGGATGGTCGGCAGAAAGTGTAGGATATATTGGTCCGGCGCTAATCCTGATGGCTGCGCTGCAGCTCAAAACGGAGCGGTACGATCACGTAGCCAAAACGTGCGCGTATAGCCTGTTGATCGTATGCGTATTAGCCCTTGGGCCGGTTCTGCATGTCGCCGGCTTCGAGTTGCCCGCCGGGCTGCCATGGCTTCTGCTTGGCCGCCTTCCATTGCTTGACAACGCACTCCCGTCTCGGTTCAGCCTTTATGCATTTCTACTGATCGCGATCATTGCGGCAACGTGGCTGGCGAGCACGCGGACCACGCGAATGGCTAAAATCAGCCTGGCGCTTGCGGTGGTCCTTTTGAACATGCCAGGTTTATCGGCAAAGGCCTGGGCAAGGCCGGCATTCATTCCGGAGTTCTTTCGCAGCGGCACATATACCCAATACCTGCACAAAGGCGAGATTATCATCACCTTACCTTATGGGTATTCGGGGGACTGCATGTTGTGGCAGGCCGAGAGCGGCATGTATTTCAATATGGCCGAGGGCTATGGGGCTGGACGTCCGCAGGACTACAAGGTCTGGCCTATCGTGGACGCGCTTCTTCATCGTTGGTTTATTCCCGATGCTGTGAAACAGCTGCGTGCGTTTTTGAGGGCCAATGACGTCAGAGCTATCGTTGTGCCCGACGCGGGGTTAAGCGAATGGCGCGGCCTCCTATCGGCGCTTGGCGTCGAGCCAATGAGCGTTATGGACGTGAAATTGTATCGGCTATCGGGGGGCTTGGACCGTGACAGAGTGGGCAGGATGGCCGAGATGAGTTCACGGTTCAATCTTCAACGCTTTGCCGCACTGCTGATGGTGGCGCGAGAGTATCTCGCCGAAGGAAACAGCCCTGCGTCGCTTTCGGTGCTGGAGGCCGAAAAGCTGGGTTTGCTGCCCGAGAGCGAACTGATCGGCCCGCAGCCGCCTATCCAGCTCGGCGCCGTGGCTGTGCCTAACGCGATAACTGACCCGCGCAATGCCTATGGCGTCTATCTTGGCGAGGGCCGCGACGGACGCATTGCTATTGGAGTTTTGGCATGGAGTCCGGACGCGCTGCTGGAGAAGGTACGCGGAATCACCAACGAAGTTTACTTTCCGCATCCGGCGAGGGTCTCGACCGTAGGGCCGCTTGCCGTTGCGCGGGCCAAGGGATGGCTGCTGGCTGAGTTCACGCGCGACCAGTTGGAAGAGGCGGCGGACGTCTTTCGAACGGCGGCAGCGGAAAATCCCACGGCACAACCACTTGGTACCGCAGGTCGGTAGCGCAAGACGGCGGATGGTCGAAAGCTTTCGTCAGACGAATGGACACTAAAGGCCGCGCTAAAGCCCGCCTTGAATCGGCGCAGGCCTTTATGTCAGCGTAAATCGAGAGATGTGAGGGCAAACCGAGCTGAGAGAAAACTGTGGGCGACTTCGCGCAGGGGACTGTAGAGGTGCGGGAATCGATAGCTGACCCGCGCAGGGACCCGCGTTCAGCGCTGGCTGCGCTCGTCCTGCAGTGGCCCGACGCCGGCGCGCGGATCCTCATCGTGGCGGTCGCCCTCATCCTCGCGTGGCACACGTGGGGCCGGTGGGGTGATATTCAGATGGATTGCGGCCGCGAGCTATATGTACCGAGCGAAATCCTGCGCGGCAAGCTGCTCTACCGTGAAATCTCTTACTACTACGGCCCGCTTGAGCCGTACCTGGCGGCTGGGTTGCTGAGGACGTTCGGCAGGCATCTCTACGTTTTCTATTTGTTTGGCTTGACACTCGCGATCGGCTCGGCTCTTACGCTGGGCGAGATCGGTGCGACTCTGGAGAGTCGTACCGTCGGCATGATTGCCGGTCTGGCGCTGATTCTTCAGGGATTCAGGCCGACCATGTTCAATTACATCTTTCCGTACTCCTATGCGGCAATGCTCGGATTCTTTCTGAGCCTGCTGTGCGCATGGCTCCTCGTGCAACACGTACTCAGCCAAAGATGGAGCGCTCTTTTGCTTGCCGGCATGGCTGCTGGGCTGGCTATGCTCTCCAAGCAAGAATACGGAGCCGCCTCCTATGTGATGCTCGGCTTTGTGGTCCTCGCAGAGGGCCTGCGTCAGCGTTCGGTAAGAAGACTGATGTGGGGAGTTGTCGCGTGTCTTCCGGGCGTGCTTGTCTGTGGCGTCATATATGGATGGTTCTTCTGGCACCTGGGATTCCACTTCATTCTCTTTGACAACTGGCAGTTCGTACCGGGCTCCTACTTCATGTCAACGTACGGAAGTAAGATGCATGTCATGCTGGGCGGCACACAATTGAATCTGCTGACCCTGCCCGGTCTTGCGGTCGACGCCCTTGCCGCCCTGTTCATCTGGACGGCGGTGGGACGCCTACGAGTGTTGATCAGCTGGCGGTGGTTTGCGGGGACATTGGTCTTGATGTGTCTCTCGGTAGTAGCGCTACGCTGGGCCGCTCCGGTTGCAATGTACTCTCTTTTGGTAGTAATGATATTTCCCGTCGGCATGGCGGCGATCGGCGCGGGCTACTGCGCGGCCGCGCTGCATCGATTGTATTCCAAGGGCCGGCAAGAGTGTCTCTCACTTGCGGAGCTCGCGTTCGGCTTGTTCGCGCTGGCCTCCGCCGTACGGGTGTTCGCGCAGGTCTTTCCCTATGGTTATGGCATTTTCTACAACGGGCCCCTGCTGCTCATTTTTTTGATTAGCATAAGGCGCTGCGTGAGCAGGGCTAACCAGGGACTGTTGCCGGGCTCGGCGGCGAGAGCGGCCGAGGCGGCGTTATTAGCCGAGGCGCTGCTCCTCGCCACCGCGCTCTTTCCGACGTCTGCCAATCGCACAGTGAGTTTCGAGACCGGATGGGGGGCGATATATCTGCAGCCGGCGCAGGCCAAGGTTGCCGCGCAGATTCTGCAATTCGTGAAGGATCAGAAGCGCCAAGGTCGACGAGTGGTGCTCCTGCCGGAGCTGCCCTTTATTTACGCAGTCACGGGAACCGAAGCTCCGGGAAGGTGGTATAGTTTGATGCCCGGAGTCGTGGCACTTTCCGATGAGAGTGAGTACATTCGCGAGCTCGCACGGTCAAACGCCGAATATATTATGCTCACGAATCGCTACACTCGAGAGTTTGGCGCGGATTACTTCGGAATCGATTACGACCGCAGGATCTATCGGTGGATTACGGCGAACTATCGGGTCGCAGGGCAGTTCGGAGAGTTCGAGCGCAACGGAAACGGCTTTCTGGCGGCGCTGATTTACCAAAGGCGCCCCGGGGCAGCGGGGCGCGCGAGCGATTAGGGCGGCTTGCGCAAGCTTCCGAGGAAGGCCATGACGCACAGGAACCGGATTGTGGCCGATCGTCTACTCGGGGTGCCCGCGGCGTTCATGTTCAACGGCCTGGCGCGGGCGTTGGGCGCGCTGATGCGTCGCGACCACTCGATGACCGCGAACAACGTTCGGCGGGTTATTGTAGCCAAGCTGCTCGGCATGGGGAGCATCCTGCAGGCGACGCCGCTGCTGAGGGCGCTCAAAAGACGTTATCCGAATGCGCGGCTGACATTTGTCACAATGCGATCGAACCAGGAGTTGGTGAAACGTCTGGAGTGGGTGGACGAAGTGGTGACGCTCGACGACCGAAACGTCCTGGCGATGGCAATTACGACATTGAGGGCGGTTGCAAGGCTGATTCGGCTGCGCGCGGACCTGTACTTCGATCTCGAGGTGTACTCGGCCTTCGCATCGCTACTGGCGCTGTGGGCGGCGACGCGCAACCGCATCGGGTTCTATCGACACAGCACGGCCTTCAAGAACGGGATTTATACGCACCTGGTGTTTTTCAACACTCGGATGCCAGTGCGCCGCCTGTATTTGCAGCTCGGGAGGGTGGCCGGCTTGCCGGCGGGCGAGCCGGATACGATTGGCCCGATTCGAGTCGATGAGGCGGACCGCGCAGGTGCGCAGCGCGTCCTGTCGCAGTTGCCGCACTGGCAGATGGGTCGGCCGTATATAGTGATAAACCCCAACGCCTCAGATTTGTTGCTGGAGCGGCGCTGGCCGGGGGATTACGTGGTGGAAACCATCAGGCGGCTGGTTGCTTCAGACCAGCGGGTGGTCTTGATCGGCGCGCGCGACGAGCAGCCCTACGTGCAGGGTCTGGTTGAGCGGCTGCCCGCCGAGACACGGCTGGGCGTGGCCAACACGGCCGGCAAGCTTACGCTGGGAGAACTGCTGGCGCTGCTCGATGGGGCGGCATGCGTGCTTACCAACGACAGTGGCCCGATGCATATGGCGTTCGCGTTGGGCAGACCGACTGTGTGCTTGTTCGGCCCGGCTGACCCCGATCATTACGGCCAGAAGCTGCCGAATGTTGAAACGCTTTACATGCCGGTATTTTGCAGTCCCTGCTTGTACGAGGCGGACCAGCCGCCGTGCCGTGGGGAAAACGTGTGCATGCAGCGCATCCGGCCAGAGTTGGTGATTCACGTCGTTACACGCTTGACCAGCAACGGCATCTGCGAAGCTAGAACGCTCGCGCACGAGCATTCCCCCGATATCCCGGTGGTGAGTGAAACTCCGAGCGGGAATCCTTTAGGGGTCGTAGTACGGGCTTCACTGCGATCTGCCGATGTCTCGGGGTAGTCGCCGCGACCGGGCACGGGCGGTTTCATGCGGGGTAGGGGGCTCGTCGGTCTACTCTGTGGTCGCAAGCCGGTTACTGGCCTCTCGAATCAGCGCGGCGAGAGTCAGGGGCTGACACTTGTTCCGTGGCTTTCCAGCTCGTCGAATGCTCCAGCGCGCCTTGCGCTTGTCGGCCTTGCTCTAGTACTTGCCCTCTGGACGTGGGGGCATTGGGGCGACTTTCAAGTAGACTGCGGTCGCGAACTTTACGTTCCACTGGAGATTCTGCGTGGCAGATTGATCTACCGGGACTTTTGGTACGATTTCGGCCCGCTCGAACCATACTTTGCTGCCCTTCTGATTAAAGTGTTTGGGCGGCATCTGTTCGTGCTGTATAGCTTCGGGCTGTTAAGTGCGATTAGTTCCGCGTTGCTGCTGCTGGAAATAGGAACAATCCTTGAAGGTCGAGCGGTGGGGTTCGCTGCTGGTTGTGCTTTGCTTATGCAGGGCTTCGCTCCGACCGTCTTCAACTATCCATTCCCGTGGAGCTACGCGGGTGTCCTCGCAATGCCCCTGAGCCTAGTGAGCGCATGGCTGGCTCTGCGCCAGGTCCGCGCGCCGAACCTCAGGAGTCTCGGCCTTGCATCGATGTTCGGGGCGCTTGCGCTGCTCTGCAAGCAGGAATTTGGCGTAGCCTGCTACGCGATGCTGGGATTCATCGTGGTCGCGGAGTCGGTGGCCGAAGGCTCACATCTGGGTTTCGCGAAACGCGCTTGTGCGTCTTTGCTCGGCTTGGCTCCCGCGTTGGCTGTGTACGCGTGGTTCTTCTGGACACTGACACCACGCTTCATGCTGCAAGATAACTGGATAGGGCTTCCGGGGACTTACTTCGCACATGTGGGCGGGCCCGAATTATATGCCGGCATTGGGCTACGTTGGAATAGGGCAGAAGTGATCTTTTTGATCATTAGCGCGGTGGGCAGCGCGATGGCGTGGCTTTGGATAGCGCGAGGGGCAATGTGGCTTCGTCGGACACTGGGCGCCTTCGGTGTTCTGATGCTGAGCCTGGCCCTAGCGATCGCTGCCGGAGCGGCGCGAATCTATTCGGCGCCCGGCCATCCATATCCAATGCTGTTGGTTCTGCTGCTGGCCTTTCCACCCGGTATGTTGTTTATAGGCTGTGGGGTGTTCGCCTACAGTGTCGCGCGAATGTTCAAGACTTGGCAGCCGAGCGTGTTGCTCGACGCCTCATTTGCGCTATTCGCGACAGTGACGGGGAGTCGAGTGTTCGCGCAGGTGTTACCGTATGGTTATAGCATTTTCTACGACGGCCCGCTTGTGCTTATGTTTTTGATGATTATCGCTAGATCGATAGATGCAACGTTTGCGTCTCTTGGAAAGTCCGACGGACGGGCCGCCGCGCGCGCAGCACTTGCGATGGAATTGCTCGTGATGATGGTGGTCCTTTTTCCCGGAAAAGATGGGCGTACGACGAGCTTGGAGACCAGTTGGGGAACCTTTCACCTGAAGGCGCCGGAAGCGACAGTTGCGCGCGAGATATTGGAGTTTGTTCAAACGCAAAAGAAAAGTGGCAAGCAGGTAACTGTGCTTCCGGAATTTCCCATGGTGTATGCATTGGCGAGAACTGAGGCTCCAAGCCGGTGGTATACGATTTTGCCTGGGTACCTGTCGCCAAAAGCTGAGTCGGAATATATTCGAGACTTGAAATCGCGCAGACCCGATTACATTATCGTCACGAATTTGTATACGGGACGGCTGGGCTATGCATATTTTGGCATTGATTATGCCAAGGAGACGTGGCGCTGGATTCAAAATAATTATCGGGAGGTAGGGCAGTTCGGACGCTTTCAACGTGGTCGCGGCAGAAAGCTGAGCGCGTTGCTTTATGAGCGGCAAAGAGTGACCGGAGGAGAGTCAGGGGTGCGTGCGGTGCGGCAGGCGGTTGGCATGTCAGGCTAAGGACGCGAGTGCGATGAGCGAGGGAGGACGGCATGTGCTGGTCACCGGCGCCGGGGGGTTCATCGGCAGGGACCTCGTGCGCAGGCTGGGTGAGGCCGGCTGGCGGGTGAGGGCGATGGTGCGCGGCGGGGCCGCGGCGCTGCAAGGCGTCGGCGGGCTCGAAGTGGTCCGCGCCGACATGCGCGACGAGGAGTCGCTGCGGCGCGCGGTCGAGGGAGCGGCGGTGGTGGTCCATCTGGCGGCCGCCAAGGCCGACGAGGCCGACAGCGAGGACGTAAACGTCAGGGGTGCGGAGCGCCTGGTGCGGGCCTGCCGCGCCAGCGGCTGCGCACGGCTCATCAATGTCAGCACGCAGTCCGCGGGAATTGCGCGAAAGGGTCTGTATGCGCGGACCAAACTCGCCGCCGAGAGAGTCTTCATTGGTTCCGGACTCCAGGTAACCAATCTGCGTCCCAGCCTGGTTTACGGCGAAGAGCAAGGCGGGGTGTTCGGCACCGTCGTCAAGTTCGTACGGCGGCTGCCGATGGTGCCGGTTCTCGGCGACGGACGCTGGCTGAGCGCCCCGATTTACGTCGGCGACGTTTCCAGAGCGATCATCGCCTGTATCGAGCACGATGCCACTATCGGCAAGACTTACCTGATCGGCGGTCCCGAGATCATCAGCTTTGACGAGCTGATCGATCGAATATGCGCCGCCCTCGGCGTGCGCCGGCGCAAGGTGCATATTCCGTTCGTGCTTTCGTTGTGGGTTGCGCGGACGATGAGGGCGATCTGGCCCGGATGCCCGATCACCGTCAGCAACGTCCTGGGCTCGAATCAGAACGTTGAGCTGGACATTGAACCCGCGCGGCGCGATTTCGGCTTCGACCCCCTGCCGCTGGAGCGCGGGCTCGAACTGGTGCTGGACGCGCGCACAAACCACGTCGGAGGCGCCAGCGGCAGCGCGGCCGACGATTTCAGGTTGATCGCCCGCTACCTGCTGGATGTTGAGCCGCCGCCCGAGCTGGTCGAACGGTACGTCGCCGCGGAGCGCAAGCTGCTGGGCGGCGAGGCATCGCCGGAGTGGGAGGCCGTGCGGCGCCATCCGCGACTGCTACCGTATCTCGACGCGGCGGCAGGCGTACTCGCGCGCCGCTCGCTGCTGCGCCGAAAGATTCTGCTTGCAGCCGCCGTGCTGGAGGCGAGCCCCGCATACGCTGATTTCTTTCTCGCCGAGGTTGACGGCCGCGCCGCGGCGGTGCTCGCGCTTTTGTGGCAAGGGGCCCGCGGCGCAATCATGTTGACTCTGGGCATGCCGCTGTTGTTTGTGATCCGCCGGCGATGACGGGAGCGGCCGTAAGTGACGCGGTCGTGGTCGGCTCAGGCGCGAGCGCGGTGCACGCCGCGCGGGCGCTGGTGGAGGCGGGGCGCAGCGTGCTGATGCTCGACGTCGGCGATCGCGACGAAACCTACGCCGGGCTGATCCCGGAGTGGCCGTTCGAGCGGATTCGCCGCGAGGACCCGCGACAGCATCGCTACTTCCTCGGCGATGAGTTCGAAGGTGTCGACCTGGCGCCGGTAGGGGCGACCTCGCAGGTAACTGCGCCGCGCCAGTACGTGTTGCGCGACCGCGAAGGGCGGGCGCGCGTCGATTCGCCGAACTTCGCCGCGCTCCAGAGTCTCGCGCTGGGCGGTCTGGCCGGGACGTGGGGGGCAGTCAGTTTCCCTTTCACCGATTTCGAATTGCAGGAGTGCGGATTGGCGGCCGCCGAGATGCGTCCGCACTACGAAGCGGTCGCCGCCCATATAGGTATCAGCGGCTGCATGAACGACGACCTCGCGCCGGTGCGCGGAGGATTGAAGGCTTTGCAGCCGCCGCTCGATCTCGATGACAACGCGCAGGCGATCTTCCGCCGCTATGAGCGCCGGCGCGCGCAGTTTCACCGGGCCGGCGCGCGCGTCGGACGCTCGCTGCTCGCGGTGCTGAGCCGGTCGCTCGGCAACCGAAAGCCGAATCCGTACCACGACATGGAGTACTGGTCGAATCCGGGCGACAGTGTGTACCGGCCGGAGTTGGATGTGCGCGAGCTGCGCGAGAAGCCGCACTTCCGCTATGAGCGCGCGCTGGTCGAACGCTTTGTCGAAACGCCCTCTGGAGAGATCGAGGTTCGCGCGGGGCTCGTCGAGGACAACCAGCCGGCAACTTTTCGCGCGCGGGCGCTGGTCCTGGCGGCGGGCGCGCTGGGCAGCGCGCGTATCGTCTTGCGTTCGCTGGCAGAGTTCGAAAAACCGGTGCCGCTCACCTGCAACAGTCACGTTTACGTGCCGTGCCTGATACCCGCACGACTGGGGCACCGGTCAAGCCGGCGGCGCCACAGCCTGGCGCAGCTCACGATGATCTACGGCCCGGCCGGCGAGCCGCAGCGGTTCGTTCAGGCGCAGTACTATCCCTACGGCTCGCTGCTCGTCTACCGCCTGCTGAAGGAGTCGCCGCTCGCGCACCGCGAGTCGCTGCGCATACTTCGTCTGCTGGCGCCCGCCTTCGGCATCTGGCTGATTCAGCATGAGGACGGCCAGAGCCCGGGCAAGTTTGCCAGGCTGCGGCCGCGGGGCGAGGGACGCGACGTGATGGAGGTGAACTTCGCGCTGCCCGAGGACCAGCAGAGGCGTCAGAGAAGGGACGAAGCGGTTATGCTGCGGCTGATGCGCCGTTTGGGATGCTGGCCGCTGCGGCGGACATACGCGATTCACGGCTCCAGCGCCCATTACGCAAGCACGCTGCCGTTCAGCGACCAGCCGCGGCCGCTGACGACCCATCGGTCCGGCCTTCTCCACGGCACCAATTCGGTTTATGTCGCGGACGGCGCGGCGTTTCGCTGTCTGCCCGCCAAAGGCCTGACGTTTACGCTGATGGCCAACGCCAGACGCGTAGGGTCGCAGGTAGCCAGGAGTCTGAAGGCAGGTTAAGCATTTTTTTGCCGAACGCGCCGGACCGAAGATCGCAAAAAACCGGGCTTAGCGCGTCGGGAAATCGAGGAAGCTGACGAGGAAGGCGGAAAGGATGGTCTGGAAGCCGAGCGCGGTCAGCGTCGCGCCGGGCACGACGAAGCGCATCGTGTGGGCGTAATCGAGAAGGCCGAAGTCAACCAGCCGCCACTGATTTACTGCCATCGCGAGCAGCGCCAGGCCGCTAACCAGCGCACAGGCCGCGATTACCAGTCCCAACTCCACATTGAACCGGCTCAGGAAACGCCGCAGACGCGGGTCGTCGGGCAGCATCCCTTCCTTGATCGCCAGGGCCTTGGCGAAGACCCCGAAGAAAATCGACTGATAGCCGCACAGCAGCGCCAGCGTGCCGAACAGCAGCGTGTGAGCGTCGAACCTGACGCCGTGGAGCTCCATGCCGGGCATCGCCAGCCCATAGGCGATGAGACCGAAAACCATAAGGGCCGCACCGGGAAGCAGAAAAAGCCGGCGAGGGTTGGAGACCAGGAAAAAGCGCAGCGTGCGCCATCCATCACGAAACGTCTTCAGATGGGGCGCATGCGCCTGGCGGCCGTCCTTGTGGAGCGTGATTGGAACCTCGGCGGCCCGCGCACCGAGCAGCGACGACTTGATAATCATTTCGGTCGCAAATTCCATCCCGGTGCAGCGCTGCGCCAGCCGCAGGTAGAGTTCCTTGGTAAAGCCGCGCATCCCGCAATAGATGTCGTGGATGGTCGACTTGAACCAGCGGCGCGCGATCGCGGAAAAGAACGGGTTGCCAATCCAGCGATGCAGAACAGGCATCGCCCCCGGCATCACCTTGCCACCGCCCGCCGGCAGCCGGCATCCCTGGACCAGCTCGTAGCCCTCGCGCAGCTTGTCGAGAAAGGCGGGGATTTCCTCGAAGTCGTAGCTGCCGTCGGCGTCGCCCATCACGATGAACTTGCCGCGCGCCGCCGCGATACCGCCCATCAGGGCGTTGCCATATCCTCGCTCGGCGACGGGAACCACCCGCACACCCATCGCGCGTGCGATTTCGACCGAGCCGTCGGTGCTGCCGTTGTCGGCGATGATGATCTCACCGTCGACGCGCGCCTTTCGCAGGCCGCGTTGCGCCCGCTCGATACAGCCGGCCAGAGTGTCCGCCTCGTTGAGGCAGGGTATGACGACGCTCAGCTCGACCTCGGCCGCGGCCGGCGAGCGGCCGTCGCGCTCCGCTGGGGACTCGAGCGTTAGCCGTGCGAATTTGGCTGCGCCGACCGCCATCGTCCTGCTCCTCGGCAGTAGTCGCTCAAAGCAAGGTAAGCCGGGCTTGCCCGCTTCGTTCAACGCATGTTTTTATCAGTTTTGGCATCAAACTGGAAGTCATAAGATTCAGCCGCTAAACTGAACCTCCTCGGGGGCTGTCGATTGCGCTTCGGCGACGTTAGATTGTGGTCGGGCCGGTGGAGATGTCCAAGGTACGATCCTCGCCAGCGGGCAGCAGGCCGCTGCTGGGTGCTAAACCTGATTTGGTCCGCAGGCTGATTCTTACGATCGCACTCGTTGCAGCCGGATGCGGGGCGGGGCCGCAAAGCGCCCAAGTGAACGAGCTCGGCGCCCGCGTCGCCGCCGGGCGCGATACCCATCCGACCGAGCATATCCCGGGGCCGAAGCCGCCGCCGCCGGTCGTGCGAAGCACTATCAGCTCGCCCTACGCGATCGCCGCGGGCGCCGACGGAGTCTGGTTCACCGAGTACAGCGTGGCGGCTATCGGCGAGCTGGCGCGGGACGGAACGGTCAAGCTGGTCGAGCTCGATCGCGACGGCTTCCCCGAGCGGCTGACGGTCGCGCGCGACGGCGCGCTCTGGTTTACCGATCCGCGCGGCAACCGGATCGGGCGTATCTTTTCCGGCGGACAGCGCGCCGACTATTATCCGCTGCCGACGCCGGAGGCCGGACCGGCCGGGATCGCCGCGGCGCACGACGGCGCGATCTGGTTTACCGAGCACGCCGCCGAGCGCATCGGGATGTTCGTTCCGCCCGGCGCGGACCGCCGTGCGCCGGGCGCTCACGGCTTTAAGGAGTTCGTCCTGCCCAACGGCGGCGGACCCGCGGGAATCGTCGCCGTGGGTGACAGCGTGTGGTTCGCTGAAAATTCCAGCAACAAGATTGGCAGGCTGACCTTTCCCGCCGACGCGGCGAAGCCGCGGATCGCCGAATTTCTGCTCCCCGTTCCGGACAGCCATCCCAACGGCGTCGCCGCCGCCGCCGACGGCAGCGTGTACTTCACTGAACTCGCCGCGAATCGCATCGGACGGGTCACTCCGCAAGGCCGGATCGAGGAGCTGGTGATGCCGGTCAACGCTCCCGCGCTCGACATCGCAGCCGGCCCCGACGGCGCGGTCTGGATGACGGTGCCGAAGGCGCATGCGTTGTGCCGCTATCGTCCGGGCGCGCCAGTCCGCGCCTTCTTCCTGCCGCAGACGGCCACGCCCGCCTTTATCACTGCCGGCGCCGACGGCAATCTCTACTTTACCGAGCCGAGCGGCAAAATCGGGCGCTTCACGCCGGCCGGGATGCTCACCGAGATCGAGACTTCGGGCGGGGAGAACGCTTCCGCGCGCTGAGGCGCGAATCAAAATCTCATCGGCTGCTCCGCGCTGACGCGCGGGACTGTTGCGGCGCGCAAAGTTTGCGCTATAAGCGGACAGTTTCCGACAAAGCGAAGGAGTACGAGAGCGATGGGCAAGCTCGACGGTAAGGTTGCCGCCGTCACCGGTGGCGGACGCGGGATTGGCCGCGCGGTGTCCAAGGCGCTCGCTGCGCAGGGCGCGGCGGTCGTGGTCAACGACCTCGGCGTGACGCTGGCTGGGCAGAAGGAGACGGTTTCGCCCGCCGACGACGTAGTCAAGGAGATCAAGGCGGCCGGTGGCACTGCGGTTTCCAACCATCTGGATATCGCGACGGTCGCTGGCGGCGAGGGGCTGATCAACCAGGCGATCAAGGAATTCGGCAAGCTCGACATCCTGGTCAATATCGCGGGCATTCTGCGCGACCGGATGATCTTCAACATGAGTGAGCAGGAGTGGGACGACGTAATCCGCGTCCATCTCAAGGGGCATTACTGCACTATCCGGCCCGCCAGCGCGCATATGCGCGAGCGCAAGGCCGGACGGATTATCAACTTTTCCTCCAACTCGGCGCTCGGCAGTCCGGGCCAGCCCAACTACGCCGCGGCCAAGGCCGGAATCCTGGGCCTGACCTACAGCTGCGCCGTCGCACTCCAGAAATACGGGATCACGGTCAACGCGATCATGCCCGGCGCGGCGACCCGCATGACCGATTCGATCCCAGCGGGCCGCATGCCTGGCGCGACCGGCATCGCGGCGAGCCAGAGCGCCGAAGGCACGCCGCGCGATCCGGCCAACGTCGCTCCGATCATCATCTATCTGGCCAGTGACGAGGCGGCCGAGGTCACCGGGCAATGCTTCGGCGCCTCGGGCTACCGGATTTCGCGCTACACCCATATGAAGGCTGACCGGACGATCTTCAGCGAAGGCCCATGGGACATCGATCGCCTGTTCGAGATCTTCAAGGCCACGCTGGGGCAGGGGATGGAGCCGGTCAACATGTTCGCCTGAGCGCGCGCGTGATGCGGCGCGGCGCGCGGCCCGCCGCCGTGCGCTAAGCTGCGGTGGAGATGGGCTCGGCGCCGCAATTCCTGGTCGGCACCGCCTCGTGGACCGACCCGACGCTGATCCGCTCGGGCGAGTTCTACCCGGCCGCGCTGAAGACGGCCGAGGAGCGGCTGCGCTTTTACGCGAGCCAGTTCAACACCGTCGAGGTGGATGCCAGCTACTACGCGCTCATCGCCGAGCGCAACGCCGAGTTGTGGGTCGCGCGCACGCCGGCCGGCTTCGTCTTTCATATCAAGGCGTTTGCGATGCTCACGCAGCATCCGGTCGACACCGCGCGGCTGCCGGCCGCGATCAAGTCGATGCTGACGCCGGCGCAGCGCGCGCAGGCGCGCCTGCGCGATCCGCCGCCGCAGGTGCTCGAAGCGGCCTTCGGGATGTTCTGGGGCGCACTCAATCCGCTGCGCGAGGCGGGCAAGCTCGGCCATCTGCTCTTCCAGTTCCCGCCGTACTTTACCGCGCGCACGCAGAACTTCGACTATATCGCGGGGTTGGGCGCGCGGATGCCGGGTGCGGCGATCGCGATCGAGTTTCGCCACAACAGCTGGCTTCAGGGCGCCCAGCGGCGCCAGACGATGCGCTTCCTGCGCGAGCATGCGCTGACTTTCGTCTCGGTGGATGCGCCGCCGGGCACGGTCGAGTCGTTCCTCGAGGTCACTGGACCCGAGGCCTACGTGCGTTTCCATGGGCGCAACCGCGAGAACTGGTACAAGCGCACCGGCGGGCCGGCCGAGCGCTACAAGTACCTCTACTCAGAGGCCGAGCTGGCGCCGTGGGCGGAACGGCTGAAGGCGCTTGAAGGGGTGCGCCGCGCCAGCGTGATCTTCAATAACTGCTATCGCAATTTCGGCGTGATGAACGCGGCGACGATGGCGCAGATGCTGAGCCACTGAGCCTTGGAGGACCGGCGATGAGGGCCACGCTCTACCAGTTC
This sequence comes from Candidatus Binataceae bacterium, assembly GCA_035650475.1. NCBI lineage: Bacteria > Candidatus Binatota > Binatia (SeqCode) > Binatales (SeqCode) > Binataceae (SeqCode) > Binataceae bacterium (SeqCode). The sequence goes on from DASRHP010000012.1 coordinate 577,845, forward strand.
GCGACCAGTCCATTTTGCGCCAAGGTGCGCAAGATTCTCGACTACAAGGGCGTCGATTACGAGGTCGTCGAGGTCGATTACGTCGAGCGCAAGGAACTGGTTGCGGTCTCGGGCCACGTCGTGGTTCCCGCGCTGCGCCTGGAGGAGGTCGCCGGCGCAGAGGCGCCGGAGGTGGTGGTCGATTCGGATCGGATCGCGATGCGCCTGGAGGAACTGCGCCCGGAGCCCACGATTCTGCCGCCGCGATGGCGCGGCCTGCACGTCGCGCTCGCGCGCTACGTCGATACCGAGGTCGAGGACGCGCTGTTCCGCTACGCGGTGCCCGACGAGGCGGCGCGCTTCGCGCGCCAAGGCGCGGACCGGCTGGCGCTGTTCCGCTATATCCGCGAGCGGAAATACGGTGCGGGGTTCTGCGAGCGGATGGAGCGCGAGCGCGAGGCTAACTTCGCGCGCGTGCGCGAGGTCCTGGCGCCGTTCGAGCACGCGCTCGAGCACGGCGCCTTTCTGCTCGGCCGGCCGGGGCTCGCCGACTTCGCGCTCTACGGCCAGCTCCATCTGCTGGCGCTGAGCGGGGTGTCGAAAATCCCGCACGAGTTTGCCGCGCTGCGCGAGTTCTACGCGCGTATCGACCGCATCTCCTCAGCGCTCGAAAGCGACGGTGCGTGAACAGTTGGGCGCGCGGCTTTCGACTCGCCGCTGCCCGACCCCTCAGGCGAATTCGCAGGTCGCGGCGTGCAGGAAGCGGCTAAACAGCGCGCCGGTGGAGTCCAGCGCGACGTCATAGAGCGATGGCGTGCGGCCCGGCACCAGCACCTGATGGCCTTCGTCGAGCAGCGCGTAGAGCACGCAGAGGACGAAGGCGGTATACGGCCGCCCGGCCATCGGGCCGCGGATCAGGAGCCAGAACAGGATCGCGTAGTTGGCGAAGTGCGCGCTCTTGCGCACCAGGTCGTGGCCGAGCGCGACCGTCGCGGCCGACGCCGAGGGCATCAGCCAGCGCAGGATCGGGTCGATTATCCGCGAGGTCGCGGCGGCCGAAAAGTACGAGGTCGATAGGACGAAGATGACCGTCGCCCAGACCAGGGCCGGCAGCCATTTGACTATCGTGCGTTCGATCGATTCGCCGGCCAGCACAGCGCCGTTCATTCACTGCTCCCCGTCATCTGAACCATCCACCGGACAGCTTGCGCCGGGCGTCGGTGCTGCCGCAGCTCTTCGCGCGGTTTGCCGGATAACAAATCGACGCTAGCATGGGTAGCACGGGGCGCGAAACCCGCGCCGACGCGTTAAACCAGGGCAGGCGCGCCACCCGGAAAGGACGGCCAGCGTTATGGATCGGGCGTGGACCATCGCCGGCGCGCATCCCGCGCCGCCGTGCACGATCGTCATCCTCGGCGCCTCGGGCGATCTCGCCGCGCGCAAGCTCATCCCTGCGCTCTACAATCTTCACCGGTGCGGACACGGGCTGGTGCCCGAGAAAAGCGCGATCCTTGGCTTCGCGCGACGCCCGATGTCGGTCGAGGCGTTCCAGAGGCGCGCGCGCGAGGCGGTCGAGCGATTCTCGCGCCTGGAGCTCGACGAGCAATGCTGGCAGGGATTTGCGAACAGTCTCGACTACCTCTCGGGGCTGGATCGCCCCGACGGCTTCGCCCGGCTCAAGCAGCGACTGGAGGAGATCGAGGCGCAACGCGGGCTGCCGCCCAACCGCGTCTTCTACCTGTCGCTGCCGCCCGAGGCGATCCGCGAAAGCGTCGAGCGGCTGTACGGCGCGGGGCTCATCGCGCCGCCCGAGGCGCCGCATTTCAGCCGCGTCGTCGTGGAGAAACCGATCGGCACCGATCTGCGCAGCGCGCTCGAGATCACGGCCACCTTGCGCCGCTTCTTCGACGAGACCCAGATCTTCCGCATCGACCACTACCTCGGCAAAGAGACCCTGCAGAACATGATGGTGCTGCGCTTCGCCAACAGCATCTTCGAGGACTTCTGGAACAACCGCCGCGTCGATCACGTCCAGATAACCGTCGCCGAGGAGGAAGGGCTGGGCACCCGCGCGATGTACTACGACGGCGCCGGCGCCCTGCGCGACATGGTGCAGAACCACATCTTGCAGGTACTCGCGCTGACCGCGATGGAGCCGCCGGTATCGCTGGCGGCCGACGCCGTGCGCGAGGCCAAGGTCAACGTGCTGCGCTGCCTCAGGCCGATCCCGCCGGGCGCGGTAAGCGATTTCGTCGTGCGCGGCCAATACGCGCAGGGCGCCGTGAACGGCAAGCGCGCGCCCGGCTATCTCCAGGAGGAGGGCGTCCGCGAGTCCTCGCGCACGGAAACCTTCGTCGCGCTGAGGACCCACGTCGACAACTGGCGATGGGCGGGCGTACCGTTCTACCTGCGCACGGGGAAACGGATGCCGCGGCGGGCGAGCGCAATCTTCGTGCAGTTCAAGCGGGTGCCGGCGATCCTGTTTAACCGGCGCGTTACGCTGCCGCCGGACGTGATGGCGATCCGGATCCAGCCCGACGAGGGCTTCTCACTGGAGGTGCTGACCAAGCGGCCCGGTCTGGATATCACGATCCAGCCGGTGCGGATGGACCTCCATTACGCGACCGAATTCGAAGGCGACTCACCCGACGCCTACGAGCGGCTGCTGCTCGACGTGATGGCGGGCGACCATACGCTGTTCCTCAGCAGCCGCTTCGTGCATCGCTCGTGGGAGTTTGTGCAGGCGATCCTCGACCAGTGGGAGCACGACCCGTCAGTTCCGCTCTACCCGTACCCGGCGGGTACCTGGGGTCCGCAGGCGGCCGACGATCTGATCCGTGCAGACGGCCGCGAATGGTTCGCGCCGTAAAGCGGCGAGTGGCGCCGCAGGAAGCTTGTCTCTGAATTGCGCGCCGCGTCCTACGCGCGACGATGCATCAGCCGGCACTGCGCGCTGTGGCTGCCGCCCGAGCAGCAGGGCTGCGACGGGCAGCACGCCTGCTTGGTCTGGCAACACTGCGGGACATCCGCGCGTCCGCTGGCGAGTACATAGCCGCCGGTCCCGATCACGCCCGCCAGTAGTATTCCCGCGACTGCCTTCAGCGCTATCCGTTTCATGGCGTCCCTCCCGCGACTGTGCGAGATGCTGCGGCCCAGATTTGCGGATTATCGCATCACGCCGCCCAATTGCAAACGCGCCCCAGCCCTCGCGCATCCGGCGCACGGTGCGCTAACCTAGGCAACGGGTCTTCCCCGCCCGGTCTTTCGAGGAGGAGCATCATGGCTAACCCAGGCCCGGTCTATATTCTCGGCGGCGCGCAGAGCGACTTCGCCCGCAACTGGATGAAGGAGGGCAAGCACTTCTCCGCCGTGCTGCGCGAGACGGTGAGCATGGCGATGGAGCAGGCGCGGATCGAGCCGCGCGAGATCGAAACCGCCCACGTCGGCAACTTCGCCGCCGAGCTATACGCCAAGCAGGGCCAGCTCAACGCCTTTTTCCTCGAGGTGGACCCGGCGTTTTCCGGAATCCCGACCGCGCGCCACGAGGCCGCCTGCGCCTCGGGTTCGATTGCGATCCTCGCCGCGGCAGCCGAGATCGAGGCCGGCCGCTACGGGCTCGCCGCCGTGGTCGGGACGGAGCAGATGAAGACGGTCGATTCGGCGACCGGCGGCGACTTTCTGGGCACCGCCGGATGGTACGAGCGCGAGTGCAAGGGGGTGCCGTATCCGTTCCCTGCGCTGTTCGGCCGCCTCGGCGACGAATACGACAAGCGCTACGGGCTCAAGGACGAGCATCTCGCGCACATCTCGGCGGTGAATTTCTCCAACGCCCGGCGCAATCCGCTCGCCCAGACCCGCAACTGGCCACGCACCGAGTCCGACCCCCAGCAGGCGGCCAAGTTCAACCAGCCGATCGCTGGGCGGATCAAGGTGCGCGACTGCTCGCAGGTCACCGACGGCGCCGCGGTGATCTTTCTGGCCTCGGAACAATACGCGGCCGAGTACGCCCGGCGGCGCAACCTCAAGCTCGCAGACCTCCCGCGCATCCTCGGCTGGGGTCATCACACCGCGCCGCTCGAGTTCGACAAGAAGATCGCCGAGAGCCGCGACAACCCCTACGTCCTGCCGCATACGCGCCAGGCGATTCTCGACGCCTTCCGCCGCGCCGGCATCGCGGGCGTGGAGCAGGTCTCCGGCATCGAGACCCACGACTGCTTCACGACCTCCGAGTACATGGCGATCGACCATTTCGGCCTGACCAAACCCGGGGAGTCGTGGAAGGCGATCGAGGAGGGCGTGATCGAGATGGGCGGCAAGACGCCGATCAATCCGAGCGGCGGGCTTATCGGCGTTGGCCATCCCGTGGGCGGGACGGGTGTGCGCCAGATGCTCGATTGCTACAAGCAGGTTACCGGGCAGGCCAACGAGTACCAGGTCGAGGGCGCCGAGCGCTTCGCGATGCTCAATATCGGGGGCAGCGGCACCACAAGCTGCGCCTTTGTCGTCGGCAAGCGCTAGGACACGGCGCGCGGCGTACGTAAGAGTCGGCGAGCGTCCTACACGCGCAGGCGCGGGCGCACAAGGAGGGAGCGGGATGGCGAATTCGCTGCCGGGCTTTTCGCTTTCCGATCAGCATCGCCGCGTTCACATGTTTCCCGTGAAACATCCGGCGTTGCTCTGTTTCGTCAAGGAGGATTGCCCGACCTGCAACCTGACGATGCCGCTGCTCGAAGCGGTATGGCGCAGCTTTGGCGAAGCGATCGACGTGGCCGCGATTGGCCAGGACGTGCAGGGCAACGCAGCGCTGATCGAACGGCACGGACTCACCCTCCCGATGCTCGACGACTCGGCACTCAGGGTTTCGTACGCCTACAACATCGAGATCGTCCCGACAGTAGTGCTGGCCGACGCCACGGGGGCCGAGTTGCTCCGCTTCGAGGGCTTCGACAAGTTTGACTGGCAGAACTTGTGCGCCCGGCTCGCGCGGATGGCCGGCGGCGGCGCGCCGCGGATTGACTGGGGCGCTTACCCCGCCGCGCGCCCCGGATGCGGCTCGAAGTCGGTCGAGCCGGCAATCGCCGAGCGGCTCGCGGCCGAGGCGTCAGGCTCGCCGCTGCGCGCGCGCCAGATCGAACTCGGCGCGGCGGAGGATCCTTTCGAGTTCATGTTCGAACGCGGGCTGAGCGACGGCTTGCCGGTGATTCCGCCCACTCCCGAGCGCGTGATGCGGATGCTCGCCGGAACGCGGCGCGATCCGCAGGAAGTGATCGCGACCGTGCCGCCGAACATGGCGCCGCTTACGATCGAAAAGGTCGCGGCCAACGCCGTGATGGCCGGGTGCAGGCCGGAGTACCTGCCGGTAGTGACCGCAGTGCTCGAAGCGGTATGCACCGACGAGTTCAACATCCACGGCGTGATGGCGACGACGGCGGGCGCGACACCGATAATCGTGGTCAACGGCCCGATCCGTCATCGCCTGGGGATGAACATGAAGATCGGCGTGCTCGGGTCGGGCAATCGCGCCAACGCGACGATCGGACGCGCGGTCAAGCTTGCGCTGCGCAACGTCGGCGGCGCGCGCCCGGGCGAGATCGAGCGCACCGCGCTCGGCGGCCCGGCCAAGTACACAGCGTGCTTCCCCGAGTGGGAGGAGCGCAGCCCGTGGGAACCGCTGCACGTTGAGCGCGGCTTTCAGCGCGAGGACGACGTGGTCACTGTCTTCGGCCTTGAGCCGGGCCCGCGCCTGATCGTCGATCAGCTCTCGCGCACGGGGCGCGCGCTCGCCGGCAGCCTCGGGATGGCGCTGGAGGCCTGTTGGCATCCGAAGCTCCACAACTACGGCGAGGTGCTGCTGGTGATCTCGCCCGAGCACGCCGACACTTTCGCGCGCGACGGCTGGACCAAGGCGCGGGTGCGCGAGCGAATCCAGGACGCCAGCGCGCGTCCGATCCGCGAGCTGCTGCCGGACGACGAGGCGGGCGAGGGGATGGCGCTGCGCCAGCTTGGGCTCAGCAATCCGAGCGCGGCGCAGCTCGCCCAGCGTATCCCGAAGTTCCGCAAGCCCGAGAATATCAATATCGTGGTTGCCGGCGGCGAGGCCGGAAAGTTCTCCAGCGTGTTCGGCGGATGGTTCAGCGGGCCGATGGGCTCGCTGAGCGTGAGCCGCAAAATCGAGGAGGTGGCATGATGCGAATCGTTGACCCCACCGACGAGCGCGAGCCGCTTAGGCGCGCGCTCGCGGCGCGCCCGGGCCGTCTCAGCGGCACGGTCGCCCTGCTCGACATCGCCAAGCCGCGCGGCGACGTCCTGCTCAGCCGCATCGAGCAGCGGCTGAGCGCGCGCCTGCCGGGCGTGACGCTCAGGCGCTACCGCAAACCGACCTTCGCCAAGCCGGCGCCCGACGAGCTCCTGCGCAAAATCGCCGGGGAGAGCGACTTCGTGATCGAGGCGCTCGCCGATTGAGGGTCGTGCACGACGTGCAGTGTGCACGACTCCGTATGGTTTGAAGTAAACGGCAAGCCCGCGGTGATGGTGGCGTCGTCCACCTTTGTGGATGCGGCCGAGGCGCAGGCGCGCGCGCTCGGACTGCCCGAGGTGCGCCGCGTCTTCGTGCCCCATCCCATCCAGGACGCGACCGATGACGAGATGCGCGCGAAGGCCGACGCGATCATCGATAGGCTGGTCGACGCGCTCAGCAACTAGCCGGTGCCCATGGCGGCTTGCGCGCCGCATCCGCCTCGCATTTACTGATTTCCGCGATGGCGCCGCGCGAGCCGCACTTCGTCCGCATTAGCGAGCCTGAGCCGCCGCCCGGCGCGCTGCGCGCGCAATGGGCGCCGGTCGGTATGCCGCTGCCGCGGCTGGTGCGCAAGCCGTCGCCTGCGCCCGCGCGCATCCTGGTCAAGGCGGTCAATTGGCTGGGCGACCTCGTGATGAGCCTGCCCGCGCTGCGCGCGGTGCGCGATTCGTTTCCGCACGCCGAGCTCGGCGTCCTGGTACGCCGCGAACTGGCGGGCTTCTTCGATGGCGCGCTTTGGATCGACGAGGTCATCCCGTACCGGCTGCGTGCGGGAGCGGCCGGCGTGCTCGACCGCGCGCTTATCGTCAACGCGATCCGCGCCCGCCATTTCGATCTCGCGGTGCTCTTTCCCAAGAGCTTCCAGTCGGCGCTGTGGACGACCTTGGCCGGGGTGCCACGCCGCGCCGGCTACGTCGCCGACCGCCGCGGCTTCATGCTCACGCATCGGGCCGAGATGCGCACCGAGGTCGAGCAGGTCCACCAGGCCCATCACTGGCTCGTGATGGTCGCCGAGACGATCGGCGCCGAGGGCGCGGCCGATAATTACCGCCTCGACGTTGACGCGCAGAGCAGGGACAAAATGCGCGCCTGGCTTTCCGCGCACCGCACACGGGGGGGGCGGCCGCTGGTCGCGCTCGCGCCGGCTGCGGCCTACGGCCCGGCCAAGGAATGGCCCGCCGAGCGTTACGCGGCGCTCGTCGACCTCCTGGCCGCGCGCCACGGCGCGGAATGCGTCCTGGTGGGAGCCGCGAGCGACCGCGCGCGGTGCATGGAAATCGTGGCGCGGTGCAGAACCGCGGCGCTGGTCGCGGCGGGAGAAACCAGCGTCGGCGAGCTCATCGCGCTGCTCGCGCTGTGCCAGGGCTTTGCCGGCAACGACTCCGGATGCATGCATCTGGCGGGTGCGCTCGGCCTGCCCACGGTGGCGGTTTTCGGCTCGACCAATCCGGCCCGGACCGGTCCGATGGGGCCGCGGACGCGGGTCATCTATCGCGCGCTGGAATGCAGCCCCTGCCTCGAACGCACCTGCCGTTTTGGCCATTACAACTGCCTGCGCGGGATCGGCGCCGAGGAAGTCGCAGCCGCGCTCGAGGAGTTCGGCGCCTTTGCCTGAACCGTTTGTGGAATCTGTTATGCGCGCGCTGCGGCGAACCGAAATCCATTACGTGAGACACCCGCGGAGGACCTGCGCGGCTGCGATGGGAGCGTATGCATGAAAGTAAAGGAACTCGCGGCCCGGCTGGGCCTTGAGCTGCGCGGCAGCGGCGAGGCGGAGATCAGCACACCCGCGCCGCTCGAGGCGGCCGCCCCCGGCACGATCATCTTCGTCGCCTCGGCCAAATATCTCGGCGCCTTGCGCACGACCACCGCCGGGTGCGCGATCGTGCCCGCAGAGTTTGCCGCCGAGGCGCCGTGCCCCGTGCTGATCAGCGCGAACCCGTACGCCGACTTTGCGCGGGTGCTGGAGCTGTTCTTCCCGCCGTACCGGCCCGCGCCGGGAATCGACCCCAGCGCGCGCATCGCGTCCGACGCGAGCGTCGGGGCCGAGGCGTCGATTGGCGCATATTGCGTAGTCGGCGCCGGCGCGGTGATCGGCCGGCGCGCGGTTCTCCATCCCCATGTGACGATCTATCCCGGTGCGCGCGTTGGCGACGACACCGTATGCCACAGCGGCGTGTCGATTCGCGAGAACGTGGTGATCGGCGAGCGCGTGACGATTCTCAACGGCGCCGTGATTGGCGCCGACGGCTTCGGCTTCGTCGAGCACGCCGGCGGCCTGGTGAAGATTCCGCAGGTCGGCACGGTGGTAATCGAGGACGACGTGGAAATCGGCGCCAACGTGACAATCGATCGCGCCACGATCGGCGCCACCCGAATCGCGCGCGGCGCCAAGCTCGACAACCTCGTGCACATCGGCCACAACTGCGAGGTCGGCGAGTACTCGCGGATGGCAGCGCAGGTGGGCCTGGCGGGCTCGGTGAAGGTCGGTCGCTGGTGCCAGTTCGGCGGCCAGTCGGGTTTCGCCGATCACGCGCGGATCGGCGACCGCGTGCGGGTGGTGGCGCAATCGGGAATCCCGCACGACGTCGCCGACGATGCGACGGTGGGTGGCACGCCGGCGGTTGACGTGCGCACGTGGCGGCGCGTGTCGGCGGCGACGCCGCGGTTGCCCGCGATGGTGCGGCGGCTGCGCGCGCTCGAAAGGCGCCTTGGCATCGAGGCGGAGGAGGACGGGCGATGAGGAAGGATCAGCCGGTGGGACAGAGAGGGCGGCGCCGTGCGCGGGTCAGCGGTGCGATCGGCGTTGCGGCAATCGTGGCCGCGGCGCTGTTTGCGACGACGGCGTGCAGCGGGTGTTTCTGGCTTGCGGTGCCAAGCCTCGCCTACCAGGGCTACAAGGCGGAACAGCCCGCCAACCAGAGCGGTCAGAACAAAGCGCGGTCCAGTTCGCAGCAGTCGCAGGGTCAGGCGCAGTACGACGAATGAGGCGGCCGTCGATGCACGCCGGTTCATCCGCGGCGCCGCGCGCGACGTCTTCGGGCCTCAATCGCACGCGCAGACGTTGCAGATGGTCTGACCGGTCAGCGCCGGCAGGGCCTCCAGTTGTTGCAGCGGCGGCTTGGGCTGCGCCTGACCGAGCGGCCCCACGAGCAGTGCGCCGGTCGCCCCGGTCGCGGGCTGTGTGGTCTGCGGCGGCTGGATCTGCTCCGAAGCAGGCGTGCGCGAGGTGACGTAGGCGACGCAGGCGCCGCTGGCGGCCTGCCGAGCGGTGGCGAAATCAGGCGCCTGCACGGTGCCCGCCCATTGCGTGCCCGACGCGGTGGTAAAGCAACTGCAATTGAAGATGCGCGCTACCGGAGCGGGCAGCGGCGTTGGGATCGGCACTGGCGTGGCCAGCGGGGTGGGCTGCGCGAACGGCACGCTCACCAGCGGTTGCGGCGCGCCTGGCAGAAGCGGCACTGACGGACGAGTCAGCGATGGGGGTGCGGGCGGGGGCGGCGCGGTCTGCGCGCGGACCAGTCCGCACCAGGTAAATGATCCGATCCCCACGAGCGCCGCAACCAGCGCGCGCAAGCGGCGTATTTTCCCGATCAACAGAGGAACCTTCATCAGCGGCTGAGGCGTCTGGTTCGCGCGGGCGCGCCCGGCGAAGCCGAGTTACGCGCGGCTATGATCAAGGAGGCGGGCGCGCGTTGCAAGCATGGCGCGTTTGGGCCAAAGTGCCCTCTACACGTTCGCGCGAATTGCCAAGCGCGCCAATCACAATTCGATTCCGCCTGTGTGCGAGCCCTCGGGGTGGTCAAGGAGGTCCCGGAGCAAAATGCTGCGCAAGACTTATGTCGTGCTCGTGATAGGGATTCTGGCGATGCTGGCCGGGACGGTCGCCGCCGCGCGCGCGCAGAGCGCGCCGCCGGCAGTTCCTACCTTCGGCGCGGCGGCGCCGACGGTGCCGCCCAGCGGCCTGGCGGCCGGCGCGCCCAAGCTGCCGCCGAGCCCGACTCCGCGCAATCAGGCGGTGATTCCGGTTCCGCCGCAGCCCGCGCCCAACGTCAACGCGCCGGCCAGCCAGACCGCGCCGTTCGAACAGGGCGCCTCGGTGCTCTCGCTGCCCGACGTCTACGCGCGCCAGCTCTCGCCCACCGAGCTGATACCGCCCGAGAGTATCATCAGCCAGTCTTATCTCCACACGCGCGACGACACCGTGCGCGGGCTGACGCTCAAGCAGGCGATCTACATTGCGCTGGAGAATAATCCCAACGTCAAAGTCTTTGAGCTCAATCCGGTGGGGAGTCAGGAGGCGGTCGCAGTCGCCAATGGCGCCTTCGACCCCGCGCTGACAGCCGAGAGCGACATCATCAAGAGCGTAGTGCCGGTAACCTCGCCCTTCCAGGTGGTCGGCAGCCGCGCCTTCACCAGCAAGTTCTACGATTGGAATTTCGGCCTCGACAAGGTTTCCTCGCTCACCAACGGCACCTTCAGCATCACCTTCAATAACAACCGCACCTACTCCAATTCGACCTTCGCCTCGGTCAATCCATCCTACAATCCGCAGCTGGCGCTGTCGGTGGCGCAGCCGCTGCTGCGCAACTTCGGATGGAAATTCGCCACCATCAACGTGCGCATCGCCGAGTCCTCGCAGAAACAATCGCAGTGGACGATGGCGCAGAGCCTGGAGGATTTCGTGCTCCGGGTCGGCACCGACTACTGGAATGTGGTGCAAGCCGAGGAGAACCTGCAGGTTGCCGAGTACGGACTGCGTCTGAACAGCGACCTGGTGCGCCAGAACAGGATCTCGGTCCAGGTCGGGACGCTGGCGCCGATCGATTTGCAGGAGGCGCAGTCGGCCGAGGCGACCGCCGAGGCCAACGTCTATACCGCCCAGGCGGCGCTGCGCGCCGCACGTGCGACTCTGCGCCAGGACGTGATGATGAATCCGTCCGCGACCTTCGTACCGCAGGAGATCGAGCCGATCGACAAGCCGACGACCACGCTCAATTTCAATCCTAACCAGGAAGTCGCGCTGGAAACCGCGATCGAGTACCGTCCCTCGCTGGAGGCGATGCGCGAGGCCATCCGCGGCGCGCTTTTGCAGGTCAAGTTTGCCGAGAACCAGACTCTGCCGCAGCTCAACCTCGGCGCGCAGTTCGGCCTCAACTCAACCGCCGGCAGTGCCCATTGCATCACGAGCTTCAGCGGCGCGGCCAAGACCAACTGTATCTCGCCCTCGGGCCTGCCCGGCAACAAGCTGTCCTTCGGCGGAATCTACGGCGACGCGCTCAACCGGCTGTTCGGCTTCGGCTTCTACAATTACGCGGCAGTGATGAATTTCGAGTACCCGCTGGACAACGCCGCCGCGCGCGCGGTGCTGGCGCAGACCCGCGTGCAGTACGAGCAGCTCCGGATGCAATACCGCGCCGACATCTCGCAAGCCGTGGTCGCCGTGCAGACCGCGCTTGCCAACCTGCAGGCCGACCTCGAGCGCGTGCGGGCCACCCGCGCGGCAACCTACTTCGCCGCCCGCTCGCTGCACGACGAGGAAGTGCGTTTTCGAGTCGGGATGGCGACGACACACGACCTTTTGCAGTTCCAGTCACAGCTGGTCTCAGCGCAGGGCAACCAGGTCCAGGCCGAGGTCGATCTCGAGGATGCCAAGCTCGCGCTCGAGCACGAAGAGGGAACGTTGTTGCGCGCCTTCCAGATAAACTTCGAGCTTCAGAACCCGCATCGCTCGCCCTGGTACGCGAAGTTCTGAGCGCCGCCTGACGCCGAGCGCGCGGCCCGGCGGGAGTTCTGGCGCGGCGGGCAGTGGGCCGCCGCCTCTACTCCTCCATCGGCTGATAGACGATTTGGAGGCGGTCGAGGAAGTCCACAAGCTCACCTGCCAGGCGGCGCGCGCCGTCGAAGTCGCCGCCGGCGGCGGCCCGTTCGAGGCCGCGCCCGATTTCGCTTATTGCCTCGAGTCCGAAGCCGCCGCCTTCGCCCTTGAGCTTGTGCCCCAGGCGCGCGACGGCTTCGCGCGCGCCGCGCTCGGCGGCGGCCACCACCGCCGCAGCGTCATCGCGCTTGCGCGCGAGAAAACCTGGGACGAGGTCGCGCAGGTCGTCGTCGACGTGTACGACGATCCGACCCCGGATTTCGCCGCTGTCGGCGCAGTCGCCGCCGCCGAAGGATGAAGGCGCGCCGATCGACGACGAGCCGGGCGCGATGCGCCCGGGCTGTGCGGGCGCTTCCGGCTGCGTGGCGGCCTTCTCTGCGCCGTGCGGTTCGAGGGCATCGTCGAGCGCTTTGAGCAGCGTGGGTCGTTTGACCGGCTTGGTTACACGCGAGTTGCATCCCATCTCCAGACTCCTGCGCGCGGCCTCCTCATGGGTCGACGCGGTCAGCGCGATGATCGGGGTGGGCGAGCGATGATTCTCGCGCTCCCATCGGCGAATCTCGGAGACCGCTGCGTACCCGTCCATCACCGGCATCTGGAGGTCCATCAGGATCGCGTCGTAGCTCTCCGAGGTTGCCTTGCGGACCGCCGCCTTGCCGTCGGCCGCGTAATCCAGCGAATAGGGAGTGTTCCTCAGGTAACCCTCTATGACAAGCCGGTTGTCGAACGAATCCTCCGCCAGCAAAATCCGGCGCGGGCGCCGAAGCGGCACCGCGCAGGTTTGCGCCATAGCCCCTTCAGACGCCGGCAGCGGCGCGGACGGGGCCGGTGCCTCGGATGAGTCGCCGCCGCCGTTGGCGCCGCCGTCGTGATACCCGAGTGAGGCCGCTTCGGATAGTCCGCCCGCGCGGGCGGCGGCAACCACCGCCAGCAGTTCGGCACGTCGGATCGGCTTGAACAGGTGCCGGCAGCGGTGACTTTCGCCGAATCCCGCGGCACGCAGGCGCGCAAACCGCGCCGGCAAATCATCGGCGGTCAGCATCACAACCAGTGCTTCGCCGTCGTCGGCGCGCACGTGATGGCCGAGCGCGTCGGAGGCAGGTATCCGGCAATCCGCCAGCACGACGTCGTAGGGGCGGCCGGCGGCGCGCGCCCGATCGATTTGCCCGATCGCCGCGGCGCCGTCAGGCGCCTGATCGACGGCGGCGCCCGCCAGCTCGAGCATCTCGGCGGCGACTGCGCGGCCCGCCGGCGTGCCGTCCGCGATCAGTAGACGGGCACCGGCGAGGCTGTGCGCGGCGCCGAGCTGCTCAACCGCGGGAGCCCCGGGCCGCACGTCGAACGGCACGATGAAGCTGAAGGTGCTGCCGACGCCAGGGCGACTTTCGACCCTTATCCGTCCGCCCTTCAGCTCGACCAGCCGCTTTACGATCGCCAGGCCCAGGCCGCTGCCGCCGTACTTGCGGGTGGTCGTCGAGTCGCCCTGGGTGAAGCTGCTGAAGATCGTTTCCAGCTTCTCGGCGGGTATTCCGATGCCGGTGTCGCGCACCGCAAAGCGCAGGAGCACGCGGTTGGCGGCCGGCTCGGCACCGTTTGGGCCGCGGTTGTCCGCGTCGACGGTGGCCGCCTCGGTCGCCTCGGCTATTGCGGGCGGCGCGGCCACTTCGATGGCGATGACAACTTCGCCGCGCTCGGTGAACTTGATCGCGTTGCCCACCAGGTTGACGAGGATCTGCCGCAGGCGCAGTGGATCGCCGACGAGCGCAGTGGGAACGCCGGGACGAATGTGCAGTGCGAGCTCGAGCCCTTTTTCGTGGGCGCGGATGCCGAGCGTTTCCATCACGCTCTCGGCGAGCTCGACGAGGCTGAATTCCGAGCGCTCCAGGCCCAGCCGCCCGCTTTCGATCTTGGCGAGATCGAGAACGTCGTCGACCAGAGCGAGCAAGGTCGCACCGTTGGCGCGCATCGTGTGCAGGTAGCGGCGCTGTTCGGCGGAGAGCGGGGTTTCCCACAGCAGGTCCGCCATCCCCAGAATCGCATTCATCGGAGTGCGGATCTCGTGCGACATGCTCGAGAGGAACTCGGATTTGGCCTGTGAGGCTGCCAGCGCGGCCTCGCGCGCGGCGATGAGTTCGCGCTGGGTGCGCTTGAGATGGCTGATGTCGCGTGAGAAGGCCAGCAGGCACGGGCGTCCGTCGATCTCGCTAATCACGGCCGAGAGCAGGCAGGGGGTAGTCCCGCCGCCGGGGCGGCGGAACTCGACTTCCAGGTTGCGCACGACGCCCATCGAAAGCACCAGCTCGGTCACTTCCCGCAGCCTGCGCTCCGAAATCCAGACATCGAGCTCGGCTATCGTGTGGCCGACGACGTCTTTGCGCCGGCGCTCGACCATACGGAAGAAGTCGCTGTTGCAGTCAAGGATGCGCCAGCCGGCGAGGTCGATGATGCAGATTGCGTCGAGGCTGCTCTCGAAGACGCGGCGGAACCTGGCCTCGCTCTCGGCCATCCGGCGCTGAGCGGCTTCGCGCTGCGCGATTTCTGCGCGCAGCAGCTCGCGGCTATGGTTGAGCGTTTCGATCTGGGCCGCGAGCGTTTGGTAGGCGCTGCGCAGGTCCTGCTCGCTCTGCTTGAGCTGGCTGATGTTGCGCGCGGCAGCGACGATGCACTCCTCGCCGTCCAGCTCCATCAGCGCAGCCGAGAGCAGGTATGGTACGGCCCTGCCGTCCTTCATGTGAAAGATGCATTCCATGTTGCGCACCTGGCGCTCGGCACGCAGGCGGCGCATAAAGGTTCTGAGCTGATCGCGGTCCAGCCACAGGCCCAGCTCGAGTGCGGTGCGGCCGAGGGCTTCCTCCCGCTTGTAGCCGCTGATCTCGCAGAAGCACTGGTTGAAGTCGAGGTAGCGGCCGTCGCTCAGCCGGTTGATCGAGATCGCGTCGCCGCTGGCCTCGAGCACCCTGCGCAGCTTCGATTCGCTCTGGCGAAGCTGCTCATGGCCCGTTTGGACGCTTTTCGCCCAGCGCGCAATCTCCGCGCGATGATGCTCGGCGGCGGCCACGATGAAATGACCGAGGGCGGCAGCGATCAGCAGCCCGAACCAGCTATAGGCCGCTTGGTCCGCCGGAACCTGGCTCGCCAGCATCGGCACCGCCATCGCCCCGGCACCGGTTATCGTCAGTGCTGCCTGGCAGATCGTACTCCATGGCATCGTCGCCGCGGTGCCAACCAGGCCCAACGCGACAGTGATCAGCAATGGTTCGGTTTTGCCGGTCATCAGGGTCAGCGCGGCTGTCAGCGCGAAGGCCAGGGACAGGGCTGCAAACGCGATCGGGCGCCAGCGGCGCGCGAACCACCGCATAGTCGTGGCCGCGAGGACGAGCGCGGCGATAAGCAGCGTAACCGAGTGCAACCCGAGGGCGGGCGTCGGACCGATGTCAACCAAGAAGTAGATAAGCTCGAAGCAGACGAACAGTACGAAGGCCGTGCGCATCAAGCGCAGCCGCACAATCCAATCGCTTTCCGAAAAGTCGCGAGCTTCCGCCGCCGGCGGCGGCCGCATCGCGGTCGTGGCCGACGGTTCGGTTGTGGCTGTCGAGGCGGCAGGTTCGGTTGCGCTGACGGCCATGGTGCTGCTGGCGCGACGAGCGACGGGTCTCAGAGCTTAGGCGAAAAACCGTTATATCCTACCAATTTGCGCAAATACGCGCGACGCTTTTTTTTTGGCGCCAAGGTTGGCGCCCGACCCGCGCTTCAGCAGGCGTCCAGGGCGCGCGCGAAGTCCTCGACCAGATCGTCCGTGGCTTCCAATCCGACCGAGAGCCGGATAAGGCCCTCTGCGATGCCGGCCTGCGCCCGTTCCTGCGGCGACATTCCGGAGTGCGAGGTTGTGGCCGGGCGCGTGATTAGGCTTTCAACCCCGCCCAGGCTGGGCGCCGAAATCGGCAGCGTGACCGTCTCGATAAAACGGTCGGCGGCGGCGACTCCGCCGCTCAGCTCGAAGCTCAGCATTCCGCCGAAGCCGTCGAGCAGCTCGCAGGCGCGCAGATGGTCGGGGTTGCCTTCCAGCCCCGGATAATTGACCCTGCGCACCTTGGGATGGGATTCCAGGAAGCGCGCGATCTTGAGCGCGCTTTCGTTCTGATAGCGCACGCGCACGGCCAGTGTCTTAAGCCCGCGATGGAGCAGGAAGCAGGCGTGCGGGTCGAGCACGCCGCCCAGATGGTTCAAGCGATGGGTGACCGAGCGTACGAGGTCGGCGCGTCCGATCACCGCGCCGGCCACGATGTCGGAATGGCCGTTGAGATACTTGGTGCCGCTGTGGATTGAAAGGTCGAAGCCAAGCTCGGCAGGCCGGAAATTGATCGGGCTTGCGAAAGTGTTGTCGATGATCGACACCAGCGAATGCTCGGCCGCAAACTCGACCGCCGCGCGCAGGTCCGCTACGCCCATCAGCGGATTCGAGATCGTCTCGACGTAAATCGCGCGCGTGCGCGGGGTAAGGCGCTCGCGCCACGAGGCGGGATCGTTGGGATCGATGAAGTCGGTTGCGATGCCGAGCGCGGGAAGGTCGGCGGTCAGGAGGTCGTGGGTGCCGCCATAGAGGCAGTCCTGCGCGAGCAGGCGGTCGCCGCTTGCGAGCAGCGCGAGCAGCGTGGCCGAGATCGCCGCCATCCCGCTCGCCGTCACCAGCGCCGCCTCGGCGTTCTCCAGCGCGGCGAGCTTCTCATGGAGCGCTTCGTGATTGGGGGTGTTGCTGAGCCTGATATAGCGCAGGTCGTGGTAACTGCGCTCGCCGCGGTAGGCGAAGGTCGCCGATTGGAAGATCGGCATCGCGACTGCGCCGCCAAGCAGCGGCTCGGGCTCGCCCGCATGGATAAGCTTGGTTTCGATCGCCCGGATGAGCTTGGCCATCGCAGACCTCCGCGTCGGCGGCGGGCGGGCCGCGCGGCGAGGGCCGCGCGAGGGCGCGATGCCGCCGACACAGCGCTTTTAGCACAGGGACGGGGCAAAGAAGCGATATGCGCAGGGGTTACAGGCCCCGGCCTGCGCCGCGACCGGGCTCAGTGGCCGGCGATGAGCTCGCGGGAAATCAGCATCTTTTGCACCTCGTTGGTGCCGTCGTAGATCTGGAAGACGCGGGCGTCGCGGTAGAGTTTTTCGACCGGGTAGTCGTTGATGAAGCCGTAGCCGCCGTGGATCTGGATCGCCGCCGAGCACACCCGCTCGCACATCTGCGCGCCGAACAGCTTCGCCATCGAGGCTTCCTTGATACAGCGCGCGCGCCGCTCCTTGAGCGCGGCCGCATGCAGATACATCTGACGCGTGACCTCGATCTCGGTCGCCATCTCGGCGAGCCTGAACGCGATCGCCTGGTGCTCGGTCAGCTTTTTGCCGAAGGTTTCCCGCTCGCGCGCGTAAGCCAGGGCGGCGTCGAAGGCGGCGCGCGCCACGCCCACCGATTGGGCGGCGACGCCGATGCGTGCGCTGTCGAGCGCTTCGAGCGCCACCTTCAGCCCCGCGCCCGGCGGCCCTAACATGTCGTCGGCGTCGACTTCGAGCTCCTCGAGCGCGATCTGGCAGGTGTCGTTGGTCCGATGGCCGAGCTTGTGCTCGACGCGCACCACGCGGTAGCCCGGCGACGCCGTGTGCAGTAGGAAGGCCGAAATTCCGCGCTTGCCGGCGGCGGGATCGCTCAGCGCGAGCGCGACCGCGACGTCGGCAGAGCGACCGCCGGTTATCAGCGACTTAGCGCCGTTGAGGACCCAGCGATCGCCGCGGCGCGCCGCGCGAGTGCGCAGGTTGGCGGCGTCGGAGCCGGCTTGCGGTTCGGTCAGGAGCATGCACGCGATCTGCCGGCCGCTTGCGACCGGACGAAGGAAGCGCTCTTTCTGCTGGTCGGTGCCGAAGTCGCGGACCTTGAAGCAGAACGAGTTGGTGGCGTTAACGAGGTTGCAGATGCCGGCATCGCCATAGGCCAGCTCTTCGGTCGCCAGGACGTAGGAGATGAAGTCGGCGCCGGCGCCGCCCCATCGCGCAGGCACACATACCCCGAACAGCCCGAGCGCCCCGATTCTGCGGACCGTATCCAGCGGCACGGTCGCCGTGCGATCCCATTGGGCGGCGAACGGCGCGATCTCGCGACGCACGAACTCGCGGGTCATGTCGCGGATCGCAATCTGGCTGTCGTTTAGCTGGGCCATTCTTTTCTCTCTACCGGAAAATCTGGTTGAGACCGCCGGGGGTCGAGTACTTCTTGAGGTTGTCGTATTCCTTGGGGACCTGCTGGTTGACGTAGGCGCCGTGACCGTCGGCGTCGGTGCTGTAGAAGAAGGTCGCATGGTTGCGCTGGAGATCCCAGAAGACGTCGGTCTGGGTGCCGGCGAAGTCCTGCACGCCCACCCCAGGCACTTCCATCGCGACTGGGAAGATCGCGAACGCCTTCCACAGCTTCCGCTGCGCGTCGTAGAGGTCCTCCCACAGAGGGACGAAACTGTTCTTGTCAACGTAGATGATGCGCTTGCCGTAGCAGTAGCCGCCGGCTCTCGACGGCACCTTGCGCACGTCGATCACATAAACGTCGCGCAATTCCCACTTGCCCCACGACGGCTTGGGCCATCCGAGCGGCATCTCGTACTGCTCGGGAAACTTGCCGGTGTCGCCGTTGATGTTGTTGAGCGCCAGGATGCGCCGCTGGCCGAGCAGCTTGGCGGTGAACTCGGTGATGTTGCCGTTGAAGCCGTAGCGGAAGTCGTCGCGGGTCACGTCGCCCTTGCCCTGCAGGCAGCGCGCAGCGGAGCTGACCTGGATCGCGCGGCGCAGCGCGGGCGTGAATTCGTAAACGTCCTGCAGGCGGGTCAGGTCGCTGTAGATGATCGTCAGGCCCGCGGTGTATTTGGCCTCCTCGGGCTCCTCGATCATGTTCCACGCGGTGTAGTCCATGTCGCCCGCGCCCGGCGTGACCATCGGGTAGCCTGGATCGACGACATGCTTGAGCGTGCGGTCAACGAAGATCTCGCGGTTGCACGAGATGTTGCCGAACTGGTTCATCGCGCAGTCCGAGCTCATGTTGGCAGGCGTCGAGACGATCAGGTGCGGCATGTAGCGGTACCATAGGTCCGCGAGCACCTGCCATCCGGCGCTGGGGCCGGCGGGATGGGGAAACGGAATGCCGGCTACATAGCCTGTGAGATTGAAGCTGCCGTTGGGCAGCGGGACCATCCTGACCTGTCCCGCGTACTTCTCGGTCGCTTCGAGATAGGGTTTGGGCAATGGATGGTCGTTGGTCGGACCGACGACCATCTGCGCGCCGTCGGGGATCTTCCAGAAGTACTGGCCCGAGAACAGCGCGGCCATGCTGTCGGGCATGAACTTCTCGTAGCTGCGCCAGTTTTGCGTGGTGATCACGGTGCCCGGCGCGATCGCCGGGTCATCGGCGAAGGCGCCCGGCGTGGCCACCAACGCGCAGAGCGCGGCGGCGAGAACGAGCCTGCAAAGCTGAACCATTTCCTGCCATCCTTCCGGTCCCCCAACCGAAAGCGGACAACTTCCTTTGAAAGCAGAGAAGGCGTTTCGCGATCAAGCGAAACGCGCGGCGTATGTGCGCCGTTCAACCCGAAAGACGCGCCTCGGCGTTTGACCGAGCCGCCCGCGCGGCGCTAGCGAGGCAGAAAAACACGCGGAACGCGAACTGCCGACTCGCCCGCTCGCGTCCCGCGCCTTCCCGCCGGCCGCCGGCTACGCGCGCGCCTGAAGGTCGCGCCGTGACCTTCAGGCGCGCGCCGCGCGCGGCTCAGTAGTAGTCCACCGGGTCGATCTGGCGCTTGGCGCCGTACCAGAACAGCATGTTCTCGGTCAGCCCCTGCCAGGTGAACTTGCCCGGCGGCATCAGCAGCCGCTTGAACATCGACTTGAACGAGTAGAACTCCTTGGTGCAGCGCCAGACCCCTTCCTCGACCTGCTGCGGCGAGAGCTTGTTGGGCACGAACATGCAACGGAAGTTGTTGGTGTACATGTCGGCGTCGGGGATGATGACGCGGCCTTCCTGTTCCAGCTTCTCGCGCATCGGGGTGCCCTTGCGCGGAGTGACGGTGTTGAAGAAGGCCTCTGGCGCCTTGACCTCGTGGAGGAAACGCAGGGTGTCGTCGAAGATGCCCGGATGGTCCTCCTCGAGGCCGAAGAGGAAGTTGAGCGAGTAGTAAATGCCGTAGTGCTCGAGCCGCTTGAGCAGCTTCTTATACTCCTTGACGTGGTTCTGAATCTTGCTCATCGAGAGCAGGCTGTCCTGGCTTATCGATTCGACTCCGATGTTGACGTGGAACACGCCCGCCTTGGCCGCCAGCTCGAGCAGCTCCTCGTCGTGGTTGGAGTTGATCGTCCACAGACAGGAGAAGCGGATGTTGAGCGGGATGAGCGCGCGGAAGAGCTCGCGCGCGAACTTATGCTTGCCGGTGATCTGGTCGTCGATGAACTGGAAGCGGCGAAAGCCGGTGACATTGATGACCTGTTTGATCTCCTCGACGATGTCGCCGACCGGGCGGGTGCGGTAGCTGCCGCTGTAGAAGACCGGAATCTCGCAAAACGAGCAGCGATAAGGGCATCCGCGGCTCGCCTGCACCGGCACCGCCTTGAACAGGTAGCGGTTGAGCTTGAGCAGCTCGTGGCGCGGGCGCGGCAACCCCTTGAGGTCGTGCAGCTTATCGGCCTTGTAAACCTGCTTGAGCTTGCCGTCCTGCCAGTCGCGCAACAGCGGCTCCCACACCAGGTCGGCTTCGCCTTGGACTACGGCGTCGGCGTGTTTGAGCGCCTCCTCGGTCTGGAGGGTGGCATGGAAGCCGCCCATCACGACCGGGACGCCGCGTTTGCGAAACTCGTCGCCGAGCTGGTAGGCGCGCAGCGAGGCGCCGATGGTGGTGGTCATCCCTACCAGGTCCCATCCGGCGTCGAAGTCGAGGTCCTCCAGCCGCTCGTCGCACAGGGTTACATCGAAATCGGGCGGCGTCAGCCCCGCCATCAGCGGAATCATCAGCCCCATGATCAACCGCCAGCGCGTCTTGTGCGGAGTGCCGTCGAGATGGATCGTGGTCGGCTGGATCAGCAGAATACGCGGTTTTTTCACGCTTCCTCCGTAGCCGCCGTTCAGGCCGGCTTCCCCTCAAACCCGCTTCGTCCCCATCGGCGGGTCGTCAACCGCCACAGGACGAACGTAAAGACGTAAGTGCCGAACGCGGCGCCCCAGACGAAGAGATACAGACGGTCGAACAGAGCCAGTACGACCAGCAAATAGGCGAAGTCGCGCCCGGTAATTTGCTCGACCCGCGCGATCCAGTGCTCAGCCTCGGCGCCGCTGACCTGTGTGGCGCGCCATACCGCGACCGCTGTCAGCGCAAACCCCAGCAACAGGATGACCAGGAGATACAGGTAAGCCCGGCTGCCGCTGGCTCGATAGCATCCCGCGACCAGTCCACTGAACACTGCGACGTGCACGATGTTGTCGGTCACGATGTCGAGCCACGCGCCAAAGCGCGTCTCTGCCATCTTAAGCCGTGCCAGCTCGCCATCCACCCCGTCGAAGGTCGTCGAAATCAGGAACAGTACTGCGGCGGCTACGTGGGTCCCGTAGCTGGTTACAGCGAACAGCCACGCGCTGAGCAGACCGAGCATGCTATTGGCGAGCGTCACCTGGTTGGGTGTGATTGCGGTGTGCGCCAGCCGATAGCTGATCCGCCAGGAGAGCCGGCGGTCCAGCCAGCGCGCCATCGGTGCGTCCTTGGCCGCGGTTTCATGGCGCAGAGCGCGCGCCAGCCGCAGTTCGGCCTCGTGCAGGTCCTCCGGCCGTCCGTCCAGCGCGAAAGGCAGTTGATTGCTGGTGGGTATCTGCGAGGCCGGGGCGGTGCCGACGCTGATAAGCTGCGCCAACGGGCCGGCAGCGACGCTTCCGCGCTGACCCACGTCGGCGCTGGCCAGCGCGACAACCCGACCGGGGCGGGCGGCCTGATGGTCGA